>CALMSO010000098.1 GCA_937872385.1 uncultured Saprospiraceae bacterium
AACAGCGAATAGCGAACAGCGAATAGCGAACAGCGAATAGCGAACAGCGAATAGCGAACAGCGAACAGAAAACCCACGCCTTGGAATCTTACGCATTTCCCTTTGCCGGTCTGCAAAAACTTCCGTCCGCGAAATACTCCTTTTTCCGGTATTAAATCCCTATTTTTGTAAAAAATGTAATAGGTGGCGCGTTTTTAGCAAGCGCCATAACAATAAACAAACAATCACCAAACCGGCGATACCGCGAGCATGGCAGCACGTAGAAGAAAAAAGAACCTCAAACAACTTTCGCTGAAAATCGGGCTGAATGATGAGCGCATTCCCAAGCTCTTTGGCGTCATTGCGCTGTTTTTTTCATTTTATCTGTTCATCGCTTTCTTTTCTTACCTATTCACCTGGAAAACCGACCAAGACAAGGTGCTGCGTTTTTCGTGGAGCCTGCTGACCAGCAATTTAGAAATGGCCAACTGGTTGGGCCGCCTCGGCGCTATTGTTTCTAATATGTTTTTTTACTGGGGCTTCGGGCTGCCGTCTTTCTTTTTTGTATATATGCTGGTGCAGATGGGGCTGGGTATGGTCTGGCGGGCACCTTTGCGCACCTACGTGCATCGCCTGCGCTCAGCAGTGCTGTGGATGCTGCTCTTCTCCGTTATGCTCGAATTTTTGTTTGGCAGCGCGGGTTTCCCCTGGGGCGGCGCCTTTGGCGATGCAGTGAGCCAGTGGCTGCTCAACTTTGTTGGGCCAGTGGGGTTGGTTGGGTTCATTCTTTTTGCCATTGCGGGCATCATTGTATGGTCGTTCAATCCCAATTTTAGGGACATGAGCTTCCGGCAGGCGCTGGAGGAGTCGCGGGGCTATATTATAGAATGGTTTACAGGAAAATTGTATTGGCGACAACGCCGCCGCGCCGCTGCTCAGTCCACGGTGTCGCGTAGTGCCGGACGAACCAAAACAACCTCCGGAGACGAAGTCGCCGAAGATACGCTGCCAGAAGACATGGAGTCGGGTGTGCTCAAACCCGCCCAGTTGGCGCTCAGCTTAGACGCTGCCAACAAACGCGCCCCCCTACGGGCAGGTGAAGCCGAATTGGAAATAGAAGCGCCTTTCGACGAAGTGCAAGCCACCGAAAAAGAAGCGCCGGGCCCCGCCAATATGCACGTCAATCAGGTGCAAGCAGTGCTGGAGGGCAACCAAGACCACAGCGAGCCTTACGACCCTACGCTGGATTTGTCGTCGTATGAATTTCCGGTCACACCATTGCTGGAAGACTATTCCGACGATTCGTTTGAAATAGACCGCGAAGAATTAGAGCAGAATAAAAATCAGATCATCGAGACGCTGCTCAATTACAAAATTGAAATCATCAAGATACGCGCCACCATTGGCCCTACCGTCACGCTTTACGAAATTGTGCCCGCGCCCGGCGTGCGTATTTCCCGCATCAAAAACCTCGAAGACGACATTGCGCTGAGCCTTGCGGCCCTTGGCATTCGCATCATTGCTCCCATTCCCGGCAAGGGTACTATCGGTATTGAAGTGCCGAACAAAAAGAAACAGACCGTTTCGATGAAAGAGGTGCTGGCTTCTACCAAATTCAAACAAGCGAAAATGGACCTGCCCATCGGCTTGGGAAAAACCATTTCCAATGAAGTGTTTGTAGTGGACTTAGCCAAGATGCCGCACCTGCTCGTAGCCGGTGCCACGGGGCAGGGCAAGTCGGTAGGTATCAATGCCGTGCTGATGTCTTTGTTGTACAAAAAGCACCCTTCGCAGCTCAAGCTGGTGCTCATTGACCCCAAAAAGGTGGAACTTTTTCCGTATAGCTCCTTGGAAAACCATTTTTTAGCCTTTTTGCCAGGGCAAGACGAGCCGATTACTACCGAAACGAACAAGGTTATTCACACGCTCAATTCGCTGTGCATCGAAATGGACGAGCGCTACGACCTGCTCAAAAAAGCCTCGGCGCGCAATATCCGCGAGTACAATGAAAAGTTTGTACAGCGCAAACTCAACCCGCAGAAAGGGCACCGTTTTTTGCCGTTTATCGTACTGGTCATTGATGAATTTGCCGATTTGATTATGACCGCAGGCAAAGAAATTGAATTACCCATCGGGCGGCTGGCGCAGTTGGCGCGGGCGGTGGGTATCCACCTCATTATCGCTACCCAGCGCCCTTCAGTCAATATCATCACCGGGGTGATTAAAGCCAATTTCCCGGCCAGAATTGCCTATAAAGTGGCTTCCAAAGTAGATTCGCGCACCATTCTGGATGCCGGTGGTGCTGATCAGCTCATCGGGCGCGGCGACATGCTCCTCTCCGTAGGCGGCGACATGGTGCGCCTACAATGTGCCTTTGTGGATACGCCTGAAGTGGAGCGCGTCATTGATTTTATTGCCAAACAGCGTGGCTACCCGGAGCCGTACCTCCTGCCCGAATACCATACCGACGACGAAATGCAGGGTGCCCTGCCCTTGCGCTATAGCGACCTCGACGATATGTTTGAAGATGCCGCTCGGCTCATTGTACAAAACCAGCACGGCTCCACCTCCATGATACAACGCCGCCTCAAACTCGGCTACAACCGCGCCGGCCGCATCATGGACCAGCTCGAAGGGATGGGCATTGTGGGCCCCAGCGAAGGCAGCAAGGTGCGCGAGGTGCTCATCTACGACGAGGTAGAATTGGAAAGGCACCTCGAAGTGCTGCGCAACAAGATGTGAGCAGGAGGGTTTTTTTGTGTGAAAAGTTAACAAAAAATTAATATAGAAAACTTGACAATTTATTCGGGGGGGGGGTAATTTTGTAAAGGTAACATATTTTTTAATATTTAAATTTCATAATCATGAAAAAGTTATTGTTATTAGCATCCCTTCTGTTGTTTTTCGTTGGTAGTTTCTCACTTACTTCTTCACGCGCTCAAAGTGGTTGTGGATGTCCTACACTTTATTACGTGGAATCAATTAATGATTGCGCCTTGAGCGGTTCTTTTGTTTGTGCTGTTATCAGACCTGAAGAAATTCAGTAATTATACCATTTTCAGTAGTTGTGGTGCAAGGGCTTGAGAAGGAAAGTCCTTGACTTATGCGTACTATGCCCTACTGATAACGGTATTTTTTCAGCGTTATTTATAATGCAGGAATGCCAGTGTGACATTCCTGTATTTATCATAATAAAACCGTAGTCATTATGTTTGTATATTCAAAAAATAAGCGTTTATTCACTTTTTTGCCGTTATTTATCTTGTTTTTGTTACCTGGCTGCCAGAGCAATTCACCTGCCGAGGCTGATAAAGCATCCTTGCTATCAAATGTCTTGCGCCTGCCTGTGCCGCCGGAATGCGACCTTGCTTCCAGAATTTTTACATGGCATGATAATTTTTTTTACTTGTATAGTAAATATAATAATGCTATTTATGTTTTCAATACTACACAGGAAGCCGAACCGCAGATAATTCGCTTAGTGAAAGAAGGTGCCAAGCGCGTACCCGCACCGATAGCCTTGAATGTGTTGTCAAAAGATTCGATTGTAATTTCTTCTGCTGCTTCTTACGAACTGTATTTACTCAATGCGCAAGGCGATTTAATGGACAAAATAAATTACAATCGAGATAATGATATCACTTTTCAGCATATAAGCGCAGGTAGTGCTCCTAATACAATACTTTACAAAGATAATCACTGGATTATTTCCCAAACTATTTACCGCTACGGAGCCGGGCGCGAGTATTCATCTGAAATGATGGTTAATATTCCTCTCTTTTTGCAAGTTAACAAGGATTCCATCACCTCACTTCCGCTTTTTTTGCCGAAAGATTATTTTGAAAAAGGCATGTTTGAAAGCCAGTTGTCGAGTTGTTTTGATGGGCAGCGCATCGTATTCAGCCTTCCAATTCGGCATGAAATTTATTATACGTCCAATAATTTTCAGGAAGTAAATAATAAACTTATACCCAGTAAATATGTAAACCTGAACGAACTGCGAGGAATGGATCAATATCCGGCGGATGATCCTATGCTTTTCTATGAAAATGCGCAATACCGATCTATACTTTACGATCCGTACCGGAAAAAATATATCCGCTTTGTAAAACATGCCATCCCAAAAGAAGAACAAACGGATATGCAAGTGCTCACCAATTATCCACCAAAGTTTTCCATTCAAGTGCTTTCAAGCGAATTTTCTTTTGAAAAGGAAATTGAAATAAACGGAAAAGAGGCTTTTATGCATCGTTTTTTTATTAATGAAAATGGTTTATACCTCAGCTTGGACAATCCGTCTCGCGCTGATTATTCAGAATCGTATTTATCTTTTGCCAAAATTATTTATTGATTCATACATATAAGTAATAGGACATTTCTATTTGTTAATGTTATTTGGGAAGGTTTTGTTTTGATAATCAACGATTTGTATGTTTTTTTGATAATTATATGCTATTGCTAAAGTACCCGAACATAATTATTTTTGGTAAAAAAATGAATAAACAACTGAATGTCAAAAGATAGACTTTAGATACCAGATTTTAGATGATAGATGTTAGATACGGTCATCACCCTTCTCAACCTTTAAACCCTTCAACTTTTCAACCCTTCTAAACCCTATCCCCCCCATTCCCCTATCAACCAATAATAACGTCCCATTACTTACTGCGGCTGCTTATTTACATAACTGCGTCTTCCCTAAAAGCGGTGTAAGTAAGCGCATCATCTTTTCCGTCGTATTCGGCTCAGTGTTTCGGGCGTCATGCCGAGGTAGGAGGCGATATATTTTTGCGGCACCAACTGAAACAGTTGCGGACTGCGCTTTAGTACTCGCTCGTAGCGCTCGGCGGGCGTGAGGGTGAACAGCTCGATTTCCCGCTCCATGCGCCCCAGTAAGGTTTGCTCAGCAAGGATGCGGCGGCAGCGCTCAAGATTGGGCATGGTTTCGGCTATGCGTACAAAATCTTCCCAAAGCATTCCCAGCAATGTACAAGGGCTAAGCGCCTGCACATAAAATACCGAAGGCTCGCCTGTAATGAGCGACGGATAAGACCCCGCCAACGAGTGGGTGTAGGAAAAACCGAGGCAAGTCTCCTCGCCCTGCGCATTGACACAATAGATACGCAACGCCCCAGCGAGCACGAAATACATATAATAATCGCGCCGGTCGGGTGTAGAGAGGTACTCCCAGCGTTGCAATTGAAACTGATGCCGCCAGTGCTTCAGTACGGTATGCGTCTCTGCCTCAGTGAGTTGCCCGAGGTCGTGGAAGAGTTGATACAAGGCTACTGGAAAATGATTCATGCGCGGCTATTCAAAATACGCTTTAGGGCACGTACAAAATTATCGAAAATCTGAGGTTTTCCGAGCTGATTTGCGATTTTTGGAAAAAAAACATGTTCCTACACTTATTTTCCGGGCGTTTTGCTTACTTTTGAAATCAGAAATTAATCATTACAAAACGAAAAACACCTGAATTATGAAAACCAACGCACCAAGAGTTATCACCTGGGTTATTGCACTTATCCTGGGCATAGCTGGCATTGTCGGTGAATTAGCTACCAAAACTGGCTTCTTAGCCGAAAACGCTTTCTGGCTGCTTGCCGCTGCCTTTGTTATTCTGTTGCTTGGCTCCAGCCTCAAAGGTCTGTAAAACACACGCCGGCCGGAGTCATTGTGCACCCGAAGCGCTCCGGCCATTTCCCACCATTATATTTAGTACAAAATTTCCCGCCATCCTGGGTTGCTTTTTTGAACATTATACCGTTAGTTATGTCTTTTTAATGGGCAATAGGACATTGTTTATGTGCGCGCATTAATACCATTTGCGATTTACGAAGTCAGATTTACGGTTTACGATTTTGTAAAATACTGGAAAACAGCATTTTGGAAATAAAAACGTACGCCATTTTCAATTGAAAGAGGTATTAATTTTACGTTATGAATAGCCTAAAAATTACTGAATAAAAAAGATTCAGCCAATCTATTTTTAAATGGATTTGAAAAGCGTAAAATGCTTATTGTCTGTTTTTATGTTGTAAGATTAAACGATGAAATTTTTTTTATTATAAAACCATTACAATCATGTGGCAGGAAGAAAATAATCAGCTACGGGCCCGCTTTCAATTTCAGGATTTCACCGAAGCTTTTGCTTTTATGACCGAAGTGGCGTTTCAGGCCGAAAAGATGAACCACCACCCGGAGTGGCGCAATGTATGGAATACCGTGGACATCCACCTGAGTACGCACGACGCGGGGAACATAGTGACCGACCAAGACCGGCGCTTGGCCGCAGCTATTGATAAAATTTTTGCGCGCTATCAACGCTAATTTGGGTTTGTAGTCGTTAATGACGGGGCATCGAACCTGCAAATAATGAAATACACCATTTTTGATATTGCGCACATTGTAGATGGCACGCTCTTGCAATCTGCTATTGGGTATAGCGAGGTAGAGCACTTGCTTTTGGACAGCCGCCAGGTATTGTTTCCGGCTACGGCGCTTTTTTTTGCGGTGTCTGGCGCTCGGCACAACGCGCATCTTTTCATTCCGCAATTGTATGCCGAAGGAGTGCGCAATTTTATCATTTCCGAAAAAATAGACCTCTCCGCCTGCCCGGAAGCCAATTTCATCCTCGTAGCCAATACGCTCGAAGCCTTGCAAATGCTGGCTGCGCATCATCGGCGGCAGTTTCGCTTACCTATTATTGGCATCACCGGCAGCAATGGCAAAACCATCATCAAGGAGTGGCTTTTTCAGTTGCTCCGCGAAGCGTATCACATCGTGCGCAGCCCGCGCAGCTACAATTCACAGTTTGGCGTGCCGCTCTCGGTTTGGCAAATCCAGCCGGAACACAACCTCGGTATTTTTGAGGCGGGCATCTCGCAGTGCGGTGAAATGGTCAGGCTGGCATCCATTGTTGATTGTACGATGGGGTTGTTTACTAATATTGGCGATGCGCACGCCGCTGGTTTTGCTTCAATGGAAGAAAAAGTGCACGAAAAAGCCCAACTTTTTAATCATGCCGACATCGTTTTTTATTGCAAGGATCATGCGCTCATTCATGCAGAACTGACCAACCTGGGCCGAAAGACCTGCTGCTGGTCGCGCCACACGCAAGCCGCCGATTTGCACATCACCCATATCAGCGTCGGGCAGCAGCAAACGCGTATCGAAGGCATTTTTCGGGCAACGGCACAGTTTATCCGCATTCCTTTTACCGATCCGGCTTCCATAGAAAATGCTATTCACTGCTGGCTGATGCTGTTGTATCTTGGCGTAGCGCCTGAGCGCATCCGGCAGGGGATGATGCACCTCGAGCCGGTGGCCATGCGCCTCGAACTCAAGCCCGCTATTAATAATTGCATCGTAGTGAATGACAGTTATAATTCCGATTTGAATTCGCTTACGCTCGCGCTCAATTTTTTAGAACAACAGCGCAAACAAAAACAACGCACCCTCATCCTGTCGGATATTTTGCAAAGTGGCGAAGCGCAGGAAACGCTTTACGCGAAAGTAGCCCAATTGATTAGCGAAAAAAAGATTAATCGCCTCATTGCCATCGGACAAGCAGTGGCCATTTTGCAAAAATACTTGCCATCCACACTCGAAAGTCATTTTTTTGAACATACCGATGCGCTGCTCGACCAGTTTGAAAACCTACATTTTCAGAATGAAGCCATTTTGCTAAAAGGTGCCCGACAGTTTACTTTTGAACGCATTGCCGACCGGCTGGCATTGAAAGCACACCAAACTGTGCTGGAAATCAATTTGCAAAACATGGTTCGGAATTTATATTTGTATAGTCGCTACCTGCGCCCCGGGGTGCGTACCATGGTGATGGTGAAGGCGGCGGCCTATGGCAGTGGCGCAGCAGAAGTAGCGCGGCTGCTGGAGTTTCATGGCGTGGACTATCTCGCCGTAGCCTATGCCGATGAGGGCATTGAGTTGCGCAAGGAAGGTATTCACGCGCCGATAATGGTGCTCAACCCGCAGGCCACAGGCTTCGACGCCATGTACCGCTACCATTTGGAGCCGGAGATTTATGCTGTCGAATTGTTGGAGGCATACACCCTTTTCAGTAAAAGTAGCAATGGCAAACGCGCCAATTTTCCGATTCATCTGAAAATAGATACCGGAATGCACCGCCTTGGTTTAGTAGAAAAAGACCTGCCAGCAGTGCTGCACCTTTTGCAAACCCATCCGGAGGTGCGCGTACAATCCATTTTCACCCACTTGGCGGCCAGCGAGGCTCCTGCGCACGATGCGTTTACACTCGAACAATTGCAGCGTTTTGCGCAAATGTATGAACAAATTGCGGCTACAATCGGCTATCGCCCGCTGCGCCATGCGTTGAATACGGCCGGCGTGCATCGCTTTCCTGACTGGCAAATGGACATGGTGCGTCTCGGTATTGGGTTATATGGTTTAGATAACTATTCGGAGTTTCGGGAAAAACTTTTCAACGTGCTCTGCCTGAAAGCTACGATTTCGCAAGTGCATGAACTGCAAGCCGGCGATACCGTTGGGTACGGGCGGCGCTGGAGAGCGGAGCGGGCCTCGCGCATTGGTACTATTTCAATTGGTTATGCCGACGGGCTGCGCAGGGTCGCAGGCAACGGTCGGTTTTCGGTATGGCTGCACGAGCAACGAGCGCCCATTGTCGGTACTGTCGCTATGGATATGTGCATGATTGACCTCACCGACATTCCGCAGGCACGCGCTGGCGATGAAGTGGAAATTTTTGGCGAGCACATTCCCGTGAGCGAATTGGCGCAACTATACGATACCATTCCATTAGAGGTGTTTACTACCATTTCCGAGCGGGTAAAGCGTGTATATGTGCAGGAGTAATGACCAATTACGATTTACGAAGTCCGAATTGCGATTTTGTAAAATTTTGAAAAACAAGACTTTGAGCATAAATTAAGCGCGTCATTTCTAATTGAAAAGGGTATAATACCTTGGTTGTCCAGTAAACTTCAGGTACTCCGCTCGCCTGAATTGCACTTTTCCACAGGCCGGTTACCATTATCCTACCAAAAGCCGCTATCTTTATAGCCTGAAAAACGAAAAGCCTTTTGCCATGAGAGAACTGCTATACTGCTGCATACCATTTTTGTTGCTGGTTGGATTGCCGGGCTGTGTGCCACCATCCGACGAGCAAACTACCGATGTCACTATTGATTTGAAAGACCCGCTTTTTCAGCAAATCCATACCTTTCAGGATGCTGCGCAAATAGACAGTTTACGGATTTATTTAGAACATAATGATGCCACTTACCGCTACATGGCGGCCATGGCTTTCGGCTCCATCCGGTCGTCCGAAGCTATGGAAAACCTATCCGAGCTACTCCGCGACCCCGCGCCCGAAGTGCGTGCTGCTGCCGCTTATGCCCTTGGGCAAATCGGGGATGCCGCCGCCGAGCCACTTTTGATAGCAGCTTTTGCCAAAACCGATACCGCTGGCGTTTATAAAAAAGCCAATCGCGCCATTCTCGAAGCGCTTGGAAAATGCGGCTCCAGCGAAACGCTGTCATTGCTCAGCACCATCAGCACCTATCAGCCCCGCGACACCGCCCTGCTCGAAGGGCAAGCCTACGGCATTTATCGCTATGCTTTGCGCAACATCCCCCTGCCCGCCGGCACTTCCCGCATGGTACAGTTCGCCGCTGACCCTGGCTACCCCGAAAGCGTGCGCTACATTGCTGCCAACTACCTGGCTCGGGCCGCCAATATTGTCATTGACAGTACCCAAGGTGCTCCGCTCACTCGCCTGATTGGCGACGAGCCTAATGCTAATATTCGGATGGCTTTGGCCATTGCCCTCGGCAAAATGAAAAATAGCGCCGCAATGGCTGCCCTGCTCCGTTTGTATGAAAAAGAAAGCGATTACCGCGTTAAGTGCAATATTCTCAGGGCTTTAGGTAATTATCCATACGCTGATGTACAGCCAACCGTGTTGCAAGCCCTCCGCGACCCGCAGGTGCATGTAGCCACGCGAGCGGCACAGTTTTTCACAGAAAATGGCACCCCCGACGATGCTACCCTGTATTGGCGCATAGCCAAAGACTCGCTGCCCTGGCAAACCGCTGTGGAATTGTACACTGCTGCCCTGCGCCACCTGCCGGCTACTGCTGAATCGTATCGCAACGGTATCAATTATGAATTGCGCCGCCGTTTTGCTCAGGCTACTTCACCTTATCACAAGGCCGCTGCCTTACGCGCCCTCGGCGAGTGGGGCTGGAATTTTCGTTTCATCCAGCGCGAGGGCTTTGTAGCTGCGCATCCGGCAGTACGGGCTGCCAGTGTAGAGACCTTAGCCAATCTTTGCCAGCCGGCGCAGTATCGTAAGTTTTTTGGTAGTAGCATACCCGTTGCCAAAGAATTGTCCATTTATTTAGTTAATGCTATTCAAACCGGCGATCCCGCCATGGTAGCCATTGCCGCCGGCGCACTGCGCATCCCGGAACGCAATTTCAAAACACTGATTGACAGCATCGGTGTGCTGGAGACCGCCCTCAACAAATTAGAGCTGCCCCGCGAGACAGAAACCTACCATGAGCTGGCCCAAGCCATTGCCTTTTTGCAAGGCAAAACGGACTTTGAGCCGCGCAAACCAACATACAATAATCCCATTGATTGGGAGGTATTTAAAAACCTCAGCCCCGAACCCAAAGCGGTCATTCGCACCAAGCACGGTGATATCACTATTCGGCTCCTGCGTCGGGTGGCGCCAGGCACGGTGATCAACTTTGTGAAATTAGCCCGCGACGGCTTTTACGATGGTAAAAACTTTCACCGTATTGTGTCCAATTTTGTTATTCAGGGCGGCTGCCCCCGCGGCGACGGCTACGGCAGTCTCGATTATTCTATCCGGTCGGAATTGCCTCAGATGTACTACGACCAAGAAGGATTAGTAGGCATGGCTTCGGCTGGCAATCATACCGAAGGCACCCAGTTTTTTATCACCCATTCGCCAGCGCCGCATCTCGACGGAAATTATACTATCTTTGCGCGCGTCATCAGTGGTATGGACGTAGTACACAAAGTTCGCGCGGGCGATTTGATTGACAAAGTGCTGATTCAGTGATTTTTATACTTTATATCATCCTATAATAACAAACTGACGATTCATAACTAACCACTATGAGCCAATTAAAAAACACCCCCTTAACGGACCGCCACATAGCCCTCGGTGCCAAAATGACCGATTTTGCCGGTTATAATATGCCCGTTTCCTACCAGGGCATTATTGAAGAGCACCTTGCTGTGCGCAATAGCGTGGGCGTATTCGATGTGTCGCATATGGGCGAATTCATTGTGCGGGGCAAACAAGCGCTGGATTTGATACAATATGTTACGACCAACGACGCTTCCAAACTTCAAATTGGCGACGCGCAATACTCTTGCCTGCCCAACGGCCGGGGCGGTATTGTAGATGACCTGCTCGTCTATCGCCTCCCGGAAGACTACTGCTCGGAGGGCGAAATGGCTTTTATGCTCGTAGTGAATGCTTCCAATATTGAAAAAGACTGGAACTGGATCAAGCAGCACAACCGTTTCGATACGCAACTCATCAATATTTCCGAAAAAACTGCCCTATTAGCCGTGCAAGGGCCACAGGCCACAGCCGCCTTACAATCACTGACCGATGTCCAGCTTGCCGCAATGAAATATTATACCTTTACCAAAGGCACCTTTGCAGGTGTGGACAATGTGCTCATCTCGGCTACGGGCTACACGGGGGCGGGCGGCTTCGAATTGTACGTCAATGCCGACCAGATTGGGCATATCTGGGATGCCGTGTTTGAAGCGGGCAAGGATTTCGGTATTCAGCCAGTCGGGTTAGGTGCCCGCGACACCCTCCGCCTCGAAATGGGCTACTGCCTCTATGGCAATGATATTGACGATACTACTTCGCCCCTCGAAGCTGGATTAGGCTGGATTACCAAATTGCAAAAAGGCGATTTTATGGATGCCGACACCCTCAAGACACAAAAAGCAGCGGGCCCGAGCCGCCGTTTGGTGGGGTTCACAGTGAGCGAACGCCGAGTGCCGCGGCACGATTATCCGATAGAAAATGCACAAGGCGAAGTGATTGGCAAAGTGACCTCCGGCACGCAGTCGCCATCGCTGGGGCGTCCCATCGGGATGGGCTATGTGCAAGCACCTTTTGCTGCGCCAGGCACGCCGATTTATATTGTAGCGGGTAGCAAAAAACTATCGGGAGAAGTCGTGAAATTACCTTTTCTCAAGGCCTAAAATACAGGCTCTTCGGCTGCGCGTGTCGGCTGCTGAAAATCAATGTAGGCAGAGTTGAACAAATACCCGGATTTTTTCTTTAAATTGGGTTAATTTTATTTTCAGTAAGTTTTGAAAGAATAATCCGCCATGAATTTTCACGAAGGCAAAGAACGGTTCATACAAGCTTGGGGTGCGCTCGGCTCCAATTGGGGCGTGAATAGGACAATGGCGCAGATCCACGCGCTGCTGCTCATTGCACCGGAATCGCTTTGTGCAGAAGACATTATGGAAGAACTGAAAATATCGCGGGGCAATGCCAACATGAACCTGCGCGCCCTGATGGACTGGAACCTTGTTTATAAGGAATTGAAACCCGGCGAGCGGCGCGAATTTTTTGTAGCCGAAAAAGACATGTGGGAAGTCGTCAAAAATATCATCATTCAGCGGAAGAAAAAAGAGCTGGAACCTATGCTCAGGGTACTCGACGAGCTTTCGGACGTGGAAACCGGCGAACCCGGTGCCGAAGAGTTTATCAGGCTTATCAAAGATGTGAAACTTTTCGCCAGCAAGGCAGATTCTACCCTTGATTCGCTCACCAAGTCCGATTCTAATTGGTTTGTCGGCACGTTTATGAAAATGATTAAGTAAACCGATTTGTTAAGCAGGAAAGGACGATTTGTAAATTTTCTAATTTATATAAAACTGAATTTCAGTATTTTATTTTTTTACAAACCGCCTTTTGTACCCTGTTTTAAGTATCGCTATTTTTACAAATAACTGATTATCAATAGGTTAGATTTGGATGCCAGACTTTAGTACGGGACACCTATCACCTATCACCTATCGCCTATCACCTACCACCCATTACTTACTTATCGTCGCCAAAAAAAGCGAGAATTTTATCAGCCAGTTCCAGCCCGATCAGTGCCTGCGCCTCGTGCGTAGATGCCCCAATGTGCGGAGTGATGGAAATGCGCTCATGGTCAAGAATTTCCTTGCGGGGCTTGGGTTCAAAGTCAAAAACATCCAGTCCAGCGCCAGCCAGCTTGCCCGAAGCTAATGCCTCCAGCATCGCTTCTTCGTCCACCACGCCACCCCGAGAGGTATTAATGAGGCAAGCACCATTTTTCATTTTGTCAAATTCCGGCTTACCTACTAATGGCACTCCGCCGCCAAAAGGCACGTGCAGCGTCAGGAAATCGGCGTTTTTGAGTACTTCGTCTTTGTCGAAGGTTTCTATTTTGGTCGTCAGGCTCAGTCCTTCGCGGTGAAACAGGTTTAGTTCAATATCCACTTCGCTCACGGCAATATCCGCGGGCATTACTTTCATGCCTAAGGCCAGCCCGATGCGCGCCGCTTCTTGCCCGATGCGCCCGAAACCAATGATTCCCAGTACTTTACCTCTCAGTTGAATACCTTCCGAGTAGATTTTTTTTAGCTTGTTGAAATCTCCACCAATGCGCATCTGATGATTGGACTGATGCAAAAAGCGCGACAAGGCAAACATGTGCGCGAAAGCCAACTCGGCCACTGACTGAGAAGAGGCCGCAGGTGTGTTGAACACCTGAATACCCTTGCTTTCGGCGTATTCGTGATCAATATTATCCAGCCCTACGCCGCCCCGAGCAATGATTTTGAGCTTCGGGCACTGGTCTATCAAATCCTTGCGTACTTTGGTGGCGCTACGCACGATAATCACATCATAATCAGGCAATACGCGGGGCAGGTCTTCCTGCGCTACCTTGTCAGTGTCCACCTGATAACCGGCTTCTTCGAGCAGCGTCAGCCCGTCGGGATGGATGCCATCATTAGCGAGAATCTTGATCATTATTTCAGAAGTTTTTGATTGTCAACAATAAAAACAACAGCAATGGATTGAGCGATAGAAATCCGGCACAAACATCTGAAATAATTGTCAGAATTAGGAACAGGATAGTGTCAAATTATTACAAAACAAGCCACAAACGCGCACATGGTGTTATTCCGAGCGCTCGGAATACGTCGGAAAGGTAGCAATGCTATAATGCGAGTACTTCTGTTGGCTCTGCACTGGGAAGCGATATTGCCGGGTAAAGCTGGACAAAAAAGCCCCGAATTCAGCTTCTTTTTCTAAGGCCCGTGAGTCGGTGCGCAGGATGTACCCGATATGCTTGATGGTGCCATCGGGATCCCAGAATACGTGCAGGCGCACTTTTATACCCTTGATGTCGAAATTAATGCGCCGGGCGTGGTCGTCAAGTGCCTTCATCATTTCCAGCCATTTGTCGAAAGCAACTTTCATGTCGTTGTTGCAGGCAGCCAACAAAGTTTGCGGGTATTCCTGAATAAGGGTTTCGTAGGCGGCTTCGTTGGTACCTAATTTGAACACCTTAGGCAGCTCCGGCTGCGTACTAATGGTAGGTTGGGCATTCAGCAATACAGCACTGACCAGGGCAAGTGCAAACAGGAAGTATATTTTTTTATGCATGTTTTTGGGCATTTTTAGCAAAATTAAGAATTTTCGTGGCAGTCTGATATAACTTTAGTAATTTTTCTATACGAAAAAAACACATCGAAAGCGAATCGCCGGGTCTTTGGCTTGTCAAGAGCCGATGCTACCTTGAACGTCAAATTGTTGCATACATTGCTTGCGTCGGGAACCAAACAACCGCCAAATGTGTATTTTAATCGAATAAATGCTTGAAAACATCTAACTAATGCCGGCGATTGGCCGCAAAGGTTTATTTTTGGATAGTTTGCATTAGCGCACAAGCAGGATTTTGCGTGTATTTTCAACCGGAAGCCGCAGCGGCTGAAGTACACAGGTACAAAGAACGAAACAATGATTGATATATTCTTCCTCATATTTGCCGGATACGGATTTTTTCTTGGGTTTTACCGAGGAATTATCAAAACGGTCTTCACTATTTTATCCTATGTGTTTGGCTTGTTGGCTGCTTTCAAATTGTCGCCAGCCATGACTCGCTTCTTGGAGTCGGTCTCTGGTATTGACAATCCCTTCATGTACGTGGCGGGCTTTCTGGTCGCATTTTTCGGCACAATGCTGCTGATTCGTTTTTTGGCCAAAGCAATTTCCCAAGGTATGGAAACAGCTAACGTCAACATTGTCAACCAAATGGCAGGTGGTGCTTTCTTAGCAGCGGTGATGACTTTGGTGTATAGCCTGCTGCTGTGGTTTGGTGTGCGAGCCAATATTGTGAAAGACGAGCATACGCGCAATTCGCTCACCTATTCTATGCTTGAAAAGTACCCGGAAAATGTTTGGACAGTCATGGGTAAGCTCAAGCCCACCTTGATGGAATTTTGGGATCACTCGGTAGATTTTATGGACAAAATCGAAAAAGTGAGCGTCGAGCGCACCGAATCCGACCCGAATGTATATAACATTGACGATTGAATTTGATATTCTAAACTACTTCTGCTACTACAAAGGTGCTGCCGCCCACGTAAATCAGGTCATCGGGAGCTGCATGGCGTTTGGCTGCATTTAGTGCACTTTTCACTGAGCTATAGGCTTTTCCCTGCAAGCCGGCAAGGGCTGCTTTTTCTTGCAAAATATTGGCATTCATGCCTCTGGGCACTGCTGCTTTCGCAAAATAATATTGAGCCGACTGGGGCAATTGTGCAAGCATTTTACCAATATCTTTGTCGCTCACTACGCCCAGTACAAAACGCAGCTGCCGATGCGGAATCTTCGATAATTGCTGCATGGCCTGCCGCAATCCGTCTTCATTGTGACCACTATCTGCCAATATGATAGGGCTTTCGCCCAATAGCTGCCAACGCCCGATAAAACGAGTACGTTTTTTCAAATCGTACAATCCGGCGCGTATCCGCTGCTCGTCGAGTGGCCAGTGAGCACGCAGTATTTCTATGGTTTGCAGCACGGTTTGCAAGTTCTTTGCTTGATAATCGGCGTGTACATTGACGTCTAAATCGGGGTAGAACAGTTGCCCGTCGTGCCACACCTGAAAGGTGGTATGCGTCAGCGACTGCGCTTCAATGTCCGCTCGAAAATGCTGATCCGCATAAACAATCGGTACGCCTGCGGCTGCGGCTTTGGCATCAAATACCGGCTGCGTCTCGGGGTGGGTTTCGCCAATGACGACCGGTACGTCTGGCTTGATAATGCCCGCTTTTTCGCCCGCAATCAAGGGTAGGGTATCCCCCAAAAATTGCATATGATCAAAGCTGATATTGGTAATGACGCTCACCAAGGGCTTGATAATATTAGTAGAATCAAGACGACCGCCCATACCAACTTCAATGACCGCGACATCCACTTTCGATTGCGCAAAGTATTCAAAAGCCATAGCCACGCCGATTTCAAAAAAAGAGGGCTCTATCTCTTCGATAAGGGGCTTCATGCGCTCGGTAAATTCTACCACAAATTTTTTGGATACATACTCGCCATCAATACGGACGCGCTCGCGGAAGTCCTTGTAGTGCGGCGAAATATACAGCCCGGTGCGCAGTCCATGTGCTTGCAATACCGCAGCCAACATGTAGCAGGTAGAGCCTTTGCCATTGGTGCCTGCCACATGGATGGTGGGGAAACGATCCTGCGGATTGCCCAGAAAATCGCAAAGCGCCCGAATATTGGTCAGGTCTTTTTTGTACGCCACGCCACCCGTGCGCTGAAACATGGGCAAATGTCCAAATAAATATTCTAAGGTTTGCCGATAAATATTAGAAAAATTACTCATATAATAATCACAGCAATCGAATCAATAAAACCAAGATTTTTTCTAAATGTGCTGCAAAGAAAAAAGGGCAGATTGAGAAATCCACCCTTTTTGGCAATTTTTATTCTATTATCTTGCTGATTATTGCAATCGGAAGTTGTACGTAATGGTGCCACACTGGCGATCTACGCTGCCTTTGCCAAATTTCCATTGGCGTGCGTCGGCGAGTGCCTTATTTTTCAAACCACCATCCGACACGGTAGAGCCGCGTTGAGTAAAATCAGCGCTGACTACATTGCCATCGGCGTCCACGCACACGCGAATCACCGCTACGCCTACACTTTGGCTATTGTCCGTCACGCCGGGGCCACGACGCGCGACGCCCCTATCTTCCAATCCACCGCCCACATTACCGCTGCCAGAACTGATGCCTTCGAGTTTTTTGGCGTTGGGGTCGCCACCCGGGTCTCCCTGAGTGCCGGCTGTACCGGTGGTACCTTTGCCACTGCCCGAACCGCTAAATCCGCCGGCTAACTGGTCTTTCAAGCGCTGCGCTTCGGCATCGCGGGCTGCGCGCTCGGCTTCGGCTTTTTTGCGGGCATCTTCGGCTGCTTTTTGGCGGGCCGCTTCTTCGCGGGCCTGGCGGTCGCGGTCGGCTTGCTCACGCTTTTGTTGCTCCCGCAGGCGCACGGCGTCGGGGTCTTCGGTTGTCACCACTTCGCGCTGGGGCGTGGGTGCTGGTTTGGCGGGTTGTTGCACTTCGCGCTGGGGTGTTGGCTCTGGCTGAGGTGGTTGCTGCGGCTGTGTTTCACGCGGGGCTACTGGCTCGGCGGGGCCTGCATTATCGTCACCTTGCCCTACATCGGGCAAGCCGAGGTTGACTAAGATACCTTCCTGCCCTGGAGGCGGGTCGGGGTAGGTAAGAAACGGCAATAAAAACAAAATGATAATCAGGGTATGCAAAATCGAGCTGATAATGATACCGTATCGTTTATTTTTTTGTTCCTGCTGGGTCATTACTTCCATAGCTTTGCTTATTGGTGTACTATTGGTATAACGCTGGTGCCCGCCATTAAGATACACGCAACCAGTCGGTTAGTAATTATTTAACACAATGCTGGCCACTGCTTTCTATTTTCTTTCCGATAGGAGAATACCGTTGATATTCAATCGCATGGCAATATCCATAACGGCTACCACTGCCTCCACGGGTGCGCTGGAATCGGGCGAAATCGTGATATTAGCATCTCTGTTGGCTAAAGGCCGCAGGCGCGTTTCGAGGTCTTCGATAGAAATGCGACGGCCATTGAGCGCGAAGCTGCCATTATCATTGATGCGCACATCATCCATTTTAGTATTGGAAGGCGGCAGCTTGCTCTGGGTGCGCCCTGGCATTTTAAGATTGATAGCATTGGGGGCTACCAAGCTGGATGTCAGCATAAAAAATATTAACAATAAAAAGATAATGTCGGTCAACGACGACATACTGAACTCAGCACTGGTTTTGCTACGTGTTTTTAAAGCCATTTTTTTACAATCTACAATTTACAGATATTCAATGATTTAGCTCGTCGGTTGCGTAGCGATAATGGCACGGGCGCGCATTTTGGCGGCTATTTCCATCACATCGGCTACATAGTCGAATGGCGTACCTACCTCGGCTACAATCGTCACCGTGAGGTCTTTGGCATCTTTCAGATTGGTCACCTCTTGTTGCAAAGCACGCTCCAAGGCTTTGGGCGACAAGGATTTGCCATTGAGTTTGTGCTCTCCTGTATTGTTGATGGATACCACGATATTGGTTGGGGCCACCGTTTTAGAATCCGATTTTGGCAATTCAAACGGCTCTATGGTCACCAATTTGGAACTGAGCATGAAAAAAATCAGCAACAGGAAGATAACATCCGTCAAGGACGCCATGCTGAACTCTGCGCTGGTTTTATTGTGTTTCTTTAAGGCCATGTAGTAAAATTTACGAAGTAAAAATGCCTGATTACATGCGGTTCACACTAATTGCTCGGCTCCTGCAGCAAATCCATAAATTCCGTTGTGGTGCGTTCCATTTTGAACACCACCTTATCCACGTTGGCTACCAGAATATTATAACCGATATAGGCAAAAATACCAATGACCAACCCAAAAGCGGTGGTCAGCAATGCTTGATAAATACCGCCAGCCAGCAGCGAGGGCGTTACGTTTTCAGCGGTTGCCATCTGATAGAACGACAGAATCATACCCGTCACCGTGCCAAGGAAGCCAATCATAGGTGCTGCACCGGCAATACTCGCCAGCGTAGAAAGGTTCTTTTCGAGCTTAAACACTTCAAGATTTCCCACATTTTCGATGGCGGCATCAATGTCGCGCAGGGGTTTGCCGATGCGCTGCAAGCCTTTTTCTACCATGCGCGCCACGGGCGAATCGGTGGTTTGGCAAAGGGCCTTAGCGCCCTGAATATTGCCCGACTGCACGTTCAGGCGGATGTTGTTCATAAAGTTATCGTCAATGCGCGAGGCTTTGCTGATGTTGAGATAGCGCTCTACGAAGATATAAATCCCGATAGCCGATAGCACCAACTGCACCAGCACAATGATAATACCAATCGTGCCGCTCTGTACGATAATGTCAAAAAAACTTTGCGTTGCTACTCCTTCTCTTTCAAGTCCTTCTACTTCCGTTTGAAACAGTAAGATGATATTCTGGAACATAATTTCCGGTGGTTTTTAAATGTTGTTTGTTGGATTTCAGAATGTTTAGACAACGTATTGCTGATACAGCAAATTATTTAAAACGGGGCTAAATTTAGGAAAAATTGTTGAAGCATGAACCAGTTGTTATCTGGATTCCGTTGAATTATAAAAAAATCTCGATTTTTCAACCATTCAAATCTTCCTCCTTTCAAGCATATTCTTATTTTTGCAAAATTAGCGAATTTTCGCTAAACATCGAACTAATGACGCCATCGTATGGTTCTCTTTTCAATACAACGGCAATATTTTTATCTCCGAAACACCAAATCACCAGCTTACAAAATAAACCAACCTTTATGAGAAGAATCAAAAAAGCTGCGGTACTTGGCTCCGGCGTCATGGGCTCGGGCATTGCCTGCCACTTCGCCAACATCGGGCTGGAAGTGCTGATGCTCGACATCCTACCGCCCAACCTGAGCGCAGCGGAACAAAACGACCGCAAAGCGCGCAATCGCATGGCTGATACCGCCCTGCAAAACGCCATCAAATCCAAACCGGCGCCCCTGTACGATACGCGCTTTGTCAGCCGTATCTCTACCGGAAACTTTGAGGACGACCTGCCCAAAATTAAAGATTACGACTGGGTAATCGAAGTAGTGGTGGAGCGCCTCGACATCAAACGCCAGCTTTTTGACAAGGTAGAACAGCACCGCCGACCGGGCACGCTCATTACATCCAATACCTCCGGCATCCCCATTCACCTGATGACCGAGGGCCGCAGCGAAGATTTCAAAAAGCATTTCTGTGGTACGCACTTTTTCAATCCGCCGCGCTACCTGCGCCTGTTTGAAGTCATCCCGACCGCCGATACCGACCCCGCTGTGGTGGACTTTCTGATGCATTACGGCGATGTATTTCTGGGTAAACAAAGTGTGCTGGCTAAAGATACTCCGGCTTTCATTGGCAACCGCGTGGGCGTATATGCTATGGCAAAAATTTATCAACTGACCACCGAATTAGGCTTGCGCATCGAAGAAGTGGACAAGCTCACCGGCCCAGCCATCGGACGCCCCAAAACCGGTACCTTCCGACTCGGCGATCTGGTAGGACACGATACGGCGGCTAATGTGATCAAAGGGATTAAAGATAACTGCCCCCACGACGAGCAGGCGGCGGCTTTCGAGGTGCCAAAATACATGCACTTTCTGTTGGAAAATAAATTTCTCGGCGACAAAACCGGACAGGGTTTTTACAAAAAAACCAAAGAGCGCGACGCCAACGGCCGCCCGGTTATTCTGGCTTTGAATTTAGAAACGCTTGAATATGAGCCTTCTGTGAAGCCAGAGCTGTCCAGTCTGAAAATTGCCAAACAAGTGGATGATTTGCGCAAGCGCATCCCGGCTATTTTCAAAGCGGATGATAAAGGCGGCGAATTGGTGCGGCGCTCGCTGCTGGGCTTGTTTGCGTATGTGTCCAATCGCATCCCGGAAATTGCCGATCATCTTTATAGCATAGACGACGCTATGCGCGCGGGCTACGCCTGGGAACTCGGGCCCTTTGAGTACTGGGACTTGATTGGCATTGCCGAAGGCATCAAACAGGCCGAGGCACAGGGCGAAACCGTAGCCACTTGGGTGAAGGATATGCTGGCTGCCGGACACACTTCTTTTTACAAACGCGAAGGCGGCAAGCGCCTTTATTACAACATCGCCGATAAAAGCTATCAGCCGATACCGGGGACGGAAGAATTTATCATCCTCGACAACTACCGCGACCAAGCGCCGGTATTCCAAAATAGCGAAGTGATATTGCACGACATTGGCGACGGCGTGCTCTGCCTCGAATTCACCAGTATGCATAATGCCATTGGCGAGGGGGTGCTGCGCGGTATGAATGAGGCGATTCAGCTTGCTGAAGATGGCGACTGGCGGGGCTTGGTTATTGGCAACAATGCGACCAATTTCACGGTGGGTGCCAATCTGATGATGATTGCTATGCTGGCCTATCAGCAAGAATTTGATGAATTGAATATGGCGGTGAACTTCTTCCAGCAAACGGTGATGCGCACGCGCTATTCCAACATACCGGTAGTGGCGGCCACGCAGGGCTACGTCTTTGGCGGGGGCTGCGAAACCATCATGCACTGCGATGCGGCGGTCTGCGCGGCTGAGTCGTACATTGGGCTGGTGGAAGTGGGCGTAGGCCTGATACCGGGCGGCGCGGGCACCAAAGAGTTTGCGGTGCGCACTTCCGATGCCTTCTTTCAAGGCGATGTGCAAATCCCGACGCTGATTGAGCGTTTCAAGACCATTGCGCTGGCGCAAGTAGCCACTTCAGCACCCGAAGCTTTTAATTACGGCTATCTGCAACGCCACAAGGACAGCGTAGTAGTGAACAAGGATCGCAACATTGCGGAAGCTAAAAAGAAAGTACTGGAACTGGCAGACAACTACGTGATGCCTACTCAACGCCAGGATGTAACGGTGCTGGGCCGCACAGGGCTGGCGGCGCTCTACACCGCTGCCAACGAACTCAAGCTCGGCAACTACGCCAGCGAGCACGACATCAAAATCGCGCACAAAATCGCGTGGGTACTCTGTGGCGGCGACCTGACCGGCGCGCAACAAGTCAGCGAACAATACCTGCTCGACTTAGAGCGCGAGGCCTTCCTCAGCCTTTGCGGCGAAGCGAAGACCTTGGAACGGATACAGTATATGTTGCAGAATAATAAGCCGCTTAGAAACTGATGCCAGATTGAAAGATGCCAGATGCCAGATATATGATAAACGCGGCATTCGCTTTAATTTTGTAACTGACAAATTTACAACATGAAAAGACACAATTTTAAAGAATTGAAAATCTGGCAGGCTTCAATGGAATTGGTGAAAGATACTTATAGCGCAACGAATGATTTTCCGAAAAGTGAATTGTATGGATTGACGCAGCAAATTCGAAAAGCTGCCGTTTCTGTTCCATCCAATATTGCCGAGGGCTGTGGTCGAGGTTCGGATGCGCAATTAGCTCATTTTCTGGATATTGCGCAGGGTTCTGCATTTGAATTGGAAACACAATTGTACTTGGCAAATGCATTGAACTTTCTGAACACAGCCGAAATGAATATATTAGTGACAAAGCTGACAGCCGTTCAAAAAATGATTGACGGATTTAAAAATAAAATTTCTTAATATCGGATTGTTAGTTGTCTGGCATCTGGCATCTTTCAATCTGGCATCTAATAATAATAACATGGAAGCATACATCATCAAAGCATATCGCTCGGCAGTGGGCAAGGCTGGTAAGGGCGGATTCAGAAACTACCGGTCGGATGATCTGGCGGTGGACGTGGTCAAGCACCTCGTAGCGCAAGTGCCCGAACTCGACCCGAAACTTGTGGACGACGTGATCGTGGGCTGCGCCAATCCTGAGGGTGAGCAAGGTTTTCAAATCGGGCGGCAGATTTCGCTGCGCGCACTCGGCAAAGAAGTGCCCGGCATGACCGTCAATCGTTACTGCGCCTCCGGCCTCGAAACCATTTCCATTGCGGTAGCCAAAATCCGGGCGGGTATGGGGCATATTTACATCGCCGGCGGCACCGAAAACATGAGCATGATCCCCATGACGGGCTACAAACTCGCACCCAGCTACGCCGTAGCCAGCACCACGCCCAACTACCTCACCGGTATGGGCATGACGGCCGAAGCCGTGTCCAAAAAGTACCACATCAGCCGGGAAAAAGCCGATGCATTCTCGGTACGTTCGCACACCTTGGCGGCTAAGGCCATTAAGGAGGGCAAATTCAAGGATGAAATCGTGCCGGTGACGGTGCCTCATGTGTTTGTTAAAGACAACAAGCGCGTGGAAACCACTCAGATAGTAGAAACCGACGAGGGCGTGCGCCCCGATACCAATATGGAGGCACTCGGCAAGCTGCGGCCGGCTTTCGCCAATGGCGGCGTGGTCACAGCGGGTAATTCTTCGCAAACTTCTGATGGCGCGGCCTTTGTGCTGGTGGTGAGCGAAGAGATGGTCAAGCAACTTAATTTGCAACCCATTGCGCGACTCGCAGCCTGCTCGGTGGGGGGCGTAGAGCCTTTGTACATGGGCATCGGACCCTGTGCCGCCATACCCAAAGCCTTGAAACAGGCAGATTTGAAACTCGATGATATTGATCTGATCGAACTGAACGAAGCCTTTGCTGCACAAGCCTTAGCGGTAATTCAGGAAGCGGGTCTCAATCCTGACATTGTAAATGTGAACGGAGGCGCTATTGCCCTGGGGCACCCGCTGGGCTGCACCGGCGCGAAGCTTTCCACGCAACTCTTCAACGAATTGCGCCGCCGCAATCAAAAATACGGCATGGTGACGGCTTGCGTCGGCGGCGGGCAGGGCATTGCGGGAGTTTATGAGCTGTTGAATTAGGTTTAGGAGGCGGCCGGAGTTTTAGACAATAGAAATGAAGGTTTTCAAAGAACAGACTGATGACTTCGGTTTATCAGTCTGTTTTGTTTTGAAATAAATCGTACTTTTATTCAAAAGTATTCCAATGACCAAACGCTATCCTCGCACACTTTCTGCTGGTGCCAATAACACCGTGATTGCCTTGTCGAGTACCGAGGTTGGTAAATTATTTGCCGGCGATACGCGCTCGGACATCGGCTCGGAGGCGGAGAAAATGAAGTTTGCCAATGCGGTAAATGGCTTGGTCGTACAATTCATTCGGCTGGATGTATTTGGTGAACATAGCGAAATGCTGGTCATGGAGCGTTTGTACCCGATGGATTTTCGGGCATATGAGTATGAACGCAGAGAGCTGCTGCTGGACGTTTTTGTCGGTAATGTACTGGCGGCTTCAGCGCCGATAAAAAAAATCGGTTGGAACCCCATAACTTGTAGCGCACACGCATAGCGCATGGCGGCTACCGCCGAGGGGCAGCGGCTGAAGCCGCCGGTACGCCCCCCTTTCAACTTAGGGTCAAATTAGAAGTTCTTTGAAAATGCTGTTCCTGATTAGCTTGCTAAGGGGTTTTCATATAATACCTTGTTATCTTGAGGTCAAAAATGTAAGCATATCCAAATTACATGAGAATGCTGCTTTAATGTTTAATAAAAGAGTTACGAACAATATTTTAAAGCATTTCTATTGACCTTAAGTAATGGGACCTTGTTATTTGTTAATTGGAATAGCCGTTTTGCCTTTGATAATCAGTTGTTTACTCGTTTTTTTTACTGAAAATAATTATGTCCGGGTAATTAAGATAAATAAACATTACACGTTGAAAATCAATTTGACTCAAGCCTATTACTCAACTTTTTTAAACCGCAAATAGCGAACAACCAGCCGCTTGTCTGATAGCACCCAGCAGTTCCATTAATTGTACGCTAAAATCGAGCGGCAACATCGGGCTTTCGGTCAGCTCTTTGCGCAGGCATTCCATGACGTGGGCCGCTTCGTAGTGGTAGCCATTGCCTTTGTAGTCGAAGGTAAAATGTTGCGGTCGTTCGCCGTAAAGCAGGAGCGTCATAGTGGTGGGTTCGTGCCAACGTGTATGTAGGTGGATGCTTCCTTTTTCGCCATAGATAAAGGCTTCGGTCTTGGTGTGTGCCCGCACGGTGGCGTGGAGGTGCGCTAAGCGGCCGTCGGCATATTGCAGCAGCGCCCCGATTTCTTCGTCCACGCCAGTGGTGCCCATGTGGGCAACAGCCTTGATGACCGAGGGTTTGCCGAGCAAGAGCAGCGCCAAAAAAGCCGGGTAAATACCAATATCGAGCAAGCTACCACCGCCGAGGTTTGGATTGAAAATCCGGTTTTGCGGATCGAAAGGTGCCTTGAAACCAAAATCTGCCTTAAGGGACACTATCTGCCCAATAGTCTCATTATCAATTATTTCCATCACTTTTTCCAATGTTGGCAAAAAGCGGGTCCAGAGGGCTTCCATCAAGAAAGTGTGCTGCTGCCGGGCGGTCATGACCATTTTTTGTGCTTCTTCGGCGGTCATGGCGAGGGGTTTTTCGCAAAGCACCGGAATCTGGTGTCGCAGACAAAGCAGCGTATTGGCGCAGTGCAAAACGTGCGGCGTCGCTATGTACACCACATGCAGGTCGGGGCAGTGCACGATGTCTTCGTAGCGGCCGAAAGCGTGCGGTACTTGGTGGGTATCGGCGAAGGCGCGGGCGCGCTCCGGCGATTGCGAAGCGACAGCGTGCAGCTTGGCGTTGGGTAGCAACTTCAGGTCGGCTGCAAACTTGTGGGCAATTCTACCCAATCCGATGATTCCCCAGTTGATGGTTTGCATAGCGAAATGATCTTGAAAGGTTTTGCTTTTGGCAGAAAATTTTGACCAAGTTAAAAAAGAATTTCTACTTTTGGTTTTTCGGGGTGGTTTTCGGTGGCCGCTCGCCCCTCAAAAAGGTGTACAGTATGGAAACAATTGACAGTGTAAGAATCAACTTTAATCCGGATCAACTGATCATTCTAAACCTTTGCTTGGCTTTTATCATGTTTGGTGTAGCGCTGGATTTGAAGCCAGGCAATTTTCGGGAGCTGCTGCGGCAACCGAAAGCGGCCATCGTTGGGTTGAGTTCGCAATTATTACTCTTGCCCTTGCTGACTTTGGGGCTGGTTGCTTTGTTTCAGCCGCCGCCATCGCTGGCGCTGGGCATGTTGCTGGTCTCGGTGTGCCCGGGGGGCAATGTTTCCAACTTTGCGGTGCACCTCGGCGGGGGCAATGTGGCGCTGTCGGTGCTACTCACTTCGGTTTCGACGCTGGCGGCTACCATTACTATGCCCTTGTTGTTTATTTTGCTGATGCCTTTGGTGCCGGGCGGCAAGCTGTTTCGGCAGAGCGTGGAGGTGCCTCTGTGGGATATGGTGTGGACTATTGTGCAACTCATCTTGGTGCCACTTTTCGTCGGGATGTTTGTCAACAGCCGTTTTCCGCGGTTCACCGCCGCTATTCGCAAACCGGTACGCCTGTTGTCGCTGCTGATTTTTGCGGGTTTTGTAGTGGTGGCGGTGATGAGCAATTTCGAGCATTTGCAACGATACCTCCACTTGATTTTTTTTATCGTGCTGGTGCACAATGCAGTGGCGCTTTTCAGTGGCTACGGGCTGGCGCTGCTCAACCGGCTGTCGCGCTACGATGCACGGGCCATTGCTCTCGAAACCGGCATCCAGAACTCCGGCTTGGCGCTGATTATTATTTTTAATTTTTACAATGGATTGGGTGGCATGGCCATTATCGCAGCTTGGTGGGGCGTTTGGCATCTGATTTCTGCGGCCAGCGTTGCGTTCCTTTGGAATCGTCGAAAATTAGCTGTTGGAATAGAATAATATCATTTAAACCCCCGAATCTAATCATTTTACAAAGATACAAACCGCTGATTATCAATTTTATAAACACTCCACCCAATAACATTCACTAAATAACAATTCACCAATAACATTCACTAAATAGCGCCCATTATTCACTTTTCTACACCGCCACGAGGTAGCCGCCCTGCGCTTCTATTTCTTGAAACATGGCCCAAGCTTTTTCTGCCAGCACGTCGGTGAGTTTTTCGATATAATAACTGCCCGCTCCGGCATCCGCCACTTTGTCCACATGGCTTTCGAGGTGCAGCAGGTGTTGCACATTGCGTGCAATGCGTCGGCTGAAAGCAGTGCCGGCTTCGCCCAGCGCAGCATTGGCCGGGAGCACGTATAGCCGGTCGGCACCGCCCACTACCGCCGCAAGCGCCTGAGTGGCCGCCCGCACCATGTTGGTATTGACATTATTGTCTTGCGATTCCGGAGCAAAATGTACCTCCAGCAGCGGCATTTCCGCAGGCACACCGTACGCGCCGAGCACATTGGCCCAGAGCAGCCGCAGCGCCCGCAGCTTGGCAATTTCTACAAAATAATTAGTGCTGATGGCCATGGCAAACTGTAAATGCCGATTGGCTAATGCCGGCGAAATATCAAATTCTGACAATTGTGCTAAATATTCGCTGCCCTTGGCGATGGTATAAGCCAATTCAAGACTGGTGCGCTCCACCCCGGAGTGCAGGCGCCGCGCATCCACTTCGATGAGCCGAAAATGCGGCATCTCTTCCGAGCAAAACTGTACAGCCTCGGCCAAGTCGCCAAAGGGTGGCTCCGACCAATCGAGTATAGCGTCAAAATCAATTGAGCCAGCGATTTTTGCAGGGTCTTTATCGTTGGTTTTCAGCCAATTGTAAAAACGTTCAAGCAGTAGCATCGGTTTTTTACCCGGAAAATACTGCCCAAAATTGGTGTGGATATACGCCGGTTCGATGCCTTGTAGCAGCTGCGCCAGCTCCGCCGCGTCCGGCTCGTGCCGCAATTCAAATAGCAGGGCGTTCGCGCCGCCGTTGAGGGCTTCCAGTGCTTGCTGGTTGGCAGTTTTCATATCGCTTGCTTCCACGTATTCGCCGATTTGCCAGGTATTGCCCACTTTGGTAGCTAAGGGTGCATACCGCTCGCTGAAATCATCCGGATGATAGAGCGGTTCCAGCGCAATCGCTTCCTCAAGTTGAAACGACAAATCCGACAAGGCTTTACCGCGCAGGTCTCGCTCGATTTTAGCCAGCCATTCGGCTTTGCTTACCGCCGAAAAATCAGCAAACAGAGAGTCGCTCATGGTCGTGTGGTTCAATGGTGAAAACCAAAATCTAAAGTACGTATTCGCTGTTGAAAAATAGACAAAATCCGCCTGAAAAATCTGCTGCCAACATTTTATCACCCCATATACCTAAAAATAGTTATCAGCATACCTAATCGTCGTGAGCCTTTGTTGACGGGCGTTTTCGACTATTTTCAGCCGATTTCATAGCAAATAAAGGTGCTTTCCGCCTAAAAATTTGTACCCAATCAAACTTTTTTATACCGAATTCGTTATTTTTGTAAATCACAATCGAGATTAGATTCAATCTAAATAAAAACATATCAGTACCATGACCGTCAATAGACAACGCCATATTTACTTAGACAATAACGCCACTACGCCCACCGATCCGCGTGTGGTAGAAGCGATGTTGCCTTATTTTTATGAACATCCGGGCAATGCCGCCAGTCGCAATCACCCCTTTGGCTGGGCAGCCGAAGAAGCAGTGGACTATGCGCGCGAGCAAGTAGCCAATCTTTTAGAAGTGGACTCGAAGGAAATCATTTTCACTTCCGGCGCTACCGAATCGGACAACCTCGGCATCAAAGGCGTATTTGAAATGTATCGCCGCAAAGGCAACCACATTATCACGGTGAAAACCGAGCACAAGGCAGTGTTGGATACCTGCGATCACCTCGAAAAATTGGGCGCCGAAATCACCTATCTCGACGTGGATAGTCAGGGGCTAATCAACCTCGCCGATCTGGAAGCGGCCATCAAGCCGACGACCATTCTGGTGTCTGTGATGTGGGCAAACAATGAAACCGGCACCATCCAAGATATGAAAGCCATCGGCGATATTTGCGCCAAGCACGGGGTGCTCTTCATGAGCGACGCAACGCAGGCTGTTGGCAAAATTCCAGTAAAACCGAAAGAAGTGGGCGTGCACATTATGGCGTTCACCGGGCACAAAATGTACGGCCCGAAGGGCGTGGGCGCATTGTACGTAAGCCGCAAGAATCCGCGGGTGAAACTGACGGCTCAGATGGACGGCGGCGGACACGAGCGCGGCATGCGTTCGGGTACGCTCAATGTGCCAGGCATTGTAGGATTGGGCAAGGCGGCTGAAATTGCTAAAAACGAAATGGCACAAGACGCCGAGCGCTTGAGCAAATTGCGCGACAAGCTCGAAACCGAACTGATGAAACTCGAAGAGGTCTATCTCAACGGTGCACCGCACAGCCGGATGCCACATGTGACCAACCTCTCCTTCAAGCACGTAGAAGGCGAAGGGCTGATGATGACTTTCAACCAAAATATTGCTGTTTCTTCCGGCTCGGCTTGCACTTCAGCTTCCTTGGAGCCCTCGTATGTGCTGGTAGCATTGGGTCTGGGCGACGATCTGGCGCACTCGTCCATCCGTTTCAGCTTGGGCCGCTTCACTACCGAAGAAGACGTGGACTATGCCATCAAAGCAGTGGCCGAAGGTGTCAACCACATGCGCGACCTCAGCCCCATCTGGGAAATGTACAAGGAGGGTATTGACCTGAGTACCGTACAGTGGCAGGAGCACTAACTATTGATAATCAATTTTTTAGCATTAAAATTTAACATTCAAAATATCAAATATCATGGCTTATTCCGATAAATTACTCGACCATTTCAAAAGCCCGCGCAACGTAGGTACGCTCGATAAGAGCAAGAAGACCGTGGGCACTGGCCTCGTAGGTGCGCCCGAATGCGGCGACGTGATGCGCCTGCAAATCGAAGTAGATCCAGAAACGCAAACCATCGTGGACGCTAAGTTCAAGACCTTTGGCTGCGGCTCGGCGATTGCTTCTTCTTCCTTAGCTACTGAATGGCTGAAAGGCAAATCGGTGGACGAAGCGCTGACCATTGACAACATGGCCATCGTGGAAGAATTAGCGCTGCCGCCTGTGAAAATCCATTGCTCGGTGCTGGCCGAAGACGCCATCAAAGGGGCTATCAAGGATTATCAGCAGAAAAACGGCATTCTGGCGGAAGCGACTGTAGCAGAAGAAGCTAAAGCGTAATTTTTTAAAGACAACAGGCTTTAGGTTTTAGATTGCGAAACGCATGTATCTGATGTCTAAGGTCTAATATCTAACAGAAATATGTTATTCGTAGCAGAAAGCGCCAAAAGCAAAATCGAGGAAATCCGGCAACAAGAAGCGCTACCGGAAGACTATTTTGTGCGGGTATCCGTCACGAGCGGCGGCTGTTCGGGCTTGTCGTATCAAATGGATTTCGATAATGAGAACAAGCCCAACGACCAAGTCTTTGAAGATAATGGCGTAAAGGTCGTCACCGATTTGAAGAGTTTTCTTTACCTGTGCAACACCACGCTGGAATTTTCAGGTGGACTGAACGGCAAGGGTTTTTATTTCAACAACCCCAACGCGGCGCGCACCTGCGGCTGCGGCGAAAGTTTTGCGGTATAATCGGCTGCCCAAAGACGTTTCCTCGCTGGCATTGTAAAGAATTTGCAAAAACTCCAAAGGACGTGCGCGTTCATTGGAGTTTTTTGTTTACTTTCGATGATGTGATACATTCCACTCATGCACCGAATCGGATTCGACGCCAAAAGGCTTTTTAATAACTTCACCGGGCTGGGCAATTATAGCCGAACCCTGTTGCGCAATTTGGCGGAGTTGTACCCTGATAATGCCTATTTTCTCTACACCCCGAAATTGGTCAATAACGACGAAACCCGCTTTTTTCTCAACAGCCCGCTTTACAATGTCCATACCCCACGCGGTGCACTGAAGGCGCATTGGCGTACTTGGAGTGTGAAGCGTGAATTGCGCCGCCATAAAATCGAGTTGTATCATGGGCTGAGCCACGAAATCCCAGTGGGCATCCGCAAAACCGGCATTCGCAGCGTAGTCACTATCCACGATTTGGTGTTTAGGCATTATCCGACCCACTTTCCTTGGGCCGATCGGCAGGTTTATGATTACAAATTTCGCTACGCTTGCCGGCACAGCGATCGTATTATTGCTATCAGCGAAAGTACCCGACGCGACATTGTGCAGTTTTACAACATCCCACCTGAAAAAATCGAAGTGATTTATCAGTCCTGCCACCCTCGGTTTTTACAGGAAAAATCGCCCGGACTCATTGCCGCTGCACTTAGCAAGTATCAACTGCCAAATGAGTACTTTCTTTACGTTGGCTCGCTCATTGAGCGCAAAAACCTGCTGGGCATTGTGCAAGCCCTCACCCTACTACCTACCGACCTGCGCCTCCCCTTGGTGGTCATCGGCGATGGTAAAGCTTATAAACAAAAAGTACAACGCTACATCGCGCAGCAAGGGCTGGAGCAGCAAGTACGGTTCATCCAGGCTGATTTCGAAGATATGCCCGCTTTGTACCAGCAGGCGCAGGCTTTTATCTACCCCTCGTTGTACGAAGGTTTTGGTATTCCAGTACTGGAAGCGCTGTTCAGCCGTACACCAGTGATTACGTCCAATGTATCTTCCCTGCCCGAGGCCGGCGGCCCCGGTGCTTGGTTGGTGGATCCGCATCAGCCCGAACAAATTGCCGAAGGTATTCAGCGAATACTGACGGATGCTGCTTTCCGCGAAGATATGGTTGTGAAAGGACTGGCGCACGCGCAGCAATTTAGGGGAGAGCCGCTCACCACCGCGCTGATGCGTTGTTATGAAAGCGTATTAGCCCAATAAAAAAAGCAGGGAACTTACTGCTCCCTGCCTCACTTCTGTATGAGAAACCCTTTACAAACCTACTCTTTATAGCAAAAATGCTGTATTGTCATTATAATGTACAAAAAGGCAATGCACCTCGTCTTGTGGAGGGAGGAAGGCGGCCGAGGCCGCCGATTGCCCTTTTATTGCGTCAAAAATATCGGCAGCGGCTGTTGTCAAGCCGTATGCAGAATCATTGCTAATGGCGGAAAATTTGCCGTTGGCGGCACGTGCCGAAGGCTGTTGCAGAGGTAATATTTCACCAGGCTGCAACGGAATACCTGAAATATCCTGCGGAAGAATGACCTGCGTGTGCCGGCGCACATTTTGGTTGGCATCGCTAACCGACCAGTGGCGCAGCAGCCAGTATTGCCGCCCGTCGAACTCAAGTTCGTCTTGCCATTGCACCGTAAAAGCGCAGTTGATAGCGTTGAGCGGATGCTGGTCGTGCATGGTCATTGGATTGCCATCTACGTCGTAGGCTGGGTAGCCGGTATAGTTGGGCGTGTGCGATTCGCCGGGGCGCAAGTCCATGTTTTCCGGGAAAATGATGTTGTCCAATGGCAGCGGCTCAATGGCAATAAACTGGGTACGTTCAGAGCGGTGCTGCTGATTGTCGGTAGCCGTCCAGCGGCGCTCGATAACTGCCGTAGCATTGGTTAGAAAATCAAAATCCGACAGCTCAATGCGTGCATCGTGTTGTGTAGCCGTATTGTCCATTGTGAGCGCCAGCACATCACCTGGGCGCAGCAGCGGCGAACGATAAAAACCAGGTTGCGATATAATATATGATTGTGCATTGACTGTAATGGAGAATAAAAGATTGGAGCCCCCAATACTTTTCCAGTCGAAAGTTGCGTAGCCCATGGCCGGTACAACGATTTGGAAAACCGCCACGCGACCGGGCGCAACTGTGACCTGAGCAATATTAGCCCCTTCAACTAATACGCAATTGGGAGCTCCGGTGACATCTACCCCACCGTCACCATTTTTCTTTTCCCAGCGGGAGAACGCAAAATATCCTGTTTGCGCCAATTCATACCAAGAGTCTTCATAGACAAGACGAGCTAAGGCGCCACAGGGCGCTTCTACCAGTGGGTGTTCAATTTTGCTTAGGTCTTTTTCCAAACAGTTGGTTGTAATGTGAGAGATTTGAATCTCCGGTAGGCAAGAGGCAGTGGATTGTGCGATAGCGGAGGGAAACGCCAGCACCTGAAACATCCCCCACAGCAACAGCAGCTGCTGGAAGGCATTATTGAAAGAAGTGGTGTAATTATATTTTGGCCTCAAGTTCATGGGATTGCATGTTAATAATAACCCGATGCTGCTATTAATTTTTCAGAAAAACATATCGAATCATCGCTTTACGGTTGTATTACTTTGCCAGAATACAATTACGCAAGCAGCAGCAAGTATCAACTGACACTTACACAAAGAATAATATGTTTTCTATTAGGAAACAGCGCCGGAAATAGGCACATACAATACCTGGACAGGCTTGTGTAAAGACGTGTTGTCATGGGATTACGCGGTTTAAGGGAATTATGTAATGCTCTTTTTAATTCCTTGTTGGACTTTTGTCCTCAATACAATGCAAATATATTACTTCCAGTAAAACCGCGCATACCATAAATAGGGTATTTTTTTAATTTTTTTAAAAATAATATGTTTTTAAAACTTTTGTACAACTTTAATAATCAGTAGTAAAACCTTTTTGACGCCTTTTTATTATTGTTTCTGACAGAAAACGGGTAAACAATAGCGGATTGCTCGCATTCCACACAATACCCGAACTTAATTTTCCATCATCATCCATCAAAAAACAGGTATTTATGAAGGTAAGACAAAAAGTATGGCAGCAATTCATCCCCCGGCCATTGGACGAAGTATGGCATTTCTTCTCGCGCCCGGAAAATCTCGACGCCATCACTCCCGATGACATGTCTTTCGAAATTCTGTCCGACATCAGCGAGGTGCCCATGTACCAAGGTATGATTATACAGTATAAGGTATCGCCTTTTTTGGGTATCAAGATGAACTGGGTGACGGAAATCACGCACGTGCGCGACCGGGAATACTTCATTGACGAGCAACGATTTGGGCCCTACGCCCTCTGGCATCATCAGCACCACTTCGAGGAGCGCGACAGCGGTGTGCTGATGACGGATATCCTGCATTATAAAATTCCCTATGGCTTTATTGGCAGCATTGCCGACGCCGTTTTTGTAGGTGATAAAGTGGAATCCATTTTTCGCTATCGCATCAAAGCGGTGGAACGCATTTTCCGCTTCGAGCCAGTGACGCAATAACCGGGAATTTGGGCCTCATTTTCTATAAGCTTTCAGCAAGGAGAGGCGGTAAATCGAGCATCTGCGCAAGTTTTCAGGATTTGCAGCGTTTGTAGGAAGAAGCATTACAAGCGTTATGAAAATAGTTTATCTGAAGGTGGCGGTTTATACGCTCCTACTGGCACTGTCAGCCAATGTGCTCTGGCTGCTTGAGCTGGCAAATACAGGCAGTAGCGACGACGGTGAATGGATTTCGCAGTTGCATTATTCAGTATTTGTAATAGCCTTGCTGGCAGTAATGGCGTACGTGTTGCCCTTCCGCTGGCTGCACCGCATTCCTTGGATGCCCGTGGGGCAGGCTATTTTAGAGATATACCCGGCTACGTTGGTAGCGTTTTTTCTGTCCAAAACCATTCTTTTCAGCATTTACACTCGTTTGTACGGCTATTTGAATGGCAATTTATTGTTAGCCCTTTTGGTGTTGGTCGTGCTCCTCATTTCATTTTCCATTCATTTTGTAACCAAAAAGAACCTGCGGCCGGTGCGCTGGGGGCACGTTTTTTTTGTAGCAACGGGCATTATCAGTACCGTGCCTTTCAGTATCCTGACCGCTCGGTTTTTACCAGAGTTTAGCGGCGGCAGCACCTTTGTAGATGCCGTAAGAATGGGCTATCCGTATGGCTGGATTGTGCTGATGATGGGCTTGCTGGGCACGCGGACGGCACTTTGGGAACCAGCCTCGGAAGAGCCGGAAACACAGGATCATATTCTGGATGACTTGCCGGAGGAAGATTGAAGCGCCTGCCGAGCTTACTGCTCTCCAAACCTTGCTTTTTATAATGCAAAAATCTGATAATGAACACTTTAACAGCGTTTTTTATCAAATAAGATGTCGAGGCGTTATAATAATGGCGGTTTTGTTACTGTACAATCTTGTTTTTTGCGTATATTTCGCTACGAAACCAACTCACTATGCGAATCATTCTGTACATCCTGCCATTAGCGCTGATGCTGCTCTGGACTGCCTGTAAACAAAGGCCCCCCGCCGACACAGATGCCGAAAACAACATCCGTCCGCTCAACCGCGACTCTATCCGACAAATATATGAAGCGACGATAGCCCAAAAGCCTGCCCTGCTGCCGCCCGCGCAAATCATAGAGCCAGGTCGCCTGCGCCCGGTGGACGAAGCCCCCTCGGACACTATTTTCTTTGTGTATCGGGAAGCACTATTACAGGCCATTGCTCAGAAAGACGAATTTCGCTTGCTGGCTATGACCGATGGTAAAATTCGCAGCAACCCCAAAGAGACCGGTGGTTCCTTAGCTACTTTTGTTGAGCATTGGCAATTGGGCAAAGACAAGGACGAGTCCGCCATCTGGGCAAGGCTGAGGCAGGTATTGCAAGGCGGCGGCGTGTTCAGTGCCGACCGAAATACCTTCACAGCGCCGTATTATTGTGCTACTTTGCCGGCAGTGTATGATGCTGAAGTCTTCGGCGTGATCACTGGCGAAGGGGTGCGCCTGCGGGCTACGCCCGATTTGCAAGGGCAGGTGCTAAAAACCATTTCTTATGACGTGGTGCAAATCCTCGAAACTAATGCTACTACAGCCACCGTCAGCGGCGAAACCCACCCCTGGGTAAAAGTAAAACTCGCCGACGGCAAAGAGGGCTACATCTATGGGAAGTTTGTCGGTTCACCATTAGACTATCGGGCCGTTTTTCGGCGGCAGCCCAATGGTAGTTGGTTGATGACTGATTTTTACAAACTGTAAATAATGGAACATTGTTAATTGGGACAGGGTTTAAATAGGACGAATAGGGGGTTGAGAAGGTTGAGAAGGGTGAGAAGGGTGAGGCTATAACGCTTACTGACTGTGCGGCGAACAGCAAACAGCGAACAGCAAACAGCAAACAGCAAACGGTGTTCCGTCCTGGCATCTAATACTATTTTCAGTTGGGAATGACGTATTTATTCCCAAAAGCTTGTTTTTCAAAATTTTACAAGATCGTGAATTCGACTTCACAAATCGTAAATGGTATAAGATCTACCTATTCGCGGTTTCTAAATAGATTTTGCAGTTTAATTTGAGTTAAAATTTTTAATAATTTGATAATCAATTGTTTGTGTATTTTTTATTTAAAATAATTATGTTCAAGCACTCACTGTTATTACAAAAAAATGGTTAAATAAAGCATTATGACCAATCCAACCTATACTGCGCCGGCCCAAACGCGCATCGGGCACGTACACCTGAAAGTAGCCGATTTAGAGCGTGCCATTGATTTTTACTGCGGGCTGCTCGGGTTTGCCATCACGACGCGCTACGGCACGCAGGCGGCCTTCATTTCTGCCGGGGGCTATCATCATCATATCGGGCTGAACACTTGGTACAGTAAGGGTGCGCCGCCCGCGCCGCGTCGTAGCGCTGGGTTGTTTCACACGGCTATTTTATATCCAGAGCGCCGGGATTTGGCTGCTATCTACCAACGATTGCTCGATGCCGGGTATCCGCTCACGGGCGCTTCTGACCATGGCGTCTCCGAAGCTTTGTACTTGGACGATCCGGATGAAAACGGCGTAGAACTCTACTGGGATCGGCCGGAGGCACAGTGGCCAAAGCACCCCGACGGCTCGCTGAATATGTACACCATTGCACTCGACTTGGAAGACCTGCTCCATGAGTTGGCAGCTTAAACCTTCCGCTCCATGAGTGCCATATAAAACCCGTCAAAACCTTCGATTGGGGAAATCGTCTGGTCTTCCAAGAGGACAAATTTTCCGTCTTGCGCTGCCAGAAAACGCTGCACTTGTTGCTGATTTTCAATAGGTAAAATGCTACAGGTTGCATAGACAATGCGACCACCGGGTTTGCACATTCGGCTGTAGGAAGTCAGAATGCTATACTGAGTAACTTGCACTTTTTCTACAAATTCTGGGCTGAGTTTCCATTTCGCATCCGGATTGCGGCGCAGCACGCCGAGGCCCGAGCAAGGCACATCCAAGAGCACCCGATCGGCAGTGTTTTCGAGCCGTTTAATCGCCTTGTTGTTGTCAATGGTTCTGGTTTCAATGATGGAAGTTCCCGCCCGACGTGCGCGCTTGCGCAATTCCTCCAACTTGCGACCCTCCGTGTCCATTGCGATTACGTGGCCCTTGTCCTCCATAAGTGCTGCTATGTGCAATGATTTGCCACCGCCCCCTGCGCAGGCATCTACAACGCGCATGCCTGGCGCCACTTGCAAAAAAGGCGCTACCTGCTGCGAGGAGTAGTCCTGCACTTCAAACAACCCTTCCTGGAAGGCTTTCGTAGTAAAGAGATTTTTGCGCACACTGACCAAGAGCGCCGCCCCGTCGAGCAAGGACGTTTCTACGCCTTCCTGTTGCAATTGCTTTTGCAAACGCGCTGGCGAAATCTGGAGCGTATTGGCGCGCAGCACCACTTGGGCCGGCTCGTTGAGGGCTTGCAAAATGGCATCCTGGCTCCCTCCGAGTTGATTTTCTATCAATTCGTAGAGCCAGTCGGGCACCGATTCGCGGATGCGCGCTTCCCCTTGCAGGGCGTGCACCTTTTTCAATACCGAGCGGACGTCTATACTTTTGAATTCTGGCCAATCGGGCGGCGTTTCGCCACGCACCACCTGCCAAATACCGAACAACCGCAGCCAGTCAGCCGAGTTCGCCGGTTCGCGTCCTTGTACTTCGTACAACAAACGGTACCAACGCACCATATCATAGACACTTTCTGCGATGAAAGCTCGGTCGCGTGCGCCCCACTTTGGATTGCTCCGGAGTAGCCGCTCGATGACTTTGTCGGCGTAGTAGCCCTCTTGAAAAATTTGTTGCAGTGCTTCTACAACGGCTTGTACGAGGTTAGGATGAAGTTTGGACATAGTTATGTTAATGAACGATGTTTTGTACTTGTAGCAAATGCGCTAATCGTGTAGAAAAAGTTGAAAATATTTTTGTTTTAAAAACAAATTGTTTTAAATTTGTGTCAAATACTTTTTTTGTTTTAAAAAAATACAAGCTATGGCACTCGGAACATTTACAACCAAAACGGGCGTTTACCTGCGGCAGCACTGGTTCAAGATTGGGCTGGCCATTCTGTTTGTATTGCTGCTCACCAAAAAAGACCTCAGTTTCAACATTAACTTGCGTACGTCTGCCCGGCCGACAGCCCCCGCGCAATCGCCACAGCCCGCTCAAAAAGCAAAGCAACGGGAAGTGCTCACGGACGAGCTACATTCGCCAGCCACTATGACCGAAACCCGCCCCAAATCCGAGCTGTTTGATCTCTTCCTCTTTCGCAAAAAAGCGGATACGCCCCAATTGATGCGCCGGCTCGACCAAATGGACGAAGCCGTGATAGCGGCGTATCTCAAGCGTTTTGCGCGCGTGGCCGTGAGCGAAAGTAACAAATTTGGCATTCCTGCGTCCATTATTTTAGCCAATGCACTGCTGCTCAGCCAGAGCGGCGCTGGCACTTTGGCCACAGCTGAGCACAACCACTTTGCCCTGCCCTGCACCCCCGATTGGGAAGGCCCAAAAGCCGAGCACCAAGGGCATTGCTATCGCAGCTACGAAAACGCCTGGACGAGCTTCCGCGACCACAGTTTTTACATCACAACCGGTGCGTACGCGCATTTGCGAAAACTACCGTCCACCAATTATAAAAGCTGGGCCAAAGCCCTCGAAAAAGCTGGTTTTGCTAAAGAAAAAGACTTGGCCAAACAATTGATCCAGCTCATAGAGCGCTACGATTTGTACAAACTCGACCAGTAAAAATCGCCACTGGCGGCTACTGCACCCCTTCAAGCTTGGTTTTGTAATAACTCACCGCACCGCCATACACCCAGCCGGTTTGGCCTCTTGGGGTGCGCACTTTTATCCAGGGTTCGTTGGTGGTGACGCCGCCAAGGTCAATCGCTTCGCGGAAACTCGTGACTTCATTCAAAAAAACGACTTCCTCGTGCAGTTTCAGCCGATAAATCACGCGGCTGTTGATTTTGGCATCACTGCGCACATTCACCCCGTCGAGGATAGCGTACAGCGGCGTGTAGCGCTCCTTGATCGTACGGGTTTCCACCTTCACCGAATCCGCTGGTGGCAGCGGTTTTATGGGTGGTTCGGGCTGCGGCAGGGCTGCGCTCGAAGCATTAGTCAAGGTATCCGCGAGCAGGTCGGCGGCTTCCTTTTTAGCATATTTAGCGCGGGTAGCATTGCAGCGTGTAATGCCCCATGACATAAAGCCGAGAAAAAACACCGCGATGATGATTAGCTCAAATTTGGGCAATATTTTATCTATGCGTTCAGACATGGCCGTAGGTTTTAATATCTATAATTGCAAAAAGCGCTTGAGGACAAATTTTAAAAAAAATCCGATAAAAAGTGTTGCCTCTTCAAAAATAGAACGTCTAAACCAGACGATGGATGAGTTATTGTACAAAATAGCGATTACGCGCATTCCGTTGGTGGGTGCCGTTACAGCCAAAAACCTGATTAGTTATTGCGGCGGTGTGGAGGGCGTTTTTGCCGCTCCGAAGCGCGAACTGCTCAAAGTGCCGGGCGTGGGGCCGCGCATTGCCGATAGCGTATTGCAACGCGACTACCTGCGCGAAGCCGAAATCGAATGGCAGTTTATTGAAAAAAATGGCGTGCAGCCCATTTTTTATCTCGATACAGCCTATCCCGAACGGTTGCGGCACTATCCTGACAGTCCGGTGATGTTGTATTATAAAGGCAACGCCGAGTTGAATGCTACTCGCACGGTAGCTATCGTAGGCACGCGGCAGCCCACGCCGCAAGGGATAGCGTTTTGCGAAGAGTTGGTCGAACATTTAAAGCCATATAATACATTAATTATCAGTGGATTAGCTTACGGAATTGACATTGCTGCCCATCGCGCCTGTGTGGCACAGAGAGTACCCACGCTGGGTGTACTGGGGCACGGGCTGCGCACGATTTATCCGCCTTCGCACCGTAGCATTGCCGAAAAAATGACCGCTTGTGGCGGCCTGCTCACCGAATACGTCAGTGATACCAAGCCCGACAAGGAGCATTTTCCGATGCGCAACCGGATTATTGCAGGGCTGTGCGATGTGCTCGTGGTGGTAGAAACAGCCATCAGGGGCGGCTCCATGATTACGGCGCATATTGCCAACGAATACAACAAAGACGTTTTTGCGGTGCCAGGTCGCATCAACGACCCGTACGCGCAGGGTTGCAACCGGCTAATCAAAACCCACAAGGCACTCTTGCTAGAAAGTGCAGCGGATGTAGCCTACATCATGCGGTGGGAAGAAATGGACAGCCAGCGAAACATTCAGCAGCAACTTTTTGTAGAATTAACAGAGGCGGAGAAAATTATTGTAAATTTGCTTCGTCAGATGCCGGAAGCCGGTATTGATAAACTGATTATTGAAACCCGGATGTCGGGCAGCGAAATGGCAGCACACCTGCTCAATCTTGAGTTTAAGGGAGTGATACGCCCCTTGCCGGGCAAGCGTTACGCTTTGTTGTGAAACCACTGTCGGATGGCTTATAAATCGCAATTATGAAGAATATTTTGTTGGTGAGCAGCGCCCAAACACGGCCTTTGCTCCTGTGTATATTGTTGCTGGTGGTAGCCAGTGCTTGCAATCATAGCGCGCCCCCTGCGCCGCCAGCCGAGTCAGTCAAATTGACAAAATACCCCCGGAATATTATTTTGCTCATCGGAGACGGCATGGGCATCAGCCAGATTACGGCGGCCATGTATGCACATGACGCGCCGCTGGCATTAGAGCAGTTTCCGATCGTTGGGCTGATCAAAACCTATGCTTCTGACGATCTGATTACGGATTCGGCGGCCGGAGCCACTGCTTTTGCTGCTGGCGTCAAAACCTACAATGGTGCCATTGGCGTCAATCAAGATATGGTACCTGTGCCTACCATTCTCGAAGAGGCTGCTGCCCGAGGTATGGCCACTGGTCTGATTGCTACATCTTCTATCACACACGCTACGCCTGCGGCCTTCATCGCGCACGTCAAGTACCGGCACATGATGGAGGAAATCGCTGCTGATTTTCTGAAAACTCCAATTGACCTGTTCATCGGTGGCGGCAAGAAATACTTCGACCGCCGTGAAAAAGACAACCGCAACCTGTACCGCGAACTACAAACCCAAGGTTATTTAGTGAGCGATTATCTGCAAGAAGACCTCTCGAATATCAAGTTGAATGCCGAGCGGCCTTTTGCCTATTTCACCGCTGACGCCGAGCCGCTACCTTTCCAGAGCGGGCGCGACTATCTGGTGCCGGCCACACGCCTGTCTTTACCTTTTTTAGAAAAACGCAGCCGCGAGGGTTTTTTTTTAATGATTGAAGGCTCGCAAATTGATTGGGGTGGTCACGCCAACGACTCAGAATACATCATCAGCGAAATGCTTGATTTTGATCAGGCTATCGGTGCGGTGCTCGAATTTGCTAAAGAAAACGGAGAAACGCTCGTTATTGTCACTTCCGACCACGAAACCGGCGGCTACGCTATCAATACAGGCTCGGCTATGGGCAATATTCTGGGCGCTTTTACTACCGATAAACATACCGCCACCTTAGTACCTGTGTTTGCTTTCGGACCTGGCGCGGAGTTGTTCGCAGGCACGTATGAAAACACTGCCATTTACGATAAAATGCGCAACGCACTCAATTTCAAGGGAATATCTGGCTCGGCGGCTTCCGCCAGTTCTAATTGATCTTTTTTTACACCCCCACAGCAGGCCTCACAGCGCCCATTTTTCGCTGCGACGATACACCGTACCCTTGAACAAAGCCACTGTTTGTAAGGTTTGATTCTTAATGAGCACCTGATAAACGGCAATTTTGTGCCCCAAGCTCTCCTCTTCAGCATAAGCCGTAAGCACATCTCCTTCGCGTAAAGACGCGAGGTGCGAAATCGAGGTTTCGATGGAGACTGCCTTGCGGCCGTGCGAATTGGAAGCAAAAGCCAGCGCGCTGTCGGCTAAGGAATAAGTGATGCCGCCGTGCGCTATGCCAAACCCGTTGAGCATCTCGCGGCGGACGGTCAGGCGCAATACACTACGGCCAGCATCGGCTTCTATGAGTTCTATACCAAGCCACTGGCTGAAGTAATCTTGTGCGTACATTTGCTGAAAAACTTTGCGTGCGCGTTCTTCGGTAGTCATAAATTCGGTTTTGTGTAGCAATTTAAAATAAAAAGCGTAAATTGTGTGACGGATAAGCTGAAAACTTGCCGAATGCATTGCTTTCCGGAGGCAATAAAAAATTCAGCTTTGTCAATTGGCAGACAGCAGTTGTTTTGTCAGCTAATTTTGCCCAAGAAACCGCCTCAAGTTTGGCAATATAAAGGCAATTTGCAACAACCATTTGGAGTTTTATAGAAAATAAACGCCACCACGTGAGTGAACAGGACCTGATAGCAGGGTGTCTGCGCGAAAATCGGGAGTGCCAGGCAGTAGTCTTTCAGCGGTATGCAGGAAAGATGCTATCCGTGTGTATGCGCTACGCCCGCCATCGCATGGAAGCGGAAGATATGCTTCAGGATGCCTTCATCCGGGTATTCGATCACATTGGCCAGTTTCAATATCATGGCTCCTTTGAAGGCTGGATACGGCGTATTGTAGTGAATACTGCGCTGAAAAAATACCAGCAAAAAAGTTTTCGAGATGAAGTTATTGGCATTGAGGAAGGGTACGATTTGCAGTTGGAGCCCTCGATTTATGCCGATTTGCACGAGGAAGAGTTGCTCAATCTGATTGCACAATTGCCCGACGGTTATCGTGTGGTCTTCAATTTATACGCCATCGAAGGATACAGCCACGCTGAAATTGGGCAGATGCTGGGCATTGAAGAAAGCACTTCGCGTACGCAGTTGCTCAAGGCGCGCCGAATCCTGCAAGACCAAATTGTGAAAATGCAAAAAATAGCGGTATGAGCCGACGATTACATCCCATTGACGAGGTCTTTCGCCAAAAGCTGGCGCAGCACTCCGCCGAAACGCCACACCACCTGTGGGAGCGTATTGATCGGGAGCGCAATGCGCGAATGGCTCGTCGGCACAGGCTACAACAGCGTTATGCACTGGCGGCATTGTTGGTGATTGGTCTGGGTGCTGGCATCATGTCTTGGTATGCCAAAATAGAGGTATCGCCCACGTTGGGTAGTTTCCCGCTGCCCGAAGAACCAGTATTGCTCGCCGAAGCCTGCCCGCCCGCGGCCACACCGCCGCCGCAGCCCATCGCCATTGCCAAGCCGGAATCAAAGCCGCAACGCACGCTGCTGGCGGTAGTGCCATTGCCAGAAGCTGAACTACAACCCGTCGCCAGCTTGAACAACCAGCTGAACGAAGCCACACTACTGGAGCTGCCAACTGCATCCTACAGCGCCCTAAACGCCGCCTTGCAGATGAGTATGCTCCCTTTGCTACTGCAGGAAGTGCAATCAGCGCCGCTTCCTATGCCCCGCGCCTCCGGCTGCGCGTCTTTTACCGGCGGAAAATTCAAGTTCTACTTCGATGCGATGGCAGCACCCAGCATGGCGCTGCGCAGCCTGAAACCCACGGATGAAAACTACGCCCCCTATGCCGATAGCCGCCGCGCCACCGAGCTGCCGCGCTACACCTATGGGGCTGCTTTGCAACTTTCGGCGGTTTATAATAATACTTGGGCGCTACGTTCAGGCGTGCACTATTCCGAAATCCGGGAGCGCTTTGCCTACACCATTGAGAATGAAGTACGCACCATTATCACCAACATTTATGGTCAAAATGGCACCATTATCGGCACGGATACGACGATTGAAGCCAATGCCCGTCAGGTGGTGGCCAACAACCGCTACCGTACGCTGAATATTCCGATTATATTAGGATACGAAAAAAATTTCAACCGTTTTAGCTTGAGTATCAATGGTGGAGCTTCAATCAACATTCTTTTTGAACCGAATGGAGAATTTCTATCCCCGAAAGATAACCGCCCCGTTACTTTTTCTAACGACACCCGAGCTGAGGCCGCTTACCCCGCCTTCCGCGAAGGGCTGGGGCTGAGTTTTTACGGGAGCGTCGGGGTGCAATATTACCTCAGTCCGCGTTTGCAATTGCTGGTAGAGCCGCATGTTAATGCTTTTACCCGCTCGTTTACTCGGGAGGATTTTATGACCGACCAGCGCTATCTGACTGCCGGGGTCTTCGTAGGGCTGCGGCATCAGTTCCAATTGTAGCAACTATCCACAAGCAAGGCAATCCCTTGTTTTTTAACGGATAAAAGCGCGTAGTTTTGTCCAGAGTTCTCTATTTTCACACCCTGTAATACCCTTCTACTAACCTACTTCGCCTCAGTTATATAATTTGGCGATGCCCGAACTAATGAATCGTTAATTAGTAACCATTTCCTTTTTTACAAAAAAGAACTGTAACTCCATTTTCTATTTGTAAAATCGCGGTTCGTTGATGTAGTAGTCTTGTGAAATGCCTGTTTGTATTTTTTTGGAAAAATTTATAATACCATGACAACCAAGCCGATTAAACTCTGCGTCATCATTTTTATGGCTGCGCTCAGCCTGCATGCACAACCAGCAAATACCCTTACGGGAACTCTCGGATTTATTGAAAACAAAGGACAGATACAAGACCCGAACGGCGACGCTGCGGCGTATGTGCAATACCTATTACCAGTGAGCAATGGACTGACAATACAATTGAAAAACAATGGATTCAGCTACGATACCTACCTAAGAACAACCGACGAGCAAGGCGCACCTTGGTATCAATACCACCGTATAGATGTAGAACTGCTTGGCGCCAGTCCTACTGCCCAACTGATACCGGCAGCTCCGGCCCCAGATGTATTGCATTATTATACCCATCAGGCAGCGGTGCAAGTAAAACATTTTCAGAAGGTTACTTATAAGAATATTTATCCGAGTATTGACCTTGAGTTCAAGGTACATGCAGCAGCCGACAAACCGGTAGAATACAATTTCATCCTCCATCCGGGGGCTTGTGTGAGCGATATACGCTTGCGTTATACGGGAGCAATGGCAGCAACCCTGCTCAATGGCCAGCTACAATTGCGCGTAGCGCATGGGCACCTCACCGAGCACATCCCGCTCAGCTACTGGGCAGAGAACGGGCAAGTAGAGGAGATTCGCTATCAAATCATCCAGCCATTTGCCGAAAGGCAGGGAGTAGGCAGCATTCTAGTAGGTTTTAGCGAGCCTGTACAATATCTTGCGCAGACCTTGATTATTGACCCTATTCCGCGCCTCGACTGGGGCACTTACCTCGGCGGTACAGACGACGACGGCGCCCGCGACATGACGCTCGATGCGGCAGGCAATGTATATATAATCGGTTCGACCAATTCGCCCAATGCCATGGCTACCGCAGGCACGCACCAGCAGGCAGTGGGCGGCAGCTTCGATGTGTTTATAAGCAAATTCAACAACGACGGAGCACGGCTCTGGAGTACCTATTATGGTGGCAGTGGCAATGATTTTGGGCAGCATATCGCTACGGATGCACAAGGTAATGTATATGTAACCGGAGCTACGGATTCACCCAACGGAATGGCTACGCCCGGTGCAGCGCAGGAGACACCTAATGGGCAAGGAGATGCCTTTGCTGCAAAATTTACCACCGACGGAGCGCAACTCTGGGGCACTTATGCTGGCGGTAGCGATTTTGATTTTGGTAATGGAATAGCCGTAGATGCTCAGGGCAACGCTTTTATTATTGGCTGGACAAGCTCGTCCGATGCCATTTCCACGCCCGGTGCGCACCAGACCATCCTTGGCGGCGGCGACGATATGTTTTTAATAAAATACAACACCAATGGCCAGCGGCAATGGGGCACCTACATCGGCGGCAATAGCCAAGAAATTGGTTTGCAAGTCAAAACAACTGCTACCGGCAGGGTGGTGGTGGCCGGCTCTACCGCTACCGAAACCGGCATGACGACACCCGGCGCGCATCAAACGGTGTATGGCGGCGGCTTTTCGGATGCCTATCTCGCACAGTTCACCACGGACGGCGTACGCGAGTGGAGCACGTACATTGGCGGTAGCGAAGGTGAATTTGGCGATGCCTTAGCTATTGATGCCCTTGGCAATATCTACATCGGTGGGCCTTGCACTTCTACCAATGGGTTGGCTACCCCCGGCGGGCACCAGCCCCTTGCCGGTGGCGGCTCGGACGCTTTTCTCATCAAATTCAACAATGCCGGCGAGCGGCAATGGGGGACTTACTACGGCGGTATCAATGACGAGGCGGCCTATGGCCTTACTACAGATATTGAAAATAACGTTTATCTGACCGGATTTACACGTTCTGATAACAATATTGCTACGCCAGAAGCGCACCAAACTAATTTTGCCGGCGGCGAATGGGATGCTTTTTTAGTAAAATTTACTGCCGATGGCCAACGACTCTGGGGGTCTTACTACGGCGGCCCTGAGCGCGACCAAAGCTACGCCATTGCCGTGGATGCTGACCAACAGGTCTTTATCGCAGGTATTACTGGCTCGGCTACGGGCATCAGCACGCCGGGAGCGCATCAATCCACATTTGGCGGAGCTCCTGCCGATGCCTTTGTAGCAAGGTTTGCGCCTTGCACCGACCCCGTTTTGAATATTCCTAATGGCGGTTTTATTTGCGAGAATGCGCCTTTTGTATTAGAACTTGAGCTTTCCGGCGGTGGGCCCTACACCTTAATTTATACCATTGATGGGATAGAACAAGCACCTATTACTACTACGGATTCGCCTTTCTTTTTTAGCCTTGAGGCAAATGAATGGCAGGATTCGGTGGTGTTTACCGAAGTACGAACAAGCGAGTGTACAGGGGAGATTACCGGCATTCCTTTTGTAAGAAAAGTACGCGCCATCAGTCATGCGGAGCCAGTTGTCAATTGCGATATTAATGACGGCACTTATACCGTTTCCGTCACCTTGTCCGGTGGCGAAGGCAATTATGTATTAGTAGAACCAACCACTGGTTTCATCAACGACAGCATTTATACCAGCGCGCCCATTGCTATTGACATAGACTACCTCATTATGCTGACATCTGGTTTGTCTTGCGATACCATTACCATCAGTGGCTCGCCGAATTGCACTTCCGACTGTAGCGGCTTGCCGAACATCATTATCAATAGCAATAGCCCGCTTTGCGCAGATGAAGCATTGAACCTGAGCGCTACAGCTGTGACGGGACTTACCTACGCCTGGACTGGCCCCGACGGCTTCAGCGCGGATGTACCCGATCCGGTTCGGAATGAAGCGGTGCCTGGAGTTTACACCCTTATTGTAGCAGATGCCAATGACTGCCGCGACACACTCAGCCTTACGGTGGAGGTAAATCCGCTACCAATTGTAACCGCCAGTGCCGACAACGCGGCCGCTTGTTCTGGTGCTTCTATTACTTTAATGGCCACTGGTGGGCAAAGCTATGTCTGGATTGGCCCTAACGGTTTTGGCTCAGATGCGCAAAATCCAGTTTTGAACAACGTCAGCGCCACCAATTCTGGGGTTTATATCGTAGCCGCTACCGATGCCAACGGCTGCGCGAACACGGCCTCCGTCACGCTCGCCATCACGCCACTGCCCGATGTGGTAGCCCAGGGCAACAGCCCAGTTTGTGAAGGTGATGCTATCAGTCTGATGGCTTCCGGCGGGGCTACCTACAGTTGGACGGGGCCAAACGGCTTTAGTAGTAACCAACCCAACCCGGTACTTACCAACGTCAACAAAGCAGCGGGCGGTGATTATTTAGTTGTAATCAGTGACGGAGCCGGCTGCTCCACAACGCTTGCCTTAGAAATTGCAGTGATAGAATCGCCTTTGGTCAATATTAGCGGCCCGGGGCCCCTGTGCGCAGGAGGCAGCGCTACCATCACGGCTACTGGCGGCAGCACCTACCTCTGGAATACCGGAGCTACTACGAGTGCCATCACGATAAGCCCCGAAACCACGACTACTTACAGCGTTGTAGCGGCCATTGGCGCTTGTCAGGATTCGGCTTCTTTCAGTGTGGTAGTGACACCTCGCCCTGTTTTACAACTGAGCGCTCCGGTCACCATCCGGCGTGGCCAAAGCACCGAACTGCAAGCTACTGGCGCAGATACTTACACTTGGACGCCTGCCGAAGGCTTGAGTTGTACCGATTGCCCCAATCCCATAGCTACTCCAGAGAGCACCACCAATTATTGTGTGACGGGCACAATTGGTACCTGCGAAGCAACTGCCTGCGTGACGGTGCGGGTGGACAATCGCTGCCCGATTTATGCGCCTAATGTTTTTAGTCCCAATGGCGATGGTATCAACGACGAATGGTGCGTACTCAGCGAGTGCCTGCAAAGCGCCACACTGCGCATTTTCGATCGCTGGGGCAATGTAGTTTTTAGTACTACCGGCAGCACGCCCTGCTGGGACGGCAACATCAATGGCACGGCCGCACCCATAGGCGTATATGTGTATAGCCTTGACGGTCAGTTAGATGGCGATAATCCCGTCAATGAAAGTGGCGATTTTGTTCTAATCAGATAAAAAGGCTGCGCTCGTACTTAGCCCCTGGAATTTTTTTTCATATCCATCGGCTTTCCGTATCTTGCCTGTCCTCAAACCCCTAAACCATTCACCCTCTAAACCTTTCACCCTCTATGTACACCCGCGACGAACAGCGCACTTTTTTCGACTTGTCCAAGCAATACCTTAGCGGTAAAGCCGCCAGCCAATCCATTGAGCAACAATTAGAGGACTTGCGCCGCCTTATCACTTACCACGAGTGGCGTTATTATATTCTCAATGACCCCGTGGTGAGCGATTTTGAATACGACCAATTGTATAAACAACTCGAGGCATTAGAGGAAGCCCGCCCGGATCTTATAACACCCGACTCGCCCACGCAGCGCGTTTCGGCGGATTTGACCTCGGAATTTCCCGAAGTGGCGCACCTCACGCCCATGCTCTCCTTGGCGAATTCGTATAATGAAGAAGACTTATTTGAATTTGATCAGCAGATCAAACGCTTGCTCAATATCGCTGAAAATGAGGATATTGAATATGCGGTAGAACCCAAATTTGACGGTGGCAGCATTGCCTTAGTCTATGAAAATGATCGTTTGGTGCGGGCCGCCACGCGCGGCAACGGCGTACTTGGCGAAGAAATGACCGCTAATGCTCGCGTTATCCGCTCGATTCCGCTCAAGGCGAATTTTGCAACGCAGGACATTACGCGCGTAGAGCTGCGCGGCGAAGTACTGATTAGAAAAGATAACTTCAAGAAAATCAACGAAAAACGCGCCGAAGAAGGGCAGGCCCTCTTTGCCAATCCGCGCAACGCAGCCACCGGCGGCCTGCGCATGAAAGACCCCAAAGAAACGGCCCAACGCGGGTTAGAAGCTTTCATTTATACCCTCGGTTTTGCCGAAAATGCAGCGGGCGAGAACGTGCTGAGCCGCTTTGCCACGCATTACGAAAGCCTTGATTTGTTAGAAAAATTGGGTTTCAAAGTGCCGCAGGACGGGCAGGAGCGCAAGGTTTGTAAGAACATCCGCGAAGTGGTGGACTTTTGTCATCTTTGGCAGGAACAGCGCGACAGCTATGCCTACGAAATTGATGGCATGGTGGTAAAAGTGAATCGCCGCGACCTACAAGAGCGCAGTGGCTATACGGCTCACCATCCGCGCTGGGCAATTGCTTTCAAATTTCGCGCCAAGCAGGCAACAAGCAAACTGCTACGGGTAGAATATCAGGTGGGCAAAATCGGTTCTATTACCCCGGTGGCGAAGTTGGAGCCAGTGCAGCTCGCGGGCGTGACCGTTTCGTCGGTATCCTTGCACAACGAAGATTTTATCACCGGCAAAGACCTGCGCCTCGGCGATACCGTGCTGGTAGAGCGCGCTGGCGATGTGATTCCCTACATTGTAAAAGCCTTAGACGAGCTACGCGACGGCAGCGAAACGCCCATTCGCTTCCCGGAAAACTGCCCTGTGAACCATACCGATACGCCGGTGCGTTTGGTGCGTGCCGCCGACGAAGCGGCTTGGCGTTGCCCTGATTGTGTGTGTGGTGCTCAGCATTTGCAACGCATCATTTTTCACGTTTCAAAAGATGCGATGGACATTGAAGGCATGGGCAAATCCATTGTGGAGCGGTTGTATGAATTGGGCTGGCTACGCAATATTTCCGATGTGTATCGCCTTGATTATGAGCAAATTGCCGCGTTGGAAGGCTTTGGTAAAAAATCTGCTGAGAACCTGCGCGCCGCTATTGAAAAAGCAAAACGAAATCCGGTGCACCGCCTGTTGCACAGTTTGAGCATTCACCATCTTGGTAAAAAAGCTTCTAAATTATTATCCGCTGAAATTCAGAATGTTATGGATTTGAGAAATTGGACAATTGAAAATTTTACCCACATCAAGGACGTTGGGCCCATTGTCGCAGAAAACGTCATGGAATGGTTTCAAAACCCCAAAAACATTGCGCTACTGGAAGAAATGGAGACCCTCGGTGTGAACCTACGCCCCACCGATGACGACCGGCCCAAAGCCGCCGTTACGGAAGGACCTTTTGTCGGCAAGACCATTCTATTCACCGGCACGCTGCAAACCATGGGCCGCAAAGAAGCCCAGCAGCGGGCCGAAGCCCTCGGCGCCAAAAACATCAGTGCGGTGAGCGGCAATCTCGACATACTTGTGGTAGGCGAAGCCGCCGGCTCCAAACTCAAAAAAGCCCAAGAACTCGGCACCGTGCAGATATTGACCGAAGCGGAATTTGTAGCGCTGGCCAGCGAAAGATAGAGGGGAGTATAGCTTTTAAAGCTCGAAAAGCGTATATTTGTATAAGCTGTTGTGAAAAAAAAAACCAGTAAACCGGCTATGGAAAAAAATGGCAAGCCAAGACACGCCATTTTTATTAAAAAATGTTGTAAAATACTGATTTTTAATTATTTGCACTACAAAAGCCAAAAAACACCACAACTTCACCACCGAAACAACGGCGTACCGGCAGGCGTGGCCATCATGCCAAACGCAATATATCGCTGTGTATTGACGTACCGGATATTGTAATAATCGGGGCCATGGTAGCCTCTGACGAAAAGCGAAAAATCGGTTTTATCCTGGAATAGCCGATAGCTGAGAAAAGCGTCAATCAAGGCTTTGTTTTCAAAGCGACCTTTACCGGTCATATAAGAAACATTGGTGCTGAGGCGGAAGCTTTTGCCAATGAAGAGCATATTTTCGAAAGTATAGCGGTTGTAATAATAAATTTCTCGCATGAGCGGCTCACGGTCAAATTCAAAATGTTGTTCAAAAGCGAATCGCCCGTTGAAAGTCAGGCCTTTGCGTTCAGGATTGGCGCTCACCCAGATAAAGCCAAGTTCGAGATAATCGGTAGTGAAATTGCCGGTGTCAAAATTGATGCGGCGCGTGCCCGGAATGAGGAAGGGGTCTTTCTGACCATTGGAATGATGGCTGAATTTGTAGGTAAATAGGGTTTTATGGTCGGGCGTGAATAGCCAGCGGGTCGCTTTGTTTTTGGTCAAAAAAGGCATATCCACGGCGTGATAGAGCGTAAGATGCGGCATGAAAGAAGGCGTTTTGATGGGAAAACTCTCCCGGTCGGCCAGCCGAATAATCAATTTGGGCGAGAGCAGCAAACCAAAGCGCGACTGCTTGCCCAGACGGGCAAAATAAGCCGGCGATATTTGTGCTTCCATGAACCAGAGCTTCTGCACCCCGTCCTGATTGGGTCCGCGGCGCGGCACAATGCCCTCCATAAATTGGATGTAGGTGCGGTCGCTGTTGAATAAAATGGATTCGTTGAAATTGGTTTCCTGCGCAGAGAGTAGGCCGCCCGTGAGCAGGAGTAGCCAAGTGAGGTGTGTTTTAGGTGCCATGATGTTTTTTCTGGAAGTGACGAATTGTTGATATATTCTAATTTGCATACTTTTCAAAAACAAATGTATGTGAAAACGGTAGTCTGTATATACTTTTCAGCAAATGCCTACATATTGGCAAATAAAAATGATAAATTAACAATTTTCTCTCGAACAAAATAAAAGAGCAGGTGTTCCTTTTTTTGTGATTGTTTTACTACAAATGTTCTCCTTGCTCATGCCAGTTATTTCTACAATGGCATACTTATGAGCTATTAAAATATGTGTCTCCCTTTAAAAAAACTATCCAACCTGTAATCTGTTGATTGCCAGCACAAAAGGCATTTCAGATGAAAGGGTATTGCATGTATTTTTTTAACTCAATATTTCACAATTCTAAATCCTGATTTACAATGCATTACTTAAAATTTGAGTACATCTGGTTGGATGGCTATACTCCAGAGCCCAACCTACGCAGTAAAACAAAAATCCTTGATGCTTCAGCGTTCGACGGTACGGCCGAGAGCCTTCCGATTTGGTCATTCGATGGCAGCTCCACGCGCCAGGCCGAGGGGCATTCTTCTGATTGTTTGCTCAAGCCAGTGCGCATAATCAACGATCCTGATCGTGAAAATGCCTACCTTGTATTATCGGAAGTACTGAACCCTGATGGCACCCCACACGCCAGCAACAACCGCTCGAAATTTGAAGACGACGAAGACTTCTGGTTTGGCTTCGAACAAGAGTACGTATTCATGCAAGGCACTGTACCGCTGGGTTTTCCGACCAATGGCTACCCGGAGCCACAGGGGAAATATTACTGCTCGGTAGGCTACCCCAATGTGTCTGGACGTGACATCGTCGAAAAGCACCTCAACCTATGCCTGCGAGCAGGCCTGATGATAACCGGCATCAACGCAGAAGTAATGCTGGGGCAGTGGGAGTATCAACTTTTTGGCAAAGGTGCCAAGCGCGCCTCCGACGACCTCTGGCTGTCGCGTTATCTTCTTTACCGGGTATCGGAGCAGCACCAGGTACGGGTAGAGCTACACCCCAAGCCCATCAAAGGTGACTGGAACGGCTCCGGGATGCACACCAATTTTTCCAACCACGCTATGCGTGAAATCGGCGGCGAAGAAATTATGAAGAACATCTGCGAAGCTTTCCGGCATGTACACCACGACCATATCGGCGTGTATGGCTCCAGCAACAACGAGCGCCTCACTGGCTTACACGAAACCCAGCGCATTGACCAGTTCAGCTATGGCGTCAGTGACCGCGGCGCGTCTATTCGTATCCCGATTTCAGTGCCACAAAACGACTGGCGCGGCTATCTCGAAGACCGTCGCCCAGCTTCCAACGCGGATCCCTATTTAGTGGCTTCGCGCATCATCAAAACCGTGAAAGAAGCACAACTTGAGCTTGCGTAAGTTTTTCTAAAATAAAATATTCGGTAATTTGGTGCATAATCTGTTTATTATAAGGGTTTCAAGAAAATGACGAATTTATTATATAAATAGCCTCAGTCATGGGGCATTGTTGTTTTGTTAATATTATCTGGAAAGATTTTTACATTTTGATAATCAGCAGTTTGTGATTTTTATTCAAAATAATTATGTCTGCCTAATTTATTATCAGAAAGCTGAGCTGTTTGATTTTCGTCATTTACTATTGAAATTAAGGATGCACCAAATACCATTTTGAAGCATTTTATACAATCAAAGCCCAAAAAATAATTCAATCATGTCCAATCATTCCTCATTGCCCGAAATATATGATGATGATGCGGCGCTGAACGTAGCCCCTTTGTTTGATATCATGGACAAGGAAGGTAAAGGCGTCATTCCTGCAGATTTATTTTTTAATTATCTGAGCCGGGAAGGCATCCTACGCGATGATTTACGTTTGCAAAATGCGCTCAATGAATTTGAAGTGGTGCAGCCACAGCACGATGTGTATAATATGATTTCGCTGATAGAAATGGAGCGCATGGTGCGGCACAACACGCTGGTAAAAAATGCATTGACAAAAAATCTGATTGTTCCGGATTTTGATGATTTCTGCAGAGATATTCAGGATATTTACGACATCACCGCCAACAATACCAGCGGTGCAGTGGCCGACTATATCCCGCAATTGGCCCGCGTCAACCCTGAGCAGTTTGCTGTATCTATTTGTACTATTGACGGTCAACGCTTTTCCGTTGGCGATGCCTACACCAGTTTTGGCTTACAATCTACCTGCAAACCCATCAATTATTGTTTGGCTTTGCAAGAACATGGTGTAGATACGGTGCATCGGCATGTAGGACGAGAGCCAAGCGGGCGCACGTTCAATGAGCTTTCGCTCAATAACGTCGGGCTGCCGCATAATCCGCTGATCAACGCCGGTGCCATCATGTCTTGTTCGCTGCTGCGCCCTCAAATGAATATTGCCGATCGCTTTGACTATGTTTTCAATACTTGGCGCAAACTCTGCGCTTACAAAAATGTGTCTTTCAACAACTCGGTTTATCTGTCTGAACGCCAAACTGCCGACCGCAACTTTGCACTCGCCTATTTCATGCGCGAAAACAAGGCGTTCCCGGAGGGTATCAATCTAACCGAAGTGCTGGAATTTTACTTTCAGTGCTGCTCGATTGAGTCCTGCTCGCATCATTTGGCCATTGCCGCCGCTACCCTGGCTAATGCAGGCGTCAATCCATTGAGCGGCGAAAAACTCTTCGACGAGGAAGTCGTACAACATTGCCTTTCGCTAATGCTGAGCTGCGGAATGTATGATTTTTCGGGCGAATTTGCTTTCCGCATTGGCGTGCCAGCCAAAAGTGGAGTGTCAGGAGCTTTGTTTGTCGTTATTCCCAATTTGATGGGCATCAGCATCTGGTCGCCACGCTTGGACAAACACGGCAACTCGGTGCGTGGTGTCGAATTTTGCGAGCGCCTGATTGAAAAATACGCTTTTCACAACTATGATTCCCTGACGCGCGAAACCAGCAAGAAAAACCCTCGTAAGCACAAGTATGAGCGCCGGATCAACCAGATTGTCAATCTAATCTATGCTGCCAGCTATGGCGACTTGGACGAGATCAAGCGACTCGAGGCATTAGGCATGGACTTAGGCAGTGCCGACTACGACGGCCGCACCGCGCTGCACTTAGCCGCTGCTGAAAATCAGGTAGAAATAGTGCGCTATCTGCTGAGCCGCAATATACCAGACAGCCCAATAGACCGCTGGGGAGGGACGCCCCTTGATGATGCGAAAAAAGCAAAGCACCAAGACGTCATTGCGCTTTTCGAGCATAAACGATTGGCACCGCACTACGGAAAATAAAGTATATGGTAAGTGGCGCAAGGCGTTGGCTATCAAAATCTTGTGCTGCTTACCATCCTGCTCGATATGCGCGCCCGACAAATTGATTGGCTTCCGCAAAATTGGTAATTTCCATGCGCGTGCCGTCCCATAGTAGCTTGCGGCGGCCGTAGTAGTCGTAGCCTCGGCCAGTAGAGCGGGCTTGGCGCAGGCTGTAGCTGCGGATGGCCAAATTACCCATTAGCACGGTCTCGGTGAGCGGCCCAGCATAATCGAACGAAGAAGTCAATGCCTGATGGGCAGCACTGCCAAAGCCTGCTTTGCAAGCTGCTACCCAAGCGGACTGGTGCCCGAAGTCCGGCAGGCGCGTTGGGTTTTCGTCGGTAGGCGGGGTTATTATTTTGTCGCCATTTTTCAAATATAATTTGGGGTTCAGCCCGTAGGTGCCACAAGTAATAACACCTTTTTTGCCAATCATCAAAACGCCATTACTGCTATCGGTTTCGCCCAGCGGCTCTCCGGCAGGTATGCCAGTAGGATGGAAAGGACGGATGCCACCGTCGCTCCAGATAAGCGTTACTTCCGATTTGTTGCGCTGCGAAGGCGGAAACTTCAGGCGCACGCTCGATGAGGGCGGGCAGCCATCGGGGATGTACTCCGGCGTCCAGTCTTGCAGAAACACTTGCCCCACGCTGCATTCTACCTCAGTAGGATAACCTAAGCCCAGCACCCGAAAGGCCGAGTCAATCAGGTGGCAGCCCATATCGCCGAGGGCACCGGTGCCAAAATTCCACCAGCCACGCCATTTGAATGGATGATATAAGGGATGGTACTCCGCCCATTGTGCAGGCCCGATCCACAAATCCCAGTCTTCAGCGCTCATGGCTTCGGGCAGCGGCGCGCGCTCGGTGGGCAGGGGTATGCCTTGTGGCCACACGGGCCGATCCGTCCACACATACACTTCGCTCACTTTGCCGATGAGACCTTTGTCGAGCCAGTCCATCATCACTTTTTGTGAAGGATTGGAAGCGCCTTGATTGCCCATCTGACTAACGATGCGATACTGCCGAGCAGCTTCGGTGAGCTGGCGCGCCTCGCGGATATTGTGCGTAAGCGGCTTTTGCACATATACATGCTTGCCCAATTGTATGGCAGCCATAGCGGCTACGGCGTGCGTGTGGTCGGGCGTAGAAATAGTCACCGCGTCAATGGTATCGCGTTGGTCTTCGAGCATTCGGCGAAAATCCTTGTAAAACCGGGCTTCCGGAAACTTCTCGATGGCGGCCTTAGCTCGGCTACTATCCACATCGCAGATGGCTACGATGTTATTAGCGCCATTATTCCAAGTATTTACAATATCACTGTAGCCCTTACCGCCCGCGCCAATGGCGGCCACATTGAGCTTGTCGCTGGGAGCCAGAAATCCCCGGCCCAATACATGGCGCGGCACGATGAAAAAACTGGCGGTGGCGAGCGCTCCGGTTTTGATAAAATCCCGACGGGAAGTGTTGCGTTTATTCGACATAGCAGATGTACTTTTAGAATGGATTCAAATGTAGTTAAAAATACGAAACCGGGCAGCGTCAAAGTGGAAAAGAAGCAAATTTTATGCGGCTGTCGAGCCATAAACCGTTTGGCAATGCTGTGTCATGCTCCAAAGAAAGGTAGGTAATCATTCCGGAAGGCAATTTTTTAGCAGGAAACCGGTATTTCCGCTATATTTGTTTTTTTAAACCAAAACCAAAACCACTACCCATGAATCGCTTTTCAAACCTGTTTCTTACTTTAATGCTGGGTTTGCTTGCCCTTACGGCTTGCAAAAAAGAGGCGGCAATTGATTACAAACGCACCGACAACACGGCTATCATTCGCTTGCGCGTGGAGCCGGGCAGCTTGCATCCAGTATTGGTGACAGACAACTACGGCCGCCAGTTGGTGATGCAAATGTTCATGTATCTTATCACGCTCGATCCTGAAACCTACGAATATATCCCGTTTTTGGCTAAGGCGCGCCCTGTAGTAGCAGAAATCACGGAAGGACCTTACGCCGGCGGCTTGTCCTACACCTTTGAAATACACGACGAAGCCCGCTGGGATGATGGCACACCCGTAACGGGGCACGATTATGTCTTTTCGCTCAAGGCGGTACTCAACCCCTTAGTACCCGCGCAGCGGCTGCGGCCCTACTTGGCTTTTATAAAAGATGTGCAGGTGGACGCTGCCAATCCGAAAAAATTTACGGTATTCACGAATGAAAAATACATCCTCGGCGAAGAGGCCGTGTCCAGTACTTTTGTGGTAATGCCAGAAGCTTTTTACGATTCGGAGGGCTTGATGAAAACAATAGCGCTAACCGACCTGACCGACCCAGAGAAAGCAGCGGCCTTAGCTCAAAATGAACCGCGTTTGCAGCAATTTGCCGGCTTGTTTAGCGATCCGAAATACGCGCGCGAAAAAGATTTTATCAGTGGCTGCGGCCCTTATCAGTTTGAAGAATGGCAAACCGGGCAGAAAATTATACTCACCAAAAAAACCAACTGGTGGGGCGATGCCTTAGCTAATCGTTACCGGGCCTTGCGCGCTTATCCCGATCGGTATGAGTATTTGCCAGTGGGCGAAGATGCGACCGCCGTGGCCGCCATGCGCGCCGAAGACATGGACGTAGTAACGGATATTCCGACGAAGGATTTTTTAGAATTGCGCGAAGACCCTTACGTGCGCGAACGGTTCAACTTTTATACGCCGACCATGATGGCTTACGCCGTTTTGTATATGAATAATAAAAACCCGAAACTTTCGGATAAAAGAGTGCGCCGCGCCATTGCACACGCGATTAATGTGGATGAAATTATTGAAACCATTTACGATGGCTTTGGCCAAAGGGCCATTGTACCGCTCAATCCGGGCGCTGTTTATTATAATAAAAACCTGCAGCCGGTGCCATTTGACATTGCGGCCGCGCGCAGACTACTCTCCGAAGCCGGTTGGGAAGACACCAACAAAAACGGCACGGTGGACAAGGAAATCAACGGCGAGCGCGTAGAATTATCGCTTTCTTGCTTTGTAGCCGCCAGCAGCGAAACCGGCCGCAATGCCTTACTACTGGCGCAGGAGGGGTTGCGCCAGGCGGGCATTACGCTGGAGATTGTACCCCAAGAATTTGCCGTATTTATGGACGAAGTGCGCCGGGAGAATTATGAAATGGCTTCTGGCGGGCGTACCATTTTATCTTCGCTATGGGATCCGTTTCAAGACTGGCACTCGGAGAGCGCTTCTGGTGGCGACAACCACAACAAATTTCGCAATGCAGCTGCCGACAAGCTGATTGAGGAGATTCGCGTCACGCTCGATGAAGGCAAGCGCAATGATTTATATCGCCAATTGCAAGCAATTATTTACGAGGAGCAGCCTGGTGTTTTTCTGTTTCATCGTACGGCTACGCTGGCTATTCACAAACGTTTTGAGGCGATTAGCTTTTCAGATTTGCCCAACTACGTGCCCGGCGAGCTACGCCTGAATGTAAAATGATGTAATTTCTCGGACCGAAGGTCTATGCTCGGTTTCGTCCATATTGCTAATGATTTGAATTATGCTGCGGTACTTGCTTCGGCGTCTTGTTGTTTTTATTCCTACCTTATTGGTCATCTCGCTGCTGGCCTTTGGTCTGAGTAAAGTAGCGCCTGGCGATCCGGTAGAAGACAAGAGCGAGGCTGCCACCCGCGTGTCAGATCCCGAGCGCGTTTATCGAGAAACGGCTACCTTCTGGGGTCTCGATAAGCCGGTTTTTTATTTTAGCCTGACTTCGGCTGCCTATCCGGACAGTTTGTACAAAATCGTTTTGAAATATCGCCGCGAAACCCTACAAAAACTAATCGCACAATATGGCAACTGGCCACAAATAGATGCCTATTATCAACAAATACAAGCCCTCGAAGCTACCCTCTATACCTTGCCCTATGGCCATGCCGTGCAGGAAACCGGCCTGGTGCGCAGTACCGTACGCGACCTCTATCTGCACCACCGCGACGCGCGTATTAGCGCTATTGTAGATACGCTACAAGCGCTCGCCACCCGCGATACCGCGCTGATGCGCGTAGCTGGCACACAAATCAATGCCTTGCAACAGCAATACGTACAAGTAAAACGCACGGCAACGCCCGGTAAGCTCCTCCAACCCGACTTTAAATGGCACGGCCTTGATAATCAGTACCATAACTGGTTCAGCCGTTTTTTGCGCGGTGATTTCGGACGCTCCTACTACGACAGCCGGCCCGTGGCCCACAAAATGAAAGACGCACTCTTCTGGACCTTAGTGATGAACGGTACAGCGATTCTGCTGGCCTATTTCCTCTCGATACCCATCGGTGTGTTTTCAGCGGTGCGCCGCAATACGCCCGCCGACCGCGCACTCACGGTGCTGCTCTTTGTGTTGTATTCACTGCCTACCTTTTGGATTGCCACCATGCTGGTCGTATTTTTCACTACGCCACAATATGGCATGGACTGGTTTCCTACCATGGGCGTCGGCAATGTACCTGATAGCGCTTCCCTTTGGCAACGGCTCTCTACCCGGATTGAGCACCTTGCGCTGCCCGTCTTTTGCCTCACCTATGGCTCGCTGGCTTTCATCTCTCGGCAGATGCGCGGTGGTATGCTCGATGTATTACAACAAGACTATGTGCGCACGGCCCGGGCCAAAGGGCTGCCCAATCGCACCGTTATCTGGAAGCACGCTTTTCGCAATGCACTTTTTCCATTGGTCACGATGTTTGCTTCGGTGTTCCCAGCAATGCTGGCCGGCTCCGTAGTTATTGAAGTAATTTTCAATATTCCCGGCATGGGCAAACTCACGATTGATGCCATTAATGCCCGCGACTGGCCGGTGGTTTATACTGTACTCATGCTGTCGGCTATTCTGACTATGGTCGGCATCCTCATCTCCGATATGCTCTACGCAGCGCTCGATCCGAGGGTGTCTTACAGCCGCCGGCAGGCGTAGCGTTTTTTGTATAGAAACCCCCGTTTTGAGTAGGATAAATGATAAAAAAATGCGATTTTTAACCGTGGAGATGAATAGGCAATAGAAATTTAATTACAAACCATAAAACCGCGAATTGCGAATTGCGAAAAATAAAAATACATCATGACGCATACCTGGTGGAAAGAATCCGTTATTTACCAAATTTATCCGCGCAGTTTTAAAGATACGAATGGTGATGGTATTGGTGATTTGCGCGGCATTATTGAAAAATTAGATTATTTGAAAGAACTCGGCATTGACATCATCTGGCTGAATCCTATTTACAAATCGCCGAATGATGACAATGGTTATGATATCAGTGATTATTACGACATCATGGATGAGTTCGGCACCATGGCCGATTTTGATGAACTGCTCGCCGAGGCGCACCAGCGGGGCATTCGCATCCTCATGGATCTTGTGGTCAATCATACTTCCGACGAGCACGAATGGTTTCAGCAGTCCCGCCAATCAAAGGACAATCCTTACCGCGATTATTACTTCTGGAAACCCGAACCCGCCAACAACTGGCCCTCGTTTTTCAGCGGCAGCGTATGGCAAAAAGATGATGTCACCGGTGAATATTATCTCCATTTATTTACTAAAAAACAACCTGACCTGAACTGGGAAAACCCCGCCGTGCGGCAGGATGTGTATAAACTAATGCGCTTCTGGCTCGATAAAGGCATTGATGGTTTCCGGATGGATGTAATACCGATGATTTCCAAGCGGCTTGATTTTCCAGACGCCGATACCGATGATTTCGGGCAAATTATTGAGCGTTATTATGCTAATGGCCCGCGCGTACATGAGTTTTTACAAGAAATGTACCGCGAAGCCCTAGCGGATTATGATGTAATGACCGTGGGCGAGGGCGCAGGCATTCCGCCGGAAATGGCGAATGATTATGTTGGCGAAGATCGCAAGGAACTCAGCATGATTTTTCACTTCGGGCACATGGGTCTTGATCATGGGCCAGGCGGCCGCTTCGACCCTAAAGGCTGGACACTCAGCGAGTTCAAGCGCATTTTCAATATTTGGCACCAAGCAGTGGGCGACCGGGGCTGGGTAAATGTTTTTTTGGATAATCATGATTTTCCGAGAATGGTTTCGCGCTTCGCTAATGATAATCGCTACCGGGTAGAGTCTGCTAAACTTTTAGCGACACTTTTACTTACTATGCGCGGCACGCCCTGCATTTACTATGGTAGTGAAATAGGCATGACCAATATTCACCTCGATAAATGGGAAGATTTTGATGATGTAGAAATAAAAAATGCTTACCAAGCAGCCAAAGAGCGCGGCGATGACCTGGACAAACTCATGGCCGCCGCCAATGCTAATGGCCGCGACAATGCCCGCACGCCCATGCAATGGGACGACAGCCCGCACGCGGGCTTCACTACGGGCCAGCCCTGGCTGAAAGTGAATCCGAATCATACAGAAATAAATGTAATAAAAGACCAAGCAGCGCCGCATTCTATCTTTCGATATTACCAAGAAATATTACAATTGCGTAAAGCGCACTCCACATTGGTATATGGTGATTATGAAGACCTCAATCCCGATAGTGAATACATTTATTATTATCGCCGGTATGATGCCAATGGCGAATTTTATATTATATTAAACTTTAGTAGTAGCGAAATTCATAACATACCGCTACCGAAAGATGCAGAAATCACGCTGCTGATTTCAAATTACCCGACCGAGCGCGGCTTTATTAATAATTTAAAACCTTGGGAAGCAATAGTTTATAAAGTAAAAGCATAATGCGGATGTAATAATTCGATGGATAGAATTTTGAATATTTTATAAATTCGCTGCCTGTTAAAAACGCTTATTATTACATTTTATTTTGTGAAAAGCACTATACTATAAATGATGCACAAATCCGGTTTTGTAAATATCATTGGGCGGCCGAACGTAGGAAAATCCACGCTGATGAATGCGCTGGTGGGCGAGCGGATGTCTATTATTACACACAAACCGCAAACTACGCGCCACCGCATCTTTGGTATCCTGAGCGGTGACGATTTTCAGATTGTTTTTTCGGATACGCCGGGCGTCATCAAAAATCCTGCCTACAAAATGCAGGAAGCCATGAATCGTTTTGCGCATTCTACTTTTGAAGATGCCGACTTGATGCTCTTGGTGATTGAACCCAATGAAACTTGGCCCGACGACGACCCGCTGCTCAAGCGGTTGGGGCACATGGAAGTTCCCATCTTTTTGATTATCAATAAGATAGATCTTTCTTCGCAAGTGCAAATTACGGAGTTGGTAGCCCAATGGCAGCAGCGGCTTTCGTTCGCGGGCATTTTTCCGATCTCGGCTTTACATCAATCTGGCACAGCGGGGCTGCTGCAACTTATCCTCGAGCACTTGCCAGAGGGGCCCGCCTATTTTCCGAAAGACCAAATCACCGATCGCACCGAGCGTTTTTTCGTCAGTGAAATTATTCGGGAAAAAATACTCGAATTGTACGAACAGGAAATTCCCTACTCCTGCGAGGTGGGCATTGACGATTTCAAAGACACCGAAACCAACACCGGCGAGGCGCTGGCCCGCATCAGTGCTGTCATTTACGTAAGCCGCAAGACGCAGAAATCCATTCTGATTGGTAAAAACGGTGCGGCCATCAAGCGCCTCGGCACCGAAGCCCGCAAAGCCATGGAGACCTTCCTCGAGCGCAAAGTATTTCTTGAGCTACACGTAAAAGTGCGTGACAACTGGCGCGACGACGAGCAAATGCTGCGCCGATTTGGCTATCAAGAGTAGTGCTGGACGGGTATATTGTCAAATAGTTACAGGATAAATTTCGATGCCTCGGATACGTTTATTATATAAGTTTTTTGTCTGATGTATTTGTGGATTATGCTCATAACCATCGGATAGCATAAAGAAATCGTTCATCTTAAACAGCTTTAATAACGATCAGGGTTTATTTACTTCGGGCTGCGCATTCTTTAGTGGGTCCGAACTCGCCACGATTTTTATCGCTGAAAAAGCAAGTTGGACGACAAAATTTTGCCAAACTGGTGAATTTCGTTATTTCTTTCATCAAGCATCTAACTAATACCGATTTCAATTGAACGTGATGTATTTTTTTTGCGTTCAAAACCCTGTTTTTCAAGGCTTTACAAAATATAAAATCGGACTTCACAAATCGTAAATGATATAATATCTTATTGAAATTCGCATCAATAAATTACACTTTGCGGCTCTCCTCCAAGAGCCATTGCTTGTTGATGACATTGTCAGCAGCGGCAATTTTTTGATGCAAAACAGCGAGTTTTTCTTGCAATACCTTCCGCGGGTAAGTGTCGGCATGGTGCTTGAGCATGGCGAGGCTTTTGGCAAAACGCAGCAGATTGGTATAGCTTTTCTTCTCGGCGGTCGTCATTTTTCGATTGCGAATGACATAAATGCGGAAAGTTTCAATCAGCCCCAGAAAAGCCTCCGTGTCTTTCAGATCATAATAAATACGCAATTGTAAGAAAGTGGTATTGAGGTGATAAAAGACATCTGTAAACTGCACGTTGCGAAGCACCTCCAGCGCGTCGTTGTACAACTGCCGGTTGTAATAAAAATTGGCGAGATTATAATTATAGGCATTTTCGCGGCGCGAGGCCAAGAGTTTGCTGCGATACTCCTCAATGAACTGCTCGGTCCAAGCAAATTCTTTGAGGCTACAGCCAAGCGTAATGATATTTTTGTAATCCCATTCCGAAATCAGCCCATTATTGAGCAGTAGCTCCGCCCGCAGCCCTTGCTGATACAATTCAAACAACTCCCGTTGGTATTTACTGTGCCCCATTTTAATCTGCCGAATGCAATAATTGCTCGCAAAGTTGTACAAATCGTAGCCTTCATCCGCGTTGATGGTATTCATTTTGGTATTCAAAATGAGCTTGAGGCGCTCGTAGTGCTCCGGATTGTTCTCCTCGCGCATGGTCATCAAGATGGTGTAATACAACAGGATGGAGGCATCGTTTTCAAACGAGGGGAGGTGGCGCTGCACATAGGCCAGCAGCTCTTCCATGAAGCCGAAATCATAACGCGTATTGAACAGCATCATATTGGCTGTCAGGTGACAACAGTTGCGCAATTTTTCTACAATGTAATACCGATCTAAGTGATAAAGCATCTTCTGGAAAGAGTCTGACTTGGAGCGATCCACATAGCCGCCGCTGTAAAAACCGAGCAGCGAATTGAAGCGATAATTGACAAAATGATAGTCGCCATCGTGATAAGGATATTGCTCGATGGATTTTTCCAATTGCCGGGCGCGGTTGGTCAATAAATCAAACTGATTGACTTCGTAGGCCGATTCCAGCGTGAATAATTGCTCGCGCAGCGGCAGGGAGTCGATGTACTGAATGGCCAGAAACCGGTGGTAAAGTTTTTTTAGGTACGACATTACGTTGTGCAGGCGTTGCTCATCAAGTGCCTCGCCCGGAAACAGCCGCGCAAATAAAGGTTCTTTCTCCATCTGCCCATTGGGGCGCTCAATGTATTCCAGAATAATATCTAAGAGTTCTTGCGTTTTTTCGTGCTGATTGAAATAGGGCGAGCGCACAAATTGCTGAAAACGCTCCCGTTCTTTCGGCGAAATCTCACTGATGTACCGTACTATTTTGCTTTGCTGTTGCATTTTTTTTGGGCTTTAAATACAGAATAGTTGCTTTGTTTTGAGTTTAAAATGCTGATTTTCAAATTATTAGAAATTAGATGGCTTTTAAAACCTGTCAGTAAGATAGCAAAATGTACTTACAACACAAAGTCTTTTGGCCGACTTTTGTACTGCAAATCACAATGAAACACTTTTTTACGACGACTCGCTAATAGCAAATTATAATTCCTGAAAACGACGACGACCTAATTTTTTTATTTTTTTTTAAAACGACGACGACATTTTTTTACGGCCACTGCCAACAAATTTTAATCCCACACAAACACTATGAGGCTGCTATAATTTCGGAAAAGCATTTTTTTTATAAACGCAGATCTCTTTTGTTTATTGAACAAAGTTATAATCTCATGAGTGGTTTTGGAAAGGGTATCGCATTATTATTGCGGTACCCTTTTGTATTGTACCAGATCCTAATATCTTACCCCCTACTTATAATGTTTGCAACTGACTGATTTTGAAAAAGTTATACCCTTGCCGCCCTAACGGGAAAATATCGCATCAGCTTACCACGGTTTAAATTTTCACCTCCATACTGAAACTAAAACTGCTTTTGCCTGTCCAATCACTGATAGGCTTTTTACATTATTTCAAAAACGAAAAAAACACCATGAAAAAACAATTATTCCTGCTACTGGCGGTACTTTGCTGCTGGTGTGCCGATGCTGCGGCCCAGCATATTTCTGTAAAGCATCCCTTGACGTATTATCTGCCGGATATTAGCTACAATGCAAGCATTCCTACCCCAGAGCAATTTTTTGGCTTCCAGATTGGCGAATGGCACCTTTCGCACGATTTGCAGCTGCAATATATGAAAATGCTCGCGGAAAAGTCGCCACGCGTCACCCTTGTAGAATATGCGCGCAGCTACGAACAGCGCCCGCTGGTTTATTTAGCGATTACTTCGGAAAGCAACCACCAGCGCCTCGACGACATTCAGGCGCAACACATAGCGCTCTCCGACCCCGCACGCGCTGCCAGCATTGACATTGCTAATATGCCTTCGGTCTTGTACCAAGGCTTTAGTATTCACGGCAACGAACCCAGCGGAGGCAATGCTGCGCCTTTGGTGGCCTACTATCTGGCTGCTGGGCAGGGACCGGAGGTCGAAAATCTGCTCGCCAATGTTGTGATTCTACTCGATCCTTGCTTCAACCCTGACGGGTTTAATCGCTTTGCCAGTTGGGCTAATTCGCACCGCAACCACCATGTCACCGCTGATCCTACCGACCGCGAGTACCGCGAAGCTTGGCCGGGCGGCCGCACCAATCATTATTGGTTTGATCTCAACCGCGACTGGCTGCCCGTGCAGCACCCCGAAAGCCGCGGCCGCATTGTCACTTTTCATCAATGGAAACCCAATGTGCTGACCGACCACCACGAGCAAGGTACGAATGCTACCTACTTTTTTATGCCGGGGGTGCCCTCGCGTACCAACCCCATCACGCCTTGGCGCAACCAGGAGTTGACCGAAAAAATTGGCAATTATCACGCCGCTGCCCTCGATAAAATTGGCTCGCTCTATTTCACGAAGGAGGGCTACGACGATTTTTACTTTGGCAAAGGCTCTACCTATCCCGATGCCAATGGCGCTATCGGCATTCTCTTTGAGCAGGCCAGCTCGCGCGGGCACGCCCAGGAAAGTGACAACGGCTTGTTGACTTTTCCTTTCACCATTCGCAATCAGGTGACGACCGCTTTTTCGACGCATAAAGCCATGTTAGAAATGCGCCGTGAATTGTTAGAATACCAACGCGATTTTTATAAAACCGCTTTGAATGAAGCCAAAACCGACAAAAGCCGGGGCTATGTTTTTGGTGACAAATACGATGCAGCGCGCGTGGAGCACCTGCTCGATATTCTGCTGATGCACAAAATTGAAGTGTTTGAATTGTCCAGACGTACTACTGCTGCCGGGCAGACTTTCGAGCCGGGCAGTGCTTATGTAGTACCTACCGACCAAGCGCAGTATCGCCTCATTCGCGGTATTTTTGAAACGCAAACCCGCTTTGATGATAGCTTGTTTTACGATATTTCTACCTGGACGATTCCGATGGCTTTCAACCTGCCCTACGCCAGCGTAGCGGATATCACTTTGAAAGGTAAAAAACTCGAAACCCTCCCGACCAGAAACCCGACGGTGAATCGGGCCGATTTCGCCTACCTGCTGCCCTGGGATGATTTTTATGCGCCAGCAACGGCTAATTATCTCATGTCCAATGGATTACGCACCAAAGTAGCCGCTGAGCCTTTTACGCTCAACAATAAACAATACAGTGCCGGCACCGTACTGATACCCGTGGTGCAAGGGCAAACCAAAACGCCCGACGAGATTTATCGCTTAGTACAGGAAGCAGCCGCGCGCTACAAAACGCCCATTGATGCCGTTGCCACCAGCCTTACTCCCGAAGGAATTGACCTCGGCAGCCGCAATTTTGCGCTTTTGCAACAGCCCAAAGTCCTCCTTTTAGTCGGTGAGGGGGTTAGTTCCTACGATATTGGCGAGGCATGGCACCTCCTCGACCAGCGGTATGAAATTTCTGTAACCAAAGGCGAAACTTCCGCCATGGGGCGCTTCGATCTTTCGCGCTACAACGTCATCGTGATGGCTAGTGGCAGCTACGCGGCGATTTCGGAGGCGGGCGTCACCCAATTGAAAACTTGGCTTGAAAACGGTGGAACCCTCGTGGCCATGCAAACAGCAGTGCAATGGTTGCGTAGCAAGGGATTATCTTCGGTAGAATTCAAGCGTGGTACCCCCGACGACCAAGGCGGCCGCCGCGCGTATGGCCGTTTGCAGGATGATTCTGGCAGTAATCGGATTCCAGGCTCTATTTTTGAAGCGGAAGTGGACCTCACGCACCCTTTGTTGTACGGCTATCATTATAAAAAAATGCCCATTTTCCGACGGGGCAACCTGTTTTTTGAACCCGCTAAAAATGCCTATGCTACCCCCATGGTACTTACGGCCCAACCCTTGCTGAGTGGCTATGCCAATCAGAGCAGCAAGGAAGCGGTGAAAAATTCGGCCGTAGCGGTCGTGAGCAGTGTGGGTAGCGGCAAAGTCATTAATTTTGCGGACAACCCCAATTTCCGGGCGTTCTGGCTTGGCACAAACAAGCTGTTTGCCAATGCTCTCTTTTTTGGGCATACCATCAGCAGCGGAGCCACTGACCGGGCCGGACGAGAATAAAAAATGCAGGGCAGGTGCGGCGGCATTGCTCACCTGCCTGCTTTTTTTACCAAAAAAATATACAAATTCGTATCTTCGAGCTGCACAAGTCGTTCACCCGACGCCCAATACTTGTTGTCCAACACCAAAAACACCCCGCATACTATGTGGAAACAGTTGCTTTGCCTGTTGCCAATGTTACTACTAATTGCCTCATTATCAGGACAAACGCCTTATCATCAAATGGCACAGGACACCATTATCCGGCTGTCCGATTTTCCTAACAGTGCCTATTTGCTCAATGGCAAAAAGCTGAACCTGTCGGTCATGGAGTGGTTTATGAGCGACTACCCGCGTCCCCATGAGCACATTCGCATGGCGATTTTTACCGATCAGTTGAGTATTCTCAGCTATACTTTTGGCGGCGTATTTTGCCTTTCCGGCCTGCTGCTGCGCAACGAAGACCAACGCCTTGGCGATAGTTTGCTCCGCACTGGTGTTATCGGGCTGGCAGGTGGCATCACCTTTCAGGTTTTTTCCGGCTCTGCCCAGCGCAAGGCTGTGAATGCCTACAATCGCGAAATACGCGCACTCTATGGCGACCAACCGCCCGGTGTGCAACTACGATTTTCCGAACAGGGCATCACCCTCGCTTGGGCACTGCGATAGGCAGCTTAAAAATCGTCGAGTTCAGCATGATTGATGCTCCATTTTTTTAAAATTGGAATGGATGTACATCCGCATTAACACCTCGCTAACAAACGCCGCTTGCACATTTGCTAAAATTTCACTTATTTTGTACTGGTAAATGAAAACCTTCACCGCCATATCGCTTGCGCTGCTCACATTGGTTACTTCGCTGACCTTCAGCGTGAGCTTGCACTATTGCCAGGGCGAAGTGCAAAGTTTTGCTTTGTTTTCAGCGGCTAAATCCTGCCAGCACCTTACCGTCGCCTGCCCAATTCATGGCACTATGCAGGTAGAAAAAGATTGCTGTAGCGACGAAACCAAAATCATCGAAGGGCAAGACCACGAAGCGGCTTTCGCCAATGCCGTAAGCACGAACGCAACGTCCGTGAATTTTGCCGCACCAGTGTTTTCGGTGCTGCGTTCCTTCGTTTTTATTAATAACAACACGCTACCTTTTCTACATTTCAAACCCCCTGCCCCCAGCGGCCGACACCTGCGCGTGCTGCTACAATCCTTCCTTTGTTAGCATTTCCGATGTGTTTCCGGGTTTCCGGTATTGTTTTTTGATGACGGATGAGTCAAGCTGTCGTCGTATCTATCTATTCACAATATAGTCGAAATGCTCAATCAGATCATATCCTATTTCCTACACAACCGCCTCGTAGCTTGGTTGCTACTGTTCGGCTTTATTGGCTGGGGCATAGCCACTGCGCCCTTCAATTGGCAAAGCGACTGGCTGCCGCGCGACCCCGTACCGGTGGATGCCATCCCTGATATTGGTGAAAACCAGCAAATTGTGTTCTCCGCCTGGGAGGGCCGCAGCCCGCAGGATGTTGAAGACCAAATTACGTATCCGCTTACTACGGCGCTCCTTGGCATTCCCAAAGTGCGCGACATCCGCAGTACTTCTATGTTCGGGATGTCTTTTATTTACATCATTTTTGCGGAAGACGCCGAATTTTACTGGAGCCGCAGTCGTATTTTAGAAAAATTAAGCTCCCTGCCCGCCGGCACGCTGCCAGAAGAGGTACAACCCACCCTTGGCCCCGATGCCACCGCACTGGGGCAGGTCTATTGGTACACCCTGGAAGGGCGCAACCCCAAAACGGGCCAAGCCACAGGCGGCTGGGACCCTCAGGAATTGCGCAGCATCCAAGATTTTTATGTGAAATACGCGCTGGCGGGCACCGAGGGCGTGGCGGAAGTCGCATCTATCGGCGGCTATGTGAAGGAATACCATGTGGACATTATCCCCGACGCTATGCGCGCCGCTGGCGTGGACGTGATGGACATCATCAACGCCGTGCGCAATAGCAACCTCGACGTGGGCGCCCGCACCATCGAAATGAACCGCGTGGAATACCTCATTCGGGGCTTGGGCTACATCAAAAGCTTGGAAGACCTCGAAGAAGCCGTAGTAGCGGTGCGCAACAATACACCTATTCGTATTCGCGAGGTAGCGCGGGTATCGCTCGGACCCGCTACGCGCCTTGGCGGCTTAGACAAAGGCGGTGCGGATGCTGTTGGTGGTGTGGTCGTGGCGCGTTATGGCTCCAATCCGATGCAAGTCATTGAGCAAATTAAACGCAAGATTGAGGAAATTACCCCCGGGCTGCCCAGCAAAACCTTAGCCGACGGTACCGTATCCAAAGTGACCATTGTACCTTTCTACGATCGCACCCATCTCATCCAGGAAACCCTCGGCACCTTAGAAGCCGCCCTCACCGAAGAAACCATCATCAGCATCATCGTCATCATCGTAGTGGTGCTGAATTTGAAAGCGGCGCTCATCATCTCATCGCTGCTGCCCATGGCGGTGCTGCTCACCTTCATCGGGATGCGTTATTTCGGCGTGGACGCCAACATCGTGGCGCTGTCGGGCATTGCCATTGCCATCGGCGTGATGACCGACGTAGGAATTGTATTAGTTGAAAACATTATTCGACACCTCGAAATGCCCGAAAATAAAGGCGCGAGAGGTGCTCAACTGCTGCGTGTCATTCAAACCGCTACCCACGAAGTTGGCTCGGCTATTATGATTGCATTAGCTACCACGGTGGTTAGTTTTCTGCCAGTGTTTGTGATGGAAGCTGCCGAAGGTAAGCTCTTCAAGCCTTTGGCCTTCACCAAGACCTTTGCGCTGGCGGCGGCATTTTTTCTGAGTGTGGTCATTTTGCCTATGCTCGCGCATCAGATTTTTTCGATTCAATTTGTAAAAAAACGCCTCGAGCGCCTCTGGAATATTATACTTATTGCCGCCGGTATTACATTTATTATAGCGTATAATAATGGACTCGCTTGGGCTTTAATCGCTTTTGGAATTAATAATTTATTAGCCGATTTTTATCCAAAAGGTAAATGGAATTGGCAAAATATGGTAAATATTGCCATTGCTTTATTATTAACTACTTGGGTGCTTACTGGCGAATGGCTGCCTTTGGGCGCACAAAATACCATCTGGACAAATTATATCTTTGTAGCCTTGCTAATTACCATCATATTAGGTGCATTTCTGGCATTTATTTACTTTTACGAACCCATTTTACGTTGGTGTTTGCAGCATAAAGCGCTATTTTTATTACTACCTTTATTTACTATTTTATTCGGCTTGACCATCTGGCAAGGTGCCGAGCGGCTCTTTGGCCGCACCGCCGATGCGCTCAATGCCCGACAAACGCGGCTTTGGTACACGCTCACGCACGCTTTTCCTGGCGTGGGCAAAGAATTTATGCCCAATCTCGACGAAGGTGCTTTCTTGCTCATGCCTACCACCATGCCTCATTCCGGCGTGGAAGAAAATGTGGAAATGATTCGCAAATTGGACATCTTGGTGACCAACATTCCCGAAGTGGAAATTACCGTGGGCAAGTGGGGCCGCGTCAGTTCTGCCCTCGACCCAGCGCCGGTGTCTATGTTTGAAAATGTAATCAATTACCGCCCAGAGTACATCCTCGATGTCAACGGCCACCGAATGCGCTTCCAAACCAACCGCGAGGGGCATTTTGTGCTGCGCAATGGCGAAACGTATAACCCCGATGACTTTCGAGTAGTGCCGCAGGACAGTCTAATACCCGACGGGCAGGGTAAATTTTTTCGGCAATGGCGCTCGCATATTCATTCGCCCGACGACATCTGGCAGGAAATCATCAAGGCAAGCAAGCTACCCGGCATGACGTCCGCACCTAAATTACAACCCATCCAAACCCGCCTCGTGATGCTACAAACCGGCATGCGCGCCCCGATGGGCATCAAGGTGTATGGCCCTGATTTAGAGACGATTGAGCAGGTTGGCTTGGCGCTCGAAAGCATTTTGCAAGAAGTCCCCATGGTAGAACCTGCCGCCGCTTTTGCCGACCGCATTGTCGGAAAACCGTACTTAGAATTTGCTATCAACCGCGCGGCTATTGCTCGCTACGGGCTTACGATTCAGGATATGCAAATGGCCATTTCCTCCGCCATCGGCGGGATGCCGCTGACCACTACGGTGGAAGGGCGCGAACGCTATGCGGTGCGGGTGCGCTATGCGCGCGAGTTGCGTGAAAGCCCTGAAGACTTGGCACGGGTGCTGATTCCGACGCCCACCGGTGTGTCTGTGCCCCTCAGCGAACTGGCGGAGCTGCAATATCGGCGCGGCCCGCAGATGATTCGCAGCGAGAATACCTTCTTGGTAGGCTACGTCATTTTTGACAAAAAGACGGGCTTCGCTGAGGTGGATGTGGTAGAGCAGGCCAAGCGCATTATTCAAGATAAAATTGCTATCGGCGAGCTCGAAATTCCGGCGGGCGTAACTTACCGCTTCACCGGCAACTACGAAAACCAGGTGCGCGCCACCAAACGCCTGATGATTGTAATTCCGCTCAGCTTGCTTATTATATTGCTCTTACTTTATATGCAATTTAAAACCGTCATTGCTTCTACTATTCACTTTTCGGGTGTGTTTGTGGCCTTCGCCGGCGGCTTTATTATGCTTTGGCTGTACGGGCAAGACTGGTTTCTCGACTTTGCCGTTGCGGGTGTCAATATGCGCGACTTGTTTCAAATCCATCCCATCAATCTCAGCGTGGCCGTTTGGGTGGGTTTCATCGCGTTGTTTGGCATTGCCACCGACGATGGCGTGCTGATGGGCACTTATATTCACCAGGTTTTTGAAGCACGCGACCCCAAAACCGTAGCCGAAGTGCGCGAAGCAGTGGTCGTAGCTGGTAAGAAGCGCGTGCGCCCCGCCGTGATGACCACCGCCGTGACTGTGATTGCGCTGTTGCCCGTGCTTACCTCCACCGGAAAAGGCGCAGATATTATGGTGCCAATGGCCATTCCGACTTTTGGCGGCATGATTATACAAATGATGACCATGTTTGTAGTGCCGGTTTTTCAGGCCATTTGGCGCGAAGGTGTCGTAAAGCGAAGCACCTGATTTTGCTTTAAGGGCGTAAAATGTTTACAAAATTGTAAAAGTTTCGCAAATGCAGTTGATGTTATTTTTTATTTAGTAAACTAAAATAAGAGGCAATGAAATATTATAAAATAATCGGCATTCCGTTGTTTTTATTCATTTCAATGAATGGGTTTTCCCAATCTTTATCGGATTATTTACAAATAGCTGCCGAGCAAAACCCGGAATTACAAGCTAAATATGTAGCTTTTGAAGCGGCTATGCAACAAGTACCACAGGTTGGTGCGCTGCCTGAGCCAATGTTGTCGTCGGGCGTATTTATTAATCGGATGGTGCCCTTAGAGCGCGCCCGCTTTTCGTTGACGCAGGTTTTTCCGTGGTTTGGTACACTCGAAGCCAAAAAAGATGCCGCTGCGGCCCGCGCCCAGATGCAGTTTATGAATTGGCAGGATAGCCGCAATATGCTATTTTTCGAAATTCGGAAAGCGTATTATGAATTGTATAATATAGAAAAAACGATTCATATTATAAATGCAAAATTGCCCTATTATGATACGTATGAACAGTTGGCACAGACACAATTCCAGGCGGGCAAGGGGCCCATGTCGGACGTGGTACGCGTGCAAATTGAGCGGAATGAACTGCTGACCGAGCTACAACTCTTGCAGGATCGGCGGCGGCCGCTGCAAATCATGTTCAATCGCCTGCTCTACCGTGCCCCCGACGAGCCAATCGTCATTCCTGATACCTTGGCGTTGCCCGTGGTAGATGCCTTCATGGGCACCGAGCAGCTATTGGCCAATCCTAAAATCGCCATTTTTGAAGCCGAGCGCCGCGCCGCCGAATGGCAACAAAAAGTAGTGGAAAAAGAGCGCCGCCCCATGCTCGAAGCAGGCGTGCAGTATATGCTCATGCCGCGCCCTTCGCCCGAAGCCGTTCAAGTCATCCACGATGGTGTTGATATGATTATGCCGATGGTGGGCCTCACGCTACCTATTTGGCGCAAAAAATATGATGCTATGCAGCAGGAAATGATACTCATGCAGCGCTCAGCCGAGCACATGAAGCAAAGCGTAGCCAACACCCTCGAGAGCCAGTGGGCACAAGCGCAATACGAACTGCACAGCGCCCGCCGCCGCCTTGAACTGTTCGACCAACAAAGCGCGGCTACCCGCACGATGCTTGAGCTAATGCGGACGGCTTACACCCATTCGGGCAGCGATTTCGCAGGTGTGTTGCGTACTGAGCAGATGCTATTGGAATACCGATTGATGGCCGAAGCAGCCCGCCGTGATTATCTGATGGCGCACGCACAGATAGAATTTTTATTAGCAAAACCTTTATAATTTTAAACACTAAAAATCAAACGCTTATGAAAAATGCAATTAAAATGTTGACTTGGAGTTGTTTCGCAGCTGCCCTGTTTTTGGCTACCGCTTGCGGCGGCAATGCTACAAAAAATGAGCACGCCGGGCACGACCACGACGCGCCAGCCGCCACGGAAACTGCCGCCACCGAGTACTACTGCCCCATGAAGTGCGAAGGCGAAAAAACCTACACCGACCCGGAAACGAAGTGCCCGGTATGCGGCATGGCCTTAGTGGTAAAAGAGGATTAATGACACCCAGCCCGGCAGGCCTTAAAACCTGTCGGGCCTAAAATCTGGATACAACAGATATTTTTTTCGTATTTGCATAAATTGCTGTAAACCAGTATTCCAGCTTGTTCGAATTTCGGTTTCGCTCTTGCCAGCGACGATTTGCGCGCGCAACTGTGCCGTGCCAGCCAATTTGTCAAAGAAATTAGTTTTCAGAAAAAAATTGCCCTTATCAGGAAAATGACGGTACGCTTCGATGACATAGCTGAGGTCAATGCGGCGTCGCTCGCGCAGGCTATCTGGTTCTAAAAGGCTCAAATTCAATCCATTGCAGCGCTCATTGAGTAAGGGCGGCTGCATAGCGCCGGGTTTGGGTACGGGTGTAAAGCGATACGGATACAACTGCTCAGGCAGGGCTGGGTGACCAATAGTTTGAAACTGCAAATCGGTGCCGCGCCCTACACTGACAACTGTGCCTTCAAAGTAGCAAATGGACGGGTAGAGGTAAATAGCGCGGTTGTTGGGCAAATTAGGTGAAGGTTTGATCGGAATTTCATAAGGCGTATCATGGTCGTAGTGTACGCAGGGTATCACGGTCAGGTCGCAGGTAGCGCCGCCGCTCAGCCAGCCTTCGCCATTGATCATGCGGGCGTACTCGCCAATGGTCATGCCATGTACCACCGGCACGGGGTGCATACCGACAAAAGATTTTTGTGCGGACTCCAAGATGGGACCATCCACGTAGTGCCCGTTGGGGTTGGGCCGATCCAGCACCATGCATTTTACTCCATTATTAGCGCAAGCTTGCATCACTTCATGCATAGTGGAAATGTAGGTATAAAAACGAGTGCCCACATCCTGAATATCAAAAAGTATCCAGTCCACGCCAGCCAAGTCAGCCGCCGAAGGTGCGCGCTTGCTGCCGTACAGCGAGATAACCGGAATGCCCGTGCCAGGGTCTTTGCCATCGGCAATCTTCTCGCCCGCGTCTGCTGTGCCGCGGAAGCCATGTTCTGGCGCAAAAATCGCGCGAATGCGTACGCCAAGGCTGCGCAGGGTGTCCACAAGGTGCGTTTCGTGCACTACGGAAGTTTGGTTTACTACCAGACCAATGGTTTTGTCCTTCAGCAAAGGCAAGTATTCTGACAGGCGGGCCGCGCCTACCACCACTGCGCGTGGCATGTCAATTGCTACGGCAGGTGTATCCGTCGTCACAATCACTGGGGGCAGGGTATCCGTTTTAGGCAGGACTTCTGCGGCCGGAGGTACTGTATCTATTGGAATTTCCGACAGGGGCTGCGGTGCATCTGGTGGCAGGGGCGTAATTTTTCGGCCACAAGCCGCCACGAAAAGCAGCAATATTGCAACAAAAATTTTTAACTTCACGACGAATTTGTTTTAATTTTGAGTTTTGCTTAGCATTCGATTGCTTATCCATTCACAAACCCACACACCCACACATTCACACACCCCCACATCAACACATCAAAAAGTGAAATACGCCATTATAGACATAGAAACCACCGGTGGCAGAGCCATCCGCGATAAAATTACAGAAATTGCCATTGTTTTGCACGATGGGCAGCAAATAATTGATACCTATCAAACGCTCATCAATCCTGAAACCTACATTCCCTATGGCATTACGCAGCTCACGGGCATCACCCAAGAGATGGTGCAGGACGCGCCGCGCTTTTACGAAATTGCCAAAGATATTGTACAATGGACGGAAAATGCAGTATTTGTGGCGCATAATGTGCGTTTCGATTACGGCTTCATCAAAGAAGAATTTGCGCGCCTCGGCTACACCTTCTCGCGGAAGCAGCTTTGCACGGTGCGCCTGAGTCGGGCCGCCTTTCCAGGACTGCCTTCCTATAGTCTGGGCAATTTGATTCAGCATTTTAGCATCCTTACCGATGCTCGCCACCGCGCCTTAGCCGATGCCTTAGCTACCGCCGAACTGTTTGAAATGATTATGCAACAACAGTCGGGCGTAGAACAAGCCAGACAGTTTATTAATTTGGGAATCAAGGAGTCGCGCTTGCCGCAAAATTTTAATATCGAAAAAATCCACGCACTGCCGGAGGAATGCGGGGTGTATTATTTTCACGACCCGGCGGGCAACGTGGTATATGTAGGCAAGAGCATCAACATCCGCAAGCGGGTAGCCGAGCATTTTGCCGACCCCACCGAAAAGGCGCGCAAACTCCAACAGCGCGTGCACGATGTGAGCTACGAAATTACCGGCAGCGAATTAGTCGCCCTGCTACTCGAATCGCACGAAATCAAACGCTTGCAGCCTTCCGTCAACCGGGCGCAGCGCGTGCAGCAGTTTCCTTACGCCATCCACACTTGGACCGACGAAGCGGGCTATCTGCGTTTTGATGTGGCGCGTGTGACCGCCAAAACCCGCACCGGGCTGCACATCGTATCCGAATATCCGAAACTCGGCAATGCCAAGGGGCACCTTACCGCCAAAGTATTGCAATATGAATTGTGCCACCGATTGGCGGGCTTGCAAAATGGCAAAGGCACCTGTTTTCAGTATCATCTGCACCAATGCCAGGGCGCCTGCGCCGGCCACGAATCGCCCGATACCTACAACGCCCGCGCACAGGAAGCCCTCGCAGCGCTGTCCACCATTTTCGAGCAGGATTTTATCATCATAGACCGCGGCCGCAGCCCCGACGAGCGCGCGGTGATTCTCATTGAGCAAGGTGCTTATTGTGGTTATGGTTATATCAATAACGATGAGCCGATACATGATGTAAATGAATTGCGCCATTGTATTAAATATTACAGCAGCAACCCCGAAACTACGCGCATTGTACAGCGTTTTCTAAGTGGAAATGCAAAAGTGCAGGTTGTAAAAATTTGAAGGCTGGCAGAGGCAGTTTAATACTAATTCCGATGTCAGAAAGGATTGAAAAAGCCGATACTAACTAAATAAAATACAATATTGTTATTGAAACGATATAATATGTACAATAACAAAGACTAAAAATAAATAGTATAATTATGCAACAATGAGTCGCTTATTTAACACACATAGATCATTCCTTTTTAGTGGTGCTACTCCCTCCACCCCTTGCATAAACAAAAATAAGGTAGCTATCTAATTATTAAGGCGCAATTGGCTTCGACATTGGTACTTCTACAGCCAAGAGCGCAGGGCAGCTTTCCCGAAAGTTCCCGAATCTTCCCGAAAGTTCTCGATTTTACCCGATTTTACCCGGAATATTATTCTAATATGGTGTAATTTCGCAACATAAAATCAATAAATATGTCCACGGCATCTGCTGATTATACCGCACCTTCCTTTTTAGCTGATTTTTTTCGCCTCAATGCCTGGGGAATGTTTGCATTTTCCTGTGTGGCGCACATGGTTGTATTGTTCATCCAGCAGCAATATATCTTTACTAATGAAGTATATTACAATACCCTTGGCGAGCAGCTTACTATCGAGCGTATTGATGCATTACTGCAATTACGACAGGATTGGCAGTGGTTAAGTTATGTGCTCATACCTGCTATGCTTTTTATCCAAGTGCTGCTTATCAGTATTTGCCTGAGTACCGGGGCTATTTTATTTGATTATAAAATACCATTCAAAAATATTTTCGGGGTGGTTGTAAATGCTATAACGGTTTACGCAATTGGCAAAATCCTACTTACATTCATTATACAGTTCATGGATATTCGGACTATGGATGATGTACTTCGGGCCGATGTTTTTTCGCTTATTGGCTGGGTCGGGAAAGACGCTCTTCCTGATTGGTTGCTGTATCCGGTTAGTATTGCCAATGTTTTTGAAGTAGGCTTCTGGCTACTGCTGGCAGGCGGGATGGGGTACTTGCTACGGCGCCGCTGGACTACCCTCATTGGCTTTGTTGCAGCTACGTACGGCATCGGGCTGCTGCTGTGGGTGTTATTTATCGTGTTTTTGCAATTGAATCTACAGTAACGGCAAGCTTTAGTCGCCGCATGACGCTGATAATTAGGCGGCTAAAGTCCGCCTGTACAGAATATTTCACGCGTGCAAATAGTGCCAAAACACCGACGGCGCTCAAAATAAGCTCGGTGTGTTCATTATTCATTATTCAAAAATCTTTACAATTATGAAAACATTGGAAATGAATCAAATGGAAATGTTGGAAGGGGGAGGATGGACCTCAGCAGGTCTTGCTTGTTTCGTAGCAGGTTTGGGAACCGCTGCCGTAATAGGATCAGGTCCTTTTGCCCCGGGAACTGCTATGCTCGTAGGGTGGGGTCTTGGAACTGCAATTGGAACCTGCGCAGGATTGATTGCAACAGCTATTTGATTGATGTTAAATTATTAACTATTCAAATGAAATAAAAATGAAAAATTTAAATCAAAATCAGCTCTCACAAATTATTGGTGGAAATTTCATGGATGGCTACTGCGGTGGCGCAGGTTTAGCCACAATAGGACGTGCCATTCTTTTAGGAAGTATCAAAGCTGCATTCGGGGGCCCAGTAGGCACTTTTTTGGCAGTAAGTGATATAGCTTGTGCCGGATACGGTGTATATGGCATGATCAAAAATTGGAACTAAGCACCAAACAATCTAATTGTGCTTGCTCATTACATAAATATACGATGGGCAAGCACGTTGTACACTAAATCTCAAAATCATGGCGAACTTTAAAAACATCCATTTTTTATCAATGCTCATTGCGTCGTTTTTTTTCACTCTTTTTTTGATGGATATTCTAAATATTACCCATTTTTCACTCAAACTTCGATACCTTTTCTTAACTATAACATTTTTAATTTTTTCTGCATACATATTATACTATTTTTTAAAAAAAGATTTAAAGGAAGAATAGTTCTTATATTTCGTGGCGCTTTTGGCGTCCCTTACACTTGTATGGATACAAGATTTTCAAACATAAGAGCTAATACCATTTACGATTTACGAAGTCCGACCTACGGCTTCCGGTAATAAAATAAATTACAGTTCCATCCCAATGGAGAATATGGTACACCTGAAATGCACCCGCAAAAGCCGGGAAACCAAAATGATAAGCGGCTACCGCTGCCGGAAGTATGAATACCTGACGCATGACGGCAGAACCCGAATTATTGGCTGGATAGCGGAAGATATTGAATTCAATAAGTCTGTGCAGTACAGCGGTTTTTTCAGGCAAATCTTTTTACCGGATGGGCTGGCATTTGAAAAGAGAATGATTTATGGAGAGGTGGAGCATTTGTGGAAAGTTACATCCATTGACATGAAAAAAATTTCGGATGAGGCTTTTGCGTCACCCTGATGCGCAAATTCTTATTCCGATCAGGATATTTCACGCGTGCAAATAGTGCCGAAACACCAACGGTACTTAAAATCTGGCTTGGTGTGTCTATTTTGTTTATCTTTAAAACCTTTAAAATTATGAAAACATTGGAGTTGAATCAATTGGAAATGCTGGAGGGGGGAGGAACACCTTCAGGCGGACAAATCTATTGTTATGCATCAACAACAATACTGGGCTTTTTCAATCCTGTATTAGGAGTTATTGGAGGCGCATTGTGCTTGTTTGTAGATTAGAAAAACTATTACTTATGATCAAGAACGGAAAATTGACCTTGCTGTCAAAAATTTTGATGATTTTTCCATCTGCCATTATTTTATTTATCGTCCCTAAATACGCATTTATTTATTTAATTGTGTGTTTTTCGGTGATATTCTTGCTGGAAAGGTATCTGAAAGCATCTAGCCCGCAAGAGGAAATGAATAACGAGTAGGTGGTGAGGATGGCTCGTATGTGTTGGTATGAGCCATCTTTTTCTGCTCTTGCCTCGGCTATGATAATGTCAGTTATCGGCAATTATCACATTCTTGTAATGGCAGTTGTGGAAAAGTTATGTCGGCTTTCGTTACCAATACTTAAAAATCAGTATAGTACAAATGCGAAGTAAAAGAAGTATAATTTGGCTCATATTAATATGCTGCATTCATGCACTCAATGCACAGGGATTTGAGGGCAGATTAACGGTTGAGTTTTCGGAAATTTCAATTGACAGTGCCATGCGTGAGAAAGAATTGGTATTTTTTGGTGCTGAACATATCGAACGTCGCAGCAGCAGTGTAGCAACCTACACTATAAAATCGGATAAATTAATTGGCCGACAGGTTGATAAAAAAGGTGATTTGATATATAAGTACGTACAGTTAAAGCAGGAGGCATATTTAGTCACGTCAGGGGGTAAAAAAATTAATTATAACTCCATTCCAATGGAAAATATGGCACAGCTCAAGCGCACCTACAAAGGTCTGGAAACCAAGACAATACACGGTTATCGCTGCCGGCAGTACGAATATCTGACGGCCGATGGCAATACCCGCATCATCGGGTGGATTGCCGAATCCATCCCTTTCGATAAAAAGCGCCAATATCAGCAGTTTTTTAGGCAACTTTTTTTACCGGATGGGCTACCTTTAGAAAAAAGGATGATTTATAATAAAGTGGAACATTGCTGGCGAGTGACCGCTATTGATCTGCAAAAAATACCGGATGCCATGCTGACAATACCATAGAAGCTAAGGCTGTCCGATCAGGATATTTCACGCGTGTAATAGTGCCGAAACACCAACGGTACTTAAAATCTGGCTTGGTGTGTCTATTTTGTTTATCTTTAAAACCTTTAAAATTATGAAAACATTGGAGTTGAATCAATTGGAAATGCTGGAGGGGGGCGCACTTGATTGCGATACCCAATTGGGCTTAGGTTTTGGACTAATGGTTGGTGGTATATTGTTAGGTGTTGCCACTTTTGGTGTAGGAGCAGCTATAGCTGTAGTAGGTTATGGCATCGGCTGGCAGGGGGCCACTGGCCAAGGATGCAATCGCTAAACCAATTTTATCAACCTAAAACAAGAATATTATGGAAGTCATGACCTTAAATGAACTGGAGCTGACATCAGCCGGTGGCGATGTGGTTGCAGGGCTTTGCGTTGGCATTGGTACAGGCTCTGTGATTTATGGTGTCGGTGTAGTTACGCAGTGGTGGAATCCATTGGGTTGGGTAAGCGCAGCTTTCTTGGTTGCTGATGCTGCCTGCTTAGGGTATGGAAATAATTCAGATAGATAATTTTCAATGAATTCAATCGGCCGCATCACATGCGGCTGATTAATCCATATTCCAAAACATTAAATCCCGCAAAAATGAAAGCGACTTTAATTTTTATTCAAGTAGCTGCTGTTATTTTACTGCTGTTACATTTTTTTAATTTTATTACTAATAAATATATACCTGTAATTTGTTACAGCATCATTTTCATTTCTCTTATTGTCACATTAATACGACATAAATATCAGCAAAAAAAAGAATACACTTAAAATTCTTTAAGATAGAATGATATGGCAAAAAAAGATTGCCGTTCTATTAGTGCTTACTTTGCTGTGCAGCGGCACGTACTTAGGTGGTAATATTCTATAGAAAATTAGTCAAAAACAAAAAATAGATGAAACCCACCAAACCCTTTCGGCTTTCACCTTGCAGGGGATAGTGGGACAGGCTAAGCTACACATAAAGAAACAGATACGCATCGTAGTGCCAAAACACTGACGGCGCTCAAAACTCGGCTCGGGGTGTTCATTATTCATTATTCATTATTCAAAAATCTTTACAATTATGAAACAATTAGAAATGAATCAAATGGAAGTATTGGAGGGGGGAGCTAACTGCCTAAGAGCTGTGGGTGTAAACGCTGCGTTTTCTTTGATGTTTGGCGGCTGGGGGGGGCTGCAATTGGAGGCGGTCTCGCTTATGCTGCTTGTAAATATTCGGATAATCCATGTTGGATTGCTGGTGCTTGTGATCCACAGTTCTAATGAGCTATTATTTAGTTAGTAAAGTGATGCGAGCGTATATCTTCGTTCGCATTACTCTGCTAATTGATGGATTACCAATTTGGTAGTATATAATAATTTTAATTCAGTAGGTGTAAAAAAATTATATGGAAGAAATACTTTATTTAAACTTGAAGCAAAAGTTTCCGTTTTTCACATTTAGCATAAAAAATGGAAAGCTAATAATAGCTAAGTTTCCCAATTTAGTGAGAATCGGCATTGATTTCTCCGAGTTGGATAAAAAGAAAGTCTATTTTTCAGCTATTGTTTATCCAGTTGCTTATGTAATTTTTCCAGACTTGGATACTCAACTCTCTAATTTAAAAACCGAGGTAAAGAACTTTTTGAAGTCCAGGGAAATTATTTTTTATGATGTTTTCCAAGCACATTTATAAATAGCGTGTCAAAAAACGTAGTGTTAAATTTTTCAATAAATCTATAGCTTATGATAGAAAACGGAAAATTGACCTTGCTGTCAAAAATTTTGATGATTTTTCCATCTGCCATTATTTTATTTATCGTCCCTAAATACGCATTTATTTATTTAATTGTGTGTTGCGCGGTGATATTCCTGCTGGAAAGGTATCTGAAAGCATCCAGCCAGAAAGAAGAAATAAATAAGGGGTAGCTGGCGAGGATGGCTCGTATGTGTTGGTATGAGCCATCTTTTTTCGATCTTGCCTCGGTGCGGTAAAGATTCGATTCTATGATAATGCTAAGTATCGGCAATTATCACAGGGTGGTGTATGTAGCAAGTCTAACTTTAATCTGCGCTATGGAATTGCTAGAGTGCTATAAAATATTTCACGCGTGCAAATAGTGCCGAAACCCCGACGGCGCTCAAAATAAGCTCGGTGTGTTCATTATTCATTATTCAAAAATCTTTACAATTATGAAACAATTAGAAATGAATCAAATGGAAATGTTGGAGGGGGGTAGAAGTTGGAATTGTCATGGTGGTAGCCAAGTAGGGAATTGGCTGAGTGTTACAGGAGTAGTACTTCTTGGAGTAGCTACAGTAGCTACTGGTGGCGGTGCTTTGGCAATAGTCGCTGGAACATGGGGAACACTTGCCACGGTGAGCGGTGGAATTGTTGGTGCTGGTAATCTTATTGCTGGCTGTTAAACACCCTTCTTTATTTGCAGTTGTCGATTAGGCTCGACAACTGCAAAATTTTTTCAAAAAAAATAACTATGACAAATAGACTGTTGCTTATCAACCTTGCATCCATCTCCCTCTTTTTAGGTGCACTTAGTGGAACTAGCCAATGGATAATCATTATTTGCCATTTGGGTATAACATTATTCCTAATCGCGATGTCCCCAATCGCTTCAATCATTTTAGAAAGTGATTTAAAAGCCGAGCCTTATATGTTTTTTTTAGCATATATAATACTCTTGACTACCTTGGGGCAGTATTACACTTCTAAGTTATTAGCTTTTGTTAGCTTCTTAATTATTACAGGCTATTTCAGCTATTGCTTATTAAAAGTAAATAAGATCAAAGTTGGAATACAAGAAGATGAGTTAATAGAAAAATCATTTTTCCAATTATTGCTGGAGAAAAAAGAAGAACTGCTTTTAGCCCCGTCTTTGTTGATTTGGCTAACATTAAATATTGTACTTTCCTTACTTTACTAAAATTCAAAATTTCGAATTATGTTTTTTAATGATGACTTTCGAACATTAATGCGAGGATTAATTCCTGCTATTTTATCTGTATTCATTGGACTACTAGTATATGGAATTGCTTTAAATGTAAAAAGTCGAAATACAAATAATATTCTTGATCCCAATATTTTTTTAAATTTTGAAAGCCTCAATAAAAAACGCTCATTGAATGACCAAAATGCCTTTCTGGTCATCTATTTCCATCCTGACTGCGACCACTGCCACTATGAAGCGCGCGCTATCCGCGATAGCGAACAGTTTGTGTTGCGTTTGCTCAAACAAATTAAACCGCATACGGCCATTATTACTATGACGCATCGCCTGAAAACTGCTCGCGCTGCCGATTGTATTTATTTGATTGAACAGGGGCGTATCCAGTTATCTGGCAAACACGAAGAATTATTACAAAGTAAAAATACGTACGCTACAGCTTGGTATGATTTCCGATAAGTAAATAATGGGGTGTTATTATTTATTAATTGGGGTGATTTTTATATCATTGAAAACCAGTGATTTATTATTTTTTTTAAATAATTATTTCCCTATACCTATCATGAAATAGCATCTGATGAACCATTTCTACCAGAGCTTGTTATATTATAGTTGTTCGTATTTCTAAACCCGCTACAATTGCTCGCCCATGCAAATTGTAAAAACCAAAGCGCAGATGGCTGCCGAGTATGGCGTCACCCGCAAAACCTTCGTCAAGCGGCTAAAAAAAGCTGGTATTATCATAGATGGAAAGCTCGTTTACCCTGCTGAGCAAGATCTTATTTACCGTACTTTAGGTCGCCCTCCCTTCCTCTCGCGGAATATGTAAAAACGCTTTTTTCTTGCTGAATGCGCGCATTCTAAGTTGTAGTAGTATCCGCTGTCACACGATGTTGGCGTACCAGTGCAGATGAGACTTTGCTATGAGCTGCCCTGCCGCTATGCACGCAGGGCTGAGGTAGTCTAATTTTCCCGCACACAAATCTCTTATTTTCAATATAAGTCTTCTTGAAGTAAAGCTTCTAAACAAAAGTCCAGAAATTCACCTTAAATATTCCTTCAGGGTCAAAAAAAGCAGATCGCGTGCTGGTGGCGAACAGTAAAGATTTGTTTCATACCCTTCTGGGAATCGGGGATTATGACACGCTAGGTTGCCGGGAAATGTCGTTGTACCTTTAGCTACTGAGATTCCAGCGTTCTACTCCCCTCACCCGCCCGCCAATGCTGTACAGGCTTCGTACAAATCCTCCCAGCCCTGGCGTTTTTTTACGACTATTTCGAGGTACTCTCGCCAAATGATCGTGTCTTGTACCGGGTCTTTAACAACGGCACCCGTAAGGCTGGCTGCCAAATCGGCTGCGCTGAGCTGCCCCTGTCCGAAGTGCGTGGCTAAGGCCTGCCCGTTGTTAATCACCGAAATTGCTTCGGCAGTGCTGAGCGTGCTGCCGGGTGTTTTCAGCTTTTGCCGGCCGTCTTCGGTTTGTCCGCTGCGCAATTCCCGGAAAATAGTCACCAATCGTTGAATTTCCTGCAACGGCGCGGCTTTCGGCGGTAGGTCAAGGGTTTGTCCTAGCTTTTCAACCCGCGTTTGCACAATTTGTACCTCTTCCTCAAGGCTGGCCGGCAGCGGCATAACTACCGTATTGAAACGCCGCCGCAGGGCACTCGACAGTTCGTTGACGCCTCGGTCGCGGTCGTTGGCGGTAGCAATGACGTTGAAACCACGCACCGCCTGTATTGCGGAATTTAGCTCTGGAATGGGCAATATTTTTTCCGATAAAATGGTGATCAGCGCGTCTTGTACATCCGACGGAATGCGCGTCAGCTCTTCGATGCGCGCGATTTTGCCCGTTTGCATCGCTACCATCACTGGGCTGGGAATGAGCGCTTCGGGGGCAGGGCCTTTGGCCAAGAGTTGGGCGTAGTTCCAGCCATAGCGCAGGGATTCTTCTGGCATCCCGGCAGTGCCTTGCACTAGCAGGCGCGAGTCGCCGGAGATAGCTGCTGCCAGATGCTCTGAGACCCAAGTTTTGGCGGTGCCTGGCACACCGGACAAAAACAGCGCCCGGTCGGTAACTAACGTGGCTACGGCAATTTCAATCAAACGGCGATTGCCGAAATACTTGGGTTCGATGACAAGGCCATTCGACAGCTCGCCGCCCAAAAGATACGTAACAACCGCCCAAGGCGACAGCCGCCAATTGGCTGGCCGCGGCCGGTCATCAAGGGCTGAGAGTGCTTCCAGTTCGTGGGCATAGGCCTCTTCGGCATGTGGGCGGAGTACCTGGGCATTCATATTGCAAATGAGGTTTTATATTGTTTAAAACGCTGAAAAACAATGTTTTGCAAATTTTTTAAAACAATAATTTTCGGCGTTTTCTTTCGCGCAAAGCCGCTGTTTTTCTATGCAAAATCATCAGGCTCCTGTTCCAGCACGCCCATTGCTTGCAGCATTTCTATTCTGAAATAAATGATACGCAAGATGTGGTCGTTTGTCCAATGCCGCTGAACGCGCGTGGCCTGCTGGTGCAAAAGACATAAACCGAGCAACTCTTCCGGGGGGCAAAGATAGGCTTCTTCTTCTTGATCCATCATTGCGGTACTGTACTGAAAAACCGGTGGTGGCTCCACTGCTCTGCGCAGTAAGGGCTGCCAGTCCGGATTTTGTGGCAATAGCCATTCGCCACGGGTGCCAATGTGCGGACGGGCCCTATTCCAAAGCGCTTTTTTGCGCAAGCAAGCCTGATACAAAATGGGTAATACCTCCGGCCGCAGATACTGCCCGGTTTGCTGCAATTGGTAGAAAAATTCCGGTAGTATTTTGTTCATATTACCGCCCAGCATCCATTCTAAATGGCGGGCCGTCGTCTGGGAGCACCATTTTTCCGGTGCATCCGGTGCCGGCTTGGGCAGTGTGTTAGAAAATTCCTCCAACTCCAGACCAGCGCGCAGCAGCGGCCGCAGCAGAGCAGCCCCTTCGAGCAAGGCTACCACTGGCTCCGCGCTCACGTCTATGCCTTCGGTTCGGAGGCGCTCCAAGGTAATCGGGCTGAGTGTGGTATGCTCTAAGCCGGTCAGGGCCGCCGTCACTAAATCTTGCCAGAGGGGATAAGTCATGTTTATTACATTTTTTTTGCCTTTAGGCAATCAAAAAAGGATTGTGGAGGCGTTCAAAGCCAATAGTCGTAGCGGGCCCGTGCCCTGGATAGGCCGTTACATCGTCGCCGAGGGGAAGTAGTTGCTCTCGAATGCTGCGTATGAGCGTATTATAGTCGCCGCCGGGCAAATCGGTACGCCCAATGCTGCCCTGAAACAATACATCTCCGGCGATTAAAAATCGGTCGGCGCGACAAAAAAACGACAAACTGGCGGGCGAGTGTCCGGGGGTCAGCAGTACTTCGAGCTGTGTATTGCCAAAGGTAATCACTTCACCAGCTTCAATAAAAGCACCGGGTGCAGGCGAAGGCTCTGGGAAAGGTACGCCGTACATAGCCGCCGCCTGGGGTGCGCGTTCGAGCACCGGTAGCTCGCCGCGATGGATTTCTAAGGGCAACCCGTAGGTAGTGGCCACAAAGTGATTGCCAAAGATATGATCGAGGTGACAATGCGTATTGATGAGGCGTACCGGGCGGAGCTGCAAGGTTTCAATGGTGCGGGTCAGTTCTCGTTTTTCTTGCTCGGTGTAGCAGCCGGGGTCTATAATAATGCACTCTTTTGTGTCGTCGTATAGCAAATATGTATTTTCTTCAAAAGGATTAAATGTCAGACAGACAACTTGCGCCATGTTTTTCTGTTTTTACTGTGGTAAATTTCGCAAAAAAGATTTATATTGAAATCCGAATTCGGAGTCTTTGCTTCGTATTTTCAATTGGATTCAAAGGTAAACGTTTTGCCAGAAAAAGGCGCTCGTGTGCCTGATTATCGCGTCCGGTGGCTTGTGGCAGGCATCATGGATTCAGCACCGGAGACGAGGCAGCACCTCAATCATCAGCAATTTCATTAAAAACGCTTTATGCAACTACTTCGCTACGCCCTTTCCGTTTTAGTCGTATTTGTCGGCAGCCTTGCTGTGCAGGCGCAGGGCACACAGACCACTTTTGGCAAAAACCGGGTGCAATACCACCGCGATTTTGACGAATGGTCGAAATACGAAAGTACGAATTTTATCACCTACTGGTACGGCGAAGCCCGCAATATTGGGCAGGCAGTAGTGATGATTGCCGAAGATGAGTTTTTCAGTGTTCAACGCATCCTTGAGCACCGGCTCAACGAGAAAATCCAGATTATCGTTTATACCGACCTGAGCGATCTGAAGCAGAGCAACATTGGTAGCGACGAAACTTTCAATAATATAGGTGGGCAAACCAAAATCATTGGCAATAAAGTCTTCGTTTATTTTGATGGCAATCACAAAAACCTGCGGCGACAAGTGCGCGAGGGCATTGCCTCGGTGTATCTCGATGCGATGCTGTTTGGCTCCAATTTGCAGGAGATTGTACAAAACGCGGTGATGCTCAACCTGCCACCCTGGTTCAAGGACGGGCTGGCATCCTACGCGGGCGAAGCTTGGAATAGCGACTTAGATAACCAACTGCGCGACGCCATTTTACATAAGAATTTTGTCAATTTCGAGCGTTTCGCCGACACCAACCCGCAGTTGGCAGGGCACGCGCTTTGGTATTATATTTCCGAAAACTTTGGCAAGTCCACGGTTTCTAATCTACTTTACCTCACGCGCATCAATCGCAGCATTGAAAGTGGCTTCCTATATGTGCTGGGCAGCTCCTATGAAGTGCTCACCGAAAGCTGGACGCAGTATTTTAAAAAACGCTACCTCGCCGAAGACGGGCAACGCGAAGCGCCGGCAGGGCAGGAAATTACCTTCAAAAACAAGCGCAATTTGCCTATTACCCAACTGCGGCTCAGCCCCGACGGCAAGCAAGTGGCGTATATTCTCAATGAAATCGGGCGCTCGAAAATTTATATCCACGATATTCAGAGTGGCGACCGCCAGATGATTATGCGCGACGGCTTTCGCAATCCCTTTCAAGCAACCGACTACAACTACCCCATCATCGCATGGAGCCCCACCGGGCAGGAAATGGCGATTTTGATAGAAAAACGCGACCAGCCTAAGCTGATTGTTTATAATCTAAAAACCGGTAAAACCCGCACAGAAGACCTCTCCACGCAGTTTCAACGCGTGAACAGTATGGAATATATAGACCCCAACGCGCTGGTTTTTTCGGCTACGGTACGTGGCTTTTCCGACATTTACATTTACTATCAGAATACGCGGCAATCGCAACGGATTACCAACGATTTTTACGATGACCTCGACGCGACGGTGGTCAATATTCGCAACCGAAAAGGGATTCTTTTTGCCTCCAATCGCCCTGATTCGCTGCTTACTCCCCGCAATCTGGATACTATTTTGCCTACCGGCAATTTCGATATTTTCTATTACGACCTCGAAAACCGACCCACCGAGCTGGTGCAAGTCACCCACACGCCTTTTGCTGATGAGCGCCAGCCCGTGGCACTCGATGCGACCTATTTTTCCTACCTCAGCGATCGCGCTGGCATTTTCAATCGGGAAGTGGGCTACCTCGAAGATTACATTCATCATTATGAGCAAACGATTTATCTGAATGATGGCTCGGAAATGATTTTACACGCCGACTCCATACCGGTAGGGCTGGATTCTACCTTGATTGATTCCATTGCTATCAAGCCTATTATCAAAGAGCGCTCCATTACGCATACATCTTCCAATTATAGCCGCAACATTGCCGGGCAGCACACCGCACCGCGCGTGGGGCGCATGGTGGAGCACCTAAGGCTGCAAAACAAACCACGCATTTTCTCGCAAGCCATTGATACCAGCACGATAATTACGCCCTTGCTCACGCGCCACAAGCAACGCGAAATCACCCAGCTACGCCGCCAAGGAGCGGAGGTTTCTTCTATGATGCTGCCCGTAGCGCCCAGAGTACCCGCCCCCGAGCCGACGGCCAAACCTGTGGTGCCACCCAAACCAGCTACGCCGCCCGTAGTGAAAGAAATCAAACGCGACACGACAGGCAAGATTGACATTGACAATTATTTTTTCCAAACCGAATTCGAGACGCGCGAACGTCCGGCCAAAGTCGTAGCCGAAGAGTCCAAACCCGTAGCGCCCCAGCCTGCACCGCCCGTAGCCGATGTGCCCGATGATATCCGCATTGTGCTGCCTGGCGATATGCCGAGGCTCTCTGCCGAGCCGCAAGAGCGACCGCTGTACCGCTTCCGGCCAGGACGCATTTCACCATATCGCTTACAGTTTCGAACAGATTATGTGACCACGCAGTTGGACAATAGCCTCTTATTTGAAGGGCTGGAAAGCTTTGCCGCCAATGTAGATGGCTTTAACTACCCGCCGCCCGGTATGTTGATGAAAGCCAATTTCAAAGACCTGTTTGAAGATTATGAATTTGAAGGCGGAGTACGCATTCCTACTACTTTCAATGGCACCGAATATTTTCTCGTTTTCAAAGACAAGAAAAAACGCCTCGACAAAAGCTATGCTGTGTATCGTCGCAATACGCGTTTCACAGAAGACAGCGGAGCCTTTGTGCCCTTCCGGCGCGAAGTGAACATCCTGCTGGGGCAGGCGATGTTGCGCTATCCGATTGACATTTATCGCAGTGTGCGTATGACGGGCACTGTGCGCCGCGACCGCAACACGCAGTTGGCTACTTTTGCTGATACCTTACGCAATTATGAGCCTTTCAATATCCCCACCCGCAGCGACGAGCGCGTAGGCCTGAAGTTAGAATACGTCTTCGACAATACCTACGATGTAGCCCTCAACATCAAAAACGGAATGCGCTACAAGGTTTTTGTAGAAGCGGTCAAGCGCTTTGATCTCAATTTGCGCAACGGCGTCAATCTCGATTTTGCACAAGGTGCCATGGGAATCATCGGGTTTGATGCTCGGCATTACCAGCGCATTGGCAAATACGGCGTCTTTGCTACCCGGCTGGCCGGTGCTACTTCCTTTGGCTCAGAAAAAATGCTGTATTTCCTCGGCGGTGTAGATAACTGGCTCTTCGCGGCTCAGGAAGATGGCGTGCCCATACCTGCTGCTGGCAGCGACATTGCTTTTCAAACCTTAGCGACAAATATGCGCGGTTTTGGCATCAATATTCGCAATGGCAATTCTTATGTAGTAGGCAATGCCGAGCTGCGGCTGCCCGTATTCCGAATGATTTCCAATCGCATCAAATCCCCATTTTTCCGAAATTTCCAAGTGGTTGGCTTCTTCGATGTGGGTACTGCCTGGACGGGCAACGACCCTTTCCGGGAAGACAGCCCGCTCAATACTCAGGAAATCAGCAATGGCAACGACATCACCATTCGAGTGAATTATTTCCGCGACCCCATCGTGGCAGGCTACGGCGGCGGCGTGCGGAGTACGCTCTTTGGCTATTTTGTGCGGGTGGACTACGCCTGGGGCATCGAAACGCGGCAAGTGCAAGACCCACGCCTGTATATTTCGCTGGGCATGGATTTTTGATGCGCAAAATCCTGTTATCTTTGCTACATGAATCGCCGACTACCTGCTGAATGGGAACCGCAAAGCGCGGTGCAATTTACTTTCCCGCACGCTGACTCCGACTGGGCCGAAGCCCTACATCTCGTAAGCCCTTGCTTTGTAGCGCTCATCGAAACAGTCAGCCAATACCAAAAAGTGCTGGTAGTATGCGCCGACGCCCCGGCCGTGCGCAGCTTACTATCAAATGCGCGTGCCGAACATCTGCTATTGGTAGAAATACCTTCCAATGATACCTGGGCACGCGACCACGGAGCCATTACGATTGTCGAAAATGACGAGCCGGTACTGCTCGATTTTATGTTCAATGGCTGGGGCTTAAAATTTCCGGCCGACCGGGACAACCTAATCACCAAGCAGCTGTTTGCCAAAGGCATTTTCAATACCCGAAGCCTGCGGCACGGCGGCATTGTGCTCGAGGGCGGTGCTATCGAATCGGACGGGCAAGGAACGCTGCTCACCACGGCTCAATGTTTGCTTTCGCCCAATCGAAATCCGCATCTGACTCAGTCCGATATCGAAAATCGGCTCAAAGACCTGTTTGGCTTACAACGGGTGCTCTGGCTCCAGCATGGGCATCTCGAAGGCGACGACACCGACGCGCACATTGATACGCTGGCTCGTTTTTGTAATGAAAATACGATTGCTTATGTGCAATGCACCAATCCCACCGACGCACATTACGCAGCTTTGCAACAAATGGAGCAGGAATTACAGGCTTTTCGCCAAATAAATGGTGCGCCCTACCGACTCGTGCCGCTGCCCATGCCTACGGCAATGTACGCACAGGAGGGCTATCGCCTGCCAGCTACCTATGCTAATTTTTTGATTATCAATGAAGCAGTGCTGGTACCCATTTACAATGTGCCAGAAGATGCTGCCGCCCTCGCACAAGTAGCAAGCTGTTTCCCCGACCGCAAGGTCATTGGCATTGATTGTAGCGCCCTTATTTTGCAACATGGCTCCCTGCACTGCGTGACCATGCAGTACCCGGCCGGCGTGGTGTAGTATCGAAAGGTCTTTTACAATCGCCACCAGTAGCCAATCGCTACCTCCAGCTTCCGGTTGAGTAGTGTTGTCTGAAAATCGGTAAGAGAGGGTCTTTGCCGGAAAGCCATTTCTATCCAGTTGTATCGTGCTCGAATCAAAGCGGTTCCGCGGTTGCTGATGGCTCTGGTCAGGCCCAGCCCACTGGTGATGCCAAAGGCAAAGCGACTGTTGTCAAAGGAGTTGATATAAGGTGTCACTGGATCTATAGGTGGTACAGGTGAAGGAATTACTTCTTCCTCAAAGCGAGCTTTCGTTAAAAAAGTCGGCATCACTCCGGCCTCTGGAAATATCCGCCATTTGTCGTTAATAGAAAAATGATATTGCAGCAGTATGGGTAGTTCGAACTGAGTAATATCCAATTGGAGATTAGAATAGTCATTGATAAAAACAAAACCGACCGCTACACTGTCTTGTGCTGTTCGGTGTCTTACAATGCTGGGCTCCAGCAGTACCTGCCATTTATTGATGCGCACCCCGGCGATGGCGCCAAAGCCCACGCTGTTGAAGGAATATTTTTTCTCTTGATTAAAATCATATACCAATCGGCGGGGCAGTTCAAGGTAACCTGCATTGTAAAACAGCTTACCCCCCAAGAAAAACGATATGGCAGGCAGCAATGCTGCACCGGTGGTCTCATAAGCTGGATCTATGCATTGATTAAACGTAGTCACCAGTTCATACAAAGAACCCGCAGTGGCACGGTATCGCTTCGCTTTGGCGCTCACCGCCTCGCAATCATTGAAATAAAATCGAATAAAAGATTCCAGTCCAATGGGATTGATGCGCGTAAATCTTGCATCGCGCACAAGGTAGAATTGCTCTTTGATACCCTGCTCGTTCAGAAGTTGATAGAGTGCCACCGCGCCCGCTGCCATCCGCCGCAAAAATACGGTATGCAGTTCGTTATTCAAATTGACCTGCTGTGCGACAAAATATCGCCCATCTTCCAGTTCAATTAATTGTGCCTGCGCCGGTGTAAGCCTTTGCCCAGGTGCCTCCTGCGTTGGTTTGAATTCAGGCGTTTTATCGAATGGATTTTCAAAATTGAAACGGATGAGGCCGCGCACTGTATCGCCTTGAGGATTGAGGTAGTAGCCGTTTGTGAAGGTATTTTTTTGCGCAAGCGCGAGCACAGCGAAGTGGCTCAGCAGCATAACTAGAACAAGTTTTTTCATACGGATTCAGGTTTAAAGGAATTATTAGCAAGTTATAACATTAAACAGTAAATGTCAAGAGGCGCACGCTGAGAATAAAAAAATATTCGTCAAATAACTGATTATCAACGGCATTTTCCGTTGCACGCCCCAGCGCACCAACGAAGGGAGATAGCTTAGGGGTTGCCGTACTCGGTCTGTGCATTTGCGAACGTTTTTCCTATTCGTGCTGTTTGACAATCAAACTGATAGCAGGCTTTTTTGTAAATTTGCAAACTTGAAGTGCAAAATTGGACTTTGTAAATCGGACTTTTTATTTTAAAAAATATGTTTCCAACATACGATGTGATAGTGGTAGGCGCGGGGCACGCGGGCTGCGAGGCGGCCGTGGCGGCAGCGAATCTGGGTTCTAAAGTGTTGCTGGCAACGATGAACATGCAAACCATCGCGCAGATGTCGTGCAACCCGGCTATGGGCGGCGTGGCCAAGGGGCAGATTGTACGCGAAATTGATGCTTTGGGCGGGTATTCAGGTATGGTGACCGATCATACGATGGTGCAGTTTCGGATGCTCAATTTGTCGAAAGGTCCCGCCATGTGGAGTCCCCGTGCACAAAGCGATCGAATGCTCTTTGCTCAAAAATGGCGCCTGATGCTGGAAGCCCATCCGAATATTGATTTTTGGCAGGAGATGGTAGTTGGGTTATCGGTGAAAGGCGGTCGGGTGACGGGCGTTAGGACGGGTATGGGTCTGGAAATTCCAGCAAAATCAGTCGTTTTGACCAATGGCACGTTTTTAAACGGCATTATTCACATTGGCGAAAAGCAGTTTGGCGGCGGTCGTGCCGGCGAGAAAGCCGCAACGGGTATTACAGAACAGTTAATTCAATTGGGCTTTGAAGCAGGGCGCATGAAAACCGGTACACCTCCGCGCGTGGACGGCCGTTCGCTCGATTATAGCCGTATGGAGGTGCAACCCGGCGACGAAAATCCGGGTAAGTTTTCCTACACCAATACGCCAAAACTGACGCGCCAACTGCCTTGCCACATCACCTATACCAGCCAAGAAGTGCACGATTTGCTCAAAGAAGGCTTTGACCGCTCGCCGATGTTCAATGGGCGCATTCAGGGGCTGGGGCCGCGCTATTGCCCTTCGATTGAAGACAAAATCAACCGCTTTGCCGATAAGGAAAGGCATCAACTTTTTGTAGAACCAGAAGGCTGGGATACGGTTGAAATCTATGTAAACGGCTTTTCTACTTCGCTGCCGGAAGACGTGCAGTACAAGGCACTGCGCAAAGTGCCGGGTTTTGAAAATGCCAAAATGTTCCGCCCAGGTTATGCCATTGAGTACGACTTCTTCCCACCCACGCAGTTGCAATTGTCGTTGGAAACCCACTTGGTGAAAAACCTCTTTTTCGCTGGTCAAATCAATGGCACCACGGGCTACGAGGAAGCCGCCAGCCAAGGTTTAGTCGCTGGTATCAATGCCTACCAAGCGATCAATGACTTAGAACCCTTTATTCTCAAGCGTTCTGAGGCTTATATCGGTGTGTTGATAGATGATTTGGTGAATAAAGGCACCAAAGAACCCTACCGGATGTTCACCTCACGCGCGGAGTATCGCATCTTGCTGCGGCAGGACAATGCGGACGTGCGACTCACGCCGTTGGCGCATGAATTGGGCATTCGCGGCACCGACGCGCGCATAGAACGGGTGCATACGAAGGTAGCAGCGGCGCAAGCCATCGAAAAATACTTTGCCGAGACCAGCGTCGCACCCGACGACATCAACGGCTTCCTCGAAAGCAAGGGCAGTGCCCCCATTCGCCAGAAGGTGAAGTTGGATGGCATTCTGCTGCGCCCGAATATTGACTTAGCAGACTTGCGGCAGGTATTGCCCGGTTTGCAGCAATTTTTACAACAATATGATGTCGAATACGCCCAATTGGCAGAAATCAATATGAAATACGAAGGCTACATCCGGCGCGAGCAAGAGATGGTGGACAAAATGAATCGCTTAGAAGAAGTGCGACTATTGGAAAATTTTGATTATTCCAAATTAAATTCTTTATCTGCCGAAGCCCGCGAAAAGCTCAATAAAATCAAGCCGCGTACTATCGGGCAGGCCAGTCGCATCAGCGGTGTGACCCCAGCCGATGTGAGCGTGCTATTGGTACATTTGGGGCGTTAATTTTTTTGCTAAAAATTTTCCGTTGAAACTTGCAAGCAACGAATAAGGTCTTTAGCTTCGTTTAGCACAATACTATCACTATATGGCTAACAAATACGGTAATACCTGGTGGGGGCAACAATGGCTTCAGGCACTCAACAGAATTGACAATACCAACCGCTTGCCACGAGGGCGTAGCTATGCCAACAAAGGCGCCGTACGCGAAGTGAAAATCAATGGCACCCAGGTCAGTGCCCAGGTGCAAGGTACCCAACCCAAGCCCTACCAAGTAAAAATCAACGTGCCGCCCTTTTCTGCAAACCAAAAAGCCCGAGTGACCGAAGTCATTACTGAAAATCCTTTCTTTCTGTCCAAATTGCTCAACCGGGAGCTGCCCCCCGAACTGAGTATGGCTTGCCAAAAAAATGGGGTAGCCTTGTTCCCAACCTCGTGGAGAGACCTGCACGGTGCTTGTAGTTGCCCTGACTCCGCAGTGCCCTGCAAACACTTGGCCGCAGTGCTGTATTTGATAGCCAATGAAATTGACAAAAACCCCTTTCTGGTTTTTGAATTACATGGGTTCGACCTGTTCAAGGCCCTCGAAGGAATCGGCTATACTGCCGCTGGGCAAAAGGAAATCTATATTCCGGAGGTGGCTACATTATGGGGAGAATTTCGGCCGGATGTACTTTTGCCTGTGCCAGATTTTGAATTGATAATCAACCGATTAGATTTTTCTCAAATTCCTGATTGTAGCGAAGACTTGCTCCGCTTGCTGGGCGAGCATCCGCTATTTTATCCATCCGCCGATTTCAAGGTGCCACTGCAAAAAACCTTTCGGAATGTTGCCAAAGCATTGAACAAAACAACCGACATTGCTATTGCCAATAACACCGAGCCTTCTTTCCGGATAGAAGCAGTGGATGAAATTGAAATCCTGCTGGACGGCGAGCTCGATTTTTTGAGGGCCACCCTCCGAGATGCGCGCGGTAAATCTATCGAAAGGTTTGAGGCCCTCGAAAATTGGATAGCTTGGCTTGAGGCACTACCACCGCCCGAAGTGGCAAAATCTAACCCGACATTGCAGGGGCTACACCTGGCGTATCGGCTGGCCAATCGGCTGGCCATTCACGGTGCCTTTATTCCACAACTGCTGCGCACGGGCCCGCGCCACTACTGCCTGCGCTGGATACCGGCTATGCTCAATGAGCAGGTGCGAGAAGTGCTGAGGGCCGCCGAAGCGGTTTTGCCAAAGCAGATACTTTTTTATAAAGACGGAAAGAACATTCATCAGGCCAGCACGGCCGATGCCAGCATCGGATTACTTTCCAGCCTGTTGAGTTACTTCGTACATGCGCACAGCAACCTTGGTATTTATGATGATGACAAGGTGATGAGCCTTTTCTTTGCCGGTACGCCGGAAAAATTCGACCGGTTTGAAGAGCAAGAGTATCCGGCGGCCATCCAGCTTTGGCTGGGGCGTTTGTTTATTGCCGACAAGGCATTCGCGCCGATGCTGCAAATTGAGGATGAGGATGATGGTTTTGAGGTGAAAATAGCCGTTGAAAACAAGGCACAGCCATTGGAAACGCCCATTCCGCTGTCCGATCTGTTTGAACAATCCCAGTACAATCACTTGCGTTTTGACATCCTGCGCGACTTGTCCATTCTGGCAGAGCATTTTCCGAAGCTATCACAACTTATTGCATCCGGCGGGCAGGCGCGGTTGGTTTTTCAGGCAGAAGCATTCGTAGAAGTACTGTTCAAGATATTGCCGATCATCAAGTTGTTTGGCATTCGCGTTTCGATGCCCAAGGCATTGCAAAAGATACTCCGCCCGCAGGTGTCGCTGGCCATGGAGTCAGAAGAAAACGGCATCGTAAAGCTGAGTTCTGTCATTAGTTTGGAAAACATCCTGCGCTTCCAGTGGCAAATTGCTTTGGGCAATGAGCACCTCAGCCCGGAAGCATTTCTACGCATGGTGACACAGTTTTCTGGTATTGTAAAATGGCGCGACCAGTACATCTATTTTGACGAAAAAGAAATTAAAACACTAATTGACAAATTGGAAAACCCGCCTGCACTAAACGCCGGAGAATTGCTGCAAACAGCGCTGACCGGCCAATACCAGGGCGCGCCTGTCAAATTAGACAAGCATACTCGTCATTTGATGGATGAACTGTTGCAGGGGCAGCCGGTGGAGCCGCCTACTACCCTACAAGCACAGCTCCGCCCTTATCAACTACGTGGCTATCAATGGTTGTATAAGAATGCCCGCCTCGGCTTTGGCAGCCTCATTGCTGACGATATGGGACTGGGCAAAACCTTGCAGGTGATCGCTTTACTATTGAAACTCAAGGAAGCCGGTGATCTGGGCGAGCCGCAAAAAGCCCTCGTGGTAGTGCCTACTACTTTGCTTACCAACTGGGACCGCGAAATCAAAAAATTTGCGCCGGAGCTGCGCGCGCATGTCTATCACGGGCCTGCTCGCACCTTAGAGCCGCTGGCTAATGCTGAAGTGCTCATCACTACCTACGGTGTATTGCGCAGCACAAAAGACGACCTGAACAAACAAAAATGGCTACTGACCATTATTGACGAAGCTCAAAATATCAAAAACCCTACTACCGCTCAAACCAAAATAGTGAAAAAAATTAAGGCTCCCTTGCGCATTGCTATGAGCGGTACGCCCGTCGAAAACCGATTGAGCGAATACTGGAGCATTTTTGATTTTATCAATCAGGGATATTTGGGTAAGCTCTCGAAATTCAAAGATGACTTTGCCAAACCGATTGAAATAGAGCGTGACCAACAACAACTGGAGCGCTTTCGGAAGGTCACTTCGCCGTTCATTTTGCGTCGTGTAAAAACAGACAAATCCGTCATTCAAGACCTACCCGACAAAATCGAGAAGGACCAGTATTGTCAACTGACTGCGGAGCAAACTGCCCTGTACCAAAGTGTGGTAGAAAATACCATGCAAGACATCGAGCAAACCGAAGGCATCAACCGGCGAGGGCTGATTTTGAAACTAATTACCGCCCTGAAACAAATTTGCAATCATCCGGCGCATTTTCTTAAAAAAGGACCTACGGCACCAGCGCTTTCTGGCAAATGTGTACTGCTCTATGACCTCCTGCACCAACTACTCGACAGCGGCGAGAAAGCGCTCATTTTCACCCAATATCAGGAAATGGGTAAGTTGCTTGCAACTATGATCGAAACCGATTTTTGGCTCGAAGCGCCTTTTCTCCATGGTGGGGTAAGCCGAAAAGAACGGGACGAAATGGTGGAAGACTTTCAGCACAACCGAGCCACGCGACTGCTACTGCTTTCTCTCAAAGCTGGCGGCACCGGGCTGAACCTCACCGCTGCCAGCAATGTCATTCATTTTGACCTTTGGTGGAATCCGGCCGTCGAAGCTCAGGCCACCGATCGGGCTTTTCGTATCGGGCAAACCAACAACGTGCTCGTGCATCGTTTCATCACGCAGAATACATTTGAGGAAAAAATCAACAAACTGCTGCTCAACAAACGCGAACTGGCTGACTTGACGGTAGCTTCCGGCGAGCAATGGATTGGCGAACTGTCCAATGCCGACCTCCGCGAGCTGATAAAGTTACACTGATGTCAATAAAAAATGACCTACATTTTGCGCATTAAGTATTAGAACATTGTCGTTTGTCTATTATAATATTTTAAAATCACTGAAAATCAACAACTTATATTTTTTGTTACCCCAAAAAGATGTCCCTTTAGTTATAAAAACTAAAAAGGCAAATAGCGAAAAGTACTATAAATCACCGACTGCTGCTTATCTTGTGCATAAAAAATTGCCCCAACATGGAGAAAAACGTCATCATTATCGGCGGTGGCATTTTCGGGGTGACAGCAGCGCTGGAATTGCGGCAGCGTGGCTATCAAGTAGATATATTTGAGCAGGGTACTCTGCCCCACCCTCGCGCCTCCTCGACTGATATTACCAAAATGATCAGGGGAGACTACGGTGCCGACACTTTTTATACCGACCTAATGCATGAGGCTTTTGCTGGCTGGGATAAATGGAACCAGCTTTTCTCGCGCCCCTTGTATCATCAGACGGGTTTTTTGCTGCTGATGCAACAAGCCATGCAAGGTAGCTCCTTCGAAATGGATAGCATGGCGGCAATGCAGCAGCGCGGCTACCCGGTACAACAACTCACAGGCAGTTTTTTACAGCGGCATTTTCCGCAGTGGAGTGCGAAACAATACCCCGACGGCTACTACAATGCTCGCGGTGGCTGGGCTGAAAGCGGCGCGGTGGTGGCCCAAATAGCGCAATGGGCACGGCAAGCAGGCGTACAAATACATGAGCGTACGGCTCCCCCAGCACTGATAGAAGAAAATGGCTTAGTTCGTGGCGTTCTGACGCCCCGCGGGCAGGCCATGCACGCAGCGCATACCATTGTAGCAGCTGGCGCCTGGACGCCAGCTTGGGTACCCGAACTACAAGATTACCTTACGGTGACGGCCCAGCCCGTGTTTCATCTGCTGCCCAAAGACCCTACCCCTTTTCACGGCGACGTATTTCCAGGCTGGAGTGCCGACATTTCGCGCACGGGTTGGTATGGTTTTCCAGCACAAGCCGATGGCATAGTGAAAATTGCCCATCACGGGGTTGGTTTAGTACAAGCCCCCGATGCCACCAGGGATGTCCCAAAGCATTATTTCGATGCTTTGCACCGTTTTTTGGCAACATCATTGCCCACCTTGCAAGATGCGCCAATTGTGAAAACCAGGCTTTGCCTGTATTGTGATAGTCAAGACGGTGATTTTTACATAGACCACCACCCAGATAAACCTGGGCTGCTGGTAGCTACCGGCGGCAGCGGGCATGGTTTCAAGTTTGCGCCAGTGTTGGGGGAGCTAATAGCCGATGTGCTGGAGAGAAAAAATACGCCTTGGGCAGCGCGTTTTCGGTGGCGGCAGCCAGATAAACCACGATTTGAAGCAGCACGCAGCAGGAGTTTTTGAATCCCACCGAACGGCAAGCTTCGTCATTCAAGTGACATTTTTGGCGCAGCGACCAGCTTTTTACCTGATGAAAAAGACTTAATACGATTTGCGATTTACGATTTGCGATTTACGATTTGCGATTTACGATTTGCGATTTACGATTTGCGATTTTGTAAAATTTTGAAAAACAAGCTTTTGCGAATAAATACGTCATTTCCAGCTGAAAATAGCATCCAATCCTCCTGTCGGGCAACTGATAGCCCCGCTTACAATATCCGCATGAAGTGACCTGAGAAATGGCTGGAAAGCTTATCTTTGAAGTTCGGTTAGGGATAAAAAAAAGTAAGTCGCATCACAACATTGGCGATACGACTTACTATCAACAAATTTATAATCCCATGAACATATGCTATCTGAAGAACCAGCTGCGAGAGCCAGCTGCGAATCAATCAAGTTCTTTCAAACGTCTTCGTTGGATGCCCGCTTTTGAAACTTTGAGTAGTAAGTCAGGTCTTTTATCCCTAAAAACCTGACTTACCAGTCTCAAACCAATATCCCATGTAATATATCCAACTTTTGTTTGCCGATTCGTCTATCGGCGTTTATTTCGTTTGACAATACAAACATCTTACAATTCTACGCTAAAGACAAAGACAGAAATTGTCATTTGTGAAAATTATTTCTATCTAAAAAATAGAATAATGCATATTTTAAGCATTATTTAAATTTAATTTGTGAAAAATAAATTATTTTTAAAAAATTTTTTAGGCAAAAAAAAATGAAAAAAAACAGCAAAAAAGGCTTCTGAACTTGACAAAATCCTCCAGAACTTTTCTTCCACCGCACTGTTTCGGCATAAAAAATACATCAGAAAGATGAAAAATACAGACTGGATGCGCCCCACGCTTCGGCTGGCGGCTGTCTATAATGTGCTGTGGGGTGCTTGGGTGGTGCTATGGCCGCAGCATTTCTTTGAGGTGCTGGGCATGGAGCTGATCAATCATCCTATGATTTGGCAGGGCATGGGCATGGTGATTGGCGTATATGGCATTGGCTACTGGCTGGCGAGCTACCATCCGCTACGGCACTGGATTATTGTATTGGTGGGGTTTCTCGGCAAGATTTTCGGGCCGATGGGCTACGTGCTCAATCTGTTGCAAGGCATGGAGTACCCGCAGTTTGGTTATATGCTTATCACCAACGACCTGCTCTGGTGGATTCCCTTCGCGCTGATATTGCGAGCCGCTTGGCAGCAGCGCGCCAGCCTTACTTGAACGGATTGGCTAATGCCGGATTATTAATAAAGCTCGTGTCCGTCAGTGTTTTCAGAAAAGCAATCAAATCCTGTCTATCGCGCGCGCTCATCGGAAAAGGCATGATGTTGGGGTCTTCGTTTTCCACGCCATGCCCACCGGCAGCGTATTGGTTGAGTACCTCCTCTAAGGTCTGGAATCGCCCGTCGTGCATGTAAGGTGCGGTCAGTTCGATGTTGCGTAGGGTCACCGATCGGAACTTGCCGTTGTCGAAGCGGCGCTTGGTGACGTTGCCTCGGCCGAGGTCTGGGAAGGCCTCCAGATTGGGCACGGCGTCTAAGCCGTTATTGTAAAAATTGTTGTCGGTGTAGAGCGGGTCAAAGTGGCAATGCGAGCAGCCGGGGTGGTTAATGTCCGCCGGTTCAAAGAAAAACAGCCGCCGTCCGCGCTCTTCGTCATCTTCGAGCCAGCCATCATTGAGCCATACAATACGGTCGAATTTCGAATAACCGCTAATCATGGTGCGCTCAAACTGGGCAATGGCCTTCACCACCAAGTCGCGGGTGATCTCGCGCTTGCGTTCAATGCCAAAAGCCTTGCGAAACAGGGCCGGATAACTGCTGTGCTTCTGCAATTTGCGCTCCACGTTTTCCCAGGTCTCGTTCATTTCTAAATGATCTTCCACGGGTATCAGTGCTTGGTCTTCGAGTGTCAGTACGCTGCCATCCCAGAAAAGTCCTTTCGGATTGAATGCGAGATTAGCCAAAGACATAGAACTGCGGGTGCCGCGCAGACCGCGCACGCCTACGCTGGTCGCCTGCCCGTCGGTGAAAGCCAGTTTTTGCTGATGGCAACTGGCGCAGGACTGCGTGCTATCGGACGAAAGAATCGGATCGTAAAAAAGCATTCGCCCCAGCGCAACGCCATCCACCGTCAGGGGGTTGTCGGCCGGAATAATGGGCGTGGGTAGCCAGAAAGGCACTTCTAACTTGAAAGCCTCCGGATTGTAGTTGGCGCTGATGCGGTCGTCCACCGGGCAGTTGTCGCAGTTGTCACCGCCCGATTGGCCATCTTGTTCGCAAGCATAAAAAAACAGCAAGGCTATTCCTGATACCAACAGCCACTTTCTCATGTATCGTTTCGTATTTTTCACTCCGCTATTTATAATAAAAATTATTAATTGTATAAAAATTTGAAAACCAATTATTTATTATGAATAATGTTACTTAAAACGGATTGGCGAAAGCCGGATTATTCAGCAATACGCTATCGGTCAAGGTGTGCAAAAAAGCAATCAAGTCCTGCTTGTCGCGCTCGCCGAGGCGCAGCTGGCGCACATTAGGGCTAAGGTTGTCCGCGAAATGCCCACCGCTGGCGTAGTGGTCTAGCACCTCATCGAGGGTTTTGAAACGCCCATCGTGCATGTACGGCGCCGTTTGGGCAATGTTGCGCAAGGTCGGAACCTTGAACTTACCATTGTCGTAGCGGTTGCCAGTGATGGTTCCCCGGCCAGCATCGGCGAAATCGTGTAAACCCTGCACCGCCTGAATACCATTGTTTTCAAACGCTGGCGTAGCGAAAAGCGGATCTACGTGGCAGTGCCCGCATTCGGAGTGCGGCAACTCATCCGAGGTATCGAAAAAAATAGCGTAACCCCGTGCTTCGGCTTCCGTAAACTGCGCTTCGCCGCGTTGTACTTGATCGAATTTGGCGTCGCGACTGACCAGCGTTCGTTGAAATTGTGCCAGCGCTTTCACGACTAAATCCTGCGTGATTTCTGAGCGATTTTTAATACCAAAAGCTTGCCGAAACAGAATCGGATAGTTGTCATGCCTTTGCAATCGTTGCTCGGCCATGCGCCAGTCGAGGTTCATTTCTACGGTATCCTGCACCGGATGAACGGCCTGCGCTTCGAGGGTGGCGGCGCGGCCATCCCAGAACAACCCCTGCGTATGGAAACCCACATTGACCAAAGACATGGCACTACGGACGCCCTTGCGACCCGCGAACCCAGTGCTGACGGCTTTCCCATCGGTGAAACCGCGCTTTTGTTGATGGCAATTGCCACAAAAAACTGTGCTGTCGGCCGAGAGAATAGGATCGTAAAACAGTTTGCGCCCCAGCGCAATGCCCTCCACTGTGAGCGGATTATCCGCTGGGATGAGCATATCGGGCTGGCGGTCGGGTTTTTTGAGCGTAGCCGGCGTAGGGCGATAGGGGATGTGCGCCAAGCTATTACCAGACTGCCGGGTGCAGACGACGAAAGTAAGCGACAGTATTGTCAATAAAACAATCAGTTGACGCATAAGTCATTATACATTATAACTTCGTCGTAAGTTATCTTATTCGAATAGCGTTGGCCAAATTGTCGCTAATAAAATTGCCAATATTTTTGTTGCCGCCATGATCAATAGACACCTTCCGGAAGTCGAGGAAATCGTCGGGAGTGGCTACTAATACCCGCCGCAGGTCCACATCAAATTCGAGGCGTGTGACGCCGTCTGGCTCTACGGTGAAAGCTTTGTCGAAGGGTTTGTCGCGGTAGAATGGATCGCCACCGATATGAAAAGTGAGTTTTTCATCGAATACTCCATCGCCGTTCATATCCGCATTGCCTTCTATTTTGGTGAAAACATAGCCCATCGCTGCCGACCAGTAGTTGTCGCTCAATGGATGGAGTGGGTCGTAATCGCCAGGATTGGTGCGGTTGAGTTTAGATGAAATGCCGATGCCGGTTTGCAAGCCGCGGTAGTCGCCAGCAGGAATATTCTCCAAGCGAATGACAATGCCATCCTTGGCGGAAGCCTCTGACTGCACGTCTTTGAAGTCCACTAAGGCTATTTCTGCCCCGAGGATGCCTTTTTTGGCGGGCGAAACCTGTTGCACGAGGATAATATCCGACAGATAGAAACGGAACAACTGAAAGCGCAGCGACATGCCCGCAGCGTAAGGGTACTCGCGGTCGTACATCATCAAGGGCGAATTGCCGAAGCTTCCCCGAAAGACGAGTTCTACCACGCCGGTTTGTTCAGGAGCGGCTTTGTCTTCATTGCAACTGTCCGTCACGAACAGCATACTGACTAATACTAAGGCGAACAGCAGTTTTTTCATCGGAAAGATATTTTATCCAAAAATGAGAAAATACAAATTGATTTCCAGTGACTAAAGTTACTGTATTTCAAGGAAAACGGAAACTACCGAGAATGAGTTTGCAGCATTGTCGGCAAGTTTTGTCGCCAGGATTGCAGGCGGGTCGTTTCGCAGATTCACATTGGCAAACCACCGGCGGTAGTCGCAGCGCAATGTAAGTCGAATATCAAAACCTTCGAGGAGGTTGGCATTGAGCGGCAGCTCCACCTCGCGCAGGTGCACCGGGGTGGCAATGCGCAGTGCTTGGGCCACGGTATCCGCGCCGTTGAACCAGCGTAATCTATTGAATATATAGCCCGAATCGGGGGTTAGATACATTTCAGGGTTGGCTAAGGGATGTGCCGTAGGCAGCGAATTGAGTACCACCCGACCGGCAGCCTCCGGCACGCCGAGGGTGAAACGAACCGCCGTGAAGCGCCCTTCGGTGATCAGCGTGCCCAAAGTAGCCAGCGTGAAAATGCGGCGATTGAGCAGTGCAAAGTTATTGCTGAGCTGGCCCGGCTCGCGCAGCCCGTCCGGGTTGAAAATCGTTACTTCCGAGCTATCGGTGGGGGCAGCCTCTGAGCCGTCGGCGCGCACCAAGCGCAGGTTGGATAGGTAGAATTGGATGTCGGCTAAGCGAAATGGATTGCCAGCACCATCGGTGTAGGTAGAGTCGTTGTAGTTCAAGTTGAAGCTGGTATCGGTGTACACCATTTTGTGCTCCATGGCTAAGCGCAGCAGGGGGTACTCGCAGCAATCGTCGGGGCAGGGATTGTCGGCACCCACATCAAAATTGGTTGCCCGTAGGTCTAAGCAGCCCTCGCGGGGTTCGTAGCAGGCAGCAAATGTAAGTAGCCACAGTGCGGCCAGCCAGTTCATCCGGGGAGCGCGGAAGCTATGGAGCAGACGAACGGCCTTTGCTGTGCTCCGGTTATTCCACTTATCCGTTCCGCTGTTTTTTCTCATATTCCGTGACCAATTTTTTTACAATTTGCTTCACTTGCGAAGAAAACTCCTTGTTGAGTATCCAATTGTAATATTGCTTATCCTTGCTGAGCACTTCGGCTACCGGCTGGTTGTTGTATTTTCCGAAATTAAAAACAATGGCGCCGTTTTGGTCGTAGCGCATCTTCTGGGTGGCATCTACAAACCGCTGGTCGTTGGTGAATTCATGCAATTCCTGGATGTTCTTCTTCACAGGCGCTTTCTGCACGTTGCCTTCATCGTCAATGTAGTCCACGCCTTTGTAGCGCTCCAATTGCCCCATAAATACCTCCACCGTAGCGCGCACATCAGCCATAGCATCGTGGGCGTCTTCTATGTCTTTATCGCAATAAAACTTGAGCGCAGCTTTCAGGGTGCGTGGCTCCATTTTATAAAAAATACGCTGCACATCAATCATCCTGCGGCGCGTGATGTCAAATTCCAGCCCGGCGCGGTCAAATTCTTCCATCAACATTGGAATATCAAAGCGATTAGAATTGTAGCCCGCCAGGTCGGCATTGCCAATAAAAGCATGAATTTTTTGGGCTACTTGCTGAAAAGTGGGCTTGTTGGCTACATCTTTTGGCAAAATGCCGTGTACTTGCATCGCTTCTTCTGAGATAGGAATGCCGGGGTTAATAATCATATTGAGTTCTTCGGGGGCGCGGCCGTCGGCGAAGTATTTGATAATGCCGATTTGCAGAATGCGGTCGCGGATGACGCTCAAACCAGTGGCTTCGATATCGAAAAAACAAAGGTCGCGGTCAAGTTGTAAATCCATCATGGCAATTTTTTTGCAAAGGTAAGTTTTTCGCAATGCGCAGGTGGCTGCTGATTAGCAAATTTCCTCTTCTTGGCGGTAATAAATGCGAGAATAAGGCGCTACGCTTTTGACAATCCAAACGTTGCCGCCAATAACGCTGTCGTGCCCAATAGTGGTATCGCCACCGAGAATGGTCGCACCAGCATAAATGACTACGCGGTCTTCAATCGTTGGGTGGCGCTTGGTTTTGGCTAGTTCCTTGCGTACGCTGAGCGCGCCGAGCGTCACTCCTTGATATATTTTGACGTCGTTGCCGATTTCTACGGTTTCGCCAATGACGATGCCCGTGCCGTGGTCAATGCAAAAACGCTCGCCAATAGTTGCGCCCGGATGGATGTCAATGCCGGTTTCGCTGTGCGCGTGCTCGGTGAGGATGCGCGGAATGAGTGGCACGCCAAGCCGAAAAAATTCGTGCGCCAGCCGAAAGACGGCAATGGCCCGAAACCCCGGATAGGTGCGGATCACTTCGGTTTGGCTGATGGCGGCGGGGTCTCCTTTGAGAATGGCTTCTGCATCGAGCAGTAAGGTTTCATAGACTTGTGGCAGGCGTTTCATGAAAGCCATTTCTACAGCTTCGGCGCTGTTGGGCAGGTCTTGCTCTATGGTTTGCAAAATGCGATACAATTCTAATTTGATGTCGTTGTAATGCTGCTCAAACTCACGAATATTGCGGTATTGCCGCCCAGACAAATCGGGGAACATCACTTGCAGGAGACCGTTCAGCCAGTTGCACACTTGCTGCGGCGAAGGAATCTGCTTGGCATGCTGATGCGCCTGAAACAGCCTTTCTATGAATGATTTTTCCATGGGTTGTATCTAAAACCTTTCCAATTAAAGCGCAGCAATCGAAAAAAAGTTGTGGAGCGCAGCCCGGAAAATTGAACTGTCGGACACTTGGGGGCGCCCGACAGTTCCGTATTTACTTTAGGTATTGCAAAAATGTTATATCAATAAGTGCTTGGGCATAATTATTTTTATTGCAAAAGCCCGTAAACAACTGATTGTCAATAGGTGATTTAAGACGATAGACTTGAGATGCGTTCTCAACCCTCCTCAACTTTTATGTCCCTATCCTCCCATTCCCCTATTAACCAATAACAATGTCCCATTACTTATCAATTACCACTCCAAGGAAACTTGCCGCAGTCCACATTTAGAATGATCAATTCGGCTGTAGCCGAAGCGGGCGTACAATTCCCTTCGGGGGCATCGGTAGTTAGTGTCAGCAGCACGCGCTTGGCCTGCTTGTCGGCACTGCCCGGTACATAACGCACCGCCTGACCCAGTACTGGATTGGCCAGTACGTTGTCATTCGTATCCTGGAATACGCCATCGCCAGCAGTGCTCCACACTGCCGTGGTAGCCGAGCCACCCAGTACGACTTCAAGGGCCGTCAAATCGAGTGTTTTGGTCAGACATACCGCCGGAATGGCGCCTATTTCAACCGTTGGAGCAGCCAATACCTCCACCTCGGCCACAGCAGTAGCGACACAACCGATTTTGGTTTCTTCATCTACCGGCTCACCGGCATCCCAGATGAAAGCTACCTCGTGCATGCCCGGCCCCAGTTCCGCCGGATTGAAAAGTATTGCCGACTGCCCATTCACCGTGAAGCTGCCAGTGCCTGGCGTGCCTTCCGATACCGTTCCGCTGAGGACGATGGCTGGCGCATTATCGCAAAATGGCATACTTAAATCATTCGTAATCATTGGATCCGGATAGAAACAGGTATTGCCAATTGTCAAAGGAAAATCAGGATAAGCCGTGCTGGTAGCCGTGATTTCAAAACCGACACCCGAAGCGTGCTGCCCCACCAATGAGTACGTGCCGTCACCATTATCTTCAAACAAGGTGCCTAAGGGGAAAGGCGCGCCGGTATTCGGGTCTAAGAATCCACTATTGGCGCTGAGCGTCCATGTTTGGCCGCTGGCATCGGAAGTGATGAGTACTTCTTCATCAAAAAAGCCCTCAACGTCGCTGCAAGTGCAGGGGTCTTCAATAAAAGGCCCGCCGAGCATCAGCTCCGGCTCGAAGCAGCCTAAGGAAGTCCGGACGGTGACTTGCGTTTCGCAGGAGGCGGAAAGGCCGCCCTCGTTGGTCACGGTGAGCAGGACGGATGTCATTCCTACATCGGCGCAGGTAAATTCTGTTTTGTCCAATTCCATGGTAGCAATGGGGCAGGTAGCTCCAAAGCTGCCGTTGTCCACGTCGTCCGGTATTATGGTAAAGGTGCCATCCAGATCGAGCTGGATACTCAAGGTAGGCACGCAGATGGGCGTCGGTAGCTCGCCGTCCTCTACTGTAATAACCGGCATTCCGAAATTAGTAATCGGGCAGCCATTAGCAGCTGTCACCGAAACTAAGGTATAATTGAGAATGTTGGCTGGATCAACCGGAATATCCGTGCCGGAGGCATAATTCATCAGGGTTGTTTCCTCATCATCGAGTGCATAGACAATGGTGTAAGGCGATAGTCCGCCGGTGATGGTTACGCGCAAGTTGGCCTCAGTTGGGCAGAAGGTCGCCTCTCCGGATAAGGTAGCCGAGAAGCCGCAATCCGTCAGTTCATTGATGTTAACCATTTGAATGCTTACGCAATTGGGCGTCACGTCTGTGCGTGTCACGCGAATGGTATAAGTCGCAGGGGGGCGCTCGCAAGCACCGGGTATAATGATGGTTACGGTTTCGTTGATTGGTTCTACTTCGATGAAATCCCCGTCATCGAGGGCGTATTCATACACAAAAGTACCGCCGGGCAGCGCCTGAAAACTGATGAAGCCATTGGGATTGTCGCAAGTTGGTTGTACGATTGTCAAATCAGGACTTGGCGCAGCATTGACATTCACCGTGACGCTTGCGGTTGCATCCGGGCAGGGGCTTGTGCCGCTCAGGGTATAAAGGAAGGTAGAAGTAGTAGCGCCTGTTGCTGGAATGAAGGTGCCATTAGCCGCATCAAACATACCGCCGGTGCCGCCCGTGCGCATCCAAGTGCCGCCGCTTTGCGCATCCGTGAGCAGGTCAAACAGGTCAATTACATCGGTGGAATTGTCGCAAACCGTAGTGCTGCCGCCGATGCCCGCATTAGGCGGTACAATGACTGAGATGTTCGTTTGTACGCTCAGGCCAGTAGCCGTACACTCATTGGCATCGGTGATGGCGCTCAGGGTATAGGTATTCGGGCCGTTTACCGAGCTTACATCGAACGGCGTGCCGCTCACGATGTTGTTATACGCTTGGCTATTGATAATCAGTGAGAAAGGCCCCGTGCCATTGGTAGCTGTGAAGACCAATTGCGCCTGCGTACCTGCACAGATCGGGCTAACAGCTGCGGCTAAGGTACCAGCCGGATTGCCCAGCGGGCAAGGATCGCAGGCATCCCCAATACCATCGCCATCACTGTCGAGTTGGTCGGCGTTGGCTACTGTCGGACAATTGTCGCAAGCATCGGGCCAGCCATCGTTATCGGTGTCGGTGGGGGCTACATTAGCGCTGCCGGGCGTGAGGCAGGTGAGCACAAAATCCTGGTTGTTCTGGTCGGTGTCATTGCCATCGGGGAAGCGCGACAAGCCTAAGGGGCTGCCATTGTCTATCAGTCCTACGCCAGAGCCTTCCGTAGCGCCGGGGGTATCGCCTTCATAGCTCAGCGCGTCCACCACAAGGTTGCCCAGCATGAGACGCAGCCCGTCCGGTGCGCCATTTTGAATAATATTGCTTGTAATAGGCAGTACTTGGTTGCAATTCGGCACGTTGCCGCCATCGCCACAAATAACATAGTAGCCGCCCGCCGGTAGGTTGACGTTGGACAGGTTGATGGTTTGGTAAACCAGACTATTGGCACCATTGACCAATTCTATCGAATAAGCACCCAGGTTGACCGTACTATTGCTCACGTTTTTCAATTCTATGAATTCGGCGTCATCTGTACCAGGTTGGTCATAGTCTATTTCATTGATTACCAGCGTTGGAGGATAACATACACTAAAGCGATTGAAATAGGCATTGCGCGGGGCATCGGGGCCAGCGTTGGCATTAAACACCCGGAACCGTGCCATGTCCTGACCACCTGCTGGATTCTTCAGCGTGCCGGTGGTGCTAAAGCTGCCGCCGTCGAGGCGCGTTACTGCAAGGGCATAAGTAGTAGCCGTCAGCAGGGTTATTTCAATATTCAAACCCTCATCGGTGAAGCCGAGGCCCGTGCCTTGCTCATTGCTGGCGTCATTGTATTTATAATCGGATTCGCCCGCTCGGAAGTAGAATTCTAACAGGTTTTCGCCGCTGGCATTTTGCAAACCAAAACCAACAGTACCGCCAGATTCTATCCAGCCATTGTCCATTTGCAAACTGAAAACCGTGCCCGGAATAAGCGGTTGTACAAAATTGCGCACCGCATTGGATACATCGCCACTGTTGGCGTACATGCCAAAAGCGCGCCCGCCGGAGTCAATATCGCCGTCGTTATTGCTATCCCCATCGCCATTTCCAGTGGATGAAGCAAGGAAATGCCCGCCGGTGGACGGGTTATTGTTCTGCGTGCTCAGCATCCAGGGGCCGAAGTTGTTGCCGCCATTAGATCCATTGCTCCAGCCACTGTTGTAGGTGTCATTACCAGCGTTGTCTGCACCACAAACATCTTGGTTTTGAATATTGTCGGTATTGAATGCGCTGATGCGCGAAATGCCTTCGCAGCTAAAGGTACCTTCGGCCAAAGCCGTCAGCCCGAAAGTAGCGAAATTGCCATTGCGATTGGGCGTATTCGGTCGGTCGGGCGAAAAGCTGAACGTATTACCGATTGGCGAGAACTGTAGCACAGCGGCCTCGATTTCTGTATTGGTGGCTGCATCATACACAAACAGCCGGAAAGCCTCGCCATCAGCCATGGCATCGGTAGCCGGGCTGCCCAGCACCTCAATGATCATATCGTGTACGCCATCCCATTGGAAACCCTGCCCGATGCGGCCAATACCCACCACCTTGCCGGCGGCGTTTTTCACAGCTACTTCATCGCCGGGTTTGATGGGTGCGCCATTCACAATAAAATTATTGGCATCAGCAACACGCAAAGCCAGGAAATGCGGACAACCACCGGGCGTAGCGTCCATTTCAAAATGGCTGGGTGCAGCGCCGGTCGCTTTGGGGTACAGACCCGTGGGTGCCCACCAAGTGAAGTCGCGTGGCTGCGTGCGAATGAGTGCCCGGCTGTCGGCGAATGCCTGAGTCGTTACAAACATTAGCCCGTCGGAATAATCCTTGAGGTATTTATTGCTAAAAGGTGTATTGACAAATGCTTCCTGCGATTGGGTGGCATTATCATTCAAGCCCAGCACCAGCCCGTCGCTCACACCGCTGGTGGTGCCGTCGCGGCGTAGGGTAAATTTGTCTGCGCCGCTACTGCCCATCGAGAAAGATGGTGCCATGCTCGACATCGGAGCAGAGCTGCCTTTGGCAAACTGCTCGCGCAGGTTCATTAGCCAACCGATTTCATCATCGAGGTTGTACCAGAACCAGTCTTTCCAGAAGATGGAAGGGGTGCCCTCGGCTGCCATGATGTAGGCATAAGCAATGTGCTTATCTTGGAACACCGGCGCGTGGTCGTCTTGAAAGAAAAATTCGAGACAGGTATTGCCCACCTGTATATCGCCGCCTGGGCAGGCCACTTGTTTGTAGCCGCCACGATCAAAGTCATGATTTTCAACAAAAGTGACAATGCCACCCGCATCTAAGGCGCCAGAAGGATTGAAACGCAGACCGGTAGTATTGAAATTCGCCATATTATAATTGCCGCTACCGTCATTGGCCATGTCTTTGAGTGCAAAGCGCAACGCGAAGTCAAAAATGGCCATTTGCGCGTTTTTGCTACCGGTACCAAAATTGGAAACGAAATTTTCTACTTCCTGCTGATAATCGCGTAGGGCGTCCGCACTGCCGTCAAAGGATTCACCAACTGCAAAAGGCTGGGGACCGTCTGCCATTTCTACCAAGAAAGGGGCCAGAAAACCCGGCTCGATATGTTTTACAGCATCGAGGCGCACCATGTCGAAACCAATATCTTGAATCATGTGGCGGCCTACCAACACCAATGAGTCGCCTGCTGCGCCGAGCGCATGGGGGCCAAAGTACCAGCCATTGTTGGGCTGAGTGGGGTCCAGCACATTGTCTATATGATTGAAATAGCAAATATCTTCAAAGAAGACCCGATCGTGATAAGGTGAATTCAAATCGCAATGCCCGGCTAAGCTGGTCGGGTGGAAGTGGGAAGAATCCATTTGAATGCGCAAACTCGCCGGCATAAAGTTCGTAAAACGCTTCTCCTGGGGGCGAGACGGAATGATACAGTCTTCCAACTGCTCGCTCACAGCGCCCGCGCGATGGTTGAGCACTACGTCTGCCATTACTGCCAATCCATTGGATTTCAATGCATTAATGGCATTTTGCAATTGTGCCAGATTGCCGTGCCGCGTGCGTACTGTGCCGTACTGATTGAACTGACCAAAGTCGAAATAATCGGCAATGCCATAGCCCATGTCGAAAATGCCAGCAAAGCCTTTCTGGGCCGGAGGCATCCACATCACGTCGAAGCCAGCGTCCTTGAGTTGCGGCGCCACGAAAGCAATGGTATCCCACCAGATGCCACCGTCGTTGATGTCGGTGAAATCGCCCGGATTGGTATTCCAATAAAAGCCCTGCATGATGAATTTGGGCTGGGCTTGGGCGCTGTGAGAAAAAAGCGTTAGCAATGTGAGCAAACACAGGCAACGAAGGCAGAAAAGTGCGCTTCGCCCCAAGCGCTTCTGTGAGCGGGAAGTGTGTTGGGTCGTCATCTTTGTGTTCTATTTTTACATGAGTTATAAGAGGAAACAGTACAAAGATAACATTCATGTATAAATTGCCTTATATGAATCTGGGAATACTTGTGTTTTATTCAGTTTTTAACATCATCGCCAAATAAAAATGCAAAAAAAAAGATAGTATCAATTTTTTTGATGGCAAAATCTATGAAATGAAATAAGGATACCGATAGCAGCCAAGTACTGCCCCGATACCCTTTTTCACCCGGTGCGGCATGGCTATTTGCCCAACCAAAGTGCGCCAATGCCCGCTTCCCAGCATTTTTTGTTGAGCGCCGGAATCGCCGTATTCAATATAGCCTCGCCTTCTTGCTTTAGTTTTGCCCACTCGGCATTCAACTCGGCAATTCTGTCGCGCGTCGGCTGGTTCACGCGCGGTATGTCGCTTTCGGCGTGATTGATGGCAAACAGATAGTTCGCCGTGAACTTATTCGGAAAGTTTTCTACGTCGTCGTAGGCTTTGGATTTGCGCTGAATCATTTCTTCGTCCCAGGCGCGCATGTTGGCGGCCAATGCCTCGGCTTCTTTTTTCAAATCGGCTTGGGTTTTCGCGTCCAATTTGGCAATAATGTCGTTCAATTGGTTTTGTAAAACCAGCAAATCATTCACCATTTGGTGCATCTCGTTGAAAGTAGACTCAACATCCGACATAAATGCATGGTAATCAGCATAATTTTGGTCTGTCAATCCATAAAGCGGATTTGGCAGAATGGCCACAGTTGTACTCAATGTTTGGTCACCGACTTTCAGTTGCAAGGTGTATTCGCCCGGAGTAGCTTTATGCCCCCGAAAGCTACCTTCGATGTAAGCGGTTGGCGCTCCAAGCATGGTCGGATAGCGCATATCCCACACGAAGCGGTTGAGTCCTTTTCGCTTGGAAATAGTCGGTTCTGCGGACGGGCCGCCTGGATAGGACTGAAATGTGGGATCTGTTTTTGAACTTAATTTCCGAACTAAGGCACCATTTTTATCTAAAATCGTCATTTCGAGGTCCTGCTCTTTCAATACTTCCGGCAAGAAATAATACACGACCACGCCATTAGCAGGGTTTACACCGCGCAGCGGATGCGTGCCATTGAAGTTGTTGGTGCTGCCATTCAGTTCACTGCCGCCATTGGCTAGCATAGCATCTGCTGGTTGGTACAAAATCGGCTGATTATCAACGGGTTGATATTGCCGCAGCAGCGCGAGGTCGTCTAATATCCAAAAAGCGCGCCCCGAGGTCGCAACAATCAGGTCATCATTTTTGATCATTAAATCCAAAATCGGCGTGACTGGCAAATTCAAATTGAATCGCTCCCAAGTTTTACCGCCATTCCAGGAAAGGTAAAGCCCCGTTTCGGTGCCCGCGAACAGCAAATCCTTGCGCACCGGGTCTTCCCGCACTACGCGAGTGTAGGCACCAGGGGGAATGTTGCCGGTGATGTCCGTCCAAGTTTTGCCGTAATCGGTGGTTTTCATCAACTTCGGCGTGTGGTCGTTGAACTTGTAGCGCGTGGTCGCAATATAAGCCGTACCCGGATTGTGGGGCGAGATATCAATTGCATTGACGAGGCACTCCTGCAAGGATTTCGGCGTGACGTTCGTCCAGGCTTTGCCGCCATCTTTGGTCAGTTGCACCAGGCCATCGTCCGTGCCGACCCATATCACGCCTGCTTCGTGCGGCGATTCGATAACATAAGCGATTGTGCCGTAATTCTCTGCACCAACGGCTTCCACCGTATAAGGTCCGCCGCCTTTGATTTGCTTGTCTTTCTGGTTGCGCGTCAGGTCGGGCGAAGCTTCTTCCCAGGTTTTGCCCATGTCTTTAGTGCGCAGTAACAATTGCGCAGCATGATAAAACGTATTAGGCTCGTGCTGCGACCAGATGATGGGCGCGTTCCAATTGAAGCGGTATTTCATGTCGCTGGCGGCCCTGCCGAGGTATTGAATGGGCGCAGCCATAATGCTGGTACCGGCTTTCGCTTTGGTGTCTAACAATTCAATGGTACCCAAATAGCTGCCACCCATGACAAACCGGGGATCATCGGGGTCGAATGCCAAAAACGCGCTCTCGCCGCCCGCCGAAGGTGCCCAGCTATCGGTGCTGATGCCGTAGGAACTAAACTCGCGGTGCGCAATGGCGACCGAGGTGTTGTCCTGTTGCCCCGCGTAGATGCGATACGGGAATTGGTTGTCCACATTGATACGATAAAACTGCCCGGTGGGCATGTTGCTTTGCGTGGACCAAGTTATGCCGTAGTTGAAACTAATCGCCGCGCCGCCGTCATTGGAAATGCACAAATTCTTTGAATTATTTGGGTTGATCCAAAGGTCGTGGTAATCACCGTGCGTGCCACTCAGGGTTTCCCAAGTTATGCCTCCATTAATCGAGCGCAGGGCCGGAGCGCTGAGCACATAAACAGTATTTTCGTTGTTTGGATCGGCAAAAACTTCGATGTAATACCAAGCACGCTGCACTAAGCGGTGATCAGCACTCACGCGGCTCCAGGATTTACCAGCATCTTCGGACACAAAAAGCCCGCCTTTTTCCTGCTCCGAGTCGCTCTCGATCAATGCATAAACTTTCTGTGAATTCGCCGGACTAACCGCAATCGCCATTTTCCCTTTTTCTTCGGGCAAGCCTTCGGTCATTTCGGTCCAGGTTTTGCCGCCGTCCATGGATTTGTACAAACCGCTGCCCGGGCCGCCGCTGATGACTTGCCAGGGCAAACGCTGGTGCTCCCACATGGCCGCGTAGAGGATGTTCGGGTCAGCAGCATCCATAGACAACTCGGCGCAGCCGGTGCGATCATCTATGTATAAAACCTTTTCCCAGGTAGCGCCGCCGTCGGTTGTTTTGAAAATGCCACGTTCCGCATTTCTGCCGTATAATTGCCCTTGCGCTGCGATATAAACGATGTCCGGATTTTTAGGATGAATGACAATTCTGGAAATGTGCTGCGTTTCTTTCAGTCCCAAATGTTTCCAGGTCTTGCCCGCATCGGTTGATTTATACACCCCATCGCCGTGCGAGGTCATCACCCCGCGCGGTGCGTGCTCACCCATGCCGACATATACCACGTTCGGATCGCTCGTAGAAACTGCCACCGCGCCCACGGAACCCGTACCGAAGTACCCATCGGAAATATTCCACCAGTGCTGCCCGGCATCTTCGGTTTTCCAGAGACCGCCGCCGGTGGTGCCCATGTAGTAAGTGAGCGGATCGCCGATGACGCCTGAAGCACAGACCGATCGTCCGCCCCGGAAAGGCCCGATATTGCGGTATTTTAAAGGTCTAAAAAATTTGGAAGCTTCTGATTTTTCAATCGTCACTTGCGCGAAAAGACCAAGCGTGCTGCCCAGCACAAGGAGGATAAGCAAGGGTATTTTTTGCATTTTGTCTGTTTTTTAGCGAAAAAGATAGGCAATATTTAGAAATTGGTGAGCGGGAAGTTGAAAAAATTACTGCTTGCCAAGCGAGGATAGCTCTGGAAGTGGAGTTGAGCTTCATTTACTTCATTATAAAACAAGAGCGCAGCACGGAAAAATTTTCCATACTGCGCTACGAGTGGTGCGTGCTGCCGTTATTGGTTGCCGTACATGTTGATTACGCGGCGTTCAGGACGGCAGGTGTGCACGAAAACTCAGGGTGCTTATTTGGAAGAGCCCTTTTTCTTATTGCTCTGCTTGGCAGGCGTAGCTGGCGTGGCAGGTACTGCGGGCATTTTGGCTTTCCATTCAGCAATGGACTTGTCGTTCATGCGCACATAGTTATCGTCACCAGCTTCTTTAGCCAACATTTTTGATTTTTCGGCTGCTTTCACCGCGTCGGCGTACTTGCCAGCTTTGGCTAAGATCAGCGACTCGGTGCGCATGTTCCAGTAGCGTGGATTTTCAGCATTGGCTTTTTGAATCCATTCGATGGCCTTGTTCAGGTCCTTGTCATTGTCCATGTAGTAGTTGGCAGCAGCGGCGTATTCGTTGGGGCCAGGGCCCGCCATTGCGCGCTCAATGTCAGCCATTACACGACTGTCGAATTCTACTTCGAGGGGCAGTTTGATAGATGTTTTTTCCCAAGCGATATCAATATCGGCAGTAGTATTGGTGATGTTATTCACGCCGATGGTGAAGGTTTCCACCATGTTGGGCAGCATGACGGGCGTGGTAGAAAAGCTGATGACCGGCTTCTTGTCGCCGTAGCCACCCGCGCTGGGCGTATCGTAGTTGAACAGCATCACATCCCACTGGCCGGCGCCGGGCTTCGTGAAAATAGCGTAAGAGCCTTTCTTGAGGCTTTGTCCATTGATTTTGACATCATCGCTGAAGGTCAATTTGGTAGCGGCATTGGCACCGGTTCTCCACATCGTTTCGAAGGGAACTATACCGTCTGTGCCAAAAATAGCGCGGCCTTTAGCGCTTGGGCGAGAATACTCAATAGTTACTTCGGTCAAGCCTACCGTTTGGGTCAGTTTGCTCGCCGGGCTGGGCTGCGGAGTTCTAATTTGTGCATTGGCATCTACGGTAAGTAGGGCCAGTACAGCAATTGCAAGAATGTTGACAAACAAGTTTTTCATTGTAACCTGGTTTTGTTTATAATAGGTGTGAAACTTGGCGCAAAAGTACGCCATTTTAAATACTAACAAGTAGCGGCGCAAAAGTTTTCACATTTCTTTAAGATATTTAGCACTTGCGAATGGGCGGGCCTGTGATGCGCATGGTAAACTATTGGCGTGGCGAGGCGTTTTGGAGGCATTAAAGCATAAAATTACATAAAGGCAGCCTGTTGGCCGAATAATTGATAACATAACAATCAACAATTATAATTATAATGCACAAGCCCGAAGGTAAAAAAATAGTGGTGGCCATTGGCGGCTCCAGCGGCTCTATTTATGCCAAAGTACTGCTCGATCGGCTGCTAGAGTTGCAGGAGCAAACCACGGCCGTAGGCATCGTGATGAGCGATAATGCACGTTTCAATTGGGAATATGAACTTGGCAGCGCCGATTTTGACCAATATCCATTCGATTTTTATGCCAAAAACGACTTTATGGCGCCTTTTGCCTCCGGCTCGGCACGCTACGAAACCATGATTGTGTGCCCCTGCTCCATGGGCTTGCTGGGGCGCATCGCTACGGGCATCTCCAATGACCTCACCACACGGGCTGCCGATGTAATATTGAAAGAAAGACGACGTTTAATCCTCGTCATACGCGAAACCCCCTACAGCTTGATTCATATTAATAATATGAAATCGGTGACCGAAGCGGGTGGTATTATTTGTCCGGCTACGCCTTCATTTTACAGCAAACCTGTTACCTTTGAGGCGCTGGCGGCAACCGTCATTGACCGGGTGCTCGATCTCGCGGGCTTCGAGTTGCCTTCCTATCGCTGGGGAGAGGCGGAGTGAGCACAGGTTATTGAGCATCAAGTATTTATCATTAAGTAATTGATAACCAACAATTTTTCTTTATGATGCGATTATTGTTTTTAAGTTTGACAATCATTATTTCCTTGACCGGCGCTACGGCGCAAAATACGACTATACCAATGGATTCAGTAAGTTACAGCCTCGGCGTGCTCATGGCGCAAAATTTGAAACAGCAAGGTTTCGACCAAGTGGACGCCGCTGCGCTGACCCAAGGCTTTGAAGATGCGCTGAAAGGCAACGCATTGAAAATCAATGCCGAACAGGCAAATCAGCTCGTGAGCAGCTACATGCAGTCCAAGCAGGCGAAGCAATTCGAAGGCGTAATCGCAGCAGGACAGCAGTTTCTGGCAGAAAATGCCCAACGCCCCGGCGTAGTGACGCTGCCCAGTGGCTTGCAGTATGAGGTGTTGCAGGAAGGTACGGGCACAAGCCCTTCGGACAGCGACAAAGTAACGGTGCACTACGAAGGTACGCTGTTAGACGGTACCGTGTTCGACAGCTCCGTGCAGCGCGGCCAGCCAGCTACTTTTGGCGTCACGCAGGTCATCCAGGGGTGGGTAGAAGCCTTGCAACTAATGACCGAAGGTGCTAAGTGGAAGCTTTTCATTCCTCACAATCTCGCGTATGGCGAGCGCGGCGCGGGCCCCAAAATAGGGCCGTATTCTACATTGATATTCGAGGTAGAGCTGCTGAAGATTAATTAAAAAAATGCGCCTTTTGTATGATATCCTGCTTGGCGGGTGCATCATGAAAGTATCCTTTTGTAAATAAAAAAGATACATGGCTATCATTATCGGAGGGTGTTGAGGCAAGGTAACAACTGCTCAACACTTTTCTCCGTGTCAGTCTATGCCTCAAATGCGCTGGCAAACTATGTATGCAATTTAATGATAAACCCTTAACACCATTCACCATTACACCAATGTAACAGTGATCTGGCTATCCGGGAACGGTGAACTGTATTGATAGTCAAAATAAGCTCAAAGCCAGCCCGCACCTAATGCTATTGATAATATAATTAGCATAATAGCTACCGTAACTTGTACCGTGTGCAGGGTAACTTTTTTCAGCAATTTATTACCGATATAAGCGCCACTGATCGCTGATAGCGTAGCCGTGAGCACGATGGGCAAATTGTCTATGAGGTTTACATTGGCAAACCGCGTAGCATATACGCTCAGGCGTGTGAAATCAACAAAAGTGGAAACGACTACCGCCGTACCAATGAAGGCCTCTTTGCTCAGCCCAGCCTTGATGAGAAAAGCGCTGCGAAGTGCCCCTTGATTGCCCGACAGCCCACCGAAAAAACCACTCAAAGCACCGCCAAATGGGAGTTTTTCTCGACCAAATTGCAGCTTTTGGAAATACGGCAGCAAATCCATCAGGGCGAAAATAATCAGCAGCAAGGCAATGATGAATTTTACCGGATACACCGTGAAGATTTTGCCCGATAGGGCGTAAGTAAACAGCGGCGGCCAGTCAGCGATGCGCAGCAGCAGCCACGAGCCAAGAATAGCGGCCAGCACCGCCGGGATGCCAAAACGTAGCACCACGTCTCGGTCGGCGTTTTTGCCCACCAACAGCAGCTTGAAAATATTATTGAAAAAATGCACTACGCCAGTGAGCGCAATGGCCAGCTCTACCGGAAAAAACAGCATGAATACCGGCGTGAGAATGGTGCCCAAACCGAAGCCGGAAAAGAAAGTAAGTATAGCCGCCAGCAAGGCTACAATGGCAATAATCAGAAATTCCATTTGGCAAATGATATATACTCTCGTCAAACAAATGGGGGTATGTTTAGTTGATGTCTGTTTTTAAATAGCTGATTATCAATATTTTTTGCTGGCGGCTTTCGGATTTACAAACAGGGCACTACTGCCTGTACCTTCGTTATTTTCAGAATTTAATACCCGCGCTGAGCGTCAGCATATTGTTTCGCCCGGCAGCATCGGCAAAAAAGTCGGTCAAACCGATTTCATAGTTCAAATCCACCGTGAGGAAAAGTAAGTCCACACCAAGCCCTACATTGGCACCAAAAGTCCAGTCTTTCAGGCTGTCCCGATTGAATGCGAATGATTCCTTTTCTCGCACGCCGAGCAGGTAAGCCGGCGTCACACCACCTTTAGCAAAGACGCGCAGCAGCCCATCGGTACCCGTCAGGTAGAAGCCCAGATTTACCGGTAGCCGCAGGTTCTGGATTTGCGTTTCGTCTTTCAGTTGCACTTCGTCGGGGGTGTTCAAGTCTTGCAGCAGTCGAGCGGTATAGGTGTAATAGTGAATGCCCGGATTGAGAAAGACAAGCCCCTTGCCCAAGCGAAAATCTACGCCCGCATTCCAGCCAGCACGCGCCTCAGCATTGATATCCATCAGCTTGGCATCTACTGCCGATACGTTGACGCCCACTTTGGGGTTGACGCGCACCTGCGCAAGCATTCCGGTGGTCATGGCCAATGCAAAAAATAGGGTGAGCACAGCAATTTGTAGTTGTTTCATGGTTTGTGATTTTAGAAGTAATGATGAAGTTTTTTCGTTACTAGGATGCACATAGAACGCAGCAGCCCTGTGAAAAAATACTTAAAATCCGGGCAGAGGCGTTAAGATTGGGTTAAAAGCAGGAGTTGTAGGATTTTTGGCAATGTACAGCAGGTAGATAATAGACCTTGGATAATAGACTTTAGACAAGGTTTGCGGTTATACCTCATCAGTTATCACCAAAAAAAGATGTCAGAAAGAAAAGTGATTGGTGACTTTGCAGGTTGGTGGGTTTACATTTTATGCGAATGCTAAGTGAACCCCGAAGGGATAAAATATTTATAGACAATTGATAATCAGCGTTTTTGAACCCTGACAGGGTGATACTATGCCCAGATGGTAGGTCGCCTTTACAGCTCGTTTTTTATAAATGCCTATTATTTTTAAGCATTTCAATTTGATGTTCGCATTATTTACAAAAGAAAATTATCTGCTTTGTAAAATGCTGAAATAAAGCGTTTTCTGTTTTTAAAAATGCGCTTTTCACTGTTTTTAATAGCAACCCGCGAATAGCGAATGGCAAACCGCGAATGGCGAATAGCAAACCGCGAAAGTCAATAATCACCCAACTGTGGCCGGAGCAATAACTCTTCGATGCAAACCGTCGGGCCAGTCTGCCAAGCATTCCAAATAGCCTGGGCTACTTCTTGGGGATCAATCAGACGACCATCGGGCACTTCCAAGCCGTCCCACGAACTGGTAAGCGTAGAACCTGGCAGCACCGCCGTCACTTTCACGCCGTGTGCCCGCAGCTCTAAGCGCAAGCTTCGCGTGAAGCCCAGCATAGCAAATTTAGTAGCGACATACGAGCCGGCGCGGTTCATGGCCGTGAGGCTGGCTACCGAGCCAATATTGAAAATGTGCCCCCGCCCGCGCTGTACCATGGCCGGAGCTACCGCCCGCGTGAGGTGATAGGCGCTGTACAGGTTGAGTTGCATCATATGTTCCAGTGCGCCTTCGGCTTCGTCGAGTAGCGTGCCGGGTAAGAATGTGCCCGCATTATTGACCAAGACATCTACCTGTGGCCATTGTGCGAGAATAGCTGCCCCAGTTTGCTTTACCGCTGCGGCATCGGTCAGGTCGGCTGAAAAAATCAAGACCTCCACACCAGAGAAACGCTCCTCCAGCACTGCTTTGGTTGTTTGTAAATCCGCTACGCTACGAGCCACCAAGGCTATGTGAAAGCCATTAGCAGCAAAAATCTCGGCAGTAGAGCGGCCCATTCCTTTGGTGCCCCCAGTGATGATACAATACATATTTTTGTGTTGGGTTATAACATTTCTCTACCTAAGCGATTAGACATAGTTGTACTATGCAAAAAGTATAAAAAGCTGATTATCAATAGATAGATTTTTAGATGCCAGACTTCAGGGCGGGACGCTGTTTGCTGTTCGCTGTTTGCTGTTTGCTGTTCGCTGTTTGCCCCCCTCTAACCCTTCTAAACCCTCTAAACCCCTCTAACCCTTCTCAACCTTTCTAAACCCCTATTCCCCCATTCATCCCATTCCCCCATTCATCCTATTCCCCTATTTGTCCCATTCCCCTATTCATCCCATTCCCCTATTTGTCCCATGCCCCATTCCCTAAGCAGCCCTCACCGATACCGTTTTCCGTGCTTAATAACCATATCCACCCGTTGTAGCAGTGCAATGTAGCGCA
>CALMSO010000099.1 GCA_937872385.1 uncultured Saprospiraceae bacterium
CCCATTCCCCTATTCTTCCCATTCCCCTATTCTTCCCATTCCCCTATTCTTCCCATTCCCCTATTCGCCCCATCCCCCTATTCGCCCCATTCCCCTATTCTTCCCATTCCCCTATTCGCCCCATCCCCCTTCTAAACCCCATTGTCCCCATTCCTGATACCCATTCAAAGCAGCCAGCCATCAAACTATCTCTTTAGCGTAAGCTATAAAAAATTGCAAGGCTTCCGGGTTGCGCATGGAGTCCACATTGGCAGCCTTATGCGTGGGATGTCCCAGCAATATCTTCTTCACCGGCGCTTCCATCTTTTTGCCGCTGATGGTGTAAGGAATATCCGGCACTGAAATAATGGCATCGGGTATATGCCGTGGCGAGCAGGCGGTTTTCAAGGTTTGCCGAATTTTATTTTGCAAGGCTTCCGTCAGTTGTGTATCGGCTTGCAGTAGTACAAACAGGGGCATGAAATGCCGCCCGCCACTCAGTTCAAGATTTACAATCAAGCTATCCGCTAATTCTGGCACTTGCAGCAGCGCGCTATAAATTTCGCCAGTGCCAATGCGCACGCCCTGCCGGTTGAGAGTAGCGTCTGAGCGCCCGTATATGACGAGCGTGCCCCGGGCGGTAATTTTCACCCAATCGCCGTGCCGCCACACGCCGGGATACATATCAAAATAGCTGCCGAGATACTTTTGCCCGTCGGCGTCGTTCCAGAAATAAACCGGCATGGAGGGCATCGGGTGCGTGACCACCATCTCCCCTACTTCCTCTATTACCGGCACAGCCGATTCGTCATAGGCATACAGGGCGCAACCCAAGGCCCGAGACTGAATTTCACCTTCATAAACCGGTTCTAAAGGGCAACCACCCACAAAAGCCGTGCACACATCCGTGCCGCCGCTCATGGAGCAAAGCCAAATATCCGGATGGATATTTTGATACACCCAATCGAAAGCCTCCGGTGGCAGAGGCGACCCCGTCGAGCCAATCGAGCGCAGCTTGTTCAGTTTGAAATCTTGCCCCGGCCGCAGCCCTTGTTGCATACAAGCCACTAAATAAGGTGCACTGGTGCCAAAATGGTGCATTTCTACTTGCTCCGCCAAAGCCCACAATCCATTCAAATCAGGATAACCGGGACTCCCGTCGTACAAAACTGCCGTAGCGCCTACCAGCAGCGAGGCTTGTACAAAATTCCACATCATCCAGCCGGTAGTGGAAAACCAGAAAAAGCGCTCGCCGGGATGCACGTCATTGTGAAAAGCAAGGTATTTATAATGCTCTAACAACACTCCACCCTGCGAATGGGTAATGGCTTTGGGAAGACCCGTTGTGCCCGAAGAATACAACACCCAAATCGGATGTGCAAAAGGCAAGGCCTCAAACCGGAGCGCGGCTGTGGTGTCAGCAATAGCCGTAGCCCAAGGCACCGCATTAGGTATGCTTGCTATATCCGGCGCAGCATCGAGATAGGGCACTACCAGTACGTTTTCTACCGTTGGCAATTGGGCACACAATTCCTGTATTGCCGTCAAGCGATTGAAATGCTTGCCTCCATATTGATAGCCATCCACCGCGATAAGCACTCTGGGAGCTATCTGTTGAAAACGATCTACCACACTGTGGGTGCCAAAATCCGGCGAACAACTCGACCAAACCGCGCCAACAGCACAAGTAGCCAAAAACGCGACCGTCGCCTCCGGGATATTCGGCAAATAAGCCGCCACTCGATCGCCGGGCCGCAGCCCTTGCGCTCGCAGATAGGCGCTCAGGGCCGCCACCTGTTGCCGCAGGGTTGCCCAGGAAATTTCCGTAGCTGCCTGTCGTTCCGATTGAAAAATCAATGCTGGACGCGCATCGCTATAACTTCTGAAAATGTGCTCCGCATAATTCAGGGTACTCCCTGCAAACCACTGCGCGTGCGGCATTGCCTCGCTCGACAACACCTCCCTATAAGGTGTATGGCTGATGATTTGAAAATACTCCCAAATAGACTCCCAGAAATCCACCGGCTGCTCTGCCGACCAACGCCACAAGCTGGCATAGTCCTCAAAATACAACTGGCGCCGCTCGCGCAGCCATTGAAGATATTGATACAGGTTAGATTGCTGAATGAAAACCTCGGAGGGGCGCCACAGTACGCGCGGAGTTGGTGCTGTCATGGTAGTAAACGATTTGAGTTAGCAACAAATTTAACGCAAAAAGAAAGCATTCAAAAAAAACAGAAGATTTTCCGTTTTACCATCTGGCATTATGCTTTGCGTATTAACTTTGCACAGCCTACTTTGGTACGCGCTATTTGAAAAAAGTACGAAATTTCCTTTTGTATTCAAACGGGTAAATTTTATAAATATCTGTAAACCAAATTTTTAAACCGCGTTTGTGCCATTCTAAATGTTCCGCACGCGCAAATACTCGCAAATCCATCTATCCATGCAACATACACTACGCTTTGGCTCCCTGTGCGCCCATGAATTGCCGGGCAAGCAAACCACCGACCCGCACCTGCTACCGATTTATGCCACGTCTTCCTTTGCCTTTGAATCTATTGACCAAGGAATAGATATTTTTCAGGGCAAGGCGCAGGGGCACGTTTATAGCCGCTATGGCAACCCCACCGTGGAAGCAGTAGCCGAAAAAATCGCTTTGCTCGAAACACACGGGCTAAACCGCAAGGCCAAAGCCATCCTCTTTAGCTCTGGCATGTCGGCTATTGCTACGCTGGCGCTAGCGCTACTCAAAACCGGCGACAAGATACTCACGCAAGGAAATCTTTACGGCGGTACGACCGAGCTGTTCACCAAAATCTTTCAGCCGCTGGGCATTGAAACCATTCTGACCAACCTGAAAGACCTAAACCAGGTGGAAACCATTGTCAAAAATGACCCATCGGTGCGCATGCTGTATTTTGAAACGCCCGCCAATCCTACTATGGACTGTGTGGACATGGCGGCGCTGGCAGCCATTGCCCGCCAGTACAATCGCATCAGTGCAGTGGACAATACCTTCTGCACGCCCTATCTACAGCAGCCTTTCGCTTTCGGGGTGGATTATATCGTGCATTCTACTACTAAATTCCTCAACGGCCATGGCAACTCCATCGCCGGTGCGCTGGTAGGGCATGACCTCGAAATGATGAACGGCCGCATCTGGCAAACCATGAAACTCGCCGGTACCAACTGCAACCCCTGGGATGCTTGGCTCGTACACAATGGCATCAAAACCCTCGAACTGCGCATGGAACGGCACAGTGCCAATGCCCTGACAATTGCGCAATGGTTAGAAAAACACCCTAAGATAGCCCGGGTAAATTACAATGGACTCCTCTCCCACCCCGACCATGCATTAGCCAAAAAACAAATGCGTAACTTTGGCGGAATGCTCAGTTTTGAACTCCGCGACGGCTTGCAGGCGGGTATTGAGTTTATGAATAAAATTCGGTTTTGTACCCTTGCTCCTACCCTCGGCGACGTGGACACGCTCATACTGCACCCGGCTTCAATGTCGCATATCAATATTCCCAAAGAAATTCGGCTGCAAAACGGCATCACAGACGGTTTGGTGCGCCTGTCGGTAGGTATTGAAAATGTAGAAGATATCATCGAGGATCTGGAACAGGCCCTGGCGTAAATAAAAAAGTCGTCTTGCCATGTAGGTAAGACGACCGGTACAATAATTATAATCCCATGAACATATCCGAAACTGTGGGGCCGCTTGTATTCTATCATCACTACATCTTGTACGCACAGCAGCCTGAAAAGATAAGCCGTCCCGACTCTTAATCGGGACGACTTACTACTAACAAATCTATAATCCCATGAACATATCTTCAAATTTTGAAATCCAGCCCTTTTAGCCGGAAAATAGCTCAACCCTGCCTTTTTCTTATCATCACGATACAAAAATGCTACTTTCTGCACATTGCGCCAAAGACATAATTTCTTTTTTGTGAAAAATTTTTTCTATAAAAAACATGAAAAACCTTCTATTATTTTGAATTTTCTATATTAATTGTGAAAAAAAGAAGAAAAATTATTTAGGAAAGTGCAAAAAAAAAAGCCGTACCGCCACAAGGGCGGGACGACTCACTAGCAATGATTATAATTCCACGAATATGAATAAAGCAATGAATATCAAACCTATGAACGAACTTCGCCTTTGTAATATTATAAAAAACGGGGCACAGAACAAAATTTTTATTAATTGTATTTACAGTGCCATGCCCGGTTTTTTCTAGCGAAGTACTTCGAATTTCTTATTCAACACCCCTTTGGGTGATACAACGCTGAGCACATAAATTCCATTATTAAAGCGTTTGGTATCTATTTGCATCCAGCGTGCCAGCGTTTTTCCGGAGTTAAAGACCAACTGACCGCTCATATTGTACACCAATACCTGCTCGAACTCTTGCCCGCCATTCAAATGGATATTCAGCAAGTCTGAGGTCGGGTTAGGATATACCTTCAGCAGGTCTTCCGTCAATGGTGTATTTTCAATTTCTTCTTGGCTCTTCGCTACGATTTGTATTTGCCAGGGGCGCACTTGCACGCCAAAGGTTTGGCCCGCACTGTTGGATGCTACCGAATTGCCGCCGCCTATCTCTATCAACAATGGTTCGTCGCCTACGCGGAAGCCAGCAATATCGTCCCGAACCACAAAGCGTATCTTACCGATTTCGCCGAAACCGCTGGCAGCCACGCCACTGGTACGTGTGAAGCCTGTTTCTAACAAACCGCGCATATTATTCTGCGACATTTGTAAAATCGGTGAGTTATAATTCAACCAAGTCAACCCGGAATAATCAATGCTCACGCTTTCTGGCTTGAAGACAATCGGCTCATATTCAAAAGCGAAGGTGAAGCCATACAAGTCCAATACGGGGCTATCTTCCTCGCCAAAAATCATGTCTAATTCCACCAAATCGCCTGGATTGAAGAAAATATCACCCGCCAGCGCGATGTCGTGCTTATAAAAAGGCACTTTTGCTGAAGTCAAGTCGTGTGTAAAGCCATAATACTCGCGGATAGCAGCCGTATCAAGTGCCGTGACCACGCTGTCGCCGTCTGTATCAAGGTGCTTCAAATTTACCTCGCCAAGGTCATCGCTCCAGTCGTTTCCGTACTGACCGTACCAGTGTGAGGCATCCGCTTCGGAGCGAGGCGTACCCACTGCGCCCATACGCACACCGATAGGCAGCAGGTCTTCCATATTCACCACGCCATCGCGGTTGGTATCGCCAGGCCAGATACAATCATTGAAACAATAGGTAACTTCGTTGGTCGAGGCGATGTTGAGGATATCAATTTCTACCTTGACCGATTTTTCATATACGCAATTGCCCTCATAATCGAAAACGCAATAAGTGATTTCAAACTCGTCGGTACCACTGCTCACGCCTTGGTTGGGCAAATAGATAATCAAATTGTTGCCAGCCACCGTTTGGTTATAGATGACAGTATCGCGTGCGCCTTCCAAAATCAGTGCCGTACCGAGGCGACCCTGCGCCCGGATTTTGTACATAAAATTGGAAATCGGCACATTATTACCAATAATCAACGGCGTTTGTTTCGGCGTTGACATGTGGAATTTGGACAAAATCGGCTCGAAATTGCTGATATAAACATAAACCGTAGCTGTTTCGTCGGCAGCGCCGCAGCCCGGTGCATTTACAGAGTAGGTAAACCAGTCCACCCCTTTGAAACCGGGGCGCGGGATATAAAGCACCATGCCGTTGTCAGCTTCGAGCGTACCAAATTGCGGCTGCGCCTGAATGCTGAAGCAGCCCGAATCAGCGCCGTACAAATCATTGTCTAATACATTGATTTCCACCGGATTGTCAGGCGAAGTATAGGCTTCATCATCAAAAGCAATGGTATTGTCTTCGGCGTCTATCACTACTACTTCCACTACTTTGTCGGTATTGCCATTGCGGAAGCGAATATAATCGCGGCCGGTAAATCCATTGGCGGGGATATAGGCAGGGGCATCGCCCGAAGTATTGTAGCTGCCATTGGCTGGCCCGTCAGAGAGTTCAAAAGTATTCGGAATGAGAATGGTTTGCGCCAGATTTTTCTTCGTAAACACGCGGAGGGTATCGCTGCTGTTGCTGTTATCGCCGAGCACTTGCACGGTTACCGTACCGTTGTCGCACAGCCCTAAGCCGTTGCATACTACATAATTAAAATAAGCAATGCCTTCAAAATCTGCATCGGGCGTAAATTCTACAATACCCGAACCCGGGGCGAAAGTAGCCGTGCCATTATTCGTCATAGAAATAAGCCGCAGCTCCAATACTCCGTTGCTGCTGACATCATTGTCGAGCACATTGACAGGAATGGTGGCATTGCGTGCCGCAAAGGAATAATCGTGGTTGGCTTTAATCTGCGAGGGAGTCACCTGCACCGTGTAGTCTATAAATTCTACACACAAAGAACAAGTAAAACGCTGAATGCGAAAATTATCTACCCCGATAAAAGATGGATTGGGCGTATAAACAACTTGTACTGTACTAGCAGATACGATTTGTATCTGTACCGTTCCATTCACAGCATTGCGTACTACGACAGGGGAATATTGCTGCGTAGTAAGTGCCGTAAGCGTTTCGGATACCGCTTGCCCTTGGTCGGTTTGCAGGCTTCGATTGCTCAACTGCCCCCAGGCGGGGAGCGTACAAGCTATCAAGGTGAATAATAAAAGGTGCTTTCGTAAAAATACATTCATGGTTCGTGGATTTTTGTCATTGCTATAAAAAATGTTCGTGGCTTTTCCTTCTTTTCAGCTTTTCCTCATAGCTTCACATTTGTGAAAAAAAACATTGCTTTATTCATATCGTTTTTTCACAAAAACCGTTCCAGAAAAAAGAGACTGAATGGAACGTTTTGAAAACAGTTTTCACTAAATGTGAGAATATTCTTATTCGTGTCGTAACTTATATTCGCGGAAATACTTTCGCACCGCTAAGATACAAAAAAAGATTCGATATGCGCAATAGTAAATTGTATTCAATTTTAACACAATTTGACAAATACGAGCAAAACCGGCTGCGCAAGTTTTTGGTGTCGCCTTATTTTAACAGGAGCGAAGCTATTGTGACGCTGTTCGACTACTTGCTGCTGCATATCAACACCGCCCGCGAAGACGAAATACCCAAAGAAACACTCTGGATGCAAATGGTACCGGATGCGCCTTATGACGATGTGCGCTTTCGCAAGTATTGTTCCGATCTATTCAAATTGGTGCAAGACTACTTAGCCGCCGAGGTGTATGAGAGCAAGCCTGCGGGCAAGGCCCTGCTGCTGATGGAAGCGGTGAGCAAAAGAAAACTCGAACGCATTCGCAGTACCGCCATTCGCAATGTGCACAAATTTACCGAGCAAAACACACTGCGCTCCGCCGATTTTTACTTGGATCAGTACCTGTTTGAAAAAAACTACTACGAACTACACAAGCACGACCGCACCTCCAAAACCAACATCGAGCGTATCAACAAAAACCTCGACGGGTTTTATATTTCCGAAAAACTGCGCTACTACTGCCTCAGCCTGGGGCAGCGCAAAGTAGCCGACCATACTTACCACATCGAATTCATGGATGAAATCATCCAATATGTGCAAGACAAAGACTTCCCGGACGTGCCCTCCATCCCGGTTTATTATCAGATTTTGTTGATGGAAACCGACGGCGAAAACTTAGCACATTATTTCAAACTCAAGCAACTGCTCGAGCAAAATGGTCTGAAATTTCCGCGCGAGGAAGCCGAAAGTATGTACGGCTTTGCTTTCAACTATTGCGTGAGCAAAATCAATCAAGGCAACCCCCAGTTTCAAAACGAGTTGTTTGACCTTTACAAAGACTCCTTGAAAAAGGAAATCATCATTGTGGAGGGCGAATTGTCCCCCTGGGATTTTCGCAATATCACCACCATCGCCCTGCGCTTGGGGCAATACGACTGGACGGAGGAGTTTATCAAAACCTATCAGCATGCCTTGCCGGAGGCTTTCCGGCAAAACTCGGTCAATTACAACTTGGCCCAAGTCTATTTCTATCAGAAAAAATACGGTGAGGTGATTCAATTATTACAAGAAGTTGAATTTGAAGATTTTACGTATAATTTAAATTCTAAATCCATTCTTTTAGCTACCTATTACGAAACCGACGAGATCGAGCCGCTGTATTCGCTTTTCGAGAGTTTTCGCACCTACCTCAACCGGCACAAGGACATTCCCAGTTCGCGCCGCCAGTTGTATGCCAATTTGATTCGGTTTACCAAAAAGATTACCAACCTGACGCCCGGCGACCGCAAAGCAGTACAAAAACTCAAGCAAGAATTAGAAGCCACCAAAAACGTGGCCAGCCACAGTTGGTTGATGGAAAAAATTGCGGAATTGGAATAGCAGCGTGTGCGGTGGCCCCATTCAGTGGTAGTTGTTTTGTTTTTTTATTTTAAAAGAAAAATTTGACTGAGTAAAATTTTATATTGAAAATGAATTTAATTATTAAAATTTTGCGAAAATTCGCTACATTTGGATGTTTCTAAAAATTTCATTGCCAAACCTGCAACCCAATGTCCATGTACATCAGCACCCGAAATCTCCGCTTCCTACTGCATGAAGTGCTCCACGCTCCCTCACTCAATCAATACGACTACTACGCCGACTACGACGCCGAGGCTTTTGATATGGCGATGGATGCGGCCAAAGCCATTGGCGACACGTATCTCTTTCCTTTTTATCGCATTATGGATAAGGAAAAAGCCTACTATAAAGATGGCGAAGTACATGTGCACGAGAGCTTGCGCCCGGCTATCAAGGCACTGGCCGAAGGCGGCTGGATTTCAGCGCACGACCACTATGAGCACGGCGGCCAACAAATGCCTTTTACACTGCTCAACGCAGGTTTACTTTGTTTTTATGCTGCTAATGGCAATGCCGCCTCGCACGCCTTTCTCACGGCTGGCGCGGCCGGACTTATTCGCACCTTCGGCTCGGAGGAGCTGAACCAAACCTACATCCCACATTTGTACACAGGCGACTGGCAGGGCACGATGGCGCTCACCGAACCCCAAGCGGGCAGCTCGCTCACCGATATTGTCAGCTCGGCTACCCCAACGAATGCGGGCTATTACAAAATTAAGGGGCAAAAAATATACATTTCCGGCGGCGACCACAATGCGGTGGATAACGTCGTGCATCTTTTGTTAGCAAAAATACCTGGCGCTCCGGCTGGCGTCAAAGGAATTTCGCTTTTCGTGGTACCCAAATACCGCCCGGAAAACGGGGCTTTGGTGCCCAACGATGTCACTACCGCCGGCATTTATGGCAAAATGGGCCAAAAAGGCTACGTGGCCGCGCACTTAATGCTCGGCGAGCAGGACAACTGCCGGGGCTACCTCGTGGGGCAGCCGCACCAAGGCCTGCCATATATGTTCCAAATGATGAACGAAGCCCGCATCGGTACGGGTTTGATGGCGATAGGTACCGCTTCGGCTGCTTATTATGCCGCTTTGAAATATGCCAACGAGCGCGCCCAAGGTCGCCATCCGTCCAACAAAGACCCACACGTGCCGCCAGTGCTCATCATTGAACACGCCGACGTGCGCAGAATGTTATTACAACAAAAATCTATTGTAGAAGGCAGCATTGCGCTGCTGTTGCAATGTAGCTACTACGCCGACCTGGCTCAAGTGGCCGAAGGCGAAGTGAAGGAAAACGCGCATTTGCTATTAGAATTGCTCACGCCTATTGCCAAATCTTACCCCGCCGAAATGGGTACGCTCGCTACCAGCGTCGGGATGCAGGTGCTGGGCGGCGCGGGCTACACGGATGATTTTCCGTTGGAACAATACTACCGCGACATTCGCGTGAACGCCATTTATGAAGGCACTACCACCATTCACGGCATGGACATTCTAGGACGTAAAGTACTGATGCACAATGGCAAAGCCGCTATGCTATTCGCACAAGAAGTACAAAAAGTCATCGTAGCTGCGCAAGGCTCGGCGCGCCTCAAGCGCTGGGCGGACCAACTGGCCGGGCAGGCCAAGTCATTGCAAGAAGCCACTACACACCTGATGCAGTTGGCCATGCGCGAACCCGCTGAAGTCTTTCTGGCCGACGCAACGCTCTATCTCGAATACTTTGGCACGGTCGCTATTGGCTGGCAATGGCTACAACAAGCCATCGTTGCTGAAAAAGCCCTACCAAACGCTGCCGGCGAGGATGTACATTTTTACCAAAGCAAGCTGCATACCTGTCGGTACTTTTTTGAATACGAACTGCCCAAAACTTTGGGCTTGCATGCGCGCTTGATGAGCGCTGAGCGCGTGACCTTAGAAGTGAAACCCGAAGAAATTGTGTAAGTATTATTCCATGTGCGATTTGCGAAGTACGATTTTCGATTTTGTAAAGTACTGAAAAACAAGCACTTGAGTATAAATAAGTAGGTCATTTCTATTTAAAAAAGGGGAATAGGGGAATGGGATGAATAGGGAAATGGGATGAATAGGTTTAAAAGTTGAGAAGTTTAAAAGGGGGCACGGGTGATAGGTGATGGTATCTGGTGTCTAAAATCTATCGTCTATTATCTAAAGTCTGGCATCTAAAAATTGGCATCTGGCATCTATTATCTTAAACCTATCTATTGATAATCAGGATTTTATAGTTGAAAACCTCAGCCGCGTAGGCGAGCGCGTACGTGCGACTTGGAGCGTACCATTTTGCGCAACTTACCGAGGTCTGCTTCCGAGCGAAAGGCATTTTTCGGGGCAAAGTTGAAAAAATAGCGCGTCTGGTAGAAAATGAACCAGTCTTTGGTTTCTACTACCTGCTGAATGCGATCCCAAGACAGGCTGGCGTTGCGTTTCAGCCCGGAGAATTCGATTAGGTCTTTGGAAAAAGTTGCCCGAATTTCTTGCTGGAAACTGATATTGCCAAAGTAATAGGTGCGCGTGCGAAAATACAACAACAAGGGCATCATAAAAGCAAAAACAATCAGCAGAAACGCGGAGGTCAATCGGTTGGGATCGTACAATTCAGGAAAAATGAACATCGCAGCAATGAGCGGCAACTGCACCGCACCGAGCATGGTAATAACGATGTACGTCCAGCGCCGGTAAGCGATTTGAAACATGAGCCGGAGATAATCCTGAAAACTGATTTGGTAACGCGCTTCTATCATTTAATTATGCTGACGATTGATTGATGCACCATTGCCTCGCAGGCAAAGTAAATAAATTTTTCCCGGATTTGGTATAGTGCTTTTCGCTGCTTGCTACTCGCTTTTCGACACGCAAACAATTGGCAGTGCGTATTTTAATACAACTTGCCGCATCAAAAAACGAATTAAAACTCTCATTATCAGACTTTTATTTGCAAAAAAGCGAAAAGCACTCCACGCTCAACTGCCTGCCCAAGTCGCCAGACTAATTCATCGTGCCAATCATCTCCTCCGGGCGTACCCAAGCGTCGAATTGCTCGGCAGTGAGCAGCCCCAGTTCCACGGCTGCCTGTTTGAGCGTTTTGTCTTCGGCGTGGGCTTTTTTAGCAATTTTTGCGGCATTGTCGTACCCAATATGCGTATTGAGCGCCGTAACCAACATCAGTGATTGCTCCAGCAACTCCTTGATGCGGGGCTTGTTCGGCTCGATGCCTGTGGCGCAGTGCTCATCGAAACTAAGGCAAGTGTCGCCAATGAGTCGGGCTGACATCAAAAAGTTGTAAATCATCATCGGCTTGAATACATTCAATTCAAAATGACCGGTCATGCCACCAATATTGATTGCTACATCGTTGCCCAGCACTTGGGCCATAGCCATCGTCATCGCCTCCGATTGGGTGGGATTCACCTTGCCGGGCATAATGGAGGAGCCGGGTTCATTGGCCGGGATAATAATTTCGCCAATACCGCTACGTGGCCCAGAGGACAGCATCCGAATGTCATTAGCGATTTTCATTAGCGCGCAAGCAACCGTTTTCAGTGCCCCGTGCGATTCTACAATCGCGTCGTGCGCAGCGAGGGATTCAAATTTATTTTCGGCAGTGACGAAAGGTAGCCCAGTATATTCGGCGATTTTGGCAGCTACCTGCACATCGTAGCCCGCAGGCACATTGAGGCCAGTGCCTACCGCCGAGCCGCCCAGCGCCAGCTCTGCTAAGTGCGGCAGGGTATTTTTAATCGCCCGGATGCCATGGTTAATTTGCGACACATAACCCGAAAACTCCTGCCCCAGCGTCAGCGGCGTAGCATCCATAAAGTGCGTACGTCCAATTTTAACTACATCTTTCAGGGCTTCGGACTTGGCTTGCAAGGTATTGCGAAGGGTTTCCAATCCAGAGATGGTCGTTTCCACTAAAATTTTGTAAGCCGCAATGTGCATGGCCGTAGGAAAAGTATCATTGGAAGACTGCGACTTATTGACGTCGTCATTGGGATGCAGCACCTTTTCTTCGTCGGTGAGGGTGCCGCCGCTCAGCACGTGCGCGCGATTAGCGATGACCTCGTTTACGTTCATATTGCTTTGGGTGCCGGAGCCAGTTTGCCACACTACGAGCGGAAACTGATCGTCCAACTGCCCGGCTAATATTTCGTCGCAGACCTGCGCGATGAGATCGGCCTTTTCTTTTGGCAACTTGCCCAATGCCTCGTTGGTGCGTGCGGCGGCTTTTTTCAAAATGGCAAAAGCCCGGATAATTTCTATTGGCATCTGCTGGCCGCCTATTTTAAAATTCTCTATGGAGCGCTGCGTTTGTGCTGCCCAATATTTGTCGGCCGGTACATCAATGTAGCCGATGCTGTCTTTTTCTTGTCTGTAAGCCATAGTTTATTTGAGTTTGAAAATGGATTTTTTCAATAGAAACAAGCCCCTGAGCGTTTGGTTGGCAATTATCAATGTGCGCCGCAAAAGTAAGGAAAAATTGATTTTCCGGTCATTTTTCCATATCAGTACATTACAAATTAAAACATTCAGTATCGAAAAGTGCCTTTCGGCGAGTAGTGTTTTGAGTAGAAAAAGTCAGACAAAATAAAATTTCGATACTATGATTTTATTTTAACTCAATTATAGTGTTTTACCACCTTTCTGGTCAAAATAACATCACAATTCATCAATTTGCTGGTAGCATGCCACTCAAAACGCCCCTACCTTTGTATTGTCAAAAAAAAGCAAGATTGCTTGCAATTGTAAGATTTAAATTGACTGTTAAAAATCGTCCCGTTTTTCACCAAATCACTAAAAACTGTTATTATGAAGACTTTTCAAAAAATGTTTGTTTTTGCTATCGTGCTGCTGAGCGCCACTACTATCTGGGCGGCCAGCGCCGTACCTACCATCCGGATCGAGAAATCCGGTAGCGATAAGAAGATTAGCGTAGTTGTAGAGCGACTGAAGTCGAATGCAGTCGTACAAATCACTACTGTTGCAGGCGTAGTATTGGAAGAGGAAAAAGCATTACCCGGTGCATATGCGCGTATTTTCAACGTAGAAAACTTAGAGCGCGGCAGCTATCGGGTGGTTGTGGCAACCGAACTGACCGAAGTGGTACAGCCGTTCGCTATTCAAGCTGACGAGCTGACCCTCAATCCGCAAGCCCGCGAGAGCTACTTCGCGCCTGCACTCAAATGGCAAGGCGAGCTGCTCGACCTGACCATGTACAATAACCGCCTGACGGACGTGCATGTAACGGTACTCGACAAGCAAGGCAACGTTGTTTTCCAAGACAATGTACGCAAGGTAGTCAAAGTAGAGCGCCGCTACAACCTGAATGACCTCGGCCGCGGCGATTACGTAGTGGAAGTAAGCACTCCGCACAGATCTTACTACAAAAACATCACCGTGAAGTAAGCTTGTAATCGCTATCAGCTAACTGACTTATTTTTGAGCGTTATATGCTAATCGGAAGCTTGTTGTAAAAAACAGGCTTCCGTTTTTTTATGTCAAAACCGGGGCTTTTCCGATGCGAATTACCTAATTTGTGCCTTATTCACTCTTAAAACCTTAACTAAATGAAAATCAGACAGATTATTCAATGCCTACTGCTGGCTACTACCCTGGCCCTGTGGAGCAGCTGCGCCTCGATTAGCGGTTTCCAAACCGGAAGAACCGTAGGTGCCAACAACGGTGAAATCATGTTCTCTATCAACGGTACGCGCACCCCAGATTTTAATGACATCGGTGATAATCCAGATGACGTGGACAGCGAAAGCTTCAGCATTTTTGCACCTAACATCGAGTTGGGCGGCCGCTTTGGCATCGGCGAAACTGTGGACTTTGGCATCCGTGCCAACACCAATCTCAATATCCTGGCGGATGTGAAAGTGCAATTTGTAGGCGATCAGGAGTCGCCGTTTGCGCTGGCAGCGGGCGCGGGGCTGGGTATGTTTGGCTTCGTGAGCACTTCGGGTGGGCTGTTCAATTTCCAAATACCAGTATATGCTTCGTATCATCCTTCCGATAAGCTGGACTTTTATCTGTCGCCGCGCTACATCGGGCAGTGGGGCACTACTTTTGGCGAGTCATCAGGGCTGATCAACTACTGGGGTGCCAATGTTGGTTTTCTGACTGGCCAAAAAGTGAAATTCGGAATAGACCTTGCGTACTATGGCCTCGGCAATGCAGAAACGGGCTTTGGCGACACGCTCTTCCAGATCGGCTTCGGGATGAAATTCAAACTCAGCGGACAAAACTAATGCAAGATACGCCAGACTAATTCTTTCAGCAGCTCTCCGTCGTCGGCTCCGGCGTAGTTTACCCCTTTCGACTTGAGGTCGTACTCCCGAAGCAAAGCAATTACCTGCTCGGTTTTGGCAGGCGGAAAGTGAGGCAAGGCAGCACGATAGTCGCGCATGAAAAATGCCGAGCGCAGCTGTAGGGCCTCCAGCACCTCCTTTTCGGGCAGGTTTTTGACAAAATGCAGCATATAGAGCTTGCTGAAAAAATTGTACAACGAGCCAATAACGACCGGCAGCGGGTTTTTGCGCGGATTGGCGGCAAAGTATTGCACAATGCGATTCGCTTGTAGGATGTTTTTGGCGCCGAGGGCTTTTTGCAATTCAAATACATTATAATCCTTGCTGATGCCAATATTCTCCTCGATGTCTTTGGCGCTAATCTCTTGACCTTCAGGCAGATTGAGTAGCAGCTTTTCTAATTCATTCACAATTTTAGACAGCTCCGTGCCGAGGTACTGGCCGAGCAATTCCGCCGCAGCGGTCGAAATGCTGCGTTTTTGCCCTTGCAAATAACTTTGAATCCAGTCTGCTATCTGATTGTCATACAGGGGTTTAGCCTCCAATACTTGCGCTTTTTCCTTGAGTAGCCGCCCGAATTTGGTGTTCATATTCAAGGGCTTGTACTTATGGCAGATCACCAACAAGGTGGTTGCGAGCGGTTTTTCTACATAGGTAGCCAACTCCGGCAGCGATTTCATCTCCTGCGCCTCTTTGATGATAACTACTTGACGTTCAGCCATTACCGGATACCTCCGGGCACTATCCAGCACCGTTAAGTGGTCTGTATCTTTGCCATACAAAATGGTGAGATTAAAAGCCCGCTCAGCTTCCGACAACACGTTTTGCTCAATATAATCGGCTACCGTATCAATAAAATAAGGCTCCGCCCCGTGCAAAAAATAAACCGGATGGTACTGCTTTTGCTGCAATGCCTTGCGTATTTCGAGATAGCTCATGCTTTTTTATTGTAAATGCCCGGACGTAATTATTCTAAATGCAAAAATATAAATTACTGATTATCAATGGATAGATGATGAATTTAAGATGCCAGATGCCAGATTTTTAGATGCCAGATACCATCACCCATGACCCCTTTTAAACTTTATGTCGCACCGCACCCCTATTCACCCTATTCATCCCATTCCCCTATTCATCCCATTCCCCTATTCACCCTTTCAACTTTTCAACTTTTCAACTTTTCTTCCGTTGTTTCCAACAAATATAAATACCGCAGAAACACTCCCCAAGCCATTAATATACTAATAACCAGCCCTACTCGTCCGTCGCGCCAGCCTTGTTGCACAATAAAATGCTTACCAAAGCGAAAAAGCGGTTTCCAAAACAGGTGAAAGTAGGTCACGCGGGGTGTTTTGGCGGCATAATCTTGCGCCGACCAGGCACCGTAACGTTGCATTTTATCCAAAAAATGACGGGCATTCCGAAAGGTATAATGCTCCATTTTGTATTGCAAACGCCCCACGCGCAGCCCAGTCAGTTCGATCTCCTCGTGCACTTGCTTGTGATTGTAGCGACAACTTTTGCGAAAAAAACGCACCACGGCATCGCCCTGCCAGCCGGAGTAGCGGACGCGGCGCCCCAAAAAATGATTTTGCCGACCGATCCAAAAAGCATCGTAAGGAATATCGGGTTGTGCTAACCAATGCTGAATTTCTGCCTGCAAATCAGGCGTAATGCGCTCATCCGCATCCAAGAGTAGTATCCACTCGTGGCGGGCCTGCGGTATAGCCCAGTTTTTCTGATCGGCAGGACCTTTGTAAGCGCGCTGCAAAACCCGCTGGGTGTAGGTATGTGCAATCGCCACCGTGTCGTCCGTACTGAAAGAATCCACCACTATAATATCATCGGCCCAGCGCACCGATTCGAGGGCAGCCCCGATGTGCGCTGCTTCGTTGAAAGTAGTGATAATGACAGATAACGGCATGCAATGATTGAGACAAGGTATTGAGCAATTTTTGCAAAACAACAGCTTCACTTTACGTGTTGCACTTGGTCTTCCTCCATCAGCGGCATTCGGCGGTAGCGCAAGAAAAGCTGCACGGTGGCTAACACGTCTTTTTCGCAATAATGGGCAATGCGCTCAAGGTCTTTTTCCAACCAGAAGGTAGGCGCCACTTGGCTGCCGTCCATATCGTCCTTGGGCGAAGGAAAACCCAGCACCGCCGCCAGCAAACGCAAGGAGGTGTAGTTTTTGATGTCACCAAATTTCCACAATTCCATGGTATCGAGCAAGTGCTTGGTCTCCCAGGGTTTCTTACCGGCAATGTTGAGCAATTCTGGAAATTCTAACTGGTTGATAACCATCCGCCTACACATATAAGGAATATCAAACTCTTTGATATTATGTCCGCAAATGTAATATTTGTTCGGATCATTATAAAACTGCCGCACGAGCTGCGAAAAATCCTGTAGCAGCGCTGCTTCGTTTTCGTTGGCGAAAGACTTCAGGCGCACCCGCAGGCGATTGTCTTCCCGGTTGCGATGCACAATGCCCACCGAAATACAAACAATGCGACCGAATTCGGCGTAAATACCTGCTTTTTCGGGGTAAAGCGCGGCTGTTTCCTCTTCGCCGAGTTCAGCTGCTGCCTGCCGCAGGATGGCGCGCGCCTTGATTTGCCAAAGTTCCTGCATTTCCTCGCTCAAATCTTCATAATCGGCGGCTCCGGGCACGGTTTCGATATCCAAAAACAATACATTGGCGATGTCTATCTGATCCATCATAGTCATAAAATGATTAACTTGCAGGGTGAAAATACTACAAGACTGGCAATTGTAGCTGATTTTGACAAAAAAATGTTTTAAAATGTTGTTTTCCTGAAACTATTGTCGCACCTTTGCCGTTCAGATAATTGATTTTTAGCTCTCTTTCGGATGTTGGATTCTCTCGCTTCAATCTCCTGATGGGGAGAAACATTTTCAGACTTAATACGCTTACATGACATTCAAAGACCTGGGTCTTGATGTGCAACTCCTCCGTGCTTTAGAATCCGAAGGATATACTCATCCCACCCCAATTCAGCAGCAGGCAATACCCATCGTATTGCAGGGCCAAGATTTAATTGGCTGTGCCCAAACCGGAACCGGAAAAACAGCCGCCTTTTTATTACCCATTATCCAGCAATTGCTTGAACGACCGCCAGCCAACGACCGCCGTCAGCCTCGTGCCCTGGTATTAGCTCCTACGCGCGAATTGGCGATTCAAATTGACGAAAACATGCGTGCTTACAGCCGTTTTGCCAAAGTGCAAGGCGCTGTAGTCTTCGGTGGCGTATCCGCCAGCAAGCAAATCTCGCAGCTCCGAAGGGGCGTGGATGTATTGGTAGCCACACCGGGGCGACTGCTCGACCTGCTCAATCAACGTATTCTTACGCTCGATCATGTGGAAATCATGGTGCTCGACGAAGCCGATCGAATGCTCGACATGGGTTTTATTCAAGACATCAACCGGATTTTCCTGCGTATCCCCGACCAACGGCAAACGCTGCTTTTCTCGGCTACCATGTCGCCAGAAGTACGCAAACTCGCTGGCAAATACATGCGCGACCCGCAACAAGTGACGGCACGCCTTGAACAGGAAAAACAAGGTACAATCGAAGAATCTTTCTATTTTGTTGAAAAACAAGATAAAATAGGGCTGCTCCGGCACCTCATCCACGAACACAACATCCGGAAAGGAATTGTTTTTACCCGGACTAAATACGGCGCAGACAAGCTGGCGAAGATTCTTTCCAGAGCCAACATCCCAGCGGATGCCATTCATGGCAATAAAAGCCAATCGCAACGCCAGCGCGCATTGGAAAATTTCCGCAACGGACGCATTCATATCCTCGTGGCTTCCGATATTGCCGCACGCGGTATTGATATTGATGACATTACGCACGTTTTCAACTACGAAATCCCGGAACAAGCCGAAACCTACGTACACCGCATCGGGCGCACCGGCCGAGCTGGCTCAAATGGCATCGCTATTTCGCTTTGCGCTAATGAAGAGCGCGATCTGTTTTACAGCATCGAACAATTGCTCCACAAGCGCATACGGATAGTGGAAGATCATCCGTTCGTCACTCAGCCCAACTATGAACCAAAGGCTGCTGATGCATCCCGTCGTAGTAGTCCAGGCAATTATTCGCCGCGACCGCAATCGCGCAACCGCCGCAACTTTCAAACAAACCGCCGATAAACCGGCCAAAAACATATCAAGCTGGCTCAGCGCCCTTTGCCTTTTACTCGGCAGAGGGCGTTTTTAATAGAAAAATGCCTGCAAGGTATCGCTGTTGCGGGTAGCTAACACTAAGCGGCGACCGCTGACGTGGCGCAGGGAAGCTAAAGCTCTGGCATCGCCCGGCAGGTAGAAACCGCTTTCCGCAAAGGGCTGGGGCTGAAAACTACCAGACCCGATGCCTTGTAAATAAAGCCCATTGAAAGCATCGTAACGCCCGGTGTGCGGCTCCGGCGCATAATGATTGCCAGCCAACAATAGGTCAACGTGCCCATTGCCATTAAAATCGTCCAATAAAACCGATTGTACCGGAGCTAATTGTGCCTCGACAGGCAAAGGATGTAAAACAAAAATACCATTCCGGTTTTCTATCCACGAAGTAGAAAAAGTCTGTGCTTCAAGCACTTGCGCTTGCTTCAGCGTGGATGGAGGGTATATCTCCTGCCAGCTTGCTTGCGCGTAGGAGGCGTAATCCCTGAATTGTTTTTTCAGCGGGAAAAGCCAGTTTAGCAAATCATTGCGAAAATGCACCGGCGCTTCTCGGTTTTGCAAATAATGGGTCATTACGGCTTTGGGCTGTCCATTACCTTCAAAATCAGCAATATACAGCCGTACGGGTTGGTCGGCATCGGCCCGGTAAGGTGCATTCCAGCCGAGGTTGCCCGCTACGAGATCGAGGTCGCCATCGCCATCCAAATCAGCGGTCGCCAGAGTATTCCACCAACCGACCGAATTTTCGAGTGCTACTTGTCCTTCGGTCATCTGCTCAAGCCGTCCATTGCTGTTTTGCAACACCACAATGGGCATCCACTCGCCAGCAAGTGCTAAGTCCGGCTGCCCATCCTGATTGAAATCGGCCCATACTGCCGAAGTTACCCGGCCGATGTCTGCTAACTCTGGGCACACCTGTTCTGTGACAATTGCAAAACGCCCGCCCCGGTTTTCTAACAAATAGCTACGGGGTACGGCGGCATAATTTCCCGCTACAATACGGCCGCCGACGAACAAATCCAAGTCGCCGTCGCCATCATAATCCGCCGCTGCTACGCAGGCCGTGCCGGTGCGCATAGGTGGTAGCGCGGCAGCATCGAGTTGAAAATTGCCCTTGCCATCATTTTTATACAATCGGTCTTGCAAGTAAGGCGAGCCATCAAGAAATTCACTACTACCGCTGCTGACGTACAAATCGAGGTCGCCATCGCCGTCCGCGTCGAAGAGCAGGCAGCCGAGGTCTTCTTCGTAGTTGTCGCCTGCGCTGAGCAAACGACTGCGAAAAGTGCCATCGGGTTGTTGAAACCAAAGTACGCCCGAATGTTTGAAACTGCCCCCGATGAAAAAATCCTCCAGCCCGTCGCCATTCATATCGCCAACGGCAATGGGTGGCCCTTCTTCTGAGTGTTTGTGCGGCAACAAAGGCTGTACCTTGAAATCGGCGTAATGCTCTTCAATGTGCTGATAATCAATACCTAACAGTTTGGAAACTTCCTGAAACAGCAACTGACGCGGCGCTGCTGCCGCTGGCATGTAAGGCACCGCATCGGTATGCCGCAAGATAAGCACTTGATTGGTAGGTATGTTTTGCAGCACTTGGGCCCGACCGTCCGGCCAGACAATGCGCAGCGAATCGGCGTAAGCAAAATCGCGCAGCCCAAAGTGAAGAATCGGCTCTGTGCAAGACTGGTACCCCCGATAAGGCGACAACTCCTGAAACTGCATTTGCGCGCCCGCATACAGCCAGACTTTGGCACCAAACCCGGCAGGATTTTCCGGGGCACCGGCCAGTTTTAAGCGTAAATAGTTGCACGCGGCCCATTGTTCCGAGCGATTTTCTAAGATAAAAGCCGGATCAGTTACATTATTGACGATAAAATCTAAGTCGCCGTCATTGTCAAGATCCGCTAATACTGCACCGTGCGAGTAACTGGGTTGGGTAAATCCCCAAGCACGGGAGTAATGCTCAAAAGTGAGATTACCCTTGTTTTTGAAAGCGAAATTGGGCAGATAAGCCCCGTCAATGCTATTGATAGCCTCCACGAAAGAGGTTTGCATCGTATTGGAATACTGATTGCGCAGCAACTCATTCATTTTAAAATTCACAAAATCGAGGTTGGTAATGTCGCGCGGATAGCCATTGGTGATGAGTAAATCCTTCCAGCCGTCATTGTCCACATCGGCCAGCAGCGCGCTCCAGCTCCAGTCAGTGCTTTGAATGCCCGCCAATTGACCGATTTCGCTGAAAGCCAGCCCGCCGTCGGGTGTGGGTCCGTTGTTGAGTTGCAAGGTATTGCGTGGGTATTGCGGCGCGTAGCCACTACGTATTTCCGAGCGAAAGCGGTCGTAATTAATAGAGGGAAACATCAGCTTGCGCCGTTGATGATCTGGAGGCAGCATATCTACGGTTATGATGTCAATACGCCCGTCGTTGTTGAAATCAGCTGCGTCATTGCCCATCGCGGAGTAGCTGGTGTGCCTGAAATATGCATCCGCCCGGTCGGTAAAAGTGCCATCCTGATGATTGATATAAAGTAAGTCATTCGACAGATAATCATTGGAAACGTAGATGTCGGGCCAGCCGTCCTCATTGAAATCGGCAATAGCAAGGCCCAAGCCGTAGCCCTCAGCTAAGATGCCCGCTTCGCGCGAAACATTGACAAATTTCCCTCCGTCGTTGCGATACAAGCGATCGGTATTTGGCGACTCGCCATCGAGTTTTTTAGGTCGAATGACGTTGGGCCCCAGCTCTTCCATCACGTTGGTCAGCAGGTACACATCCAAATCGCCATCGCCATCATAATCAAAAAAAGCGGCATGCGTGGTGTGCCCGGTATCGGCCAGCCCCAGCTCCGCAGCGCGCTCGGTGAACGTACCGTCGCCGTTGTTGATATAAAACTGGTTGGCGCGTTGTGCGGGCCCGTAGGGTCCGGCGAAGCACACGTAAATATCTAACCAGCCGTCGCCGTTGATGTCCACCATAGCCACTCCCGTTGCCCATCGGCCCTCGGTGTCAATGCCCGCTTGCGCGGTGATGTCCTCAAATTGAAGCTTGCCCTTATTTCGGTACAAGCGGCTGTTGGTCATATTAGCAGCAAAGAAAATATCCTGCAAACCGTCATTATCAATATCGCCTACGGCCACGCCGGCACCATTATAGAAATATTCAAAAGTGATGATATTCAATTCTTCCGAAGGGAAAAGCACGTTGGAAAAATCAATACCAGTATGCTCCGCTGGTAGCAAGGCAAACAGAGTTGGCGAATCGGCTTGGTGGCTACAGTTTACAAATAAGAAACTTACAAAAAATACTACAAAGGCTGAAAAACGCATGTTTTTAAATTTCTCACAAGGTAAAAACTCAATGTTAACTACACTTTAAAGAATTGTAAAATCGTACAAAAGGCTATTGTAAAAACAGAAGTGTGTTTAATTTTGAGAAACTTTTGTCAACAAAATCCTGTAACTGCCATGTACACCAAAGCCCTCCTCACCTTCATTTGTAGCCTATTCGGGTTGTATTTCGCCTTGGCTCAAACCTTTCCGGACTTTCAACACAACCTACAAACCGAGCGCAAGCCCTGGACTTCAGCTGATTTTTTCAACGACCCACGCAATTTTCAGTTTGCTATCGTCACCGACCGTACGGGCGGGCACCGGGCGGGCGTTTTTGAGAAAGCCGTAGAAAAACTCAACCTGCTTTTTCCGGAGTTTGTCATGAGCGTTGGTGACTTGATCGAAGGCTACACCGGCGACACGGCCGAAATCAACGCCATGTGGCATGAATGGGACAGCATACTCGCCCCGCTCAATGTTCGCTTTTTCGCCCTGCCGGGCAATCACGATATTTCCAATGACGTCATGCGCCAAACCTGGCTGGAACGCTACGGGCACTCGTATTATCATTTTCGCTATAAGGACGTGCTATTTTTAGCAATGGATTCTAATGATGGCGACGGCGTACAGTTCAGTCGCGCACAATTGGACTACATCAAAAAAGCCATCGCCGATAATGCCGACGTGCGCTGGACGATGGTCTTCATGCACCACCCGGTGTGGAACTACCGCGAATACAATGGCTTCCCGGAAATCGAGGAAGTATTGAAAGACCGCCCCTACACGGTCATTGCTGGGCACAATCACCGCTACTTGAAAAAAGTGCGCCAGGATAGGAATTATTACATCTTAGCTACTACCGGCGGCGGCAGCCAACTGCGCGGCCCGCGTCTCGGCGAGTTCGACCACATCACTTGGGTGACCATGACCGATGCAGGGCCGCAAATGGTTAATTTACAGCTTAGTGGCATCATAACCGACGATGTGGTGAGCGAAGACAATCAGCAACTGGTCCTGGCACTGCTGAATGCTGCTCGCATTAATTGCCTGTTGCTGCGCAAAAACGAACAGGAAGCTATCGCCTATTATAATATTGAAAACCGAGCCGATGAGCCGCTCTATTTCAGCGGCCGCTATTTTCACAACCACCACCTCGAAGTAGATCAAAATAAGATAGAGTTGACCATTGCGCCACAGTCGTCGGGGCAGGTAGCGGTGCAAATACAAATTGCGCCGGGCAAGCACCTGAAGGATATAGATCTGCTCGAAATGGACTGGAGCCTGCACTTCGAGTCGCCATTTATGGAGCCGCCATATCGCCTCGCGGGCACGCACAAACTGCCGGAGCATTTTGCCACCGAAGATTTGCGCTTCAGCGAGATGGATGTCTTTTTGAATGACCTTGAAGTAAGCTTATCTCATCCGTATCAAAATGTACAGGTGCGCTACACGCTCAATGGCTCGGAGCCGACGGCCCAGTCAACGCTTTACACACAGCCCATCCGGCTGAATGCAACCACCACGGTCAAGGCGCGTTTTTTTGATGCTGCCAATCAGGCTACGAGCGAGGTAGTAGCAAAAACCTATCGCAAGGTCAGTCCTTTTGCATCGGTAAATGTGAAACGTGCGCAAAATGGTCTGCGCTATCGCTTTTATGAAGGGCGCTTCAAAAAGCTACCCGACTTCAATGCCTTAACGCCCACTCGGGCCGGTATCGCCGCCGATTTTGACATGGAAAAAATGGCTATGCAAAGAGATCACTACGCTTTTGTATTTGAAGGCTACGTAGAAGTACCAATGGATGGCATTTACACTTTTTACACTCGTTCTGACGACGGCTCCAAACTGTTCATTCACAATGAATTAGTAGTGGACAACGACGGCTCGCACAGTGCGCGCACCCGCCAAGGCAATGTGGCCTTGCGCAAGGGTAAGCACCCGGTTCGGATTGAGTACTTCGAGGATTTTCTTGGGCAAGAGCTGGTCGTAGGCTATGCCGTAGATGGCGAAGCACCGAGACCTGTTAGCTTCCGAGAGTTCTTCTATCAAAAATAATCAAACCATTGATAATCAGGATATAAAGGGCATTACAGCAAGTACTAATTTTTTTTCAGACAAAACATTAAAACTAAATTCAAACAACCATGCAATTCCATTCTACACTCACTCGCACTGCATTGGTACTTTCCCTGATGCTCTTTGCCATATCGGCCTTTGCCCAAAGCCTTACCGTTTCGGGTAAGGTATCGGGCCCGGAAGGCGAGCCGCTCATCGGGGCTACGGTACAAACCAAAGGTAGCTCCACTGGTACTGTCACTGATGTGGACGGCAACTACGAAATCCAGGTTGCTTCTGCCGAAACCGTGCTTATGTTTTCCTATGTAGGCTACCAGACGACAGAAGTAACGGTGGGGCAGCAAAGCGTTATTAACATCGTGCTGGCCGCCAGCGCTGGTTTGCTCGACGAAGTGGTCGTCATCGGCTACGGTACCCAAACCAAAAGCGACGTAACCGGTGCTATTTCTTCGGTGAAAGGCGCAGATATTGGCAACCTGCCAGTGATTGGCGCTTCGCAGGCACTGCAAGGTCGGGCCGCTGGCGTCAATGTAGTACGCAACGGCGGTGCACCCGGTAATGGCGGTTCCATCCGCATTCGCGGTACAGGTACCGTAAATGACGCCAACCCACTGATCATCGTGGATGATGTACCACTGGGTTTTGGCAGCATCAATGACATCAACCCGAACGACATTGAGTCCATCGAAATTCTGAAAGATGCCTCTTCTGCGGCCATTTATGGCCAGCGTGCTGCCAATGGGGTGATCATTGTAACAACCAAAAAAGGTGGCAGCCGCGACCGCGTCAGCGTTGAGTTCAATACCTACGCGGGTATCTCGAATCCGGTTAGAACAATTGATGTGTTAGACGCACCTACCCTTGCTGCCCTGAAGCGGGAAGCCTTCACCAATGACGGACTCAATGTGCCGGACATCTGGAATGAGCCAGCTTTTCAGGTGCAGCGCACCAACTGGCAAGACGAATTGCTGCGCACGGGCATTACCCAAAACTATGACTTTGCTATTCGCGGTGGCGGCAACCGTTCGTCTTTCGCTTTTTCGGGTGGTTATTTTGATGAAAAAGGCTCGATTGACAAAACCTTCTTCGAGCGGTATTACATTCGATTGAACTCTGATCATAAAATCAACAAGTGGCTCACCATTGGTGAAAACTTGCAATTCACGCGGCAGCGGGGCAATTTCCTGAACACCACTTCAGCCCAAACCGGTATCATTTGGAGCGCCATTCGTTTCCATCCGGGCCTGCCGGTGATTGTCACGGAGCCGCTGCCAGGTCATGAAATTGGGCAATACGGCTCGTCGCAGGTGAGTGGACAGTTTGGTGACATCAACAATCCAATTTTCACGATGGACACCAACGACAGCGAAACGATCAATCATCGCCTGCTGGGCAATGTGTATGCTGATTTTCAGATTGCTAAAGGCCTGAAATTCAGAACCAATTTTGCCCTTGACGGCGCCGTAGGCACAGGCCGCAGCTTTGAGATTATTGTTGATAGGCAAATCCGCGCCAATCCGCGCAACCGGCTCAACAGAAGCTACAATGAAGGCTACTCGCTGCTGGCAGAATACTTCTTGACTTACGACCGCGTGTTTGCTAATCGGCACGCAATCAACCTCGTAGGTGGTTATACCGCACAATCTTTCGTTTCCGAGAGCTTTTCGGCAGAGCGCCAGGACTTTCTCAATGAATCATCCGAGCAACGCTTCCTGAGCGTGGGCACAGCCATCACCAATGCCACGGGCGGCCGTGCAGAAAACTCGCTGGTATCGGGCTTTTCGCGTTTGAATTATACCCTGGATGATAAGTATTTGTTTTCGGCTACCTTCCGCGCCGACGGCTCGTCGCGCTTCGCGCCCGGCAACCGATGGGGGTACTTCCCGGCTTTCTCGGTGGGCTGGCGCGTATCGAGAGAGGAGTTCTTCAAAAATGTTGATTTTATTAGCTATTTGAAACTGACCGGTAGCTGGGGCCAGCTCGGCAACCAAAACGTACCCAACCTGCAATACCTTGCGGTAATCACAGCCAACAACCGCTATGTTTTCAATGGGCAGCCCGTAACCGGCGCCAGCCAGAGCCGCTTAGCCGACCCCAACATTCAATGGGAAAGAGCTGAAATGACTAATATCGGCGCTGAAATCGGTTTCCTTGAAAATCGCTTACTGACCAACGTCAATTATTTCATCAAGGACACAAGGGATATGCTGTTGGCACCACCGGTACTCGGCACCGTAGGCACGGCGGGCATTCCCAATCAAAACGTAGGATCAGTGCGCAATCAGGGCTTGGAGCTGGAACTGACCTACCAGAACCGCGCCACCAACAATTTTACTTACAGCATCAGCGGTAATGCCGCTTTCATTCGCAATGAAGTGACCCAATTGGTGGATGGCGGCTTCCTCGGCTCGCTGCGCTATGGCCGCCCCAACGAAGAAATTGCCCGTACTTTTGAAGGTCATCCGATGGCTACTTTCTTTGGCTGGAGAACGAATGGTTTGTACCAAACACAAGCAGAAATTGACAATGACCCGAACCTCGCCAACGACCCGCGCCGCGAGTTGGGCCTCATCAAACCAGGCGATGTGCGCTTCCTTGACCTGAACGGCGACGGTATCATTGACGACCAAGACCGTACGATTCTCGGCGACCCCTTCCCAGCTATTACCTATGGCTTGAATGCCAACTTTGGCTACAAAGGCTTCGACCTCGGTGTGTTCTTCCTCGGTGTGGGGGGGGTGAGCATTTATAATGCCGACCGCATGCAAGGCCTCGACGCTTCCTATCCGTTCAATATGTATGCGGAAGTACAAGACCGCTGGAATGGCCCAGGCACGAGCAATTCCATCCCGCGCTTGTCCACGCGCCGCGACAATCGCAACTACCGCACGTCCGACCTTTTCTTGGAAGATGGCAGTTTCCTGCGCTTGAAAAACCTGACCGTGGGCTATACTCTACCGGGCAGCATTGCTCAAAAAGCTGGCTTGAGCCGACTACGCTTCTACATAACGGGGCAGAATGTGTTTACGATTACCCAATACTCCGGCCTGGACCCCGAATTAGGTTACACCGATGGCAACTTGCAGCAAAACGTGGATTTTGCACAATACCCGCAGACGCGCGCTTTCATCTTCGGATTGACTGCCGGATTTTAAAAAAACGAGTCAGCGTTCTTTTTTTTGTATAACTATTTGATTTTTAATTGTCTTTATCTTTTTATAAAAATGAATACAACCATGAAACGGATATTATTTTCCATGCTGGTATTGTCCTTGTTGGCGAGTTGCTCGGAAGAATTTCTGGATACAACCCCCTACGGGCAGTCCACTTCTTTTTCATTCTGGCGCAATGCCGATGATGCCATAGCCGCCGCCAATGCACTGTACGAGCCGCTGCGCAGCGGCAACTTCTACGGGCATACCGAACAAACCTTTGAAATATGCTCCGATGACTTCTGGCGCGCAGGCGACCACGGCGAAGACCAGGCTATCGAGGAGTTTACTTTCGACCCAGACAATCCGCAATTGCGTTACAGCTATCCGCTCAAGTACGAAATCATCAGCCGGGCCAATGCTATTTTGATCAATGTGCCGAACATCGCTATGGACCAGCAGACTAAAAACACCGTGCTGGGAGAAGCCCATTTCATGCGCGGTTTTGCGCACTGGCGCCTGCACGTCATCTACGGCGAAGCCCCGGTTTTGTTGGAAGAAGACGCTAAAAGCAATAACTTCGACAAGCCCAAATCCAGCATTGAGGAAATGCGCCGGGTTATCGAAGCAGACCTGCTGAAAGCAATCGAACTGCTGCCCGACCAATCGGCGCAGGTCACTGGCGGCCGCCCGACCAAAGGCACCGCAGCCGCTTATTTGACGAAGTTGTACGTGTTCTGGGAAAAATTCAACGAAGCCATTGCTACTGGCAATACGGTCATTAATAATCCGAACTATCGTATGGCGGACGACTATGCCGCCAACTTCCAAATTGCAACCGAAAACAATTCGGAAATGCTTTTTGCGGTGCAAAACCTTGACGGCTGGGCCACCACACCTTACGACATCTACACCACGCCGCGCCCCTGGGGTGGCTGGGATTTTCACGAGCCAATCCAGGATTTGATTGACGAATTCGAGCCGGGCGACCCTCGCCTTGGGCACACTGTTTTCCAATTGGGCGATACGGTTGACCTCGGCGGCACCAGAGGCCCCACTGTTTATACCGAAGGGCTTTCGCAAACCAACTACCACTTCCGCAAGTTCGCTTCTTGGCGCCCTACCGGCGGTCTCAATCGCAGCCAAAACGTACCTCTGATGCGCTCTGCCGAGGTATATCTATTGGTGGCTGAAGCCAAAATCCGCCTCAATGGCGCGGGTGCTGGCGATGCCGAAATCAATGCGGTGCGCACGCGCGCAGGCCTGACGCCCAAAAACGGTGCCAAAATAGAAGACCTGATGCACGAAAGACGGGTAGAATTAGCCGGTGAGCACGAACGCCACCAAGACTTGATGCGCTGGGACAAAGCCAATCTGATAGACATTGTGCAGCACTACCAGATTGATCGTGGCCAATTTAAGCGCCCACGCGCTTTCCAGCGGCCGAAGCATTACTATTTTGCCTTGCCGCAGCGCGAAATTGACCTGAGCAAAGGAGTACTGGTACAAAACCCGAATTATTAATCATAATGAATAAACCGTTATAATAAAGTGCATAATAAGCAAATTTTTCTATAAACGCGGTAAGTTTGGAGAGCCTGGGCCAATATTACAAGGCTCAGGCTTTTTCAACTTTTTAACTTTTCAACTTTTTTAAACCAGAAAACCGTAATTATAAGTGAATACTTTCTATAAAAATCATTGCAAAATGCGCTATTACTCCATCCTGTTTGTTATAATAATAATCAGCGGCCTGTGCAGTTGTCGGCCCGAGCCACCCGAACAGCTCATCCACGGTGCCTGGCAGGTGGACTCGACGTACAGTTTTTACAATGGTTTTGAGTACCGACAAAGCACGCCCGGCAGCGACTGGGCTACCTACATCTATGATGCGCAGGGCACGGTAAAGGAAGCTAAATACGGCACTTTTCGCCCTTACCAGTACCGTTTCGCCGGAAAAAATTTGATTTGGACAACGCCCGACGCCTCGGAGGAAATTCCGTTTGAAATTCTATCCCTCAACCAGCAGCGGATGGTGCTCAAAAGAGACAAGCCACCGCTTTTTCCCGGCAAGGGGCAAGTCCGTTATGAAATTCGCTACTTTTCGCGTATAGACACCACTGAAATTCCTGATTTACAACAATTTACCCCACCCATTCAAACCTATGAATGATGCGTTTGGTCATTTTGTTAGCAGTCTTGTTGTGTTTGTACTTTCCCAGCTCGTCGCAAAATTTGGTACCCAACCCAGATTTCGAAGATTATTATTACTGCCCGCCCTATTTAGGGCAAATTCTCGCTTCGGTTGCCTGGGATTCGCCCAACAATACCACCACCGATTATTTTCATCGCTGCGCCCCGGCGGGTAGCGGAGCTGCGGTGCCGCGCAACCTCTTTGGCACACGGGAGCCGCAGTCGGGGCATGCTTATGCGGGGGTTCGCACCTGGATACCAGCCGGCTCTAATGAACTGCCCTACCGTGAATACCTGAGCGCACCTTTGCTCGATACTTTACAGGCTGGCGTGCCGTACGAACTGGGGTTTTGGGTCAGCCCGGCCGAAAGCTCGATGTTTTTTTCAGATGACATTGGACTGCACCTCTCGGCTGAGCCTTTTGAGCGCCAGCCGCTTTATGAATTGGAGCCGCATCTGCGCAATCCGCATGGCCAATGGCTCGACAACACCGATTCGTGGAAACACATTAACGGTTTTTATACTGCCAAAGGCGGCGAGCGTTATATCATCATTGGCAGCTTCTCGAACGACCTTACTATGACGCGTATTCCGGCACAGGGCGAGCAAATTATGGTCTATTATTACATTGATAATATTATGGTACGTAAATGTGATATTCCGGACACGACAACTTTTTATATAGACACTATCATATGCCAAAAACAAATAATACAAATCGGCGGGCAAACGAAAGCGCGCACGCACCGCTGGGAAGATGGATCAGACCTCCCCTTCCGCACGGTGAACCAGCCTGGGCTATATAGTTTATATAGTGATTTTGGCTGTTATCAGACCAGCGTTCACTACCGGGTGCTCGAGGCAGATTGCAATTGTAATTTGTCTGTGCCTACTTTAGTCAGCCTTTCGCGTCCGGCGGATGTAATACTGCAAGGCGATATAACGGATTTGCGTATCGCTATTTACGACAGTGCAGGGCGTATGATTCGTCAATTGACAAAAAATAACTTAGAACAACTAAATAACCTCGGCGCATCCGGAATGTATTTCTGGCGAGCTATTTTCAAATGCCAAAACCAAACCCAGACACAGCAGGGCAAATTAGTGTTTGTAGTAGAATAAAGCTACGCGTTCAGCGCATAGCCTGCCTCCAATTGCCGAATCACCTCGCGCACCTCCAGCACGTTATTTAGTAGCCCATCATGTGCATACGCATTCAGCGCGGCGTAGTCGTGCGTGCCATTGGTCACAGCTAAAGCCCGCAGGCAGCCCGCAGCCCGCCCCGCCTGCAAGTCAGCGGGTGTATCGCCAATATTAATTACTTGCTGCGGATTAGTTACATGTAATATTTCCATTGCTTTCAGTATCATGTCAGGATGGGGTCGGCCGCGGCCCGTTTCGTCGGGTGTCAGCGACAGGTCAATGAGGGCGTGCTCGCTGCCGAAGTAGTTGCTATCTAATCCTTTATCCCAACCGAGTTTAGCGAGTATAATATTGGTGACCTTGCGGTAAAAACCGGTGGTCAGCGCGATTTTAATACCTTGCTTGCGGAGCCAATGAAAAAGCTCTAAAGTACCTTCGGTAGGATAAACCGGATTTTCGAGGTAGTGTTTTTCCAGAATTTGGCGAAAAGTGGCGTAAGTTTCCTTCACAAATTGCTCATAATCAGGATGTTCAACACCAACAGCTTCCGACCAGAGGATGCGCACCACTTCCAATTTGGGGTAGCCCTGCATCGCCTTGATGCGCTCCGGCGTGGCGGGCAAATTACTTTGCTGGGCCGCCAACCAAAAGCATTTTTCTACTTCATGGTCGTCTTTCACGGTGGTGCCAGCCATATCAAACACGACTAAATGAATTTTACTCATTACAAATGAAAATGTTTTGCTTGTTATATAATAATTTTTAATGCTCGTCTCTATTATAATACAAATATAATACCAGCATCCGGGCCGTTTCCGTCCCGCGATTGACCGGCACATGTGGCAGATTGCCATCATACAGCAGCGCGTCGCCTTTTTGTAATAATATTTCCTCCCCTTCAATATCATAATGCACCGTGCCCTGAAGCATGTATTTAAATTCGTAAGCATCCGTCCGGACGCGCCCGCGCTCCGAGCCTGGCTCAATATCGAGCAGTACTGCTTCCAGGGTTAATTGATCTAAATTTTTTTCCAATATTTTAAAATATTGAAACCCTTTGGCGTCCACTTCTTTTTGAAAAGGCTCGAATGTTGCTGGTTGTTTGTGAATATAGCGTCCTTCCGGTTCAAAATGAAGGTTATTGAAAAAATCGCTGGGCGACATATTCAGCGTCCGAATAATCGAAAGCAATACCGGAAGCGAAGGAACGGTACGACCATTCTCAATTTTGGAAAGCAAACTTTTACTAATATCGGCGCGCTCGGCGATTTCGGTCAATGTCACGTTTTTAGACAACCGAATTTCCCGGATGCGTTTGCCAATACCCGTCAACATATACGCACTCATAGCGACTGTTTTATTTACTTGTTTTTTAGCTATGCAAAAATAAAAAATGTTTCTTTTTATTCAAGTTGGATACTTGCATCAAACAGAAAATTTTTCACATGGAGTTAACACAACAAAAGCGGTCTTTCCAGCCGGATAAAATATCTTTGCCCTGACCAATTGTTGAATCATTTGCAACATTCTATCGTATGAATTCAGAAAGACAATCCTGCGATGTGCTCATTGTAGGGGCAGGCATTGTAGGGCTGGCCTTAGCCTATGAAGCGCTACTGCAAGGGCTGCACGTAAGTGTCATTGAACGGCACCCGCGCCCCGTAGGCGCAACCATTCGCAATTTCGGGATGGTGTGGCCCATCGGGCAGCCACCTGCTACCTTAGACCGGGCCCTGCGCGCCCGCGCTACTTGGCTACAATTAGCAAACGAAGCGGGCATCTGGGCCGCCGAAAGTGGCTCCCTCCATCTGGCTTATCGCCCTGAAGAATGGGCAGTGCTGGAAGAATTTGCCGCTACCGCTCGCAGCCGAGGTTATCAAACTGCATTGCTCCGGCCGCGTCAGGCATTAGAATACAGCCAAACAATTAACCCGGAAGGGCTATACGGTGCGCTCTGGAGTGCCACTGAAGTGAATATAGACCCGCGCCAAGCGACGCAAGCACTTTGTAAATGGCTGGCAGACAAGGGTGTACAATTTTATTACAACACTGCCGTGACGCAAATTGCCTACCCGCGCGTGTATGCGCAAGGGCAAAGCTGGCAGGCCGAGCGTATTTTTGTGTGCTCCGGCGCTGATTTTGAAACGCTCTATCCCGAGTTATTTGCGCAAAGCGACATCACCAAATGTAAGCTGCAAATGCTGCGCACGGTGCCACAATCTGCCGGGTTTACCTTGGGCCCCAATCTCGCGGCCGGCCTCACGCTACAACACTACGCTTCTTTTGCGCATTGCCAAAGCTTGCCTACGCTAAAAGCACTTTTCGCTAAAGTATATCCAGCGTATAATAAATGGGGCATTCATGTGCTGCTTTCACAAACGGCGGCGGGCGAATTGACCATCGGAGACAGCCACGAGTATGGCCGCGACCTCAGCCCTTTCGACAAACAGGAAATCAACGAGCTGATTATGAGGTATTTGCGGCAGTTTGCACGCCTCCCCGATTGGCGCATCGCGGAAACTTGGCACGGCATCTACGCCAAAATACCCGGAGCTACCGAATTCATTGCCTCGCCCGAACCAGGAGTGACCATTGTGAATGGGCTGGGCGGCGCCGGGATGACGCTTTCTTTTGGGCTGGCACAAGAGTTATTACATAATTAGGATGTTGGGATATTTTATTACTTTTTACGACAAGTTTATTTAGCTAATTTTATCTTGCACAACTTATTATATGAACATACAGCAATGGCTCGGTCGCACGAGTAAGCCTTTTTTTATTGCTTATACCATTACAGCCGCTTTTGGCACGTATTTTTGTATGTATGCTTACCGCAAACCTTTCACGGTGGCCACCTACGAGGGGATGAGCTTTGCCGGGGTGGATTATAAAATCTGGCTGATTATTATACAGGTGATTGGCTATATGCTGTCGAAGTTTATCGGTATTAAAGTTATTTCGGAAATGGGCCGCCGCAGGCGTCTGCTCTTGCTGCTGGGCTTGATTGGTATTGCGGAAGCGGCGCTGCTGCTGTTCGCACTGATACCACCGCCGTATAACATTATCTGCCTGTTTTTCAATGGATTACCATTGGGTATGATTTGGGGCATCGTGTTTTCGTACTTAGAAGGGCGCACCTTTTCGGAAGTGCTGGGCGCAGGGCTGAGCGCGAGTTTTATTGTTTCTTCCGGAGCGGTAAAATCCGTAGGTAAATTTCTGATGAATGACTGGTCGGTGAATGCTTTCTGGATGCCTTTTCTTACCGGAGCAATCTTTACTGCGCCCCTGCTATTATTTGCCTGGCTACTCGACCAGATACCGCCGCCCACCCCCGAAGACGAGCGCGCACGCACCACACGCCAACCCATGAATGCCGCTGAGCGATTGGCTTTTTTCAAACATTTAGCGCCCGGGCTAATTGTACTGATTTTCTTTTACATACTGCTGACGGCTTACCGTGATTTTCGAGACAATTTTGCCGCCGAAATCTGGGATGCGCTGGGCTACGGCGATACATCCGCCGTTTTTACATTAGCCGAATTGCCCATTGCCATGATGGTATTAATAATATTAGGCGCTACCATGTTCATTCGCAATAATCGCTTTGCTTTTATGCTGTATCATGGCATTCTGCTCCTCAGCGTAGCATTGGTAGGGGTTTCCACGTGGTTATTTCAGATAGGCATCATGCCCGGCGGGCTATGGATGGTCTGCGTAGGCATGGGCTTGTATCTGTGCTATGTGCCGTTTAATTGCATTTTATTCGACCGTATGATCGCGGCTTTTCGCATTGTCGCCAATTCTGGTTTTCTGATTTACCTCGCCGATTCGTTTGGCTATCTCGGTAGCGTCGGGGTGTTATTATACAAAAATTTTGGGCAAGCGAACCTGAGCTGGTTGCAATTTTTCATACAAGCCAGTTATGCGCTTACTGCCATTGGGGTGCTTGCCGTGTTGGTTTCGTGGGGTTATTTTTATAAAAAAGTGCCGCGCCATACGTAGCCATATTTCATAGCTGTGTCTTTTTTGCATTTTCAGCAAAAAGTTTTACTTTCACTCAATGAAACCTTTAGCAATTATTATCACGGGCGTTTCGGGTAGCGGTAAAACCACCATTGGAAAGACCTTGGCTACTGCATTACAATTCGATTTTTATGATGGTGATGATTTTCACCCACCAGCCAATATTGCCAAAATGAGTGCGGGTATTCCGCTAAACGATGGAGACAGAATTCCTTGGTTATCAGCTATTAATGTTCATATTCGCCAGTCCATGACGCAGCGCCCTCTCGTGCTGGCTTGCTCCGCCCTCAAAGAAAGCTACCGGCAGCTGATTGCCCGCGACCTCCCGCCGAGGCACATTTTTTGGGTACACTTGCAAGGTAATTACGAGGTTATTTATAACCGAATGACGAGCCGGGCAGGGCATTATATGGCACCGGAGATGCTGCGCTCCCAGTTTGATGCTTATGAGCAGCCAAGCAACGGGCTTATTATTGATATTAATGAAGATATTCAGCAAATCATTCAGCAAGTTATGTCAAATATTATATCGCATAAATCCGAGGTCGGTCTAATAGGAATGGGCGTAATGGGCACCAGTTTAGCACGTAATATAGCTAATAAAGGATTCCGTATTTCATTATACAATCAGCACGCCGCCCCCCATGAGGTGCATGTAGCTTTGCGCGCTACCGAAACCTACGACGAACTTCGCGCGGCCCTTCCTTTCGATGATTTAACCGATTTTATTGCTTCGCTCCATACGCCCCGCAAAATAATTCTGATGGTCAGCGCCGGCAAAGCCGTTGATGCAGTGCTGGAGCAATTAAGGCCGCTGCTGGCAGCCGGTGATATAATTATTGACGGCGGCAATTCGCATTATCAAGAAACCGAAAAACGGCAGGCCGCGCTAGAGGCAAAAGGCATTATCTGGCTGGGCGCAGGCATTTCGGGGGGGGAGGCCGGAGCCTTGCACGGGCCGGCGATTATGCCAGGCGGCAGCCGCGAAGGATTCGAGCAGGTAAAAGATATTTTATATGCTATAGCCGCCAAAAATCAGGAGCAAGAAATCTGCTGCGCGTACGTCGGGGGCGGCGGCGCCGGGCATTTTGTTAAAATGGTGCATAATGGCATCGAATACGCGGAAATGCAATTAATAGCGGAAATATATAGCTATTTGCGGTACGAACAAAACAAAACTCCGGCCCAAATTGCAGAGTTATTTAGTGCATGGAATGAAGGCGATGCAGAGAGTTATTTACTCGGCATTACAGTGCCTATTCTACAATTTAAAGATAGCGACGGGCAGCCGCTGATTGATAAAATAGCCGATGTAGCTGGTAATAAAGGTACTGGTAGCTGGACAACCATAGCGGCCTGTGAACTCGGTGTGCCTACGCCAAGCATGACCGAAGCGCTTTTTGCGCGTTATATTTCTGCCTTCAAAAAACAACGAACGGCATATAATGATTTATATCATATTACCACCCAGCCGGTGCAGATTGACGAATCGAATCTTTTTGCTATTTATTTATTTAGCAGAATAATGAATCATCAGCAAGGCTTACAACTTATTCAAGCAGCATCAGAAGCGCATAACTGGCAAATTGATCTTAGTAGCCTGCTAACCATCTGGACCGACGGTTGTATTATTCGCTCGAAATTATTACATATTATTCGGCATGAGCTGGCAGCACATCATAATGACATCATGCAGCACCCTTACGTGCAAGCTTTTATTCAACAGCATATCGAGCATATTAATAATGCAGTGGCCCGCATGGCAATGAGTGCGCAAGCTTTTCCGGTTATTACAGCCGCGTTAGTTGGTTTTAAACAATTAATCACAGATAGAATGAATACATATCTCATTCAGGCTCAACGCGATTATTTCGGAGCGCACCGCTATCAGCGAACCGACGACCCCGACGGCAAAATGTGGCATACCACTTGGGAATGATGCCATTTTGAATGTCTGAAAGAGAATAAATTGACTAAATAAAACTACAAGCCTTTTTTATTGAAAATAGTATAAATGAATACAACACTTTTACTTGCTGTGCTGGGCGGTATTTTACTCTTGCTGTGGCTTATTTTGAAGCTTCGGCTACCGGCGTTCATTGCTTTGCTCATCACCAGCATTGCTACGGGGCTAATGGCGGGTATGGATCCTGCTATTATCATGGAAACCGTGAAAACCGGCATGGCTTCTACACTCGGCTTTGTCGCTACGGTAGTAGGACTGGGAGCTATTTTCGGTGGCATTTTGGAGCACACCGGCGGAGCTACTGCGCTCGCTACGTGGTTATTATCAAAAACAGGTAACAAAAATGCGCCCTTGGCTTTGTCCATCACTGGTTTTTTGGTATCCATTCCCGTATTTTTTGATGTAGGATTCATTATATTATATCCGGTAATCGCCGCATTACATCATAAAACTGGTAAGTCTATTATACATTATGCCCTGCCTTTATTAGCCGGATTAGCTGTGACGCACGCCTTTATACCACCCACGCCTGGCCCCTTAGCCGTAGCAGAAATTATAGGTGCTCCCCTCGGCTGGATTGTTATAGTGGGTGTAATAGTGGGCATCCCTGCTGCCGGATTGAGTGGCATTATTTACGGTAAATATTTAGGTAAAAAATTACATATTACGGTTCCTCAAACCATTCTGGCAACCGAGACACCACCGCCGCCCCCAGCCATCATCAAAGTGCTGCCTATTATGATTTTGCCCATTATACTGATTGTATGCAGCACCCTGATCGAAACCGGCTTTATAAATAGCGGCAGTACGGAAGTAAATAAAATCTTAGGTTTATTATGTCACCCTTTTTCAGCCTTGCTAATTGCTAATGTGCTGGCTTGGTACATATTGGGGCGCGGCTCCGGGCTAAGTGCCAATGCGTTATCATCCATTACTGCCAAATCATTACATCCGGCGGGCATTATTATATTAGTAACTGGTGCCGGTGGCGTTTTCAAACAAGTCTTGATAGACACCGGTGCCGGCGAAATGGTCGCGGCATCCATGCAAGCAGCCGGACTGAGCATTATTGCTTTTGCGTTTCTGGCGGCTGCACTCATTAGGGTATTGCAAGGCTCAGCTACCGTAGCTATGATTACTGGCGCAGGTTTGGTAGCACCTGTTTTGGCTGCTTATCAGCCCACCGATATTCAGTTGGCAGCGATTGTTATTAGCATTGCGTCGGGTGCCACGATGGCTTCTCACCTCAATGACAGCGGCTTTTGGCTCATTAAGGAATACCTCGGCCTCTCCGAAAAAGATGCCATGCGCACTTGGACCGTCGCCTCCAGCATTCTCGGCATCAGCGGGTTTTTGCTCTCAGCCCTCATTTTTTATTTATTTTAAATATTTACAGTATCCGGACATAATTATTTTCAGCAAAAATTATAAATTAATGATTGTCAATGGACAATAGACGATAACCGATAGATGCCAGACTTTAAATAATAGACGATAGAAGTTAGATGCGCGCTCAACCTGTCTCAACCGCAAAATGTAAAATTTTGAATATAAAACCGCAAAAGTTACTTCGAACCGCGAACGGCGAATTGCAAATAGCGAACGGCGAATTATAAACCGCAAAAGTTATTACTCAACCTTTAAACCCCTCAACCTTTAAACTTTTCAACCCTTCTAAACCTATTCCCCCATTCATCCCATTCCCTATTAACAAACAACAATGTCCCATTACTTACAGTGAATAGCATCATAAAATCACGTCCGCAGGGCCGCCAAAAACCGCTCCACTTTTTCCACATCTTTCACGCCCGGCCGCACTTCAAAACGGCTGTTAATATCCACACCGTATAATTGTGGAATATTTAGTTGCTTAATAAGCTCTGCATCGCCCTCGTCAATACCACCGCTTAATAAAAACGGCGTATTACCTTGATATTTTTTTAATAAATCCCAATCAAAACGGACTCCGCTGCCGCCGTGCTGCGGCGTTTTTGTATCAAATAAAAACAAGGAGCATATGCCTGCGTAGGCTTCTGTACGTGCAAAATCAAAGTCCGCATCCACCGGAAAAGCCTTGATAAACCTCGCCCGCCGCAGCGTGCTCGCCGCCCAGAACGACTGGATTTCCTGGCAATATTCAGGGCTTTCCTCGCCGTGCAATTGTACATAATCCAAATTAAAATCGTGTACCCGATTCAAGATTTCCTCGATTGCTGCATTTACAAACACCCCAACTCGCTTTACACGGTTATGCAGCGCTTCATTTTCGCCGAGCCATTTTTCTAATGCGTCGCCAGCAATATTACGTGGCGATTTTTTATAAAATATAAAACCCTCAAAATCAATAGACAGTTGCGCCAACGCTTCGATATTCGCTGGATTGTTCAAACCACAAACTTTTACTCGCATAAATTCTACATGTATTAGATGCCAGATTTGAGATAATAGATTTGAGATGATAGATAATAGATGCCAAATGCCAGACGATAGGGCGGGACGCTGTTCGCTGTTTGCTGTTCGCTGTTCGCTATTTGCTGTTCGCTGTTTGCTGTTCGCTATTTGCTGTTTGCTGTTTGCTGTTCGCCGCACAGTCAGTAAGCGTTATATCCTCAACCTTTCAACTTTTCAACCCATCTAAACCCCATTCCCCTATTCATCCCATTCCCCTATTCATCCCATTCCCCTATTCGCCCCATTCCCCCTATTCCCCTATTCTTCCCATTACTTATTATATCCTCAATTCAGCACCTTCAGGCCCTGCTCGAAGACAACATCCACCGGAATATTGGCTGCATCCACCCGATTGAGATCGGCTTGCAATTGCGCCCCAATGATGCCTTTTTCAGCTACCAAAGCTGCCACCCCTTCATAATTACCATCGCCTTGAAGCCTCAGAATCAGCTCCGAAAGCTCGGCCATCGCGCTTTCCAAGCGTGCATAATTAACGCGGTAGGTGCCATTGTCTAAGCGTTCAAAAGCCTCTTTTTCCCGGAAAAAATTGAAGCGTATCATATTAGCTTTGCCATGCGCGCTGGAGGCCCCGAAGCGCACCGAGCGGAAAATACCCGCCATAAAAGTAGTATAATATTCTTTCAAATCGGCATCAAGTTCGCCCTGGTCGTGTAATTGTTTAATCATATACAACCCCAAAATATCAGCTTTGCCTTCCTCCAGCGCCGAGGCGTGCTCGCGCAGGGCCTCGCGCACCGTTCCTTTGCCATTGATCGTATTTTTAATACCCAATCCGTGTGCCACTTCATGAAACATGGTATTAGCAAAAAAAGCATCAAAAGTGACGTACTGGCACTGCTCTTCGGCTATTAGCAAATCATTAATCGGGATCATAATTTTATCATACTTGGCGCGCATCGCGTTTTTGAGTTGCAGCCGGCGGGCACCTTTTTGCAATTGCACCTCCTCGTCGTTGGGCAAGTTAATAGCAATAGTTTTACTCCCTGCATTACAATCGCCAGCATAATAAATCACATCATAAGCATTCAAATCGGCGTCGGCACCAGGTGCTTCCCGCTTGTAAGCCGCTGGCACGGGCAGCCCTTTTTGCAAATCCGGCAGTACCGAAGCGTATTTCGAGAGGCGCTCGCTCCAGTCCATATCTTTGATAAGAATGTAAGCCTCATGCGCAGCTTTGTAGCCAAAGAGTTGATCCTCATAGGTTTCGATGGGGCCAATCACCACGTCAATGCGGTTGGTTTTCATATCCATCCACGCGAAATCACTGGGTTGATACTCATCGGTGAGCAGCGCTTCGGCGCGTAGTTCGAGGTATTTTTTCAAACCGGCATCCTCGGCTAATGCAGCAGCCTGCCGGAGCAAAGCAGCGGCTTTGGTCACTTGCTCCTGAAACATTTCACGGTAAGGTATCGTTTGTAACTGGCCCTGCGCGTCGCGGCGCAAGAAGGTATATAAATTGGTTTTATCGGGCAAATCGGCCGCTTCAAACTCCGCTTTGGTCATATCCACCGGATAAAAATTAGCACCAGCGGGCTTCTCGCCGACCTCAGGAATAAAGGGCTTGTTGCCATCGAGCCGATCCCATGGCCCGTAATTAATAATAGCAAACTGCCGCAGTGCCGCATCCTCGATACCAGCGAGGAAGGCCTCCTTATCGCCGAGGGCTTCGTACCAAAACAATTCGTCCATAATTTGTGCCGCCTCTATCAAAATAGGAATCATTTGGCGCTCCGATTCCGTCAGCCCGCTCAGATCGGCGGTAAGTTTAAAATCCGTATATTTAGCAAGTAAGGCTGTGCCAGCCGAAGGCTCATCCGTGGGCCCGGGTGCTTGCTGGCAGGCCGTGAGCAGCCCCGACGCGCTTATAATCAACAGGATGCAATACTTTTTCATGTGTGTAGGTTTTATTTGTATTGACCAATGTAGCAAAGTATTGGCAAAAGGCGAAAGAACAAAGCAGATTTTTTTGGGAGAGCAGCACCCTATAATAAAAATGATGCGAAAGAGGGACGTAATGGGATATTATTTATTTGCAAAACCTACCAGATTTTGATACAACTTGCCGGGGCATTATGGCGTTATGAAAAAAAATTATTGATTGCCGATGCGTACAGTTCTACTTTTGGTACTTAGTTTGGGCTGGCTGGCTGGCAAAATGTCGGCCCAAAAATACAGCAACGAGTTTTTGTCTATCGGCGTGGGCGCACGCGCGCAGGGCATGGGCAATGCCGTAGTGGCCACCGTGCAAGACGTGACGGCTACCGCTTGGAATCCGGCGGGGCTGGCGGCTCTCGAAGCGGAAGGGCTGCAACTCGGAGCCATGCACGCAGAGTGGTTTGGCGGCGTTGGCAAATTCGATTACATCGGCGCGACCATACCCATGGCACAGCCCGACCGGCGCTTAGGCATCTCTTTGATTCGCTTTGGCGTGGATGAAATCCCGAATACCTTGAGCCTTTATGCCAGCGATGGTACTGTAAATTTTGATAATGTGACCGAATTTTCGGCAGCAGACTACGCTTTTCTGGCTACCTACGCCCAGCGCCTGAAAACCGGTAGTGGACAGTTGTACGCAGGGGGCAATGTGAAAGTGGTACACCGACGCATCGGGCCTTTTGCCACGGCATGGGGCTTCGGTATAGACCTGGGGCTGCAGTACGCGGTAGGCAAGTGGCGATTCGGTGCGGTGGCGCGCGATGTGACAAGCACTTTCAACGCTTGGTCGTTCGATTTTACCGATGCCGAAAAAGAAGTGCTGGAGCTGACCAACAACGAAATACCCATCAGCAGCGTAGAAATAACGCGTCCGCAGCTACTGCTGGGCGTAGCACATCGCTTTGCTTTCAACAAATTGGGCATCACGCCTGAACTAAACTTGGCCATCACCACCGACGGGCAGCGCAATACGCTCATCGCTTCCAATCCGTTCAGTATAGACCCGGCCTTTGGCGTGGAGGCGGATTACAGCTTCCTGTTTTTACGAGCGGGCCTCAGCCAGTTTCAGCGCTTTACTGATTTTGACAACGCGGAGCGCATACGGGTACGGCCAGCACTCGGCGTAGGCTTACGCATTGCTACCCTCCATTTGGACTATGCTTTTACCGATATTGGCGACCAGAATAATACCTATTCCCACATCATTTCTCTTACCTTGAGTATGAAAAACAAGAAAAGCCAAGCTGATAGCAACTCCGGACTTTAACATTTTTCGCGTTGCGTTTTCCAAAAAACCTTCGTAATTTGCAGCAACATAATAGCAACAGTGCTGTTATTAGCAACTACCACGCAAGTATCGCTCTTGTTTTTGCCTCAACATTATAGACAAAAAAGGTCAGACGTAGCGTGACTATGGCGGGCTCCAGTCCTTTGACTTGTCAGGACTCTCTTCTAACCAGAAGGGACGAGGAGATTACAGAACCACGATGGCTGCCTTAATCCTGTCGCTTCGGGGGTCAAAAACTCCCAATGATGCTTGTGTGGTTTTTTTTTACAACTCTAAATTTTTTTCTTACATTTGCCGCTAAGAGGCACGTGGATACACTGCAACATACCCATCTCTGCTAATCAATACCTTACAAAAAAGCGCCTCTACCCCAAAAACCGCTTATATCACCTTAATTTCTGATAGAAAAAACCCGACACCCCGTGGATGATTTTTGGTTTAATTTTCAATTGGGCATCGAGCACATTCTCGACCCGAATGGTTATGACCACATTCTATTTGTTGTAGCCCTTTGCGCCATTTATAGCTACCGCGACTGGCGAGCGGTGGTGTGGTTAGTCACGGCGTTCACGCTGGGGCACAGCCTGACCCTGGCGATGGCTACTTTCAAGCTGATTCGCATCCCAACAGATGTGATCGAATTTTTGATTCCTATCACGATTATCATCACTTGCATCGTCAATTTTTTTTACCAAAAAGAGGAAGCCCACAATCGGCAAAAATCGCTGCGCCGCTATGCGCTGGCTGCTTTCTTTGGCTTGATTCATGGATTGGGCTTTTCCAATTTCCTCCGCAGCATTCTCCCGCGCGATAGCACCATTTGGCAACCTTTATTAGCTTTCAACATTGGTCTGGAGGTGGGGCAATTGCTTATCGTCGGGGCGGTATTGCTCTTGGGCTATGTGCTGGTGGAGCGCCTCCGGATAGAAACACGCGAATGGGTGCTGGTGCTGTCGGGGCTGATTATTGGCGTAGCGCTGACCATTGTACAGGAGACCTGGATTTTTTAGGTTCGTAGGCACTTGGGGCGCTTATCAACTATTCCAGCTCGCTTGCGTTTCCATTTTTTTATGCGGAGGTTTGAAATGATTTGCTTGTATAAAATGTCTAATATCCAAAGGTTACAACTATCTATTGTCCGACTTTATAAAAACAATACATCATGAAGCGACTTTATTTCCTGCTCATTCTTTTGTTCGGGGGCTTTGCTATGCAGGCACAGCAACCAGAAATTGACCGTTTTTCCCAATTAGAAACGCTGCTGCCTACGCCCAATAGCTTCCGCACCGCCTCCGGCGCGCCGGGGCACGAATACTGGCAGCAACGCGCCGACTACAACATCAAGGTAGAATTAGACGATGCGAACCAACGCATTATCGGGGAGGAGACCATTACATATTACAATAATTCTCCTAATCCGCTGACCTACCTTTGGTTGCAACTCGACCAAAATATCGAAGCACCTGAATCGGATACGTACAAAACGCAGACGGGCCAGTTCAACGACCGCATGACGATGGGCCAAGTCAACGCTATGTTTGATAATTCTTTCGATGGCGGCCATAAAATTCAATACGTGCGCGACGCAGCCGGCAAACCGCTGAAATACACCATCGTCAATACCATGATGCGCGTGGACCTGCCGCAACCTCTGCCGCCCAAAACCGGCAAAATCAGTTTTTCCATCGGCTGGAATTATAACATTGCCAACCGGCTGACTCCCACTATTCGCAATGGCCGCGGCGGCTACGAATATTTCCCCGAAGACGATAATTATCTTTACACCATCACGCAGTGGTTTCCGCGGATGGCGGTGTATGACGATTATAATGGCTGGCAGCATAAGCAATTTCTCGGCTCCGGTGAGTTTACACTGCCTTTCGGCAATTATACAGTAGCCATCACGGCGCCGTCCGATCACGTTATCGCCTCTACTGGGGTGTTGCAAAACCCAAAAGACGTGCTGACAGCCGAGCAAATCAAACGCTTTGAGCAAGCGAAAACCGCTACGAAGCCGCTGGTAATTATTACCGAAGCCGAAGCCCGCGAAAACGAGCGCAAGCCCAAAGCCACCACCCAAAAAACCTGGGTGTATAAAGCCGATAATGTACGGGATTTTGCCTTTGGCAGCTCGCGCAAGTACATCTGGGATGCCATGGGTGTAAAAATTGAAGGCAGCTCGCAGCCGGTCATTATGGCTATGTCTTATTATCCGAAAGAAGCCAATCCGGTGTATGGGACGTATTCTACTGAAGCGGTGGCCCACACGCTGCGCGTTTATTCCAAATATTCCATCCCCTACCCTTACCCGGTGGCTATCTCGGTAGAAGCCTCGAATGGTATGGAATATCCGATGATTTGTTTCAACTATGGCCGCCCAGAAAAAGACGGCACTTACTCCGATCGTATCAAATACGGGGCAATTGGGGTGATTATTCACGAAGTAGGGCACAATTTCTTCCCGATGATTGTCAACTCCGACGAGCGCCAGTGGACTTGGATGGATGAAGGGCTGAATTCTTTCGTACAATTTCTCGCCGAGCAAGAGTGGGAACGCAACTATCCTTTCCGTCGGGGGCCAGCCCGCAATATTGTGGACTATATGAAAGCCGACAAAAGTGTGCAAAATCCGATTATGACTAATTCAGAATCGGTGGTACAACTCGGCAATAACGCCTATGGCAAACCCGCTACCGCGCTCAACATCCTGCGCGAAACCATCATGGGCCGCGAACTGTTCGACTATGCTTTCAAAGAATATGCCCGACGCTGGGCCTTCAAACACCCTACTCCCGCCGATTTCTTCCGCACCATGGAAGATGCTTCCGGCGTGGATCTCGACTGGTTCTGGCGCGGCTGGTTTTACACCACCGATGCCGTGGATATTGCTATTGACAATGTGACCGAATATCGTCTCGATACCAAAGACCCCGACGTAGAAAAACCGCTGCTGGCGGAAAAAGCGCGGCAAGCTTACGAAAGTGATATTACCAATCAGCGCAACAGGCAAGACCTGCCGGTGGTGCTCGTCGAAAGCAATGAAGACCTCCAAGATTTTTACAACAGCTACGACCCGAACAAAGTGACCCGTACCGACCGCGAAAACTACCAACGCTACCTCGCCTCACTCGATGAGCAGGAACGCGCCTTTTTGCAAAAAAAGCAGTATTTCTACCAGATTGATTTCTCAAATGTGGGAGGTTTGGTGATGCCCATCATCCTCGAATTTGAATTGGAAGACGGCAGCAAAGAGCTGCGGCGCATCCCGGCAGAAGTCTGGCGACGCAACAACTACAAGGTCAGCAAGCCCTTTGCTTTTGACAAACCCTTGAAGCAAGTAGTGCTCGACCCTTATCAAGAAACCGCCGACATTGATACCGACAATAACTATTTCCCGCGCCAGGCGCAACCCAATCGTTTTGAATTATTCAAATCGCGCTTCGGAGGCGCGCGCGGTCAAAGCTTCGGCGAAAACCCGATGCAACAGCAGCAGCGCGAGGAGCGCCCGCAAGGTGGCGGCAGGGAATAAGGAATGGGACATTGTTATTGGTTAATAGGGGAAGGGGGGGAATGGGATGAACGGGATGAATGGGGGAATGGGATGAATGGGGGAATGGGATGAATGGGGGAATGGGGGAATGGGGTTTAGAAAGGTTTAGAAAGGGTTAGAAGGGTTTAGAGATTGAAAGGTTGAGGATATAACGCTTACTGACTGTGCAGCGAACAGCGAACAGCAAACAGCGAACAGCAAACAGCGAACAGCAAACAGCGAACAGCAAACAGCAAACAGCGAACAGCGAACAGCGAACAACAAACAGCAAATAGCGAACAGTGTCCCGTCCTGAAATTTGGCATCTGGCATGTATTGTACAAGCCTTACTTTTTGATAATCAGCTATTTACGTATTTTTTACAATAAAAATATTACACCTAACTACTTACACATTTTTCGAGTAAATAAGTACGGTATTACATCATAGAAACCATACATTACTTTATTAAAAACCGTATCATTCCCCCATATCCATATTGTGGAAAACATTAATAACATCGTCATCTTCTTCTATTTTTCAATGAGCTTGATGACATTTTCCACCTTAGTATCGCTGAGTTCTTTGGTGTGCGCCGGGATGCGTACGGATTCAGCTTGCCCTACGACTTTACTCGTCAATCTGACGTTGCTGATGTTCTATAATCGCCAATAGATTATTGATCAGAACATGGCAGGATTCTATCGTTTTAGGTAGTTCCAACTCAATTATTTTTTGATTGCCAATTCATGCTTTTTTTCTTTTTCACTACCCGCCGAAGGCGAGTGCTAAATAGTTACATTTTTTTTTCAAAAAATGAACTCCTTGCCAATACCTGCGTTCAAAAGAACGTTTAGCCGTTTGTGCAAAAAATGGTAGTTTTGCATAGAAAAATCAATTTGAAACGTATGAAAAAATTAAGTATCTTATGCTTGTTGCTGGTGCTGACTGTGTTCGCAGCCTGCCGCAAGGACAATAGCGAGATAGCCCAACTGATTGTCGGACGCTGGGAAGTGCAGGAAGCGCTGCGCAATGGCCGCCCAACGGAGTCTCTGGCGGATTTGTACTTCGAGTTTGCACCCGACGGCAAGCTGATGACCAATGTAAGCGGCGTGCCCGAAGAAGGGATGTATGAGCTAAAGGGCGAGAAAGTGCTTCAGCGCAACATTCGCTTTGAAGGCGACTATAATGTGCTGGAAATCAGTAGTGAAAAATTGGTGATGACCACCGAAATACAGGGTTTCGCCTTTCGGTTTACCTTAGGCAAGGGCAATAATGCCAGCCCCGAAGAGCTGTTTCAATAGCCATCACGGTGCGGCTACACCCTCCGCCATTGGGCATGCGCCATCAAAAATGCGGTATATGAAGACAGTATGGCTACTATTCATTGGGTTGTTGATCGGGCATAGTACCTGCGCCTTAGATGCGGCGGTGTCTTGCGCTACTTTCAAAAGTGGCGACCAGCCCTACGTGGAGGTGTATTTCTACTTCGCCGGGCCAACGTTAACTTTTGCACCGGTGCAGGATTCTCTTCAGCAGGCGCAGGTGGAAGTGGTCTTGTTTTTTCAGCAGCAGGAGCAGATTGTACAATTTGACAAATACACCCTGCATAGCCCGGTGGCCGCCCAGCCGCTCGATTTCCTGGATTTGAAACGCTATGCGCTGCCCAATGGCACCTATCAGCTTACGGTAGAATTGCGCGATGCCCATCGCCCCGACCAGGTGCGCGAGTACCGGATGCCCCTGCGGGTAGATTACACTCCAAGCGGCATTCAACAATCTGATATTCAATTACTTGCCTCTTATCAACGCACCGAAATAGCCGAGCATCCGTTTGTGAAAAACGGAATCCTGATGGAGCCCCTGCCGCTACATTTTTATAGCAAAAACATGGCGACGCTATCTTTTTATCACGAAATTTATCACACCGACGAGGTGCTGACAGAAGATTTTATGGTGAGCTACGCCATTGAAAAAGTGGAGAACAACTCCCGGCAAACCTTAGCCATTGGTCACAAACGCTTGACACCGCAGCCCCGCGCGCCTGTTTTGCTGCAAATGGACATCAGCCAACTGCCATCGGGCAATTATCACCTGTCGGTAGAAGTACGCGACCGCCACAAGGAACTGCTCAGCCGCCGAACAGCCTTTTTTCAGCGTAGCAATCCTTATTTGCAAGCCCAGGAACTCGCCAAATTAGAAATTTCGGACGAATTTGTAGCCCATTTAGACGCGCCCGCGCTCGAATTCAGCTTGCGTGCATTGGCTCCGAAAATACCGCCCGGCGATGTAGAATTGGTCAATATTTATTTGCGCGACAAAAACCTGCAAGGGCAGCGATTATACCTTTTTAACTATTGGACACGCCAGCACCCCAACTACCCGGAGACGGCTTACGCCAAATACATGGAGGTGGCCCGGGCCGTACACGAGCAGTTCAAATCGGGCTTTCGCTATGGGTTTGAATCCGACCGGGGGTACATTTTCCTCAAGTACGGCGCACCTTCTGACATTGAAACCCGCGAGGATGAACCCTCGGCGCCTCCTTACGAAATCTGGACTTACAATGCGTTTCCGGCTACCCGCCAGAACAATGTGAAGTTTGTCTTTTACAACCCTACCCTCGCGCCCGGCGATTTTCAACTGCTGCACACCAACGCCATCGGCGAGCTGAACAACCCACAGTGGGAATTACAACTCTATCGCAACGCGCCGAATGAAATCAACGGCTCTTTTTTCGACGGCACCCAGATGCAGGATAATTTTCATCGCAATGCCCGAAGAATTTTTCGGGACAATTGAAACACCTTTATAATAAGGTAAAAAAATGCCTGATGGTCAGGAAGCCTGTGCATCTTCCGGTCGTGTTTTTCGGCGGCTCAGCTTTTTGCGCGGATTGATGATATTGATTTTTCCATCATCGCCGTAGATTTCCCTCGACTTTTTGTTGTAAGCCAGCGCCGCTTCTTCGGGCGTAGCGAACATCCCGATGTGAATGGATTTGCGATTGACCGAAATAACAGCTCGATAGCGGTTGTGCTCTTTATACACGCCGGTGTAACCCACGCGGCTGCTGGTTTTGCGCTTTCGACTGGCCACCGAGCGCGAGCGGTAGATGATGTTCTCGAGCCGGCAATCGAGTTTGTTGCCATTTTTGGCACCCACTAAGTTATTGGCGGAGGTCTTTTCATCAACGAGGAACTTTTCCGCAATCAGCTTGTGCAGATAGATGGTCTCGGTTTTGTAGCTCCCGTCGGCTTTTTTCCATGTTTTTTGAAAAACGGCACAACCACTGGAGTGTTTGCGCAGGTTTTGCAAAAAGCCAATCTTCCGTAGGTACGAGTCGTTGGTCAAATAATCGTACACCTTGTCATCCAACAACACGACGTCATCGGCGTTCTTGAGTTTTACTTTGTACAACACGCTCTCTTATGTTTATTAGGTCAACAAATAAAGGGTTTCGCTAACCGGTTTTGGTACTCAAGGAAACACTATGACATGGGATGATAAGAGGATAATTGAGGCTATCGAGAAATAATTGCGAAATATAAGGATTTTTGGTAAAACAAAGATTCGAAGGGTACACAAATTTTGAAATTTTATAATCGTCTGCCAAAAAAAAGCCACCAGAGTTCAGAAATCATTCTCAAATATTGCAGAAATGTCAGCATTTAGGTAAAGCCGTTAATTTTTTTTTACCGGAATGTTAAGCGTTCTATAAAAATCACTATTTTGCCTTTTTGAAACGAATAATTACTAAACCAGCGCAGAAAAACAGGTATGAAATTTCTATTCTACTCCTTTTTACTGAATATAATTCTAATCGCAGCAACGGCATCTACCCTTCATGCGCAGCGTGTTATAAGAGGTACTGTGCTGGACGGTGCAACCGGCGAAACGCTCATCAGCGCCAGCGTAGTGATTAAAGGCACGGCCGAAGGTGCCATCACGGATTATGACGGAACCTTCCGGATAGAAACCAGCCGAAGTTTTCCAATCACCTTAGTGGTTAGCTACGTCGGTTATGCCGAAAAGGAAGTCGTAGTCGAATCCGAGCGCGACCGGTTGCGCATACAACTGTTGGAAGATGCCATCACCATCGCAGCGGTAGAAGTGACCGGCCGACGGATTTCCGAAAGGCAGCAGCAATCACCCCTGACAATGGAAACCCTTGATAACATTGGCATCCGAGAAACTCCGGCCGCCAATTTTTACGATGGCTTAGGCGCTTTGAAAGATGTGGATTTGACGGCGGCGAGCCTCGGTTTCAAAATCATCAACACGCGTGGTTTCAACAGCACCAGCCCGGTGCGCTCGCTACAAATTATTGATGGCGTGGATAACCAATCGCCGGGGCTGAACTTCTCGCTGGGCAACTTTCTGGGTTCTTCGGAATTGGACGTCAACCGGGTCAATTTGATCATCGGTGCCAGCTCGGCGTTTTATGGACCCAACGCTTTCAACGGCGTCATCAGTATGGAAACCAAAAACCCATTTCTACACAAAGGACTGAGCGGCATGGTGAAAGTAGGTGAGCGCAACCTGGTAGAAGTGTCTGCCCGCTGGGCGCAAGTGCTTAAAAACAAGGAGGGGCAGGAGCTGCTGGCTTACAAATTCAACTTCTCGGCGATGCGCGCCAATGACTGGGAAGCCGAAAACTATGACCCAGTGGACGGAACGCTGACCGGCGTGGACAATCCCGGCCGTTTTGATGCAGTAAATATATATGGCGATGAATACTTCTCGCTGAATGATCTTTCTACTGCGCCACCTTGGACTTTTCCAGGGCTCGGCGTGTGGCACCGGCCCGGCTACCGCGAAATTGATCTGGTGGACTACAACACCCGCAATTTCAAAACCAACGTGGCCATGCACCTGCGCACCAATCCTTCGAAAGGGCTGGAGTCGCCGGAGTTGATTCTATCCTCCAGCATGGGCGGCGGCACTACGGTGTATCAAGGCGATAATCGCTTCAGCTTGCGGGACATATTGTTTTTCCAAAACCGAATCGAATACCGTAAAGAAGGTAAGTTTTTCCTGCGGGGCTACGCTACCAATGAAGACGCCGGGCGCTCTTACGACCCCTACTTCACAGCCTTGCTGCTACAAGAATCCGCCAAGAGCGACGAGCTTTGGTCGCAGGACTACACGCAGTACTGGCGCGACCGGGTGGCACCGCGTATTCGGGAAAACGGTTATCCACAGCTCAATTTTTCTACCTTCCCACCCACTTTCGACTTTGCGGCTGCCGAAGCTTGGAATGTACAGTTCCGGGATTCGCTGCGCGCCTGGCATACCGAAACCGCCAACGCCGCCGACCGCCGCAACATTCGCAACCCGGAAACGACCGATTTCTTGCGCCCGGGCACCCCGGAGTTTGAAGAAGCTTTCAATCGAATTACCAGCAATAAATCGAGCGACAAACGCGAAGGCACACGCTTTTTCGACCGCTCCGCGCTCTATCATGTGCACGGGGAGTACAAATTTGAACCCACCTGGACTAAAGTCATTACCGTTGGCGGCAATATGCGTTTCTACCGTCCCAATACCGAAGGCACTATTTTTTCGGATACAGCGGGCATTCGCATTCGCAACCAAGAATTTGGCTTGTACGCCGGCATTGAAAAAGAGTTTTTCGATCGGAAACTCCGCGCCAGCGCTACGGCTCGTATAGACAAAAATGAGAATTTTGACCTGATTTATACGCCAGCCGCTTCGTTGGTCTGGAACCCCAGTGGCAGTAACTACATCCGAGCTTCGTTCTCCTCCGCCTTACGCAATCCGACGCTGGCCGACCAGTACCTGTTTCTCAACGTAGGGCGGGCCATTCTGGCGGGCAATCTCAATGGCGCCGATAGCTTGATTACGTTGGAATCTTTCAATGATTTCCGCGAAGACCTGAACCGCGAACGCTTAGTTTACTTCGATGTAGCACCAGTAAAACCGGAACAAGTAAGAACCTTTGAAGTGGGTTACCGTACCATTTTGTTCAACAAGTTATACCTCGACGCAGGCTACTACTACAGCTTTTACGATGACTTTCTGGGTTTCAATATCGGTTTAACCGCCGACTTTGACGAGGGCAGTTCATTGAATTTACCAACCAACGTACAAGCCTTCCGCTTTGCCGCCAATTCTATTAATCAGGTGACAACGCAGGGCTTTTCCATCGGAACGAGCTATTATTTTGCCGACTACTTCCAGGTATCGGCCAACTATTCTTTTAACCGACTCAATTCTGACTTAGACGACCCTATTATTCCAGCTTTCAACACTCCGGAGCACAAGTTCAATATTGGATTTTCCGGTAGAGATGTAGTAATCGGCGGCATTCGCAATGCAGGCTTCAGCATCAACTACAAATGGCAGGAGGGTTTTCTGTTTGAAGGGTCACCGCAATTCACCGGGCTTATCCCGTCGTACGACCTGCTGGATGCTCAAATCAACTGGCGCTCGCCGCGCATCAATACGACCTTTAAACTGGGAGCTTCCAACCTGATGAACAATCAGATTTTCCAGACCTACGGCGGCCCGCGCATCGGCCGGTTAGGCTATTTCTCGATTTTGTACGAAGGAAAAGGCAAGTAAATAAATGCAATCCGATTTTTTAAAAAAACACACGTAACATGAAAAAAGTCAACATTCTACTACTCTTTTTGCTCTGCGCAATTCTGTCGCTCCAAGCCCAGAACCGGCGCTACATTGATCAGGTTTTCACGGAAGTAAATGTACAAACCGACATTATCTATGGTGTGAATGCCACTGCATTGGCTTTGCAAGTAGCAGGGCAGGCTATCCCAGAGGCACTTCGCTTAGACGTGTATCAGCCTGTGGGCGATACTGAAAATGCACGCCCGGTTGTACTAGTTTTCCATACCGGCAACTTTCTGCCCTTTCCGCAAAACGGTGGCACCGGCGGTACCAGAAAGGATTCGACTGTAGTGGAAGTATGTACCCGTTTGGCTAAAATGGGCTATGTCTCCGCAGCGGTGAGTTATCGCCTCGGTTGGAACCCCATCGCCCCCAGCCAGAGCGACCGTATTTTCGGCATTATCAATGCAGCCTATCGCGGGGTGCAGGATGCCCGCACGGCCGTTCGCTTTATGAAGCGCTCGGTAGCCGAAGAAAGCAACCCATTTGGTGTGGATAGCACCCGCGTCACACTTTGGGGTATCGGTACGGGCGGGTATATTACGCTCGCCACAGCCAGCCTCGACGAATATAATAAGGTGTTGCTGCCCAAGTTTATTGCAAATATAGGCGGCAATCCCTTCCCAATGGTAGTCGAAGCCATCAATGGTGATATCTATGGCACCTCGGTAGGTGTAGTACCGCCGGGTATTCCTTATCCGTTCCCGGCAAACGATACGCTGTGCTACCCTAATCATGTGGGCTATTCCTCTGATTATCAACTATCTGTAAACATGGGCGGCGCTATGGGCGATACCCTCTGGATGGATCCAGGGCAAGTGCCTATCGTGTCTTTCCATGTGCCTACTGACCCCTTTGCGCCGTATGAGTGCGCAGTACTGAACGTACCCCCGCCCGTCAACCTCCCCGTAGTGGACGTATGCGGCAGCAGCGCAGTAGCTACCAAGCAAACCCGCCTCGGCAACAATGCCATGTGGGAAAGTGCTGATTTTATTGACCCCATCTCGGTGTCTATGCGCGCCCGCAATGGCGGCCGCGAGGGCTTGGCGCCGCTGCCTCGCTTAGACCCGACTGAGTCTTCACCTTGGGATTTCTATGCACCGGACAACCCCGGCGCAGTAACAGCTGGCCCACCCGATCCGGTACGCGCTCGCCTGTACATGGATACAATCATGGCTTACTTTGCGCCGCGCGCTTGCATAGCCCTCAATCTGGGCTGCGATCTGATGGGCATTTCTTCTACAAGAAAGGTACTATCGGCCAGAGATGTACAATTACAAATGATGCCAAACCCGGCTTATGAGCAAGTGCGCATTCAGACTTCGTTGGAGCATCCGATCCTTGACGTGCAGGTATTCGACCTGAGCGGCCGTATGGTAAAATCAGCGATTAACCTGAAGGATAGCAATCATACGATTTACCGGGGGAATTTGCCAAACGGTATGTATGTTGTAAAAATGCGATTCGCGCAGGGTATTATCACCGAAAAGTTGATATTCAACTGATAAACAAGCCTGAACAAGTTTTTTGAATAACTTGCCTCGCTTGCCGCAAACCTGTCTGGTTTTCTTAAATCAGACAGGTTTTTAATTTTTCCACCACAAAGTCCACCTCTTCTTTTGTATTCAAATGCGACAGTGAAAAGCGAATGGTAGTGTACTCCTGCGGATGTGCCGGCAAAGCTGCAATGACGTGCGAACCGACATTCGAGCCAGAACTGCAAGCGCTGCCACCTGATACCCGGATGCCTGCAATGTCTAAATTGAACAGCAGCATCTCCGACCTGGAAGAGGGCGGAAACGATGCGCTCAACAACTTGTAATGCCCTTGGTCGGGGTCGCCGTTGATCAAAACATCCGGAAAGTTGGCTTGTAATTGCGCGCGCAGATAGTCGCGTACAGCGGTAGTGTGCGGCCGCCAGGTTTCTACATTGGCGTAAGCCAATTCCAATGCTTTGGCCAAGCCGATGATTCCGTACAAATTCTCTGTGCCGCCACGCATGTTGCGCTCCTGCGCCCCGCCGTCAATGTAAGGTTGAATCAGGTTATCGCTGTTGATATAAATGAAGCCGATGCCCTTCGGCCCGTGAAACTTGTGCGCCGACCCCGCCAGAAAGCTGATTTTTGTTTTGGATACATCCATCGGGAAGAAGCCCATGGTTTGCACCGTATCCGAATGAAAATAAGCCCCGTATGTTACGCACAGCGAAGAAACCGTATCCAGATCAATCATCACCCCGATTTCGTTATTGGCGTGCATCAGCGAAACCAGGGTTTTGCGGTCGCTTTGTTGCAAAAGTTGTTCTAAATGCAACAGGTCGGGGCGGCCACTCGGCTCCAAATTAACAAAAACCACTTCTACGCCTCGCTCACGGGTGAGGGCTTCTAATGAATGTAACACGCAATGGTGCTCGGTAGCTGCGCTGATGATGCGTTGCACGCCGAGGTCGCGTACGGCACATTTTAAAGCCATGTTGTTCGATTCGGTGCCGCCCGAAGTGAAGAAAATCTCGCCGATGGAAGCACCAATATGTTTGGCAATTTGCTTGCGCGCTTGCTCGACAGCCGCCCGCGCCCTGCGCCCTTCGGCGTGTATAGACGAAGGATTGCCGTTGTTTTGTCGCATCGCATCCACCATGGTTTCGATCACTTCGTCGAGCATAGGGGTGGTAGCCGCATTGTCAAAAAATACTTGTTTCATCGTCTAATGTTTTATAGGTTTATAGTCGGTCAGGTTATAAAATACATTTACAAAATGTAAATAGACAGACAAAATCATTTTTAGTACAAAAGTATATAATCAACTTATTATCAGTATTATAAAAGTTATATTAATTAACAATATTTCATTGCTTATTTATTGCAATCCTGTTTTTAAAAAAAACTGCCTGTCCAAATTTTATAAAATGCCTTGCTTATCTATTGTGATATAATACCGATTTCAATTGAACGCGACGTGTTTACTTGGGTTTAAAATTCTGATTTTCAACACCTTAAAAATCGTAAATCGGACTTTGTAAACCGTAAATAGTATAATGCAATCACGCGATGCTGGTATTTTTGCGAATCATTTGTACTAACTCCCGAGCGCGGCTTTCAGTTGTACTCTCTGCATAAATTCTAATAATTGGCTCGGTATTCGACTGGCGCAGGTGCACCCAGCCGTCGGGGAAGTCAATTTTCAGACCATCAATGGTCGTGCATTCCTCGTGCCGGTATTGCTCGTGCAGGGTTTGCAGCAGTTTTTCCATGTCCACTGCTGGCGTGAGGGCAATTTTATCCTTAATCATGGCATAGTTCGGGTAGCGCCCGCGCAATTCAGACATACTGAGGCCGGCTTTCGCCAAATGCGACAAAAACAAGGCAATGCCCGCCAGCGCGTCGCGGCCGTAGTGCAATGCTGGCACAATCACGCCGCCGTTGCCTTCGCCGCCAATGACTGCATTAACGGTTTTCATTTTTTCTACCACATTTACTTCACCGACCGCCGCCGCGTAATACTCGCCGCCGTGCCGTTGGGTTACGTCGCGCAGCGCCCGCGAAGAGGACAGATTGGACACGGTATTGCCAGGCTGATGCTGCAATACATAATCCGCTACGGCTACTAAAGTATATTCTTCGCCAAACATGGCACCATTTTCACAAACCAGAGCCAGCCGATCCACGTCGGGGTCCACTGCAATGCCAAGCTGGGCCTGCTCTTTCAGCACCGCCGCCGACAAGTCGCGCAGGTTTTCTGGCAGGGGTTCGGGATTGTGGGCAAAACGACCGTTGATTTCGCCGTTGAGCAGGATTACTTCGCAACCCAATTCATTGAGCAAATGTGGCACCGCCAGCGCACCCGTCGAATTGATAGCGTCCACCACCACCTTGAAACGCTTGCCGCGAATGGCGTCCGCATCCACGAGGGGCAGTTGCAAAATAGCATCCACATGCCGCCCGATGTAGCCTTCTGCGGTGCGGTAAGTACCAAGATTTTCGATAGTAGCGTATTGAATTTTCCCTTCGTTTATCAATTGTAAAAAAGCCGTGCCATCGGCTGCCGAAATAAATTCGCCTCGGTCGTTGAGTAATTTTAGCGCATTCCATTCCATCGGATTGTGGCTGGCCGTGAGGATGATGCCCGCGCCCGCTTTTTCCCAAACCACCGCCATTTCTACCGTAGGCGTTGTAGAAAGCCCAAGGTCCACCACATGGATGCCCAGTGCTTGTAAAGTATTGGCAACCAAGCTACTAACCATTGGGCCAGAAATGCGCCCGTCGCGTCCGATGACCACTTTGGGCTGCCGCCGGTTGAGCAAAAGCCAGGCACCAAATGCCGCCGTGCAGCTTACAATGTCTTCCGGGGTGAGGTTGTCGCCAGCCGCGCCGCCGATAGTGCCTCTGATGCCGGAAATGGATTTGATGAGCGCCATAAATCAAGTTCTGGTTATTGTGTAATTTTAAAAACACGCGAAAATAGCAACTTTTTGGCAGCCAGCGAAACAAGATTTTAGAAACGCTAAAGGACACGATTTTGCCGCTAAATCTCAGGCCACTTCCTTACCAGTAGAAGCCTGCCACAATTCGTACCATTCCTCACGCGTCAAAGCAATGGGCAGCGCAGCTACGGCCGCCTTCACCCGTTCTATATTGGCGGTGCCCAATACAGGCAATATGCCAGCCGGATGCAACAACAACCAAGCAATCAGGATTTGGTCGAGCGTAGCGCCGCTGCGTTTGGCAGCCAGCCGATTCGCAACTTCCTGAACACGCTTTATCCGTTCATCTTTTTGCTGCGCAAAAAAAGCCCCTCCGCCCAGCGGCGACCAAGCCATCGGGCGGCACCCGTGCCGGAGCGCCTGATCGAGCGTACCGTCTGTAAACGGTTGCAAATGCAGCAAACTGGCTTCTATTTGATTGGTAACCAACGGAAAACGTGTGTGCAGTAGCTCAAATTGCGGCGGCGTGAAGTTCGATACGCCAAAATGCAGCACCTTGCCTTCTTTTTGCAATTGAGTAAAAACGCTGGCCACGTCATCCGGGTGCAATAAAAAATCCGGTCGGTGCAGTAAGAGCAAATCCAAATAATCGGTTCGCAAATTTTTCAGCGACTGCTCCACCGACCACAAAATGTGCTCAATGCTGGTGTCATAGGATTTAATGGCGTGCTGCGGCCGGTTAGGCGTGATCATTTGGATACCGCACTTGGTTACAATCTGTATTTGCTGGCGCAAGGCTGGCTGCCCTTGCAAAGCAGCCCCAAACTCCGCTTCGGTCGTGTAATGCCCATAAATGTCGGCGTGGTCGAAGGTCGTTACGCCAAGTTCGACGCATTGTTCCATCAAGCGAAGCATCTGCGCTGTATTCAGTTGATGGCCCCAGGCGCCCCATTTCATTACTCCAGCTACAATCCTCGAAAAAACGGGCCCTTTCGGCGTCAAAGGTATATTTTTCATGTGTGAAAAAAGATTTTATGTGACTTCAACCTAATCTCTGCGTTTCACAAATAGAAAGCAACTGCTATGCAAAATATTTCAGCAAGCAAAAATGTTATTAAATTGGCAGCAAAATCGCAAAAGCATTAAACAAAACCAACGATGAGTACAGAAAAAGGATTGAAAAACTACGCCACCGTGATAACGGTACTATTTGTATTATCTCTGATTGCCTTGGCTATTCTACTTTTCAGCCGGGGCAAACTGAAAAATGAATACACAGAAGCCAACGCCGAGCGCGACGCCCTGTTAGTAGAACGCACCAACTTAGAGCGCGACTTGGACAGTTTGAAAAACGTATTGCAAATAGCCAGCGCCGAAAACGAGGATTTGCAGGGTTCATTAAGTGATTTGCAAAAATTAGTGGACGAAAAGGAAGCAGCCGTTCGGCAGATTCGGGCCCAATCGGTCAATTCTTCGGAAGGTTTGCGCCGCGAAATCAATCAGTTGCGCCAAATCCGAGGCGAGCTGGAAGGCGCCATTGGCCAGTTGCAAGCTGAAAATGAGCAACTCCGCTCGGAAAACGAACGCCTGACCGCCGAAAATGAACAACTGACCACCGAGCGTGGGCAGTTAACTTCGCAGGTATCGGATCTCAATAAATTCAATCAAACCCTGCAAGACCAAGTAGCCCAGCTCACGCGCGCTGGTATCAAGGCCCAGGCCTTCCGGGTGGATGTAGAAACTCGCTCCGACAAACTGACCGCCAAGGCCCGTCGCACCCGCGAAATCAATATCGGTTTCGATTTGGTGGACCTGCCAGAAGAATTTCAAGGAACGCATACCCTGTATCTGGTGCTTACCGACGTGAATGGCGGCCTATTGCCCACCGGTGGTACCTTGGTCAGCGCCAATATCCCGACGCCCAGCGGCAGCCCTTTGCAAATACAAGCACAACAAACTAAGGAAGTCAACCTGAGCCGTGCACAGCGCCTGTCGTTTGTCTATCCGGTAGAAGATCGCCTGAAATCGGGCACCTACGTCGCTACGGTTTATGCAGATTTTGGCATTCTTGGCTCTTCGAGTTTTCGCCTGAGATAAGGTAGCGCATCTTGCAATCTGAAAAGTGGCAGGTTGGGTAAAGCCCTGTCACTTTTCGGTTTGTAGCATTTTATACTCACTTTTATTACAATATTATAATGAGAAAATTACTACTCCTTGCCTCAGTGGCCTTGTTGTTGGGGTCTTGTGTTGCCAAAAAAAAATACCTGCTTGAATTCGATACGCGCCAGGCCGCCGAAGCCCGTGAAACTGTATTGCGCAGCGAACTGAGCGACTCCAAAACCCAGGTGCAGGCATTGACCGACCGCACCGCCGAGCTTAGCCAAACCAACGGCCGGTTAGAATACATCAACAATAATCTCCGCATTGAAAATGAGGACTTGCGGGCGCGTATGAGCAATTTGTCCTCCGCCTCTTCCACAGAAATCGAGCAGCTCAACCGCAATTTGCAGGAGACCGCCGATGCCTTAGCACGCCGCGAGCAACGTATTGCGACCCTGCAAACCGCCGTGCAAGAACGCCGGCAACTGCTGCAGGAGCTTTTTGTGCAATTAGATACCAGCCTGCGCGGCTTCGATGCCGAAGGTGTCAAGTCCGAATTTGTCGAAGGGCGCGCCACTGTTTTACTCCCTACCGACGTCCTGTTTACTCCCGGAACCGACCGCCTCACACGCAAAGGCTTAGACATCATCGCCCGCATTGGCCCCTTATTGGCAAATAACCCTAATGTAGATATGCTCGTGGAAGGACATACCGACAACAGCAAGCCCCGCAACCGCACTTATGAAGACAACTGGGCACTCAGCACCGCGCAAGCCACCGCCCTGACCCGCGTACTGACCAAAGATTTCAGCATTTCAGCCAACCAAGTATCCGCCAATGGGCGTAGCGAATTTCAACCCCGCGCCTCCAACGCCAGCAGCAGCGGCCAGGCCCAAAACCGACGCATTGAAATTATTATTCAGCCCAAAACCGTAGGCTTGCTCCGGCTGATGGAAAGAAGCCTTGGCGAGCAATAAAAGTGTAAATTTGACAGTAGGTATAACCGTGGTAGCAAGCGTCCAAGTAGAAAGGAAGCGTTGATCTTTCTGAACGCTGTTTTGAATGAAAAAACAGCCGCTTTTCGGTAAAAGTTTGTAGCTTGTCGGGCAGGAAATTTATATTATGATATTTTTAATGTTTTGATTATGGCGATTTTTGAAATTAAAGAAAATAAGGTAAAAAAAATAAAACCTACGGAGTTTCGCTTAGAAAAAGATTTACAAAGCCTTATAGAACAAAATTTGACTACTGTTTTTAATTGCCAACTCGTTGCTACTGAATTCTCTACCGGCAACATTCATTCCGGTCGTATTGATACGCTTGCCCTTTCGGAAGATAATAATCCCGTTATCATAGAATACAAAAAAGTGGCTTCTTCCGAGCTTATTAACCAAAGTCTTTATTATTTACATTGGATAAAAGACCACAAAGGAGATTTTCAGATAGCAGTCAACAAGGCTCTCGGCAGCAATATCGAAATAGACTGGGCGGATGTCCGAGTGATTTGTTTAGCACCAGAGTACAAAAAATATGACTTGCATGCAGTGCAGGCAATGGGAGCCAATATTGAATTGTGGAAGTATAAATTATATGAAAACGGGATACTTGTTATAGATGAAGTTTATCGACGTGCAAGAATGATGGAATATAAAAAAGATAACGAGAACGAAAAAAACCCAGTGATGGTAGAAGCCGGAAAAAAAGCGGCTATCACTCGAAAAACTGCAACTTACACCATTGACGAGCACATTGAAGTTTTGAATAAAAACCTACAAGGCTTATTTACAGAATTGAGGGACTATATTATCAATCTGGATGCATCTATTGAAGAAGCTCCAAAAAAACATTATATTGCGTATAAAACCAGCCAGAACTTTGCTTGCATTCAAACTTATAAAAATAAATTAACGCTCTATCTGAAATTGAATCCAGATGAAATATCGCCGATGCCTCCGCAAGGAAGAGATATGCGAACAATCGGGCATTTTGGCACTGGCGATTTTGAACTGGTCTTAAAAAGTATAGAAGATTTTCAGCAAACGAAGCATTTAATTGACGAAGCTTTAAAATATATTGGCGGATAATTTATAAAAATGTCGTTATAGTCTATCTACTATCAGATGCCGTAGCGAATGGCAAACAGCGAATAACTAATAGCATAATTAACAACCTAATCAATTGACAACAAACTATTTACTTAACAAAATATATATCATGTGTTATTGAAATCAGTATAATTAGTTATCCGTACTTTTTAAACGATTGAAACCAACCCGAAACATGAATCTTGCGACTTTAGACTGGGCAATTATTGTTGCTTTTTTTGCTATTTCACTGTCGGTGGGCGTCTTGGTGGCGCGCCGTTCGGGCAAAAGTTCCGCAGAGTTTTTTCTCTCCGGGCGCAGTATGCCCTGGTGGCTCCTCGGTGTTTCTATGGTAGCTACCACCTTCTCGGCAGATACGCCTAATCTTGTAACGGACATTGTACGCAAAAATGGCGTGGCGGGCAACTGGGCTTGGTGGGCATTTCTGCTCACGGGTATGCTCACGGTGTTTGTGTATGCGCGGCTCTGGCGACGCAGCGGCGTGCTCACCGATATCGAATTTTATGAATTGCGCTACAGCGGTAGCATGGCAGCTTTTTTGCGGGGCTTTCGGGCTATTTACTTGGGCGTTTTTTTTAATATTATAATCATGGCAACGGTCTGCCTCGCAGGTATTAAAATCGGCGGGGTGATGCTGGGCATTTCGCCGGTACAAACGCTGCTATTAGTGGCTTTAGTCACGGTGGTGTATTCAGCCATTGGCGGTTTGCGCGGAGTCATTATCACAGATTTTATTCAGTTTGGGTTGGCTATGATTGGCTCAATAGCGGCGGCCGTAGTGATTGTCAATCTGCCGGAAGTAGGCGGCCTCGAGGCCTTACTCACCCACGAAAACGTGCGCGGCAAGCTGCATTTACTACCCGATTTTACAGATAGTAAACTATTGATTCCCCTATTCCTGATACCGCTGGCGGTGCAATGGTGGAGCGTATGGTACCCCGGAGCAGAGCCAGGTGGCGGCGGTTACATCGCGCAGCGCATGTTGGCTGCCAAAAGCGAGACCCACGCCGTGGGCGCTACGCTGCTCTTCAATGTAGCACATTATGCCCTGCGGCCCTGGCCCTGGATTTTGGTGGCGCTGGCGTCTATTGTAGTGTTCCCGGATTTTGCGTCGCTGCAGGCGGCCTTCCCGAAAGTAAGTACTTCGGTGATTAATGACGACTTAGCGTACCCGGCCATGCTGACCAAGCTGCCGCGCGGCCTTACCGGTTTGGTTATTGCGTCGCTCATCGCCGCGCTGATGTCCACCCTATCCACCCACTTGAATTGGGGCTCATCTTATGTAGTAAATGATTGTTACAAACGTTTTATAAAACCGGCAGCTACCGAGCGCGAATTGGTGCGTGTAGGGCAGCTTTCTACCGTGCTACTCATGGTGCTGGCGGCCTTGCTGGCGCTGGCTTTGAGCAATGCGTTGCAGGCTTTTAATATTCTATTGCAAATTGGGGCGGGCACCGGGCTAATCTTTATTTTACGCTGGTTTTGGTGGCGCATCAATGCATATAGCGAATTATCTGCTATGATTATTTCATTTACCATTGCATTATATTTTGAATTTGTGCATAACCGGTTATTAGGCTTTGCGCTGCTGCCAGATCATATCAAATTGGTGAGTGGTGTACTAATTACAACCGTAGGCTGGATAACGGTTACTTTATTTACGCGCCCCACAAATCATGATACATTATTACAATTTTATAAAATGGTGAAACCCGCCAGCGCTGGTTGGCAGCCCGTATTGCGTAAAGCACTTGCCGAAGGCACCCTGCAACCCACTGAAATACAAGCAGGTAAGCTGCCGCTCGAAATTGCCTGCATGCTCATTGGCTGCATCACGGTGTATGCCGCTTTATTTAGTACCGGTTTTTGGATTTATAACAATACCTCGGCGGCGTGGTGGGCTACCGGCGTAGCGGTGGCGGGCAGCGTGGTGCTTTTCAGGCTTTGGCAGCAGATTCGATTGTCGTAAACTGGCGGCTGTAAGCGTATTTTTAATAGTAAAAACGATAATTGCCCGAAAAAGATAGCAGAAATGCTTTTCATCGTGTAACTTTGCCGCTCGTTTTATCAGACGCAAGTTTTTAAAAACCAAAATTGTACGTTTACTGAAATGAAGAAAATCATCAAGGTTTTCAAATTTGGCGGAGCTTCGGTGAAAGATGCCGCGGGTGTAAAAAATGTTGCGCATATTTTGCAACAATTCAGGGAGGAAAAAATTGTAATTATCGTTTCGGCGATGGGCAAAACCACCAATGCGCTGGAAGAAGTGGTGGCGGCACACGCTGCGAAGACTGGCAAAGCCTGGGAGTTATTAAATGCGGTTAAAAAGCATCATTATGATATCATGGATCAGCTTTTTGATAAAAAACATGATATTTATGCCGAAGTAAATGATTTATTTAATGCCGAAGCAGAATGGGTGCTGGAAGAAGAGCCACACGACAATTATGACTTCCTGTACGACCAGATTGTGTCGGTCGGGGAGCTGGTGTCCACGCGCATTGTAGCCGCTTATTTGAATACCGTGAACTTGCCCACGCAATGGCTCGACGCGCGCGATGTCATTTTGACCGACGATATTTACCGCGAGGGCTGGGTGCAATGGGAAGAGACGCAAGAGAATGCCAATCGTATTGTAAAACCAATGCTCGAGCAGCCAGGCTTTATTCTTACACAGGGTTTTATCGGTACGACCCGCGAAAACTTCACCACCACCTTGGGCCGCGAAGGCTCGGATTATACGGCCGCCATTTTCTCGTTTTGCCTCGATGCCGAGAGCATGACTATCTGGAAAGACGTGCCCGGTGTGCTGAATGCCGACCCGCGTTTGTTTGATAATACGGTGAAACTCGACCGGCTGTCGTATAAAGAAGCTATTGAAATGACGTATTATGGCGCGAAAGTTATTCACCCGAAAACCATCAAACCATTACAAAATAAAAATATTCCATTATACGTCAAGTCATTTATTAATCCGGAAGCCGAAGGTACTTACATTTCTAGTGATGTGGAAGACCTCTATCCGCCTATTATTACGGTAGAGAAAAACCAGACCATGCTGCAAATATTTACCCGCGACTTTTCTTTTGTAGCCGAGCATCATCTTAGCACTTTATTTCAAATGATTGCCGACCTGCGTTTGATGGTCAATATGATGCAAAACTCTGCCATTAGCTTTAGCGTGTGCGTGACCGATTTGGAAATAGACGACAAGGTGGATCGCTTTGTGGCTATGTTGCAAAAAGATTTCAAAGTGCAGGTAGATAAAGGGCTGGAAGTCATTGCGGTGCGCCATCCGCAGGACAATGTGCTGGAAAATTTGCTGAAAGGCAAAATGATATTAATGGAAGAGCGCGTGAAAGAAACGCTGCAATTTGTGGTGAAAGACGTGCCCATCACTACCTGGAAAGCGTAAGGCAAGAAATTGATAATCAGTCTTTTTTAAATCTTGGAAATGGTAATACTACGCGGCATCCTCGGCATAGCAGCGCTGATAGGCATTTGTTTTTTATTGAGCAATAACCGGCGAGCCATCAACTGGCGCTTAGTGGGCATCGGGCTGGGCTTACAATTGGTGCTGGCGCTGCTCATCCTGCAAGTGCCGGTGGTGCGCAAGGTTTTCGATTTTATATCCAGTTTTTTTGTCATTCTCCTCGATTTTACAGAAGAAGGCACCAAATTTGTACTCGGCAACTGGCCCGAAGTAGTGCAAATACAGGATGGCGCTACGGGCGATGTATTCACTGTGGGGTATATTTTTGCCATTAAGGTGCTGCCCACGATTATCTTTTTCTCGGCGCTGTCGTCGTTGCTGTATTATCTTGGCGTTTTACAACTGATTATCAAGGGTTTCGCTTGGGTAATGAGCCGTACTATGCGCATCACCGGTGCCGAGAGCTTAGCGGCTGCCGCCAATATTTTTATCGGACAAACAGAAGCTCCATTGGTCGTAAAACCTTACCTCGAAGGGATGTCGCGCTCGGAGATGCTCTGCCTCATGTCGGGCGGCATGGCTACTATTGCGGGCGGGGTGTTTGCGGCGTATGTCGGCTTTCTGGGCGGCGGCGATCCTGCTCTGCGGCAAATGTTTGCTACCCATTTACTAACGGCTTCTATTATGTCGGCGCCGGCGGCTATTCTGGCTGCCAAAATATTATATCCGGAAACGGAAAAAACGGATTTGGAGCATCAAAAATTAGATATTCCGCAGCAGGATGTAGGTAATAATGCATTAGATGCTATTTCGCGCGGCACCACCGATGGGCTGCGGCTGGCGATTAATGTGGGTGCGATGTTATTGGTTTTCACCGCTTTAATTGCACTGTTTAATTATGTTTGTGTGCATTTTATTGGCAGTTGGACCGGGCTAAATAATTATGTCGTTACATCTACCAACGGCCGTTTTGAAGGTTTTAATATTCAATATTTACTCGGTGTAATATTTTCGCCGGTGGCTTGGCTGCTCGGGGCACCCTGGCAAGATGCCATGCTGGTGGGGCAATTATTGGGGCTTAAAACCACCCTCAACGAATTTTTTGCCTACGCAGCGCTGGAAGGTATCAAAAACGATCTCAGCCCTCGCTCGGTAATCATTGCTACCTATGCCCTCTGCGGTTTTGCTAATTTTGCGTCCATTGGCATCCAAATTGGAGGCATCAGCGCCATAGCGCCAGGGCAACGCAAAAACCTGACCGAACTGGGCGTCAAATCGCTGATAGCCGGTACTGTTGCTTGTTTTCTGACCGCCGTTATTGCTGGTATGTTGATTGGCTAATCCTTTGGCAAGTTGCGCAAAATTCTTCGTATCTGCTTATGATGCCGATCGAAATGCCCATCAAAAAAATCAATCATCCCGCCTAAGCTTTGCCGCCCAGACAAAGGATGCCGATACACTTCTTTCCGAAAAATATCTTCCGGCAGCGTTTGCAAATAATCGCGTAAATCATTGCGCAGCCCCTGCCAGTCTCGGGCCACTTCACCCAGCGACGATTGCTCCGGCAAACTCGGATCACCTACATTATTGGGTGCTTTCAGCTTGATAGGCAACAGATTATAAAAACGCAGCGCCGCTCCACGCAGCGTAGTAACGATGTTAACAGGTTTTAGCTTCGGCTGAAAACTGAGCTTTTTTTGTACGTATCTCAGCGAAAGCGTTTCTGTAAGTAGCAGATGATGCATCACTTGCAAAACCGACCACTGCCCTGCCGCCGGGCGCTGGTTTAGGGTCTCATCGGAATAAGGGCGAAGCGCTTCTAATAGTTGCTGCAGTTTATTATCCATCCGATCCAACTGATAACTTATTTTTTGTTGCATATTTAGCGGTTTTAATTAAAGAGTGCTGTTTGCTGTTTGCAATATAAATAATTACACAAGCACTCAATCATGATTATTTTAAGTGTAAATAATTATAAACCATGCGAATATCGAGTTAACCCCGAAAGGGTAAAAAATTTATAGATAATTGATAATCAATGATTTTGAATCCCAATGGGGTGACACGTGTTCGTATAATATATCACCCCGCTGGGGTTTAATTCGCCTTATTTATATCCTTATAATTATATTACCCCTACGGGTTCGTTTTTACGCATGTAATCATTTGAACCCAATATCCATATAAACCACCCCAATTAACAATTAACAATTAACAATTAACAATTAACCAATAACAACACCCCATTACCTACCCTTTAGTCGCATATTTCACTGGCGCGTTGGTATTATAAAAGAAGAACGACCAGATGTCCGCTTGTTCTTCAATTATTTTGGAAGTAGGCTTGCCTGCGCCGTGCCCGGCCTGCGTTTCGATGCGGATGAGCACCGGATTGTCGCCGAGGTGCGCCTGCTGAAGCTGCGCCGCAAACTTGAAAGAATGCGCGGGCACCACTCGATCATCATGATCGGCGGTAGTAATCATCGTCGCCGGGTATTGCACGCCTTGTTTTAAATTATGCAATGGCGAATATTTAATCAGATAATTAAACTGCTCAGGATCGTCGCTGGAGCCGTATTCCGGTATCCAGCCTTTGCCCACCGTAAATTTGTGATACCGCAGCATATCCAGCACGCCCACCGCCGGAAAAGCTACTGCAAACAGCTCGGGCCGCTGGGTCATGGCTGCCCCTACGAGCAAGCCGCCATTGGAGCCGCCCGAAATTGCTAACTTTTCACTGGAAGTATATTTCTCTGCGATCAAATATTCAGCGGCTGCTATAAAATCATCAAAAACATTTTGCTTTTTGTCGAGCATACCCGCCTTGTGCCAAGCTTCGCCATATTCGCCGCCGCCCCGTAGATTGGGCATGGCATACACGCCGCCGTTTTCCAACAAAATGAGCCGCGAGGCACTAAAGCCAGGCGTCATGCTGACATTAAACCCGCCGTAACCGTACAGATAGGTCGGATTATTACCATTAAACGCCAGCCCTTTTTTATGCACTAAAAACATGGACACTTTCGTGCCGTCTTTACTAGTATAAAATACCTGTTTTTCGATATAATCGGCTGGATCAAACTTTAATTCGGATTCAAAAAACGGCTCGGACTTGCCGGTAGCCGGGTCATATTTAAAAATAGTACTCGGATAAATAAAAGAAGTAAATCCGTAAAACAGCACCTTATCATCTTCTTTTGCACCAAAGCCGCCAGCACTGCCGAGGCCGGGCAGCTCGATTTCTTTTTTATTACTACCATCATAATTCATTTGGTAATAACGGTCGGTCGCATTTACTAAATAATTAGCAAATAATTTACCGCCGCCGGTAGTAGCAGTTTGTAATAAATGCTCGGATTCCGGGATGATTTCGCGCCAGTTGGCGGGCTGCGGCCGATTAATATCCACTTCTATCAATCTGTAATTAGGGGCATCAATATCGGTGCGTACTAAAAAGCGATTACCAATATTATGCACTACGGCATTTTTATGATTATACCCATCAAAAAGCGCGGTGAAAGGTCCGTCTTTTTCGAGGTCTTTATAATAAGTGGCAAACCCGTCGGTGCCCGGCTGTTTGTAAAGTATAAAATATTTTTTGTCTTCGGTTACACCGCCAAAGTGATAATGATTAGGATTGCTTTCATCCCGGAATACTAATTTATCTTTCTGCTGCTCGTCGCCCAATTTATGATAATAAATCGAGTGATACTGGTTGTTGCCAGAAAGCTCAGCACCTCTGGCCGGCTCCGGGTAGCGGCTGTAAAAGAAGCCGTCCTTATGCCAAGAAGCCCCAGAAAACTTCACCCAGCGCAGCGCATCGGGCATTTCCCGGCGCGTAGCGATTTCCATGATGCGAATCTGCTGCCAATCGGAGCCTGCCTCTTGAATGGTGTAAGCCATGTAGCGCCCTGCGTCGTCAGCGCCGAGTAAGGCAACCGCCGTAGTGCCCGCCGCCGATAGTTGATTGGGATCAATAAAAACAGTAGGCTCGCCATCCAATCCTTTTTTATAATAAATAACCGGCTGATTTTGTAAACCATCATTTTTATAAAAAAAGTAATAATCGCCTTCCCGAAAGGGGGCTGAATATTTAGGATAATTATATAATTCGGTAAAACGCTCGGCAATTTGTGCCCGATAGGGAATCTGCGCCAGATAGCCGAAAGTGACCTCATTTTGAGTTTTGACCCAAGCTTCCACCTCGGCGGCGGTATCAATTTCCAGCCAACGATAGGGATCAACTATCCTATTGCCGTGATAATCATCGTTTTGATCAACGGTTTTGGTCGTCGGGTACGTCACCGGAATTACCGGATTTTGCATAGCATTGTCTTTTTGGACGTCGCGCTGGCAGGCTATTATGGTTATACCAACAAGCCCCAACCAAACAGAAGTGGTTTTCATAATCGGATTATTTTACAGATTTCAGGTAGGAACAAAGTTCTGAAATTCAGCGCAAATTTTCTAATTATTTCTTGAGCACTTGCGAGGGGATTAGGCTGTTTCCCGTGCCAGCCATCCCTGCGTCTCAAACAAGCGCTGCACATCTTGTGCCAGGCGTACGCTGTCAAAATTCGGGATGCGCAACTCATCCAACCGCTCCAGTGCTTGCAGATAGGTAGTCGCCATTAATTGCAATACCTGATCGGCATCATAACTGGCTACCAAATCATAGGGGATTTTAACTTGGGCAAACACCTCTTTTTCACGGCGTCGGTAAATAAGTGTCTCATCGTGGATGCCATTATCAGGTGGCGGTAATGCAATAAAAACACAGGCAATACTATGCACTCCTGTGCCGTATTGGTCGAGCTGCAACTGAGCATTGAGCGTCTGCTCTAGCATGTTATTATTTGGAAAAGCCACTTTTTGCAGTGTCTCCTCGCTCAAAATGCCCGAAAACATAAAGGGTGCAAAAAAAATTGCTTCGCTTTTCATTACCTGTATTTTTATTTATCTGTCCACTTTATTGCCAGGTGGGCGCTTGAGTGGTTTATGTCGCTTTAAATTCTCTGGCAAAATAGCATATTGATAAATTTTTCGTTTCTCTTCCTCCAGACAAACCTGCACCTCGCCAGTAAGTTGTCGAAGATACAGCAAACCACGTCTGGTCAAGGATTGTCCATATCGCCTCTTTTCTCCCCCCACCGTCACACCATATTTCCAAACCTCGCCAGGGTACAATAAAATATGCGTTGTATCTGGACAACTATAACAGGGATAATAACCTGATTTGGCAGCTATTAAAGCATACTGCTCAGCGTTACGCAACTTTTCTAATTCGCGTTCAAGCTTGCGGCGACGTGCTTCCGTCAGTTGAGGTGTTCCTACCTCGTCTGCTTCGATAAAATCTACGGAACGCCAGCCTTCCTCGCCTTCATCGGCCCCCATGCGCAGATACAAAACTACGCCCAATATACAGGCAATCGCGCAGAAAAGCAAGTACTTACCGTTATTAGGGCGCAAGGGTGGCATCGGCACAGCAATTGGACGAGGCTTGGGAAAGGTGGCATTCATATAACAAGGCAATATAAATATCCGCCATATAAAGGTATGAAAGATTCAAGAAAAAAACGTATTGTAATATATAAAAATCGCTAAATACCCAATAGCGCTCTGACCCCAATTATTATATTTCCACTACCCCTCCTCCGCTACCCGCAAAGACTGCAAATACTTGCTCAGCTGCTCCATCGGGCGGACGACGGCAATGCGGCCCGAGCGTACAAATTCGTAAATGCCGATTTCTTTGAGTTCGGCTAATAGGGCTTCGGTTTCGTGCTCCTGCCCGGTTTTTTCTATCACAATGTACTCTTGCTCGATCTCCAGCACGCGGGCGTTGTGGGCGCGGATAAGACGCTCTACGCGGTTGTTGTTCATAAATACACTGGTGGGTACTTTGTACAAGGCAATCTCTTGATACACAATCTCTTCGCGCTCGTAGTAGAAGGCTTTCACAACGTCCACCTGCTTTTCGAGCTGGGCCACCAGCTTTTTTACCATATCTTCGGTCACGTTGACTACAATGGTGAAGCGATGAATGCCCGGCATAGACGACTGCGAGGTGGTGAGGCTCTCCACATTGATATGCCGCCGCGTAAAAATGGCTACCACCCGCGACAGTAGCCCGGTCTGGTGCTCGGTAAAAACGGTGATGGTGTATTCGTTCATGTTGAAAAGGGGTTGAGAGGATTATGGGGGGATTGGGAAATGGGGTGATAGGGTGATTTTGCCTCGTCTTGAAATAGAGTGATAAAGAGGTTCCTATCCCTCCTATTCCCCTATATCCATATAACCCCATATCCCTATCCCCTTATAACCCATTTAAGCTATTCCAATACAATTTCGTCCACGGCTTTGCCCGCCGGTACCATCGGAAAGATGTTTTCCTCCTTTTCTACACGAATGTGCAGTAGGTAGGGCCCGTCGTGCATGAGCATTTCGGCTACGGCGGCGCGCAGTTCTTCAGGCCGCTCAATGGTTTTGCCAGCTACGCCAAAGCCTTCGGCGATTTTTATAAAATCGGGGTTTTGCAATTCTACCGAGGAGTAGCGCCGCTCAAAAAACAACTGTTGCCACTGGCGTACCATGCCGAGATAATTGTTGTCGAGCAATACGATTTTCACACCAACATTCCACTGGGCGCACATGCCGAGTTCCTGGATGGTCATCTGGAAACCGCCATCGCCAATAAAAGCAACGACTTCACGCTCAGGATTGGCCAACTTCGCACCAAAGGCCGCCGGTAAGCCGTAGCCCATCGTGCCCGCGCCACCACTCGATACCCACTGATTGGTACCGCGATAGCAATAATAGCGCGCCGCTGACATCTGGTGCTGCCCGACATCGGTAGCCACAATAGCCAGCCCCTCGGTCTGGTCGGATACCTCCTTCACCGCCATACCCATTTTAATCTGCCCATCGGCAGTGGGTTGGGTGTCTTTTTGAATCACTTTGGCGTATTCGATAGCGTGGTGGCGCTTGAATTCAGCGATCCAGTCTGGGTAGGATTTTTCTTTGACCAAAGGCAGCAGGGCCTCCAGCGCTACCCGCGCATCCGACACGATGGGCACGTGCGCAAAGACGTTTTTGCTGATTTCCGAAGGGTCTATTTCGATGTGAATGACTTTGGCCTGTTTAGCATATTTGCTCAAATTGCCGGTCACGCGGTCGTCGAAGCGCATCCCGATGGCAATGAGCACGTCGCAGTGGTTTTGCAGCACGTTGGGGCCATAGTTGCCATGCATACCCAGCATGCCCATGTGCAGCGGATGATCAGACGGAATAGACGACAAGCCATGAATGGTACACGCTAAGGGAATGCCAGCTTTTTCTACAAATTTTTTAAACACCTCTTGGGCGTGTGCAATTTGAATGCCGTGCCCCGCCAAAATCATCGGGCGTTGCGCACTATTAATGAGCGTAGCGGCTTCCTGAAGCGCTTCGGGGTCGGGTTTAGGATTTGGATGATAACTGCGAATGAGTGGCCGGCGCTGATAAGAAAATGCAAAGGTTTCGACCTGAGCGTTTTTGGTAATGTCCACCAGCACGGGGCCAGGGCGCCCAGAATTAGCAATGTAAAATGCCTTGGCCATGGCCGCAGGAATATCGGCAGCTTTCGTCACCTGAATATTCCATTTCGTCACCGGTGAGGTGCAGTTGATCACGTCCGTTTCTTGAAAGGCATCCGAGCCGAGCAAATGGTAAAATACCTGTCCGGTAATAGCCACCACCGGCGTCGAATCCAACAGCGCATCGGCCAAGCCTGTGAGCAGATTCATTGCGCCAGGGCCAGAGGTCGCCATGCACACGCCCGTCCTGCGGGTGACGCGCGCGTAGCCCTCCGCCGCATGAATAGCGCCTTGCTCGTGCCTCGGCAGGATGTGCCGCAGCCGATCCTGATAGTGCCAAAGCGCATCATACACGGGCATAATGGCGCCGCCGGGATAGCCGAAAATGGTGTCCACACCTTCCGCCAGCAGACAACGTAAAATCGCTTCTGCCCCAGTGATGGTTTCCGTAATTGTTGGCTCCGCCATCAGTACCGGCGCGTTTTCCAAAGTGAAATTTTTGCTCATTGCTATTGGTTTAGAGGTTGAATCGTTGAAAGGTTATATCAACGCATCAACCTATTCACACTATATTTCATCCGTTACACAACCTTCACTGGCTGAGGAAACTAATTTTGCGTACTTGCGCAGCCAGCCCTGTGGAGCATTAATAGCCGGTGGCTGCCAAGTGGCGCGGCGTTTAGCAATTTCCGCTTCATCCAATGTCGTGTGCAAGTTGTTATTTACTACATCAATTATAATTTCGTCACCATCTTGTAATAATCCAATCAAACCGCCCGCCTGCGCTTCGGGGGTGATGTGCCCCACCACAAAGCCGTGCGTGCCGCCGCTAAAGCGACCGTCGGTAATGAGCGCAACCTTGTCGCCCAATCCTTCGCCCATAATAGCAGAGGTAGGTTTGAGCATTTCGGGCATGCCTGGTGCACCTCTGGGGCCGCAGTAGCGAATGACCACCACGTCGCCGGATTGAATTTTCTTATTGGTAATTGCCTGATTAGCAGCAGCTTCGCCATCAAATACGCGTGCTTTACCTTTGAAAAGCAATCCTTCCTTGCCGGTAATTTTCGCCACCGCACCTTCTGGGGCCAGATTGCCATACAGAATTTGCAAATGCCCCGTAGCTTTAATCGGCTGCTCCAACGAGCGAATCACATCCTGCTTAGGCTGCAAATCGGGCACTTCTGCCAAGTTTTCCGCAATGGTTTTGCCCGTCACCGTCAGGCAATCGCCGTGCAGATAGCCCGCCGCGAGCAGCATTTTCATGACCGCCGACACGCCGCCCACCTGGTGCAGGTCTTCCATTACGTATTTGCCACTGGGTTTTAAATCGGCAAGGAAAGGTGTTTTATTACTAATATGCTGAAAATCAGCGAGATTTAACTTCACGCCCACTGATTTGGCAATGGCAATCAGGTGCAGCACGGCATTGGTAGAACCGCCCAGAACCGTCACTACCGTGATAGCATTTTCAAACGCCTCGCGGGTCATAATGTCGCGGGGCTTGAGATCGCGCTCTAAAAGATTCAAAATCGCTTGCCCAACTCGTTGACAATCAGCGGTTTTCTCGGCACTATTTGCCGGATAGGACGAATTGAACGGCAGGCTCATGCCCATCGCTTCAATAGCCGAAGCCATTGTATTGGCGGTGTACATCCCGCCACAAGCGCCCGGCCCGGGGCAGGCGTTGCGCACCACCCCCCGAAATTCGGTTTCATCCATTTTGCCGGCATTGCGCTGTCCGAATGCTTCAAACGCCGAGACAATGTCCAACTTTTTATTGGCATGACAACCCGGACTAATCGTACCGCCATACACCAATATGGACGGGCGATTGAGCCGCCCCAAAGCCATCATAGCGCCGGGCATATTTTTATCGCAGCCAGTGACCGCCACCACCGCATCGTACCACTGCGCGCCCACCACCGTTTCGATAGAATCGGCAATCAAATCGCGCGAAGGCAAGGAATAGCGCATCCCCTCGGTGCCCATGCTCATGCCGTCGCTCACACCAATGGTATGAAAAATTAAGCCCACCAGGTCGGCAGCCTGCACACCTTGCTTTACGATTTTCGCCAAATCGTTGAGGTGCATATTGCAAGTATTGCCCTCCCAGCCGGTGCTTACGATGCCTACCTGCGCTTTTTTCAGATCCGCATCGGTCAGTCCAATTCCGTACAACATCGCCTGGGCGGCGGGCAGCGTATCATCCTGCGTAATGGTTCGACTGTATTTATTTAGCATTGTAATGATTGATAATAATTGCTCGTTTTTATTGATTAACACATCAAAAATAGGAGGTTCGGGCACGCATTGTACACCAAAAAAATGTATTGTTACGAAATACAGCCAACAGACATTAGTCATAAAACTCTGATTTTCAATATTTTAAAATTTGCTTTTTTACTACCAGAAAATTATGTCCTTATTTTATAAAAACCGAAGGATGACAACTTGTAATTCCCAGAAAGGGCTAATTTCGTATTGCAAAAGCATCGTCATAGTTGCGTTTAAAGTATAATGGTTGCATAAAATATCATTTCAATTTAAAAGTGTCGGGTATGCACAGCGTATGATCGCTAATGCCCGGCTGTTAAAAAATCTAAAATCATGGCAAAATTGAATTTCGGTGGTGTGGTAGAAAATGTCGTCACCCGCGAAGAATTTCCATTAGACAAAGCATTAGCCACGCTTGAAAACGAGGTTATTGCTATTATTGGCTACGGCGTGCAGGGGCCGGGGCAAGCACTCAACCTGCGCGACAACGGCTTCAACGTCATTGTCGGGCAGCGCTACCCGTCCAAATCTTGGGACAAAGCGGTAGCCGACGGCTTCGTGCCTGGCGAAACGCTCTTCGAGATTGAAGAAGCAGCCGAACGGGGCGATATTATTCAGTATCTGCTCTCGGATGCAGCGCAGATTGCACAGTGGGAAACCATCAAAAAGCACCTGAAACCGGGCAAAGCATTGTATTTTTCGCATGGTTTTGCCATTACTTACAAAGAGCGCACGGGCATTGTGCCGCCGCAAGATGTAGATGTGATTCTGGTAGCGCCCAAAGGCTCGGGTACGAGTCTGCGCCGGATGTTTTTGGAAGACCGCGGACTGAACTCCAGCTATGCCATTTTTCAAGATGCGACCGGCCGCGCCTGGGAGCGCGTAGTGGCCCTTGGCGTGGGCATTGGCTCTGGTTATCTGTTTGAAACAGATTTCAAAAAAGAAGTATATAGCGACCTCACCGGTGAGCGCGGCACGCTGATGGGAGCCATTCAAGGCATTTTTGAAGCGCAGTACACCGAGTTGCGCAAGCGCGGGCACTCGCCCAGCGAAGCTTTCAACGAAACGGTGGAAGAACTCACGCAGAGCTTAATGCCCTTGGTAGCCGAAAACGGCATGGACTGGATGTACGCCAATTGCTCGACGACGGCCCAACGCGGCGCTTTGGACTGGAAAAACAAATTCCGTGACGCCGTAGCGCCCGTATTTACTGAATTGTACGACAGTGTAGCTGCCGGAAATGAAGCGCAAAAGTCTATTGATTCTAATAGTAAAGCGGACTACCGCGAAAAGTTAGAGGAAGAACTCCGCGAACTCCGCGAAAGCGAAATGTGGCAGGCCGGCAAGGTGGTGCGCAGCCTGCGGCCCGAACGCCAGGAAGTAAAAGCTGAAGTGTAAATACAACAGGCTAATTCGGGCGGATATGACTGATTATCAGTGAATTTCATATAAAAATCGGTTATATCCGCCCTTTATTTTGGCCGGTGCCTATCAAAATATTATTATAACAATGATGGCGAACCCAGCTCTGTCCACGCCTGTTATTTCCGTTGAAAATATTTACAAAGCCAAAGTGCGTCTTCGGGGGGTGGCCGAGCAAACGCCGCTACTGTACAATGCTGCTTTTTCCGAGCGCTATGGCGCGCAAATTTTGTTCAAACGCGAAGATTTGCAAGTAGTACGCTCGTATAAAATTCGCGGGGCATATAATAAAATGGCGACCATGAGCGCGGAAGCTCTGGCGCGTGGCGTAGTATGTGCCAGTGCGGGCAATCATGCACAAGGAGTGGCTTTTGCTTGCCATAAACTAAATGTGCAAGGAAAAATTTATATGCCAGCGGTCACTCCATTACAAAAAGTAAATAAAGTACGCCTTTTTGGTAAAAACAACGTGGAGGTAATACTCACCGGTGATACTTTTGATGATGCGTATCGGGAAGCGCAGCAGGACGCAGCCGCCCACGGCAAAACTTTTGTGCATCCTTTTGATGATGAGCGCGTTATAGAAGGCCAAGGTACCGTTGGGTTGGAAATATTGGAAGACTGCGCCGAGGCGATTGATTATGTATTCGTACCTATTGGTGGCGGCGGATTGATTGCCGGACTGGGCAGTTATTTCAAGCAGCTAAGCCCCCGAACCAAGATCATTGGCGTAGAACCCGCAGGCGCTCCGGCCATGTATGATTCGCTCAAGGCAGGCCGCATTATTACATTGGAAAAAATTGATACTTTCGTAGATGGCGCAGCGGTGCGACAGGTAGGCGAAAAAACATTTACCATTGCCCAAAACGTTGTACATGATGTAATATTAGTACCCGAAGGAAAAGTATGCACCTCGATATTACAATTGTATAATGAAGAAGGCATCGTGGTAGAGCCAGCCGGCGCCCTGACCATTGCGGCACTTGATTTTTATAAAGATGTAATAAAAGGCAAAACGGTAGTGTGTATTATTAGCGGGAGTAATAACGACATCATGCGCACCGAGGAAATCCGCGAGCGCGCTTTATTATACGAAGGACTGAAACATTATTTTATCATAAAATTTCCGCAACGGGCGGGCGCTTTACGCGAATTTTTAAATAATGTGCTCGGCCCCACCGATGATATTACCCATTTTGAATATACAAAAAAACACAACCGCGAGGCCGGCCCTGCGCTCGTTGGTATTCAGGTGCAGCAATACGCTGACTACGATGCCTTGTTGCAAAGAATGGAGCAATATCATATTAATTATCAAACGTTGAATGATAGCCAAACGCTTTTTGAAATGTTTGTATGACATATATCCCTCTTTTTTAGTAGTTGGTCGAAAAATTTACTACAACTGACGGAAAGAGGTTGACTTACGTATCTTTTCCCTATACCTTTGCGCCCTGAATTGAATTATCACCCGATTTATTAACAAAAGAGCAATTAATGAAACTTGTATTCATCCTGTTGATGGGGGTGCTATGCCTAAGCGCCTGTCAGCAAAAACCACTTGAATCAACTACTCAAACCCCCACCAGCACGTATTGTGCATCGAAAACCACTGACATCGCCTGGTACACCTCTGGGCAAAAGGCACCCCTGCTACCCGGGCTGGAAGGACTGAACTTTACCGTTACTACGAACCAAGAAGAAGCGCAGCGCTATTTCAATCAGGGCTTGGTGCTGGCTTTTGGATTTAATCACGCCGAAGCCGCCCGCTCGTTTTTTGAAGCAACCCGCATTGATCCTGAATGCGCCATGTGCCACTGGGGATTTGCTTATGTGCTGGGCCCCAATTACAACGCCGGCATGGAACCCGACAACTACGCGCGCGCCTACACTGCCATTCAAAAAGCGTTAGTATTTAGTAGTAAAGTGACGCCCAAAGAGCGCGACCTCATTGAAGCGATGAGCAAACGCTATCCGCCAGAAGCTGTGGAAGACCGCAGCGCTTATGATGAAGCGTATTCAGCCGCTATGAAGGCATTGCACCAAAAATACCCCAACGATGTGCATATCATGGCCATGTACGCCGAGTCTATCATGGATTTGCACCCCTGGGATCTTTGGGAAAAAACTGGCGAAGCCAAACCCTGGACACCCGAAATTTTGCAACTGTTAGAGCAGGCCATTGCGCTTGACGCCAATCACCCCGGCGCACTGCATTTTCACATCCATGCTACGGAGGCTTCGCAAAACCCCGAACGTGGCTTGCCCAGCGCCGACCGGCTACGCGACCTCGTGCCTGGAGCTGGGCACTTAGTGCACATGCCTTCGCATACCTACATTCGCACGGGCGACTACCACAAAGGTACCTTAGCCAACCTCAAAGCAGTAGCTATTGACAGCGCGTATTTGTCGGCTTGCTACGCTCAAGGCTCGTATCCATTGGCATTGTATCCGCACAATTGGCATTTCTTGTCGGCTACGGCCACCTTCGAGGGCAATAGTAAATTAGCCATGCAGGCTGCCAAAAAAGTATCGGACAACGCCGACCGCGAGGTCATGCAAGAACCAGGCTGGGGTACGCTACAGCATTTTTACACCATTCCTTATTACGTGGCGATTAAATTTGGTAAATGGGATGAAATCTTGGCGATGCGCAATTTTGATCCTGCCATGAAGTACCCTGATGCTGTGCGCCGCTACGCGCGCGGAATGGCGTATCTTGGTAAAAACGATTTGCAACAAGCAAAGGTAGAGCTGGCAGCGCTAAATGTGCACGCTAACGACGAAAGCCTAAAAGAAGTGACCATCTGGGATATTAATGATACTTATACTTTGCTACAAATTGCGCGTCGGGTGCTGGAAGGCGAAATCCTTGCCAAAGAAGGGCGCTACGAAGCAAGTATTCGCCTGCTGCAAAGTGCCGTTGAGATTGAAGATCAGTTAGGCTATGAAGAGCCACCCGACTGGTTCTTTTCGGTGCGTCACCACTTGGGTGCTGTGCTGCTCGAAGCGGGGCGTTTTGCAGAAGCGGAAAAAGCATATCGAGAAGACCTGCAAGTGTTTAAGAAGAACGGTTGGGCGCTGCATGGTTTAGCCAAAGCACTCGAAGGGCAAGGCAAGCGCGCCGCAGCCGCCGATGTTTGGTCGCAATTTGAAAATGCTTGGCAGTATGCCGATATTACACTGACCAATTCGAGAATTTTATAAAAAAATCCTTGCCAAATGAAAACAAGCAGCGCCTTTCGCGGCAAAACCGGGGAAGGCGCTTTTTTATCACTCAGATAAAACTGTTAGGTAGATAATAGATGATAGACGATAGATAGTAGATGCCAGACTTCAGCACGAGACACTGTTCGCTGTTTGCTATTTGCTGTTCGCCACACTCAGCAGGCCTTATACCCTACACCTTTACACCTTTCTAAGCCCTATTCGCCCATTCATCCTATTCACCCATTCCCTTATTCGCCCTATCAACCTTTTTCAACCTTTCAACTTTTCAACTCTTGCTAAATGCCCCCCTTACTTAGCCTTGTCTTCTGCCGGCAGTTACAAAAATATTCTGACAGCTTTCGCAGCGGTTTTTGCGGTTGCGCTCGAAGAAAATATCTAAGCGCCCCAACATAATGCCCGCCCAGCCCGCTTGGTTGACCAATACCGGCCGTCCTGCCAGATTGCTGACCACATCCGGCTGGTCGAGGAAGGTATGCGTATGCCCGCCAAGGATCAGGTCTATATCGCGGCTATTCGATGCGAGGGTCATATCAGATACTTTATCGCCATAATATTTATACCCCAGATGCGACAGACAGATAATATAATCGCATTTTTCATCATTTTTCAATTGGGCTGCTACCCGGTTGGCATTGGCCACAGGATCGAGGTAGCGGGTTTCTTCGTAAAGTGCTTTCGGCACCAGTCCTTCCAGTTCGATACCAACGGCCAGTACACCTATTTTTACCTGCTCTACCTGAAAAATTTTATACGGCAGGGTTTTTCCATTCATAATGGTATTTGAAAAATCATAATTACTGCTGATAAACGGAAAGTTGGCGTGTGGCAATTGCTTGTGCAGCCCTTCCATGCCCGCGTCAAAATCATGGTTGCCAATGGTAGCCGCATCATACCGCATTTCCGACATGAGCTTGAACTCTAATTCGCCGCCATATACATTAAAATAGGGAGTGCCCTGAAAAATATCGCCAGAATCAAACAGCAGTACATGTGACTCCTCCTGCCGGATTTTTCTGATCAGCGCCGCACGTCGGGCTGCGCCACCCATCCCTTGATTGCGGCTGCCATCCATCGGGAAGGGTTCGATGCGGCTATGCACGTCATTGGTATGCAAAATGGTCAGTTTGAGCAACTCAGGCTCGTTGGCCAAAGCCCTTAGCGGGAAAGCCCCTACACTGGTTAGCATCAATCCGCTCCCGAAAGTATGCAAAAAGTGCCTGCGATTCATAGCAATCTTTTTTGTAATATTATATAAAATTCAGCGTTAGGCGGTTTACAACAAGCAGATTCTATTACTTATTTACACCGATTTTAATAAAATAAGCAACTAAACGTAATCACATTAATTTTACAAAACACAAACCATTGATTACCAATAGTTATATTTTAGATAATAGCCGATAAACGATAGATACCAGATTTTTAGATGCCAGACGATAGATTTTAGATAATAGATTTTAGACCCAACAACCTCTCAACTTTTCAACTTTTCAACCTCTCAACCTTTCTAAACTTTTAAACCTTTAAACCTTTTCTAAACTTTTAAACCTTTCTAAACCTTTAACCCCTCAACCTTTAAACCTTTTCTAAACCCTATTCACCCCATTCCCCTATCAACCTTTTTTAAACCTTGTCCCAATTAACATTACATTACCCACTGCAGCATTTTATTTACTGTACCACCTTTATTCTACCGTCGAGCGCTGCTCTAATCTCTTTGCCGGCTGCCGTTTGCTGCTGTACATGTTCTATAATGGCGTCGCGCAGCAGTTTTCCGGGTTCGGTGCGTTTTTTATCTACAAAAAAAGTGCAATCATCGCCGCCGTTAGCTACATAATCCGAAACACCGATTTTATAAATACGATCTTCTTGAATGGGTTGTCCCTGGATGGTAATATTTTGCGCCTTGCCGTTTTTAATTTCAAACCGCAGGTGTTTGCTCACTGGGATGCCACCACTTTCCGCCACCCGGTCAATGAACTGCCGAAGCGTAGCAGCGTCAGCGTGTACCACCACCACCAAATTATCGAAAGGCATAATCTCGAAAATCTTGCCGCGCGTCACCGGCCCTGCCTGCAAGGTAGGAATGCGAATGCCGCCATAATTGACCGAAGCGAAATCTACCTCGCCATTCGTGTAGGCGTACAATTGTTCATACAGCAAATCGGAGAGCCAGTTGCCCAGCAAACTTTCGGGCTTGGCTTTGGGCATAGTGACTGGCGCCCGGCCAATGACTTGCTCCATCTCGGCATCGAGGCGCGATTTATAGGGTGCTATCATGCGTTCGATTTCCAGGTCGGCAGCCACCACCGTGGTATCGGACATTCGATAAGCCTGGGGCTGTATTTCTGCCAAATGATTGACTTTGCAGCCAGCCAAAAGCAAAAACAGGAAAAACAGCGTTGGAAAACGTAATTTCATAGCGTATGTTTGAATTGTATCGCGTAAAAATAGGTACATTTTTGCGAAAGCAACCCGTCCAATGGATTAAATTGCTGTAAATTATCAACAGACCCCAAACTGCTTGTAGGTTGGCTATTTTGCAAAATAAAAAATTAATAACTTATAAAAATTTGATTTTCAATATTTTAAAAAATAAAAAATCTATTTTCGTAAATCACACGGGGTATTATATCTTTATCGTCGCAAACCAATATTCGAGCACATGAACGAAACGAACCAACGCATACGATATTCATTATGGATAGCCTTAGTGGGTGCTGTATTTTTCATTCCTTGGTTGGGCAGGGTGCATCTGTTTGACTGGGACGAAATTAACTTTGCCGAAATCAGCCGGGAAATGTTGGTACTCGGCGAATACCTCCGGGTTTATGTCAATTTTGACCCTTTCTGGGAAAAGCCGCCGCTGTTTTTCTGGCTACAAGCATTAGCCATGGCAGGGTTTGGCGTCGGCGAGTTTGCGGCCCGCCTCCCCAACGCCATTTGCGGCATCATTACACTTATCGTACTTTTCAATATTGGTAAAACCCTGTATAACAGTCGTTTCGGGTTGCTCTGGGCTGGCACCTACTTTGGCTCGGTACTCCCGTTTTTGTATTTCAAATCGGGTATCATTGACCCCTGGTTCAACCTGTTTATCTTTCTCGGGCTGTATTTTTTCATCCTCGCCTACTGGCGGCGCGACCGCACCGAGGGCATCCAACTACAGCGCAGCCAATGGTGGTACCTCTTGCTCAGCGGCCTGATGGTCGGCTTGGGCATTCTCACCAAAGGGCCTGTGGCCTACCTCATTCCGGGTTTGGTCATGGCGGTTTACTGGGTGTGGCAACGCTTTCGTTTTTATGTACATGCGCCACAATTTTTATTTTACAGCTTAATCGCTTTTGCCGTGGCGGCCAGTTGGTACGGTTTGTTTTTTATTGACCAATTTGAAGCGTTCAGTGCTTACCAATACCGCTTGCTCAGCACTCCCGATGCCGGTCATAAGGGCTTTCCGGGGTATCATTTTATCGTTGTGCTCGTCGGCTGCTTCCCGATGTCCATTTTTGCTATTCGCGCTTTTTTTCGCATGGAAAACGAAGCCTTCGATCATCGGCAAGATTTTAAAATCTGGATGCAGTTTTTATGCTGGACGGTGCTCATTTTATTTACTATTGTAAAATCGAAAATCGTTCATTATTCCTCGTTAAGTTATTTTCCGCTTAGTTTTTTAGCAGCATTAGTGATACACAAAATAATGGACGGGCGCTTATCGCTAAATGGCTGGATGCGCGGCGGGCTGTGGGCTTTGACCGCACTGTACCTTATTATATTGTTGGCGCTACCTTATGCTGGACTAAATATTGATGTAATAAAACCGCTATTTAGTAAAGATGCTTTTGCCCTTGCCAATCTCGAAGCCGAGGTGCGCTGGACGGGTTGGGAGGTGCTACCCGGTATTTTTTTATTACTAATGATGCTCCTATTCATGCGCCTGACGCGCCGCGGCCAGCTGATGGCCAGCTTTCGAGTGCTGCTGGGCGGCACAGCCCTGTTTGTGATGCTCACGCTCGCTTTTTTTGTCAAACGCATCGAAGGCTACTCGCAACGCGCCGCGGTCGAATTTTTCAAGAGCAAGGCAGATGAAGATTGCTATCTCGCTGCGTATGGCTATAAATCTTACGTGCATTTATTTTATGGCGCCCCCCAAAACGGGGATAAATGTTGCTTTAAAAATGAAGCCTGCATCCAGCGCCTCCTGCACGAACCCTTAGACAAGCCCGCTTACATCGTCACTAAAATAACCAAAGTAAAAGAACTGCAAAACCTGCCCGGCATGACCGAAATCGGCCGCCAAAACGGATTTGTATTTTATAGGCGGGAGTGAGGGGTTTATTCTATTTCCTGAATTTTCACAAAAAAAAAATTACTCGCAGTAGGGAACAACCTCAGGAAAACTATGCTTACCGACAATATTTATGGTATTTGCATATGCAGTCACTCCTTTTTCCAAGTTAATCAATTCAATAGACAAAGAAAGGTTCGTGGGTGTACCCCATACATTTTTAGTGACTTTATACGTTCCTAAAACTATGGCATCAATTCCAATCATATTCCCTTGTTCAATAACCGTTTCCCTATCTAAAACGCCTACTTCCTTTAATCCAATTTCTTCAAAAATTTGATCCATTTTTTTTCTATTAATTACCTGTATAGACATCGGTACTGCCGTAACATCCGCAATCAGTCGGTCTGCCAAAAAGCGACCCGCACCTGAGGCAATATTGTCCACAGAATTAAAATCTACTATTGCCAATCGCTTTAATCCACTCATTTCCATCCTGGCTACTATCGTCTTTGCAATTATTTCGCTCGACTTTAAGTATTCACTCCTGTAATCAGCGGTGACTGAAACGATAATCACTCCTACTGCCATTGCAGCAATTATGATATATACTGACAAACATCCCTTCATATATTATAAAGTTTTTGAGTTGTCTCGAATCAACTTAAAATTAAAAAATCATTGACGTCATTGTAAAAAACTCATTAATCAAAACTATTGAGAGAATAAAGACAAAACCTCTTTCTCGGCATTTTTTCTTGCTTCATCCGCACTGGAAGCAAAGCCACTACTCTGAATAGAACAATAGTTCATCTTCTCATTCAAACCCATATCGAATAATTCAAATTCTATATTCACTTTGGCAGAATAACAAATCTTATCTTTGAATACTGGGTTTTCCGAAATTTCCGAGCATTTCGTAACAGAAATCGGCTCAATAAAAACCAGTAAATAAGTAGTATTGGGCCTATGTAAAGGAGCCAATCCCTGCCTGATATCCTTTGCTATTGAGTAATCAGCAAAAACGGAGGGACTCAAACCCTCAATAGACAAAACGGACGATAATTCATAAGATAACTTCTCGTTAAAGTCAAACTTTGGGTGATTGAATACGCCCACACTCAGCTGCCCCTGCTTTAGTTTTTCTTTTATACTGGCAATACATACAGCTTCGCTATCTTTAGGTTGGGATACCGCTTCTGAAGGGACGGCTTGTTGTGCTGCATACAACCCAGACTCAAGCCTGTTCATTCTGTCTTTCACTTTGAAATTATCAGTAACATCAGAAATAATATTGACAAGTAGCCCCGTCCATATTGTAAATCCAATAGACGCAGCAGTACCTATTACAATTGCCAAAATGCTTTTTTGCTTCATAGACGTTATAGTTTAAATTTATGTGCCTAATATTGAAATACTTTAAACTAAAAGAATAATTATAAGAAGTCAAAACAAAGATAAATATATGCTTAAACCAGTCACATAAGCAATAGATATACCACAAAATCGGTATAAAAAAATGCATATTTAACATTTCCCTGTTCAATTCACCTTATCCCTCTCCATCGCTTTTTCATTTACTACCAAGCCCAGCCCCGGCGTTTGGGGTAAATAAATATAACCGTCTTTTACTTCAAAATAATTATCAAATAAATGCGACAGCCCCAGTTCTTCGCGCTTGCCGGCGTACTCCTGCACGCGGGCGGCGTTATTGAGCGTAGCTACTAAATGTAGGCTGGCAGCTGTAGCCAGCGTGGGGCGGGCATTATGCACCATTACCTTGCGGTTGAAGCATTCGCCGAGAATCGCCACTTTTTTACATTCACTGATGCCCCCACATTTTATTACATCGGTATTTAGCACGTCGGCACCACCTATCATAATTAAGTCGCGGAATTGCCATTTATTATACTCGTGTTCACCAGCTAATACCGGCACCTGCACGGCATCCACCACTTTGCGCAATTCATGATAATTTTGATGCGAAATCGGCTCTTCCACCGCAGCAATATTAAAATGCTCGTATAATTTATTGGTCAACATGATAGCTTTTGCCGACGTATAGCCATTATTATAATCTACAAACAACTCAATATCATCGCCTACGGCTTCGCGGATAGCTTTTATAATTTGATACGTTTCGTCGGGTTCAGGATCAATATTATGCTCACGAATTTGCATCCGGGCTTTGATGGTCGTATAACCTTGTTCTACAAACTCCATGGCGGTCTTGGCCATTTCTGCTGCATTCTTGCGGGTTTTCGGGTTTTCACCGCGCGCAAAAGAGCCATAAGCGCGTATTTTCTCCACTTTATTTCCGCCAAGTATTTGATAGACAGGCAATTGCAACAGTTTGCCGCGTAAGTCCCACAAGGCATTATCCACCCCAGCAATGGCACCCGGCAGCAGCCCGGTATTGCCCGCCTCGATACCCTGGAAGTACATTTTATTCCACAGATATTCGTGTTCAAACGGATTTTCACCTATAATAAAAGGTCTGCAAATATCATGAACGACCCTTGCTATGATACGCGCATAATCATGATCGCCCTCGCCCCAGCCGCTGATACCTGCGTCCGTCTCCACCTTAACGAAAGTCGCCTTTCGCATTACATAACATTTTACATCGGTAATTTTTACCTGCGGTGCGCCCGTTGGCTGATTCGTTTCCTTAGCTTCGGCCAATGTCTTTGTAGAAAAAGCAAAGCTTGGAAGCGCCAAACCGGCTGTTGCCAAAAACTGCTTGCGTGAAAATTGCATCATGAAATGATTTATGGATTATCCAATATTACTATTACTATAAAAGACGAAAAAACAGAAAATTGCCCCGACATACAGGGAAAAAAGGATTTATTACGTCCCGTATTTTATACTATATAAAAATGAAACATACCATACTTTTTATCAGCTTGTTACTTTTGTGCGGGTGCGCCACACAGACCGGTTTTCGGAATACCCCGAAGGCCATAGACGCCGTTTTGCAGCGCATACAGCCGCCTGTTTTCCAAGATAAAACCTTCAATATCAATGACTTTAGTGCAATAGCTAATGGCACATCGGATGCGCGAGCCGCTATTCAAAACGCCATTGAAGCCTGCCATGCAGCGGGCGGCGGGCGGGTGCTGGTGCCGGCAGGGCATTATTTTTGCGATGGTCCACTGCATGTAAAATCGAATGTAAATTTACACCTCGAAAAAGATGCGCTTATTACATTTGGAGTAAATCCGGAAAAATATACGCCATTAGTAAAAGTGCGCTGGGAGGGTACGGTTTGTTATAATTATTCACCACTTATTTACGCTTATCAGCAAAATAATATCGCCATCACGGGCGCGGGGCGGCTCGACGGGCAAGCGGAGCGCTTCTGGTACGCTTGGAAACGCGGCAATGACGGCAAAAATCAAGATGCGGACAAGCCAAGGCTGCGCCAAATGGGCAACGACCGCGTGCCGGAAGAGCAACGCATTTTTGGTAATGGTTTTATGGACGTAAATAACGATGGAGTAAATGATGGCGACGGGCAAGCTCATTACTTACGTCCGAGTTTAGTAGAATTTTATGAATGTAATAATATTTTGTTAGAAGATTTTACAGCGGAGGGTAGCCCTTTTTGGACTATTCATCCTGTATTTTGTAAAAATGTAACTATTCGGCGCCTGACAATCAAAAAAGGTACCACCAATGACGACGGTATTGACCCCGATAGCTGCGAAGATGTACTGATTGAAAATTGTATGATTGACACCAATGACGACCCCGTTTCCATCAAGGCCGGGCGCGACCAAGACGCCTGGAACCGACCGGGCAGCCGCAACATTATAGTGCGCAATTGCACCGTTTCCTGCGAGGTGGGCAACGGTTTTTGCATCGGCTCGGAAATGTCGGGCGGCGTGGAAAATGTTTTTGTTGAAAATTATATCATAAAAAGTACGGATAACGGTATTAATTTTAAATGTAATCTCGACCGGGGCGGTTTTATTAAAAATATTCACTTAAAAAACATCGAAATAGACAGTTGTGCGAAGCACGGCATCCTGTTTCAAATGGATTATCACAGCTATCGAGGTGGCAACTATCCGCCTGATTTTCAAGATTTTAACTTAAAAAACATAAACATCCGGAAAGCCGGAAAAATCGGTGTAAAGATAGCGGGCGTGGCCAGCAAGCCGGTTCGCAGGGTAAGCATGCAAAATATTAATGTAAAGGACACTCCAAAATTTGAGGAGCTGACATTCACCAAAAAAGTAACTTGGAAGTAAGGGGAAATAGGGTAATAGGGTTTAGAAAAGGTTTAAAAGTTGAGGGGTTTAAAGGTTTAAAAAGGTTTAAAAGTTTAGAAAGGTTGAGAGGGGTTTAAAAGTTGAGAAGTTGAGAGGTTGTTGGGTCTAAAATCTATTATCTATTATCTAAAATTTATCTGTTGATAATCAGTAGCTTATAACTTTATTTACGTTTAAAATAGTTATATCATAAGTACTTATGAATAAATAAAATTACCCATCAGTCGGTGCCGCTGTTTTTGTATTGAATCATTTCAGCTATAATACTCACCGCAATCTCCCGCGCACCTTGTGCCCCAATGGACAGCCCTACCGGCGCATGAATACGGGCAATTGCTGCATCCGAAAACCCCTCGGCGCGCAAGCGGGCGATACGTTGCTCGTGGGTGCGTCGGCTGCCCAATGCACCAATGTAACCAATCTCGGAGCGCAGCAGTAAATGTAGGGCTTGATCGTCAATTTTAGGATCGTGGCTGAGCAACACCGCGTAGGTCCAAGCATCCAACTCGAACGTAGGCAGCACTGCTGCGGGCCAGTTGACCAGCATATCATGAGGCGCTTCGGCAAATTGCGTTTTTGTAGCAAAAACCTGGCGCGGATCAATCACCGTCGTTGCAAAATCAAAAAGATGCGCCAAACGTACCAATTCCACCGCGATATGCGCTGCACCAATAATGAGTAAGCGATTTTTGCGCGGGACGACACGCACAAACCAACGCTCACCGCTCGCCACCAGCACCTGGCTCCGCCGCTCACGCCATATTGGATAGGCAAAAGCCCAATCCGGATGCGCCTCTGCGATAGCTGCCGGTGATAAAAAAACCGGTGCATAATGCCCCTCGTCCAAGCGACTGAGCCACAGCCCGCCCGTATCGGCGCGCAAAGCCGCCAGCAATTGCTCCTGCACGGCTCCTGTCGGAAATGGCTCTACCCAAACGTCCAACTTGCCACCGCAGCTCAGCCCAACGGCCCAAGCTTCGTCATTGGTAATGCCAAAATGCAGCGCTTGCGGCACACCAGATGCCAGCACTTGCAAAGCCGACTTGACCACCGCATTTTCTACGCAACCGCCGCTCACCGAACCCGCCATAGCACCATCTTCACGCACCAGCAACACCGAGCCTACGGGCCGCGGCGACGAGCCCCAAGTACCAATGACCGTGGCGACTGCAAAACGCTTATCACTTGATAACCAGTCTTCTATAGTTGAAAAAACTTCCTGCACCATGCTATTTTTTTTATCTGTAATGGGATAAAATTACAACCGATTCGGCAGAACTGCCGCAAAAGAACAAAGGCTTTTTTGCAAAAGGAAAACACTCGGCGTATATTGCGCCGGAAGATTTTGACGTTTTACTGAATAAGGTCTTTTTATAAAGCCGATACATCATGTTTTTTATAACAATTGCCATGCAACTATGAAAAAATACACTTTTTTAACTTGTCTTATTGCATTTTTATTCATTTTATTACAGCCAATAGCCGCTCAGCAACGGCTTTTCCCCGAAAATCCGGTCATTGTAGAAATGGAGTGCGAAGAAACCTTAGTGAAGGAACGCACCCTGAGCACCAACCAGCCCTCCATTTTAGAATACCTATGGACGGACTTGGCGACCGGCGAAACTTCTACCGAGCCAACTTTCATGGCCACCGAAACCGGCCGCTATGCCCTGAGTGTGCTGACAGCGCCCGACAGCCTGACCCTGCGCGACACCGTACTGGTTATTTTCGATGCTAAATGCTGCCGCATGGAGGTGCCCAATGCCTTCACGCCCAATGGCGATGGACGCAACGACCGCTTCGCGCCTTTGATGCCGCCCAACTGCATGATTACGGAGTTTGAAATGCAGGTTTTTAATCGCTGGGGCAAAATGGTGTTTCAAACCAACAACCCTGAAGGCGCCTGGGACGGCCGCGACGCCGGTACGGCCGCACCTTCGGATGTATATGTCTATTGGCTGCGTTACACAGCTATTGGCAATAATAATACGTATAATGATTCCTTGCGAGGTAATGTAACTCTAATTCGGTAAATTATAATGCTTTTCGCTATTTGCGATTCGCTTTTCGCAATATAAGCAGTTGATAATAAAATCATTAATAGCATTTATTTACTCATTTTTCAAACCTGAAACCTATTTTTATTATGCTAACGCAAAATCGTTTATTCAATTCGACCCGTTGGAAGCAATACAGCTTAGCGTTTTGTTTCCTGCTACTGATGATGGCTACGGCCTGGGCCCAAGTCAATCCGGATGACTCGCTTTTTGTACGAGCGCATTACACCAAAATTGAACGCATGATATCCATGCGCGACGGTGTAAAGTTATTTACTTCTATTTACATTCCGAAAGATATTGCGCCGAACAATCGCTACCCGTTTCTGATGACGCGCACGCCCTACTCCTGCGCCCCTTACGGCGAAGATGCCTATTCCGCAAGGCTTATTCAGTATATTCACTTAGCGCGCGAAGGCTATATTTTTGTGTATCAAGATGTGCGCGGGCGCTACATGAGCGAGGGTATTTATGCCGATGTACGGCCGCATAATCCAGCTAAAAAAGGTACCGAAATTGATGAGAGTAGCGATACTTATGATACAATTGAATGGCTGATTAATAATATTGATAATAATAATGGACGGGTGGGCATTTTTGGCATTTCTTATCCTGGTTTTTACAGCACGGCCGCCATCCCCGATGCGCATCCCGCGCTAAGGGCCGTGTCGCCACAGGCGCCGGTCACCGATTGGTTTCTCGGCGATGATTTCCATCATAATGGCGCTTTTTTCCTGCTGGATGCTTTCCGTTTTTATTACTCCTTCGGGCAGCCACGACCGGAGCCGACGACCCGAAACAACCCCGGTTTTCAGTTTCCGACGCCGGATAATTATGACTTTTTCTTGCGTACCGGCGCATTGAAAAATTTTACAGAAAAGTACATGAAAAACATCAAGTTTTGGAATGAAATGATGCAACATCCGAATCTGGATGAATTTTGGAAAGCACGTAATATTCGCCCGCATTTACAAAATGTAAAACCGGCGGTACTGGTAGTGGGCGGTCTGTTTGATGCCGAAGATGCCTTTGGCCCTTGGTATGTCTATGAAGCCATCGAGCGGCAAAGCCCTGGCGCTGACAGTCGCGTAGTGATGGGCCCCTGGTTTCATGGGCAGTGGGCGCGCGGCAACGGCGATTATCTCGGCAATGTAAACTTTGGAAGCCTTACTTCCGTTTATTATCGCCAGCAAATTGAGCTGCCCTTTTTTAATCATTATCTGAAAGATAAAGGCAATTTTGACCTGTCTGATGCTACTGTTTTTGAAACGGGTTCCAATACTTGGAAATCTTATGAAGCCTGGCCACCAGCGGCTGCCGCAAAGCAAAAACTCTACTTCCATCCGAATGGCAAACTCTCTTTTACCGCGCCGACGGGTCGCAACCAGTTTGATGAATACATCGCCGACCCCAACAAGCCGGTGCCTTACACCGAAGATGTGCACTTGGCACGCACCCGCGAGTATATGACGGACGATCAGCGTTTTGCTGCGCGCCGCCCGGATGTAATGGTGTATGCGTCTGATATTCTGAATGAAGACGTGACGCTGGCCGGGCCGCTTTTTCCTAATTTATTTGTTTCTACTACCGGTACAGATGCCGATTATATTGTAAAACTTATTGATGTATTTCCCGACGATACGCCCAACCAATACGCGCACCAGCAAGTGCCTATGGGCGGCTACCAGATGTTGGTGCGTGGCGAGGTGATGCGCGGACGCTTCCGCAAGAGTTTTGAAAAACCGGAGGCTTTCACGCCTAATAAAATCGAGCAGGTGCGTTTCTTGATGCCAGATATTTCGCATACCTTCAAAAAAGGGCACCGCATTATGATACAGGTGCAAAATTCGTGGTTTCCGTTAGTAGATCGCAATCCGCAGAAGTTTGTAAATATTTATCAAGCGGACGATAGCGATTTTCAAAAAGCGACCCATCGTATTTACTTCGATTCAACCAATCCTTCGCATATTGAAGTAATGGTTGTAAAATAGTCGGGGCTTTACATAGCGTTTTTTCACGCGAAGAGCGCAAAGCAATTTCCCCTTTGCGTTCTTTGCGTGTTTTTTTCTCTGCGGGCTTTGCGAGAACCTTTCTGGTAGGTGTTTTTTTTAAGTACCGGCAGCCCTTTCTGTCTTTTATCCGATAATTGCACTATTTTTTGTCCGCTTTCATCAACCGTTTATCCGCGCTACTTCGTTTCTTTTCGTAAACAACATCGCTTATGAAAAATCATGTTTTAGTATTCGCAACAAGCTCCTTGCTACTTTTTGCCAACGCCTGTGCACCAAGCAGCCCGCAAACGCCAACTGATAGCGCGCCCGCCACGCCCGTTGCACTTACACCTGAAACAACCCCACAAAAACCAGCGCCGGAAGTACCGCAAACAGAGACCCAACCCGCCCCTACTCCACCCCAAGCCACACCGAAAACTAATGCCCCAAGACCAAAACCACTCACCGAAACTACGCCGATAGTTGAGCCTGTCGTAGCTGAGGAATCATCTGAAAAAGTAGCCAAACCTGATCATGCCGCCTGGAACGACCTGCTAAAAAAGTATGTCAGCACCGATGGAAAAGTAAACTACAAAGGTTTCAAGCAGGACATGCCCGCCCTGGAAGCCTACCTCAATGAGTTGACAAGCCACCCGATACAAAGCGACTGGTCGCGCACCGAAAAAATGGCGTACTGGATTAATGCTTATAATGCTTTTACTATAAAACTAATTCTGGATAATTATCCTTTAAAAAGCATCATAGCATTGGATAATGGTAAAACCTGGGATGTAAAACGCGTCCAATTAGGCGATAAAACTTATTCACTTAACGGCATCGAAAATGATATTTTACGACCCCAATATAAAGATGCCCGTATTCACTTTGCTGTAAACTGTGCTGCCAAATCATGTCCGCCATTGCTCAATCGTGCTTGGACTGGCGACAATTTGAGTAAATATCTCGACCAGCAGGCCAAAGCCTTCATTAATAACTCGAAATATAATAAAATCAGTGCCGACGCGGTACAAATTTCAAAAATATTTGAGTGGTACGCAGCTGATTTCGGGGATATTATTGCTTATTTGAATAAGTATAGTAATGTAAAAATAAATCCAAGCGCTACCGTAACTTACATAGAATATGACTGGGCACTGAATGAATAAAAGCATGAAGGGATAATGAGCATTAAATTATATTTGCTCTTTGTATAATAGAATCCCAAGAGTAGGTACGATAAAACAGGGTGGGTACTGGCAGTGGCCCTTGCGCCTGTGAGCGCATTATAGCATTCGCAAAACCCTGATAATCAATATCATCTACCATTATAAGATGCGATCCGCAGGCACGCGCATCTATACCCGAAGCGCCGGTACGCGCCGACACCACCGTAGTGCCTAAGGCTATGGCCTCGATAATTTTGGTTTTTACGCCTCCGCCAGTGGTGATGGGATTCAGGGCTACATCCGCCGCTTTGATGTAAGTATCAATATCAGCTACAAAACCATGATATTCAATATGATGTTGTTTGAAATCCTGTAATTGATTATAATATTGTGGTAAGCCGCCCCCACAAATGATGATACGATAGGGAAACTGCGCTCGTTGTAATAACACTGGATTAATATGATGTAAAATGCGCTCCACCGCGTCTAAATTGGGGCGATAGTGCTGCGGCCCAAAAAACAGCATCAGAAAAGTATCGGGCGGGTAGCCGTGAGCAGCCATCAGTTGCTGGCGCGCCTCGGCCCTGTCGGTTGGCGGAGCCTGCCGTCGCGTTCCATAAGGTACGGGCGTACAGCGCTCTGGGCGCAAGCCAAAATCGGCGATGGCTACCGGCAACTCATCCGGGGAAATAAAAAGCACCTGATCAGCGGCACGATACACCCATCGCTCTACAGGATAAACCAAGCGCCACCACCATTTGCCGATAGTACGGAAGCGCCGCCATTCGATGTTGTGGGCATACACCACCAATTTTACCCTGGCAGCCCAACATACCCACCACAACAATACGCCCATAAAAGGCTGCTGCACAATGCACACTTCGATACGCTCGCGCCGAAAAAAACGCCAAATGCGCCATGCCACCGCAGGGTTGAAGTACTTGCAGAACCGTTCCGAAAAAAGCCTTTCCATGTGAAAAGGCATCTCCTGCACCGGATTTGCCCGGCTGGAAACCACTACCACCTCACGCACTCGGCCCAGCGCTTCGCAAAAGCCATAGGCTGCGTGGTGCCCACCATTGCGCGGCGGCGTAAAGTAGTACGGTATCACAACGGCCGTTTTCCCCATAAGACGCAGATAAAGCGTTACTTGCGTTTTTTCTTGCCTTTAGCAATAGGGCGACGAGGAGCAGGCGTTGCCTTTTTGGGCGTCGGCGAAGTTGGCTTGTCGCTTGGCGGCGTCGGGCGTGGCTCGTTCGCGGCTTTTTGATACGCTTCGTAGCCGTAGAAGCCTGTCATACCCAACAAGCCCAATACAATAACCGATGAAGTAACCATTGAAATAAGCTTGCCGCGCTCGTAGGTTTTGGGTGCAAATACAAACTCGATTTTGTGCGCTCCGGCTGGTACGCGCATGGCTCGTAGCACATAATTGGCCCGAATATGCTCCACTGGCTGCCCGTCAATGTAGGCCTGCCAGCCCTTGTTGGGGCCGTACCAAATTTCGGAAAAGACGACCAACTGTTCGCGGCCAGCGTCACTTTCGTAAGTCAAGTGATTGGGTTTGTAATCCGTCAGGCGAATAATGGCTCCGGAGTCTAACTGTACTTGAAAACCATTAAGATAATCCGAAAATTCTTTATGTATAATAGCTTCATAAGCAGGGTCAAAATCGCTTAGGGCATCAATTTCTTGGTTGGGAGTGTCCACCATGCGCACATTGCTGACAAACCAAGCATTGCCCATAGCCGCCATGTTAATTTGCACCTCTGGTTGCTGATTGTTTTGCCCCGGCAGGATAAAATATTTAGTATTGAGCATATTAAAAACTTGCTCGTTATTTTTACTCAAATGCCGGTCAATCAAGTCTTGGTAACGTTGCAATTTAGCAGCGTGATAGCCTCCGATGGATTTATGAAAATAGGAAGTAAACGAGGAGTTGAAGGTATTTTCCGAAAAGTCGAGCACCCGGAAGTTCGGGTCGTTGTCCTTGCGAATCAAATCGTCCACCTGCCGCGGGCGGAAAGTACTTTCCATGGCGCTTTTATTGACAAAACTGCTGTCGTTGAGGTAGCGCTTGCCTACCGTCCGTACGTCGAACAAGACCAGGACGCCGATGCCGAGCAGAATAATGTTGCGCTGTGCCCATTTTTGCAAATACCCCCAAATCAGCCCGCCACTGAGCAGCACCAATATCAGGGTACGCAAGGCATCACTACGCATCAAGGATTTACGATCGGCTATCACGGCATCGAGATTATAACCGGTCTGTGCCATCCGGTCGTCGCCGGGGCTACGAAAATCAAACATAGCCGGCCCGATAAGCCAGAAAAACAGGGCAATACCACCCGCAATACCGCCAGCTACAAACACGGCGCGACGCACCGCCCGCGCATCGGTTTCTTTTTTGAAAACTTCGTGCAGCGCCAGCAGCCCAAGCATCGGTACTAAAAAAGCCGTGACGCTGAGAATGGAGTTGGGTGTTCGGAATTTATTATATAAAGGCAGATAATCGAAAACAAACTGGTTGAAACCTGGCAGATTTTTGCCCAACGAAAGCAGCAAAGTAAACAGCGTGCCAATAGCGAGCCACCATTTAGCAGGGCCTTTCACCAGCATTAGTCCCATCAGAAAAAAGAAAAACACCACTGCCCCAAAATAAGCGGGGCCGCTCGTGAAAGGCAATTCGCCCCAATACAAGGGTGCGGCAAAATCCGCAGGCAAATTAGCGCCTCGCCGGTTCAGGTCTGTCCGGATAGCCGAGTTCTTACCCAACAGCTCCTGCGAGCCACCGCCCACCACGCCAGGGATAAATGATGCAAACAAATCGAGGGTGCCATTGCTCCATTGCATTGCATAGTCCCAAGCCAAACCTTCTACCTGGCTGCTGCTTTGCTGCGCACTGGCAGCGGCATCACTTTGCAAAATTGGCTCGCCGCGCATGGTATCACGCGAGTATTCGTAAGTAACCAACAAATTAGAAGCAGCCGAGGCCGCGCCCAGCAAACCAGCTAATACCAGCACGCCAGTTGCTTTGGCAAAAGGCATCAATTTGTTGTTGCGAATATTATAAATCAACTGTGCGACGCCATAAATGAGCAGCGTCAGACCGAAGTAATAGGTCATTTGTGGGTGGTTGGCAGACACATTCAAGCCCATGCCCAGCGCAAAAAGCAAGCCACCAATGAGGTACCGTTCGCGGAAAGCTAACAGTACGCCGGCCGCTACAATCGGCAGATAAGAAATCGTAGCCAGCTTGGTCATATGCCCCGCTTCAAAAAGGATCAGGTTATTGGTCGTAAAACCAAAAGCGATAGCCCCAATAGCACCGACCAAAGGCCCCGCGCCCAAGCACAACATCAGTAGGTAAAACCCGGCCATCGCCGCAAAGAAACGCCCGATGGGATCTTCCAAGCCCAGACGCGCCGCGCGATCTACCCACCGGAGGTTGTTGCCAGCCCGAATGGTATTGATCTGGTAGGTGGGCATACCGCCAAACATGGCGTTGGTCCACAAAGACGTTTCGCCCGTTTTTTCCTTAAATTCACGCACTTCTTGCGACATTCCTAAGTACTGCACAATATCATTTTGGCGGGCTACTTTGCCGTTCAATTGTGGCAAAAAGTAAATAGCCGTTAATAGGAGAAATACGAAAAGAACGCCTGCGTGGGTCAATGCATTTTTTACAAAAGAATTCATGCGCTTTTTATTTTTGTAATACTCGGTAGTTTGCAAAAAATTAAAAAATTAATGGGGTTGGGGCAAACGTATTATATCAATTCCAACAAAAAAAGAAACAAGCACCCAGACATAATTATTTCAAGTGCAAAAAATTATAAACTACTGATTATCAAATTGTAAAATTTTTTCAAATAACAACTAAGCAATAACATTAACAAAATAACAAACAAAAATGTCCTATTACTTAATATCAACAATCACTTTATTATAAAAATGCCTTTCAAATAAAATCCACATCCACATCATAAGGATAGGTCATCAGAAAATCAATAGCTTTATCCACATCAAAACCTTTAAACACAATATTATAAATCATCTGGGTAATAGGCACGCGCAGTTTATAATAATTTGCCAACTGCCGCGCTATACGCAGGGTGCCCAGTCCTTCTGGGGTTTCGGGCATGCTGGCCAAAATGGCTTCGCGCTCTTCGCCCCTGCCAATCCGATATCCGAAAGTAAAGTTACGGCTATTTTTGCTCGTGGCCGTAGCCACCAAATCGCCGATGCCGGCTGTACCAAAAAACGCGCCCGGCGTAGCTCCCATTGCCTTGCCAAAGTAAATCATTTCGGTTAGCCCTCTGGTGATAATCATGGCCTGAATGTTCTTGCCTAATCCTTTGCCCCGCAATATCCCCGAACCAATAGCAATAATATTTTTCAGGGCACCGGCCAGCTCCGCGCCGAGTATATCATTAGAACCAAATACATGAAAATAGCGACTGCTCAATACTGCCTGCCCCGCCCGAATCACTTCATTAAATTTGCTGGCAATGACCGTAGCCGTCGGCTGCCCTTCCATGATTTCTGTAGCCAAATTTGGCCCCGACAGACAACCTACGCGCAGCACCGCACTTTCCTGGGCTATAATTTCGCTCATGGTACTCACATGCTCGCGGCGCAGGGCAGCGCTCTCTTCTGGAGTGGTGGAGTGCGGACTATGCACATCGAAGCCTTTCGTGCCGTGTATCAAAATGTGAGAAGGGCGCAAATGAGGACCCACCTGGCGCATCATGCCCCGAAAACCGGCCGCTGGTACCACCGGAAAAATCAGCGTGCATTGCTCGGCTACTACTTGAATATCATTGGTCAATCGAATGCGTGGCGAGAGCTCTGCCCCGAAGTTGTAATGGGTTTGCGCTATTGTTTCCAGCACCTCTTTGCGGCGGCTATACAGCAGCACATCCGAATTGTGCGCCAATAAATTGGCAATTGCCGTGCCAAAACTACCTGCTCCAATTACCCCAACCGGTTTTTGTGTTTCAGACATTTACAAGGTTTGTAAAAATACAATCGTGCAAAGGTACATTTTTGTCTTGATTTGAACAGTAAAACGAAAGGCTTTTACAACGTTTTGCGTTCCCGCTACGTTAGAAAAAGATGCAGTTGTATTTTTATACAAAAACCATCGAAACATGAAAAAATGCTACTTTTCTGGGCTAATTCTATGCGCCTTGTGCCTACTCGCCGGTCATTCTCTTGCTGCGCAAAGTGAGGAATTCGACAAGCCGCTACTGCGGAAAACGGGATTAGACTCCGCACGGGTGGGCGCTATTCGTATGGCTGCGGCCGAGCGCGAAGTTAAAATTGCCAAGCCGGAAGGCTACCCAGCCAAAGACCTCCCAGACACTTACAGCGGCTGGCGCATCGAAATTGTAGCCACCGATACCCTCTTGGCCGATACCAGCGAAGTGTTTTTCCGGCACGGCAATGTGGTCATGGAAACCTTGCCGAACAATCAGTTTTCCTATACCATCGGCGATTTTCAAAGCGAAGCCGCCGCCGCCGAATTTATGAAGCGCTTTATTCAGCCGATTTACAACGAGCCCACCATTATACGCTACGAGCAAGGGCAGCGGAAGTGGTGAATTTGTTCTTAAAACAACCCAGAAATATTGCCCTGCTCGTCCACGTCAATGCCTTCGGCCGCAGGGGTATTGGGCAGGCCGGGCATGCGCATCATCTCGCCAGTGATGGGCACTAAAAAACCGGCTCCGGCAGCAATTTCAATCTCGCGCACGGTGAGCGTGAATCCCTCGGGCCGCCCGATAAGGTCGGGGTTGTCCGAAAAGGATTTCTGGGTTTTGGCGATGCACACCGGCAGCTTGCCAAGCCCCAGTTTTTCAATGCGGCGCAAGTCGGCTTTGGCTTTGGGGGCGTATTCTACTCCGGCAGCACCGTAGGTTTTGGTAGCAATAGCCGCAATTTTGTCGGGTACGCTCCAGCTCCAGTCATACAAAGGCGTGAAAGGCGTGCTATGGGCATCCGCTAATTCGACTACCATGTGTGCCAGCTCTTCTGTACCGGCTCCGCCTTTGGCCCAGCCTTCCGCCAGTACTACCGATACGCCAAAAGCCGCGCATTTTTCTTGCAATACCCGTAGCTCGTCGTCGCTATCGTTGGTAAAACGATTGATGGCTACTACCACCGGTACATTGTATAAACGACTGTTTTCCAAGTGTTTTTCTAAGTTGACGAAACCTTTGGCAACCGCTTCGGGATTTGCCTGTTGCAATTCTTTCAGGGATACGCCGCCGTGGTATTTCAAAGCCCGAATCGTAGCCACCAGCACAATCGCATTGGGCGAAAGCCCGGCCGTGCGGCATTTGATGTTTAAAAACTTCTCGGCACCGAGGTCGAAACCAAAACCAGCTTCTGTGACCACATAATCCGACAGCGACAAGCCCATGCGGGTAGCGATAATCGTATTGGTGCCTTGGGCAATATTGGCAAAGGGGCCGCCGTGAATAATAGCTGGATTGCCTTCAATGGTTTGTACCAAATTGGGTCGAATGGCGTCTCGCAATAGTGCGGTCATAGCGCCCTGTGCCTTGAGGTCGCGGGCAAAGATGGGCTGCCGATCCCAAGTAAGCCCCACGAAAATATTGCCGAGGCGGCGCTTCAAGTCAGCTAAGTTTTCTGACAGACAAAGGATGGCCATGATCTCGGAAGCGGCTGTGATATCGAAGCCGGTTTCGCGGGGCACGCCGCCGGAGAGGCCGCCCAATCCAATAGCCGTATGGCGCAGGGCGCGATCGTTCATGTCCATCACGCGTTTCCAGGCGATGGTACGCGGGTCAAGGTTGAGCGAGCCTTTGGTATTTTGCAAGTTATTGTCAATCAATGCGGCCAGCAAGTTGTGTGCTTTTTCTACGGCTGCAAAATCGCCTGTAAAATGCAAATTAATATCTTCCATCGGCAGCACTTGCGCGTAGCCGCCACCGGTAGCGCCGCCTTTAATGCCGAACACTGGCCCCAACGAGGGCTCGCGCAGCACAACGGTCGTTTTTTTGCCCATGCGATTCATACCCTCCGACAAGCCAATGGACATGGTGGTTTTGCCTTCGCCCGCCGGCGTAGGAGAAATGGCGGATACCAAGATAAGTTTGCTTTGCTGAATGCGCTCCGAATTGATGAGCGAGAGGGGCAATTTGGCCTTGTAACGGCCGTAGTACTCCAGTTGGTCTTCCGTCACGCCCAGCTTTTCTGCAATTTCGCGGATTGGCCGCAGCGTGACACTTTTCGCAATATCTAAATCTGTCATGATTAGGTTTTGGTTTTATAATTTGGTCAGGAATGTTGTTCGCGGTTCGCGGTTGGCGGTTCGCGGTTCGCGGTTGGCAATTCGCTATTAGCAATTCGCTGTTGGCGGTTCGCTGTTGGCAATTCGCGGTCTATTATCTAAAATCTATTGTCCAAAATCTAATGAAGTGCTCGGGCATAATTATTTTAAGCACAGAAGGTACAAATCACTGATTATCAGCATTTAACATTTAACAATGCTCCATTACTTAATCCATGCTCAGCACTGTCTGTTCAATAATACCGCAGCACTGCTCCAACTGCTCCATGGTCATCACCAAAGGCGGCGCAAAACGAATGATATTGCCGTGCGTTGGTTTTGCCAACAGCCCATTTTCTGCTAATTGTAAGCAAATACGCGCCGCGAGGTCGCCGTGCTCCTCGTCATTTACTACAATAGCATTGAGCAGCCCCTTGCCACGCACGAGGGTTACGAGGTCGGTTTGCTCTACCAAATTGCGTTGCATCCGCTCCCGGAAAACAGCGCCGAGGTGGAAGGCATTATCCGCCAGATTTTCGTCGCGTACGACTTCCAGCGCTTCCATGGCTACGGCGCAGGCCAAAGGATTGCCGCCGTAGGTAGAGCCGTGCTCGCCGGGGCGAATATTGAGCATGATTTCGTCGCGGGCCAGCACCGCCGATACCGGATACACCCCACCGGAAAGCGCTTTGCCCAGCACCAGAATATCCGGTTTGAAATCATGATAATCGCAGCACAGCAGCCGACCAGTACGCGCAATGCCCGTCTGGATTTCGTCGGCAATGAACAATACATTATACTTTTGGCAAAGTGCATAAGCGCTGGGCAGGTAATTTTCGTCCGGCACCACTACGCCCGCCTCACCCTGAATAGGCTCTACCATAAAACCCGCCACGGTGGGGTCTTGTAAGGCAGCTTCCAAGGCAGCCAAGTCGTTATAGGGTATCAACTGATAACCAGGCATATAAGGGCCAAAACCGGCGGTGCTTTTCGGATCGGTAGAAGAAGAAATAGCCGCCAAGGTGCGCCCCCAGAAATTGCCGGTCACAAAAATAATTTTTGCCGCATTCACTGGGATACCTTTTTTCAGATAACCCCACTTACGAGCGAGCTTGACAGCCGTTTCGCCGCCCTCCACGCCCGTATTCATGGGCAATACCCGGTCGTAACCAAAATATTCGGTGATATATTGTTCGTATTTGCCCAGCACGTCATTGTAGAAAGCCCGCGAAGTCAAGGTCAATTTGCTTGCCTGCTCTGTGAGCGCTCGTAGAATGCGTGGATGGCAATGCCCTTGGTTCATAGCAGAATACGCAGATAAAAAATCATAATATTGCTTTCCTTCTACGTCCCATACAAATACCCCTCGCCCTTTCGACAGCACCACCGGCAGCGGTGCATAATTGTGCGCTCCATAACGGTCTTCCAACGCAATTAATTCGTCAGACGTAAGCACTTTATCCATTGTTAGCATGATTGTATATTTTTGCTTTTGGCAAAGGTAATGCTTTTGGAAATGCTGCACAATTTTACAGGCAGAACTCGTAAAAACACTTTTGCAACGGCATGATTTACTGCGCCTGTTTTACAAATACAGCATTGTCCGACTCCAATTCCGACCTTACTAAATGCGCCTCCACATCATTGCAAGGCTGCAAATCGCCGTTGGCATCAATAAGATGTGCTTGGTAGCCCGCTGTTTGTAGGGCTGCCAATGCCTCGCGGTGCGCCGTGTTGTGGCGGTCGGGGTGCGTGTATTCCATTATGATGATGGGTGCGGTGTTTTTTAAAAGTTGCTCACTTCCCTCAATTACTTGATTTTCAGCACCTTCTACGTCTATTTTAATCATGGAAGGGCTGATATTTACTTCCTTTATAAAATCATCCAAGGGTTGCGCTTGCACCTCCCTGCGGACGGGCTGAAAGCGCGCGTACCAGCTTTGGCGAGCGTATTGGCGGGCATTCATGGCATTATATTCTGAATACAAAACCGGAAATTCGTAGAAAGACACGCGGCCCGGCTCGGCGGCCACAGCCCGATTTAAAATATTGATATTGTTGATGTTATGCGTATTTTGCTGCAAAATAGCAAAGGTGCTGCTCGCTGCTTCAAAGGCAAAAACCTGCCCCGCTGGCCCCACGATAGCCGAAGCCAACAAGGAAAAATAGCCGAAATGTGCGCCCACATCCAAAAAAGTATCTCCCGGTTGTAAATGCCGAATGAGAAAGCGCGCTAAGCGAATTTCAGAATCGTGCGATTTGCCGCCAATGAGGTAAATATCGGTAGCTGCTGGTAGCACTACTTGCATGGATGCCCCCCAAAACACAGGCGTTTTCGTGCGGTAGCCCTTTCGCCACAATGGGTACACCACCGTTTTGTACAAAATGGCAAAGCTGTAACGCAACGGCCGGGAGTGGAATCGCCCTATTTTGCTGGCTTTCGCCAAATCGTTCACTTTATTTAGTTTTTCCAATAAAATTTGCTGCATAAACACTCCAATTAACAAATAACATTTAACAATCCCACATCACTCATTCACTTTTCACTAAATAAAATCCATTACATTTTATATTAAAACTCCAGCCGCAACTGAATGCCGCCTACTTCATGTTCTTTCTGTAAATTAGAAACCGACACGCCGAGCAGCCGCACCGCGCCGAGTTCGTCGGTGTTATTATCCAATAGTTCATGCACAATAGCGACCAAATCCTCTATGCGCGTTATTTCTGTTCCAAAAGACTTGCTGCGGGTATTAATTTTGAAATCCGCCGACTTAATTTTGATCGTCACTGTGCGTCCGAAATTTTCCGATTTTTGCATATATTCATGTACTACTCCTGCCAGATACGTCAGTTTTTCCTTCATGGCGGCGGGGTCGTGGAGGTCTTCGCTGAAGGTGCGCTCCGCGCCAATGGACTTGCGAATGCGATGCGGATTGACTGCGCGGTTGTCTTGTGCACGTACAATATGGTAATAATGCCGCCCCACCTTGCCAAAGCGCTGTACTAATGCTACCTCCGACCAATTTTTTAAATCAGCGCCCGTATGAATGCCGAGTTTGTGCATTTTCTCAGCCGTGACGCGCCCGATGCCGTGAAACTTTTCAATCGGTAGCGCATCTATAAAAGCCTGTGCTTCGGCGGGCGTAATGACCTTGATGCCATTGGGTTTGTTGATATCCGAAGCGATTTTTGCCAAAAACTTGTTAAACGACACCCCGGCTGAGGCCGTCAGTTCGGTTTCGGTATAAATGCGGCACCGAATTTCCTCTGCAATCAGCGTAGCCGAAGCAATGCCCTTTTTGTTATCGGTCACGTCGAGATAGGCTTCGTCCAATGAAAGCGGCTCCACGAGGTCGGTATAATCGAAAAAAATCTCCCGAATTTGCTGCGCTACCTGCCGATACACCTCAAAACGCGCTTTTACAAAAATCAACTCCGGGCACTTGCGCCGAGCCGTAATGCTGGGCATAGCCGAGCGCACCCCAAATTGCCGCGCCTCATAACTGGCTGCCGCTACCACACCCCGTGCCCCTCCGCCACCTACGGCCACAGGCCGCCCGCGCAGCTCTGGATGGTCCCGTTGCTCCACCGCCGCGAAGAAGGCGTCCATATCAACATGAATGATTTTGCGTAGCATGGGGCGCTTTTTCATTGTTAAAAACCGGTAAAGTAGCTTTTTGGCTTTCCGGGTATATGGTTTTTTGTACAGAATTTATTTTTTACAAAAACAATTTGCAAGTTTAATTTTTGTTAAAATTCTGATTATCAGACTTTTAAAATTATTAATACTTAAAAAGCCCTTAGACAAGTTCTAAAATTTGTACTTTGACTTTGATGCGTAAAAGAGCATTTTTGTAACGTGAATTAAAAGATAAAATTCCGATTTATGAGAACTTTCCGAGCTAATGCTATTGATTTCATGCGCCACCTTCCTTTGTTTCAAGAACTAAACGAGGCGGAGCTACGCCAGTTGGAGGCAATGGCCGAGCACAAAATCATCAAAAAAAATCATTTCATCTATCACGCCGACGATGCCTCGGATGCGATGTATTTTTTAGTAAAAGGCATTGTAAAAATTGGCAATGAAGCCGAAGATGGGCGGGAAGTCATCAAGCATATCTTGCACCCGATGGCTATTTTTGGTGAATTGGGGCTGACGGGCGAGCAGTGGCGACAGGATGGCGCGCAGGCCATGGAGGAGGTGCATGTGTATCGCATCCCGCTTTGCGATTTTCAGAAGCTGATGCAGTGTAATTATAAGCTGGCAATGAGTGTATTGGCGATGATTGGTAATCGGCTGAAGCGAGTAGAAGACCGGCTGGAATCGCTGATGTTTAAAGATGCCCGCGAGCGAATTATTGATTTCTTGAAAGACTCGGCGACCAAACAGGGCAAGCGCATTGGTTATGAAACACTCATCAAGCATTGCTACACGCAGCAGGATATCGCCAATATCACTGGTACCTCGCGCCAAACGGTCACTTCGGTGCTCAATGAGCTGAAAAAATCTAATTTGATCTTTTTCAATCGCCGCAGTATCTTGATTCGAGATATGGCCAAACTTGCCTGAAACGCTAAATATTACATGGTTTTTATTAAGTGCTTGGGTATAATTATCGCAAGTAAAAAAACACACAAAAAATTGATTATCAAACATTTAACACTTACAAAATATTACTCAAGCTGTTTTCTTTATAACAAAATGGCTTCCGCTTTGTTTGTGTCGTTGTAAATAATCCTCGAATAATTGTTGCTGCGCATCGGAAAATGCCTCCTGCTGCGCATATCGCCCTGCCATCTCCCGCTGCCGATAGGTTTCGTATAAAGTGACCGCACAAGCCACCGAAATATTCAAACTTGTAGCCATACCTACCTGTGGAATAAGGAAATTGCCGTTGGCATAAGATAAGGCTTCCGCCGAAAGCCCGTCGCGCTCATTACCAAAAAGGAAGGCCGTAGGCTGCCTGAGGTCGAGGCGATAGAGCGAAGTAGCCTGCTCATCGAGGTGCGTACCCAGCACCCGCTGGTAGCGGCTTTTGACGTGCGCAAAACAACGCGCCGCATCGGTATAATAATGCACGTCCACCCAGCGGCGGCTGCCAGCCGAGGTGCGTTTGCCTACCACAATGCTGTCCGCCTGAAGCGCCGGCTCGGTATAAAGGACAAAGATTTCCTGAATCCCGATGGAGTCGCAGGAGCGAATCACCGCACCCACGTTGTGCTGGTCGCGTACGTTTTCTAATACGACGGTCAGGTCCGATTGCCGACGCGCCACAACCCCCTTGATTTTCTGTAGCCTTTCTGGTTTCATGTAAAATTGGTTTTATAATTCGCGGTTCGCGGTTCGCAATTCGCGGTTCGCGATTCGCGATTTATTTACTAAAATAATGATAAATCACTGGTTATCAAAGGTATAAATTTCGTTCAGTTAACAATTAACAACATAACTATACCCCATTATTTACTTCACCACTACCGTTTTGATATTGACAAATTCTTTGATACCCTCCTCGGCCAGCTCGCGCCCAAAGCCGGAGCGCTTCACCCCGCCAAAGGGCAAACGCGGATCTGATTTTACAAAATCGTTGATGAACACCGCTCCGGCTTCTAATTGCGCAGCGATGGCCTCGGCGCGCTCCACGTCATTCGACCAGATAGCTGCCCCCAGCCCATACACAGAATTGTTGGCTATTTTAATGGCTTCGGCTTCGTTTTGCACTATAAATAAAGCAATTACCGGCCCGAAAAGCTCTTGGTCGTAGGCGGGCATGCCCGGTTGCAAGTCCGTGAGCATCACCGGTCGGAAGTGATTACCTCCGCCTGGCAGCGGGCCGCCCTCTAACAGCACCGTAGCACCTTTTTCCACCGATTCGGCTACTTGTGCTGCCAGTTGGTCGCGCAAATCCGGGCGTGCCAGCACGCTGAGGTCGGTCGCCATATCATGTGGATCACCGATTTTGAGCTGTGCCAATTCTATTTTTAGCAAATCTATGAACCGTTCAGCAATTTGCGCGTGCACAATGAATCGTTTGGCGGCAATGCAAGTCTGACCGTTATTGTTCATCCGTGCCTGTACGCCTATGTGCGCCGCCGCTTCGAGATCGGCATCTTCCAGCACGATAAAGGCATCGCTGCCGCCCAGTTCGAGCACACATTTTTTGATAGCGGCTCCAGCCAAAGCGGCTACGCTGGCTCCGGCCCGATCGCTTCCAGTCAAAGCTACGCCGCGGACTATAGGGTGCTCAATAATCTGTGCGACATCTTCGGTGGCTGCAAAAAGGGTTTGAAAAACGCCGACCCGACCAATAGCTGCACGAAACAATGCATCCATAGCCAAGCTGCTCTGGGGTACATTGGGCGCGGGTTTGAGCAAAATAGCATTACCGCCCAGCAGCGCTGGTATAGCAAATCGGAAGGCCTGCCAAAACGGAAAATTCCAGGGCATGATGCCGAGCACAGCACCTATAGCATCATAACGTACATAACTTTTGCGGTTTTCAGTGTGCATGGTTTTGGGTTGCAAAAAAGCGGCTCCATGCTCCGCAAAATAGGTACACAACCAGGCACATTTTTCGATTTCGGCGAGGGACTGCCGGAGGGGCTTGCCCATTTCTAAGGTAATCAAATCAGCGTATGCATGGGCCTTGGCGCGCAGTTGATGCCCAATTTCCTGTATCCATGCGCTACGTGTTGTTGCGTTTGTTTGGCGCAAAAACTGCTCGTACGTCTCTGCGCACAATCGAAGTTTTTCCTGTATCTCGGCCGGAGTCAGCGTCGGGAAAGTTTTTAATTGAGTATTGGTAGCCGGATTAATCGTTGCAAACATGATATGCTTATTTATCTGTCATTTATTACTTATGCGAATAGCGAACCGCCATTTACAACAGTACAAATAAAAAATAGATTGCGCACATTTTGGGGGCTGTTTTTCAAAATAAAAAAGACCGGACTGTGTAATACGGTCCGGTCTTTTTCGGTGTAGGGTATAATAATATCCTGTCAGGTTTTACTTTCCATGATGCGCTCAGCGGGGTCTTTTTTAGTACTAAACCCGTGCAAATTTTGGTGCACAAAGTCTTGCGGAAAAGTTTCTACGCCAGGAAAACCGAGTCGAATGTCTCGCCCTTCGTGCGGAATATAAGCCGTGCCGAAGATATAATCCCAGACGGCTAAAGTCAACCCGAAATTGATACCAAAGCGACGCTCTTTAGGTAATTCGTACGCATGATGCCAAATGTGCATTTCTGGACTGTTAAAAATAATTTTCATCACCGGCCCCAGTAGTACAGCTCCTACCAGACCTGCCCCTGCTACCACCAGCAACTGCTGCCAAGCGGCCGGGTTTTGTAATATATTCACATCGAAACCACTTGTAGCAATGACAATGCCGACGAGCATACCCACTACCCCGCCGGTGATGTAGCCGGGCACCGTGATATTGGAATGATTATAATGCCCTACGGCCAATGTAAAAATGTGTATAATAAAAAAGTCGTACAAACCAATGCCCAGCAGTGCCAAGGGCAGGTACTCAATGGTGCGATAGACTACGTTTTCCATCCAGTGGTAGCGCAAGTGAGCCGCAAAACCCATTTGCTCTACGGAGTGATGCACCTTATGAAACTCCCAGAGCGTATCGGAACGATGCAGCAGGCGGTGTATCCACCATTGCACAAAGTCGCGTACAACAAAACCAACCAGCAGGATAGCCCACATCGGGGCGGTGCGCAGCGGATTGGAAGCTTGCAAATCGAAGCCCGTGAAGGAGCGAATGCCGTCGTTGAATAGGTTGACTACTACCTGCGAAGCTGCATTATAAACGATAAGCGAAAACAGGAAGAAATTGAAAAACATGTAAAAAAAATCCAACCAGAAGTCCTTGCGAAATTTGGGCTGCTCCTTGCGCCAGGGCGAGAGCACCTCCAGCAGAAAAAAGAATACCGAAACGCCTATGAGCCAGTAAAAATAATTATGCCAGCCCGGATGTGTAATCTCGTGCCACAAATAACGCGCATAACCGCGATAAGCGTTGATAAATATTTCTAAGTACTTTTCCATATCGAAAACGTGTTTGTATGTTGATGTCTTATGCTGATTTTAATAAATTCGCGGTTTGCGGTTTGCTGTTCGCAATTCGCTTTTTATTTACTAAAATAATTATAAACAACTGATTAACAGGATGTAAAAACCCCTCAATTAATAACTAACATTAACAACTAACAATATCCCATTACTTACTTACTTACTTACTCGCCAGCTTCCAGCTCTAAAACATACCACTGAATGGCTTCGATGTCGAGATTGGGGCGGCGGCTGTCTTCTTCGGGAGCATAATTAGTAGCCAGATAATCCAGAATGGTTTTTTCTTGATCACCGAGGTCCCACAGCCCCTGGGTTTGCTGCATCCAGCGGATCATTTGCTGCCAGCCATCGCGGGTAGCTTTGGTTTGAGTGACCAACTGCGCCGAATGACAAGCCGTGCACACGCCTCTTACAATCTCCCAGCCTTCGGCTACTTTGAGTCCGGTCATAATGTGAATGCCGTTTTCGACTTTGTCAAATTCGTCCACCACCGCTACGGGGCTGCTGCCACCGGCATTTGCGGGCGCCGGCGTAGGTTGTTTGAATACATCGAGCAGGGCATCGCCAAAAAAAGCAAAAAGCACTAAGCCGAAAGCGAGCAGTACGAAGAGTTTAATCGCATTGATGACCATCATCAGCATGCGCATCCAAGCATCCTGAAAGCGCGCCTGCTGTTTTTCGTCCAGATTGTCGGGAGCATTTAAAAACATACAATTTGTTAACTTATAAAAGTTTGATTATCAAATCTATGCAATCATTTTGATCCAGCATTAGCCGACCTTCACGGCAATACGGTGGCAGGCATTATTCAAATAACCCGCTGGATTCCAAGCTGGAATAACCATGGGCTGCGATACGCCATTTTCGTCGGTAGCTCGGGCCCATACTTCGTAATAGCCGCGCTGCGGGAACGCCACTTGTGCATTGAAATGCTGCCAGGCATTGCGATTGGCCGGTTTTTCCAAGTTACAAAGTTGCCAGGTTTGCCCAAAATCTATCGAATAATGTACTTCCTTGATGCTGAGGTCGCCCGCCCAGGCGTGCCCGCGCAGGGGCATTTTTTGCCCGGATTGCAGCATGGCGCCGCTTTTCGGATAGGTAATGAGCGATTTCACCGGCATAGCCTCAATGATACACATATCCTTATCCTCCACCTTAGCGCCCGGAGCTACCGGTGTACAAGGCACCCGGTAAGATTGTCCGTTCATTTTGGCACCGTCGTGTACGCGGTCGCGCACCACAATGCGGGAAAGCCATTTGCCCGAAGCCGAGGCGGGCCAGCCACCAAACACTAAGCGCAGCGGATGCCCATTGAGCAGCGGAATATCCTGTCCGTTCATGGCCCAAGCAATCAGACTTTCATCTTGCATGGCTTTGGACATAGGCACTCCGCGCGAAATCACTACGTCATTGGAGCCGTTGATATGCTTGTCTTTGCCATAGTAACCGATATATACCGCGTTACTTTTCAGCCCCACATCATTGAGCACATCTTTGAGGCGTACGCCCGTCCAAGCAGCGCAACCTACAGCGCCGTTGGTCCATTGTAGCCCTTTGGTCGGTGGGCTGTACTCCTTACGCCCATTGCCGCCGCATTCTAAGGTGAGCTGCCAGGTATAATGTTTAAATTTCGACTTGAGTTCATCCAAGGTATAGGTCTTTTTGGCGCGCACTGCTTCCCCTTCGATCGTCAGCGTCCACTTGCGTGGGTCTAAGGATGCGGCGTCGGGCGGTAGTCCATTATTGCGTACAAAAAACTTGTCGGCGGGCGTGGTTTTATCATCCAAAAGATGAGCCGGGGTTTCGGCGTTGAGGGGCTTGTCGTTTAGTACAATCAATTCTGGATGCTTGCCCGGTATGGCAAAAGGTGCATCGGAATCGAGCAAAGCGGCCGGAATCAAGCCAGCCGGAAAATGTTTGGCAAATACCATTGGCGCCCCCAGCACTACGCCCATAGCCGTGAGTGCGCTTGTTTTTAGAAATCCTCGGCGCGAGACTGGATCGGTTTCGCGGCCCCACAGCAAGCGGTCTGCTTCGATGGGGTCTTTTGCATACAAGGCACGAATTCCTTTTTTAATTTTGCGTTGGCTCATATTGACAAAATCATTTCTTGTAATAAACGACTGCAAGTTTCAAAAAGCTGCATTATTATCTTGTGATAAAAATCACAAACGCGCAGAAACTGCCTTTTTTAAAGCCATCAACCGCTCCTGATGCTCGGTCTCCGTCAGTTCTTGCGTTATTGGCACGCTCTGTTTGTTTTTATAATGATAGCTCCATTCTATCCAAGAGCCGTCGTAATTTTTCACATCGGGGTAGCCCAGCACTTCCTTTAGTACAAAGGTAGTATGCGCCGAGCGCACTCCCGACTGGCAGTAGGTGATTATTTTTTTGTCCGGTGTAATGCCACGGCTCGTAAAATTCCAGCGCAAGGCCCGCAAGGATTTCAAGCGATGATCTACATCCAATTCTACCGCCTCCGACCAGTTGATATGCACCGCCCCCGGTATGCGCCCAAAGGTAGCTGCTCCTTTTTTCCAGGGATGCGCCGCCCCTTTGTCTATGTAAGGCCAGCCGAGGTATTCCTCCTCCTCGCGCGTATCCAGCAGCACCACATTGGTATCCTGCAAGGCAGCCAGCACCTCTTCCATATCCGCCACCATTTGCTCCTGCGCGGGTGCCCCAGCAAAGCGGTAAGTAGTAGCGGTCGGTGTGCTTGGTTCACAAGTAGTCGGAAAACCTTCCTGTTCCCAAGCCACCATGCCCCCATTCATAATGCGCCACTCCCGATGACCGTACAAATCGAGTATCCAGGCTAAGCGCAAAGACTCAACATTGCCACTCCGGTCGTACAGTAGGATAAACTGTCCAGATTTGACGCCCAACCGACTGAGCAGCGCCTCCATCTGTTGCTGCGTAGCGCGCATACCTTCGTAGGGGTAGTTGTCGTGGTCTTCGTAATCCGGCCGCCAGAGCCGCAGGGCCCCAGGCAGATGCCCAAGCGCAAAATCATCTGGTTGGCTCACTTCAATAATGGATACCTCCCTAAGGCTGTCGAGCAGCCGATGTGCTTGTGCAGGCTCGATGATGCGAGGCATGGCTGCCACAACTGTTTCCACCGGGATTTCTCTTTTGCAAGCCGGCTGGAATGCGATTATAAGCAACAAAACAAAAATATGAATACATGAACCTATTTTCATATAAATAGCGATATTTTTGATTGCAAAATGTCGGCCAGAGGCCAATACCCAGACACACCAATCATTTGCTAAAAGGCAAACGAGGCAATCAGCATTGCTGATAAGTATAATAATCGGGAAGAAAAAAGAAAAGACTTTGGTGATTTTGGAAAGCCGCTGACAATACGCTATTGATAGCTTTCAATGCAAAAGTAGCAAAAAGCAGGGATGGCAAAAATTTTTGTCGGATTTTTTTTAAACTCGTAGAATATTCTATTCTAAAAACAAGCCCTATTTCACCAAGGAAACCACATCACGAGCCGAATCAATCTTGGGGTTCCAGTAAGTAGAGGCGAGAATATCATCTATCACGACACCGCGCGAAGTGCTGTGAATCACTTTGAGGCTCTTACGATTGTTTTCCACGACCATAGCCACATGAAAAATCGGGTCTTTGGCACTACGCCGAAAGAAAATGAGATCGCCAGGCTCCACCTTGTCTATCGAGATGTTTCTACCTTGCGTAGCCTGAGTACGAGAGCTGGCCGACAGTGGAATGTCAAATTTTTTCATGATATAACTGGTAAAACCGGAACAATCGAAGCCAGTTTGGGGCGTCTTGCCGGCGGCGCGGTATTTCGTGCCGAGGTAGTTTTGGGCGTAATCTACAATATCATTGCGCAGCGTAAGCTCTTTGCCAGCAGGCTTTTTCGGGGTGGTTTCCGGGCGCGTTTCCGTGCCGGCTTTGGGCAATGGCTCGGTGGTCAGATCGCGCAGCACATCACATTTGACCGTAATGAAAGCGACTAACAATAGCAGAGAGATATGCTTGAGGTAGTTGGTAATACGAATAAACCGTGTCGGGGAGGAGGTCATAGCATTCCGGTTTTTGTTTTTAAAAAACGACATATCTCCGGAAATAGTATATCTTACCGGCCTGCTTTAGCATTTCTTTAACGTCGCTACCAGCCTATATTACGCAACGAAGATTTTATATTTGTTGCATTTTCAACGAGCGCTCTCGGATGAGAAGTGTTCTTGCCATTGTCCAATGTAAAAACAAAGATTTTACATCAAAAGACATTGGACTAAAAGGTACATCCCGTTTTGAAACACGCAAAAAATATTTGACGACCATGTGCAAAAAATGCGCCTTTCTATGGCTGATACTATGGCTAATGGCTACCACTGTGCTGGCCCAAACTCCCAAACGCTGGACCTCCGGCGACATTTATGAAGCATTGCAAAAGCTCAATTTTCTCGGCTCTGCGTTGTACGTCGCTGCGCATCCGGATGATGAAAATACCCGTCTGATTGCTTATTTAGCGAACGAAAAAAAAGCCAATATCGCGTACCTCTCGCTGACTCGTGGCGACGGTGGGCAAAACCTCATCGGGCCGGAAATTGCCGAATTGCTCGGCATCATTCGCACACAGGAGCTACTGGCGGCTCGCCGCATTGACGGGGGCAAACAATTGTTCAGCCGCGCCAACGATTTTGGTTTTTCCAAACACCCCGACGAAACGCTCAATATCTGGAACAAGGACGCGGTGCTCTCGGACGTGGTCTGGGCTATCCGGCGCTGGCAACCGGACGTCATTATCAATCGCTTCAGCCACGAATCGGCGGGCAGTACCCACGGGCATCATACGGCTTCGGCCATGCTCGCGTACGAGGCTTTCGATCTGGCGGGCAAGCGCAATGTGTATCCGGAGCAATTGAAACATACCGAGCCCTGGCAGCCGCGCCGCCTGTTTTTCAATACTTCTTGGTGGTTTTATGGCAGCCGCGAAAATTTTGACCGCGCCGACAAATCCGACCTGATGAGCGTGGACATTGGCGTGTACTACCCTCTCAAGGGCAAATCCAACCCGGAAATTGCCGCCGAAAGCCGGAGTATGCACAAGTGCCAAGGATTTGGCTCGGCAGGCACCCGCGGCTCGGAATTAGAGTTTTTGCAAGTGTTGAAAGGCGATTTGCCGAAAGGCAAGGCAGACATTTTTGAAGGAATCAACACTACCTGGACGCGCGTGCCCGGCGGCGCTCCTATTGGTAAATTATTGGCGGAAGCCGAAAAAGATTTCAATCATGCCAATCCTGCGGCCAGCATTCCGCAACTGATAGCCGCCTACAAAAGCATCAAAGCCCTGCCCGACGGCTACTGGAAGCGCGTAAAACAAGCAGAAATTGAGGATGTGATCCAAGCTTGTCTGGGTTTATTTGCCGAGGCAATCGCCAATGATTTTTCGGCTACGCCGGGGCAGCAAGTAGAGCTGAATGTAGAAATCACCAATCGCTCGCAGGTAGCGCTGACGCTGCAATCACTGACTTTTTTGCCGGAAGGAAAAATGCGGGAAGTGAATGAAGTCATTGCCAATAATGAGCCGTTCCGTTCTCAGCATCGCTTGGTCATTCCAGCGGATATTGCTTACACCAATGCCTATTGGCTCAACGAAAACTGGGAGCTTGGCATGTACACCGTGGCCGATCCGCTGCTGCGCGGGCTGCCCGAAACGCCCCGTTCTTTCAAGGTGCGCTTTCAGCTTGTGGTAGCTGGCGAGCCGATGGATATTGAACGCGAGGTGGTTTTCAAAAAAACGGATAGCGTAAAAGGCGAGGTGTATCAACCATTTGAAATAACGCCGCCGATGTTTGCCAATGTGCGGGAGAAGGTCTATGTATTTTCTGACGAAGCGCCCCAAACCGTAGAAGTCATCCTGAAATCGGGCGCAGCCAACCTGAGTGGCTCGGTAGCCCTGCAACATCCCGCCGGCTGGCGCGTGGAGCCGCAGCAAATTGATTTTAAGCTACCGCTCAAGGGCGAAGAATTGACCGTGCGCTTCCAGCTTTTTCCTTCGGCAACGCAAAGCGAGGGGCTGATTCGACCGATTGTAACCACCGGTGGCAAGCAATACAGCCAGGAAATAGTGGTCATTGCTTACGATCATATTCCAACCCAAACCGTGCTGCGCCAGTCGCAGGCCAAAGTTGCAAAAATTGACCTCAAAAAGGCTGGCGATCGTATCGGTTATTTTATGGGTGCAGGCGACGACATTCCCGCCAGCCTCCGGCAGATTGGCTACCAAGTGACCTTGCTCGAAGACGGTGACCTGAACCCCGAAAACCTGGCGCGTTACGATGCGGTAATCATGGGCGTGCGCGCCTACAATACCAAAGAGCGACTGAAGTTTGCTCAGCCCAAACTATTGGAATACGTGCAAAATGGCGGCACGCTCATTGTACAATACAATACCAGCAATGGTTTAGTGATACCCGCTGCACAAATCGGGCCCTACTCGCTCAAGCTTTCCCGCGACCGCGTGGCAGTAGAAGAAGCTGAAATTCGTTTTCTGAAGCCAAAGCATCCGGTGTTGAATTTTCCGAATAAAATTACGCAAAAGGATTTCGCTGGCTGGGTCCAAGAGCGTGGACTCTACTTCCCCGACGAATGGGATCCGCGTTTTGAAGCTATTCTTTCTTGCAATGACCCCGGCGAGCCGGCCCGCGACGGAGGGCTGCTTATAGCGCCTTACGGCAAAGGGCATTATATTTATACCGGTTATTCTTTCTTTCGAGAATTGCCAGCGGGCGTGCCCGGTGCGTTTCGGCTGTTTGCCAATATGATTTCTATCGGAAAAGAGGCGAAGCCGTAGAAGGGGGTTGGGGGAAGGGGTTAGCAAGACGGGACAACGAGACAGCCCTATCCCCCTACTCACTCTTCAGGTCCACACCACTATCGAACGAAAGCCCACCAAATAGCCATCGGATGCTAAGCCCACCACATAAGCTGGGTGCTGCGACCCCATCGCCGGCTCGTTGTCGCGCCCCAGCACAAAAATGCTGTTGTGCGTCAAATGTTCCTGCATCACCTGAGCAATGGCGGCGGCTTGCGCGTCCAATCCGAAAGGAGCGTGCTGCTCAGCAAACTCCTCGAAGAAAGGCTTAGCCGATACAAATCGCTCGATTACTTGCGTCGGGTCAGTCAAATCTAATTGCAAAGCCTCGGCAAAAGTTTTGGGGGTTAGTTCGGCAGCTCGGGCCGGTATCAGCACCGCTTCGATTGCTTCTGAGCTTTCCGAGCCAAGATAATCAAAAAACACCCCCGGTGCATTGGCTGCAATCTGCCGGAAGATAGCCCGCGAAGTCAGGGCCGGTACCTCACGCCCAGTAGTGCGCTTGAGCGCTGCTCCCAGTGCCAGCACCTCCATACCCGACACCGAAAGCGCTGCCTGCTCCGCTGCTGTCAGAGCGCCCGGAGTCACCTCCATTTGTCCGATGATTTGTTCCCGCACAAAGGCAACACCTTCTTGGATTACGCGGCGGGTCACGCGTTGGTAGGGCTGGCTTTCATCGCGCAGTAAATTGTAAAAGGCCTCTAACAAATCGCGGTAAGCACCTGCTCGTTTGGCTAATTTTTGTTGAATATCTTCCCGGCTGACCATGCCATCGGGGCCTGCTGCGGTTATGAGGTCTTCTGCCGCCTCTTCAATGGCGCGCCGCATATCTTGTACCGTAAGACGTGTCATAAATAGTGATTAGGTGTTTATTTTGTTACAAATAGTAGGAATCGTTTTACCATTAAAATGCCAATATGCTTAGCTCTAACAGCAAAACCATCAAATATACTATCCTTTTTTGTGCACATACATTTGCCTACTTTATGAAATCGTTAATTTTTGTAATTTTAGCCGGTTTTTGAAAAAAAGAAGCGCTTCAAGCAGCGTGCCTACAAAAACCATCCGATTTATTTTTCTCACCCACTGCCCTGCATTCATTTTTGCAAATTATTCACCATTTTTACCAAAAAAAACTACATGCGCTATTTATTGCTGCTACTTTCGCTCCTTATAATCGCCCCGGCTGCTCCGGCCGTTTATGCACAATCCGCTGTTTGGCAAGATACCAGCAGCCGCATTGATAATTTGTTTGCCAATTGGGACAGCACTACCGCCGGCGGCGTGCTCACCATTCAGCGCCGGGATAGCATTATTTACAATCGAGCTTTTGGCATGGCTGATTTGGAACATAACATTCCTAATACGACAGCCACGGTTTTTGAAGCCGGTTCTGTATCCAAGCAATTCACTGCTGCCGCTATCTTTCTGCTGGCGATGGATGGCAAGCTCTCCCTTGACGATAAGGTGCGCAAGTACTTCCCGGAACTCCCCGCCGTCAACGATAAAATCACAATCCGACACCTCATTCACCACACCAGTGGTCTGCGCGACTGGGGATCGGTGGCCAGTATCAGCGGCTGGTGGCGCGGCACCCGCACCTACACCCAAGCACACGTACTCGACATCCTGACGCGGCAACAAGCGCTCAACTTTCCAACGGGCGACCAGTACAGCTATTGCAATTCGGGTTACAACCTCATGGCCATGATTGTAGCGAAAGTGAGTGGCCAGTCGTTTGCCGAATTTTGCCAAAGGCGCATCTTCGAGCCAGCAGGCATGACGCACAGTCAGTGGCGCGACGATTATCGCAAAATTGTTCCTAATCGGGCTATAGCCTACAACCGACAAAACGACGTTTATTTGCAAAATATGCCCTTTGAAAATGCACATGGCAACGGCGGCCTGCTCACCACTACTGCCGACCTCCTGCGCTGGAGCCGCCAATACAAAAAGCCCATCATCGGCGGCGACGCGCTGCTACAACTACAATTGCAACAAGGCAAACTCAACAACGGCGCGACCATCCACTACGCTGGCGGCCTCTCCATGGGCGAAGTGAACAGCTTCCGCGAAATCAGCCACAGCGGCTCCACTGCGGGCTACCGCGCTTGGTTGGCCTACTACCCCGAACCCGATCTGACCGTCGCTTTTTTGAGTAACGAAGCCAACGTCAACCCCGCGCAAATTGGTGCACAAGTAGCCGCCATTCTGCTTGGCGCCCGCCCGCAAACCGCACCGGCCATCAACGCCAACGCCCCCATAGATAATGCCCTCGCGGGCAAAGCCGGACTCTACCGCTGCCTGCGCAACGACGACCTCATCGAACTGGAAGCCAAAGACGGTGCGCTGCGCCTGAAAACCGGGCAGCCCTTAGTGCCCACCACAGGGAATACCTTTCTGCAAGGCGACACCCGACTTGAGTTTTCGAACAATCAATTCATAGCCTATTATAGCAACGGCGACTCGGCCACCTACCTCAAAAAAACGCTCGTGAAGCCCACGACCAATGAGCTACAAACATTCACCGGCACTTACCACAGCCCCGAAGCCGAGGTCAGTTTCCAACTCGACCTGAAAGACGGCAAGCTGCGCTGCTTCCGCCGCCCCGACAACTATTTCTTCCTCACCCCACTCTACCAGGATACCTTCCGCACCGGCAGCGGCTCCTTAGTGCACTTCAAGCGCGACGCCAGCGGAAAAATCATCGGCTTCGGCTACAGTGTAGCCAGGGCCAGCGGAGTATGGTTTGAGCGGCAAAAGTGATGCCCATTCCTTAAAGAAATGTTAAATACATGAAGTGTCCTTGACAGCTAGAAAAAAAGTATTTAATTTTGTTGATAAATCAATAATTGATAAACAATTGAAAGATATCAAACTCGAAGAAGTCTATTTTTTTCTGTTAGAGCGCACGGTGCGGCAGTTTCGCAAATACGCACAAACGCTTTTTGCGGAGCAGGATATTACACTCAGCGGCGACCAGTGGGTGGTTCTCAAGCGCATCAGCGAAAGTGAAGGCACGAACCAACGCGAATTAGCCGAGCTGACCTACAAAGACCCCGCCTCGGTGACGCGCATCCTCGACTTGCTAGAAAAACAAAGCTTAGTACGCCGGGAGCCAGTGCCCAACGATCGCCGCACTTATGCCGTGCACCTGACCAACGTAGGCAAGGCAATGGTGGAAAAAGTTACACCTTTAGCCATCGCTACCCGACGCAAAGGGCTGGAGGGCCTCAGCCCAGAAGATCACGCCCATTTGAAGCGTATTTTGCAAAAAATTTACGAAAATTTCAGCTAATTATAAGGCAACAACTTGTCGTTTAGCAATGCTTTTGCATAAAAAATTGATAAATCAATAATCAGCAAATCAACAAATGAAAACAATTATTTTGGGGGCATTGCTATTGGCAACGCTTCCCGCCCAAGCCCAATCTATGAAAACCATCACCAAAAACGGGATGACCGTACAATGGAAAATCCTTGGTGACAGCCTGCAAATGAGCCTACACGCGCCTACACCCGGCTGGGTAGCAGTTGGTTTCAACACGTCCGACCAATTGCAAGGAACCCACCTGATCATGGGGCACGTTGTCGGAAAGCAGGTACACATTGAAGATCGCTACATCCGGAGGCCGGGCGATCACGCACTTATCACTTCGTTGGGTGGTTCCGACGCCCTGTACGACAAACACGGTACAGAAACCGACGTGGGCACCACCCTCCATTTTAAGTTGCCTCTGCGCACTTGCGATGATTATCACATTGATTTACAGCCAAGTAAGTCTTATTACTTGCTCATGGCTTACAGCCGCGAAGACGATTTTGAGCACCATTCGATGATGCGCACTTCCATTAAAATTATTCTATAACTATACAAACAATAACCAAACCATGTTACAAACAATGCTCATGCTTTCGGTAGTGCTGCATACTACCGGATTTCACCCGACTCCATTTTCTGATGATGCACCGAAGATCCGGCAAGTCATCACCAACTTTTCCTTGTACGCCGACCAACAGGACGCCGACGCAATGGACGCTATCTTAGACTCCAGCTATCGTATTGTGCTCAACCGTTTGTTTGGTAGCACAGAAGTCGGTTTTATGGACAAAGCCACCTATCTGCAAATGCTACGCGACAAGCAATTTGGCGGCGACCGGCGCAGCGTCACCATTTACACGCTCGACATCAACGGCAACAACGCCATGGTCAAAGCCACCTTCGCCGGGCAGCAAATGACCACCACCAACTACCTGCTGCTCGCCAAAACCGAGCAAGGGCACTGGCGAATTGTATCAGATATGCCAACCGTAGAGTAAACCATTCCAAAGCAAAAGGCAGGGCTTATCAGCAGATAGGTCCTGCCTTCATTTTTATAATGCGGATATCAATAAAATTAAGTAGTTATGCAATAAACCTTTATAAACTATCACCCAAAGAGGCTTTTTACTAAAGTATTACTACGTAAGGTAATGATTTGCGCTGTTTATATGTTAATCTTGCGAATAGCGAATAGCGAATAGCGAACCGCGAACCGCGAACCGTGAACCGTGAACCGCAAAATTTTTAGCTATAAAAACGTTACCCTTAGCCTTGCCGCTAAAAGGAAAAAAACTTAACTTGAGGGCTGATGTAAAGGATATATGCGCAATATTACGTGTATCCAGATGTTGCCATCCATAGAGTCGGGACAATTTAGTTTTCAAATAAAACAACTGACAACTTACTAACAAAGATTTTTTAGGTGGACAAGTTAGCGGCTCGGTGACAACTTGGACGTTGAAAAATAACCATGGAATAGTATTAAAAAATAATACAGCCGATCCTTCGCTTTTTTAGAGTATGTTTAAAATTCGTTTTTGAAGTCGAAAATGGTCAGATTTGGGTTCTCACGAAGCGTTTTTTGAGCTGCATAGCAGCGCTACGGAGCGAGAAAAAGGCAAAGTGAGGTTCCATAGATGAGCATTTGCAGACCAAAGTATGAAATTTAAACATGCTCTTAAAAGATTCTCCTCCGAAAGTCCGCACACATTTGGCACATGCCATAACCGCGCAAAATCACTTGAGTATGTCCACTCTTACGCTATCGTGCTTCAAATTTAAAGCATTATTGTTGTAGCTGTAAGGATCATAACTATATTTGCAACAATATTGCATTTTAACTATTGTAAAAAGAAGCATTTAAAATTGTTGAAGATGGTATTACAAAAAAAATGGGTTGCACTTGTTTTGCTTATAGCGATTGGTTTAAACCAAGCTGCCACACAGGGATTCAACGGATACTACCAATATCCTGACATTCATCAAAACACCATTGTTTTTATGGCGGAAGGTGATATTTGGAAAGTCTCCATTCAGGGAGGGCTTGCACAACGACTAACTACACATGTGGAAGAAGAGTACTATCCCAGAATTTCACCTGATGGAAACGCACTGGTTTATTCGGCTACTTACGAAGGGCCAAAGGAAGTTTACACCATGCCTTTGGATGGCGGCTTACCTACTAGATGGACTTATTCAGAAGGTTCGAGCGCAGTGGGTTGGACACCCACAGGGAAAATCATTTATCAAACAGCTGAATTTAGTAAACTTCCCAACGCTCAGTTAGTCACCATTGACCTTGCTTCAAAAGTTAAATCAATTGTACCACTCCATCAAGCTCATCAAGGAATACAAAATCAGGAAGGGACTTGGTTTTTTGTACCACTCAATGACTTCAATGACAATGTTAAAAGGTACAAAGGTGGCTGGGCACGTCAGATATGGAAATTTGATGGAAAAAATGAAGCGGTAAAGTTAACCACAGACCATTTGGGGGAGAGCTTTAATCCTATGTGGCACGAAGGCAGCGTTTATTTTATAACCGACCGAGATGGCATGAAAAACATCTGGTCCATGGATGCTGATGGAAAAGACCTAAGGCAGCATACTGCACATACCGAATTTGATATTCGCTCGGCTAATCTTCATGATGGAAAGATAGTATATCAACACGCTGCCGACCTTTGGTTGTTGGATATTGCTTCTGGTGAATATGATAAAATTGATATCCGTTTAGTCTCCGATTTGGAACACCTGAGAGAAACATGGGTAGAAAATCCTGAAAAGTATATTACCTCAGTGCATCCAAATCCAACGGGTGATAAAATAGTAGTAACCGCCAGGGGAAGGGTTTTTGTTGTTCCAGTAGAAAGGGGGCGAACCATTGGATTTACAGAACAACAAGACGCTGTTATTCGACTTCGTGATGCCGTTTTTTCTCATGATGGCGAAAGCATCATTTCATTATCGGATCAAAGTGGAGAGTTCGAATTTGTGCAGTTTTCAGCAACCGGTCTGAATAAAGTGAAGCCCGTAACCAAGGGTGCTCAAGGGCTCAGGTATCAAGGCATACCTTCATCTGATGGAAAATGGTTGGCTTATGATGATGTTGAAAATAATATGTACGTGCTCAATTTGAGCACAGGAGAAAGTAAAAGAGTATCTACCAACCAACAAGGCATTCGAGATTTTGCATGGTCGCCTGATAACCAATGGTTAGCCTTTGTACAAAAAGCCTTAAATGGCATGGCTCAAATTAAAGTTTACAACGTCAATGATAGTTCCATTTTTGATTTAACAACCGACAGGTCCAATAACTTTAGTGTAAAATGGAGTCCGGATGGCAGGTTTGTCTATTACCTATCCGACCGGGGATTTAGCACATTGGTTGGTAACGCTCGTGGGGCAAGGTTAGGCGGGGTACATTGGGATAAGAGCGTAACTGCATATCATGTCGCCTTGAAAAAAGGCACAAGGTCACCCTTCCGAGAAAAAGACGAACTTTCAAATGAGCATTCAGAGGGTGAGAAATCTGAGCGTGAATTAGTGGTAAGCATTGACAAGACTGGTATTCAATCCAGAACGATGGAAGTACCTATTGCTTCAGGAAACTACAGCAAAATTGAAGTGAATGATAATGTTATGTACCTCTTGTCCCGAGAAACAGGCTCTAAGGCCAACTCCCATCTGAAAGCGGTTAAAATCACCAGCGAAAAAGCCGAATTGTTTGATGTGGCTTCAGCAATCAATGGGTTTGAAATGACCCAGGATGGCAAGAAACTACTTATTAGTAAAGGACAATCCTATTACATGGTCAATGCAAGTATGGGAAGTATAAATTTTAATGATGGTAAAATAGATTTAAGTAGTTGTAAATTTTCTATCAATCCGAGAGCGGATTGGAAACAATTGTACAAAGATGCCTGGCGCATGGAGCGAGATTACTTTTACGACAAAAACATGCACGGTGTAGATTGGGACGCCATGTATGACAAGTACCTACCTTTGGTTGATCGTGTGACCACCAGAAACGAATTAAATGATGTATTAGCTCGTTTGATTGGAGAATTGTCTGTGCTACACGCCTCTGCCAATGGCGGGGATATGCCCAGCGATCATAAAAATATTCAAGTGGCCAGTTTGGGAGCCAATACGAGTAGAGACATCATAAATGGTGGGTTTAGAATTGACTATATCTATCAAGCCGACCCGGATTACCCCAACAGGAAATCTCCATTAGATGATCCTTATCTCGACATCAAAGCAGGGGATGTGATTACAAAAGTAAATGGAAAGGAAGCTTTAACCGCCATGGATATTGGTGAGTTGCTGAGAAATGAAGCTGGAAAGCAAGTAAGGTTGACACTAAAAAGAGGTACCACAAGTAGAGATGTCATTGTTAAACCCAAAGAAAGTACTTATTGGTTGAGATACGGTAACTGGGAATACGACAATCGCTTGAAAGTAGAAAAAGAAAGCGATAACCAAATTGGATATTTACACTTGAGTGCCATGTCAGACTGGGATATTGGTCAATTTTACCGGGAGTTTTTTCCTGTCTTTAACAAAAAAGGATTGATAATCGATATGCGTTATAACGCAGGCGGATGGATTGATGCCATTATACTTGAAAAATTATTGAGACAAGCATGGATGTATTTTAAAGACAGAACGGGAGAGCCTTATTGGAATATGGACTACGCTTTTAGAGGTCACATGGTTGTATTGGTCAATGAAAGAACAGGCTCTAATGGCGAAACATTTGTAGAAGGCTTTAGGCGACTTGAGCTTGGGAAAACCATTGGTATGCGAACGTGGGGCGGTCAAGTTTGGCTGAACACTCGAAATCGTTTATCAGACAATGGGGTGGCAAATGCACCTATGCACGGTGTTTATGGGGATGATGGTGAATGGTTGATTGAAGGACACGGACATGTTCCGGATATCGAAGTGGATAATCTTCCTTATGAAACCTTTAATGGTAAAGATGCGCAACTGGAAGCGGCAATAAAACATCTGCAAGCAAAAATTGCAAACGATCCAAGAGATGTACCATCCGTACCGAATTATCCGGATAAATCGTTCAAGAACAATCAGAAAAAATACTGATGGACAATTTTAAAAAAAATAGATAGCTCGAGTTAAAATTTGTAAAGTTTTTATGATTCTATAAAGAATTGTCTGAAGTAGATTTGATAAAATGCCTGCATGACAAATTGAGGTAGTCTAATCTTACTAAAATATTACTACGTAAGGTAATAGTTTGCGCTGTTTATATGTTAAACTTGTGAACCGCGAATAGCGAATAGCGAACCGCGAACCGCGAACCGTGAACCGCAGAATTTTTAGCTGTAAAAACGTTATCCTTAGCCTTGCCATCAAAAGGAAAAAAGCTTAACTTGGGGGCTGATGTAAGGAGGGTACAGGCAATATTGCGTAAATACAGATGTTAGCGGCCAGCCTGAAAAAGCTTAACTTTAGGTAAAAAAAGAAAGCATGAGCACCACAGAAGCAAAGTCCGAAATCCTTGAACTGCTGGATCAACTGTCGGAGAGGCACTTTCCCGTCATTCTTGAATACCTGAAGCAGATTAAGCAACTTATTGAGATAGATGAGGAGGCAGCCACTCATCTGGAAGAGATCATGAAAGAAGATGACAATTTACTGAAAAGGCTGGCCGAATGATCACCATCGAAGTAGTGGTAACTATTCATGGTATCCTGATAAAAAGGTATGGGGGGGCTCCAGGAATCAGGGATAGAGGGGCACTAAAATCAGCAGTGAATAGGCCCTATCAAACCTTTGATGGAGAAGAATTATATAAAACATCAACTGAAAAAGCTGCTGCCTTGATAGAAAGCATAGTAAAAAATCAGGTAGTGTTACAGAATGTATGCTGATTTTAGGCAGCATTTTTCAAGTGAATATA
>CALMSO010000100.1 GCA_937872385.1 uncultured Saprospiraceae bacterium
TATGTACCTGAATACTTATCAAATTTACCGTGCGGGAAAATTAGACTACCTCACTATGGTGTTACCAGAACCTTGCGCCCGGCAGCGGAGCGAATAGATGATATTGGTATAGTTCCCGATGTTTCTATTCCAGATTATATACCCAAATACAAATGGATAAATTATGTTGTTGAGGAATTAAAAAGCCGCTAATTACTACTCTACAACAGCGCCTAAGGAGAAATTTCACTTGTTTTTCTTTTCAATTAGGCTTTGAAAAGTGTACGGTGGTCAAAATTGAGGGTGTGAAACGGAATTCTGATTTCTGCCGACCAGCCGTGCGCTCCTTTTTTTACCCAAGCGCGCCAGATGCAGAGGGCAAGGTCATCGCGCTCAACCTTCGGGGAGCTGCATTGGAGAAGCAACTCAGCGCGCTGTTTGATGAAAATTAAAGGCTTAGCTTAGTAAGTACTTGGACAGAATTATTTTAAGTATATTTTTATTGCAAATAGCTCACTGCCAATTGTTTAGGAAATATTCCAATTAACAAATAACAATGTCCCATTACTTATTTCTCTTTTCTTTCTTCAAAACCGATGCGTAAAAGCAAACTTGATACTGGAACGGCTTTCGAGGGAGAGCAGTCCCTCGGCGTCGAAGTGTTGCCAGTTGTGATTATAAACGACGAAGAGATTGTTGCCAGGTTGCAATATCCAGACGAGGCGGTTGTTGACGCCCAGCAGGCGAGTGACATTGTCGTATTGTACATTGAAATTGAGGGAGAGCAAGGGCGTGAGGTCTATGCTGCTGAGTAGCCGGAAAATCTGGGCATCGAAGCCGCCATCGGCAAAAGCGACGCGATTATAGCTCCAGTTGCCAGTGATGTTTACGCCAATCAAGGGGCGCAGGGTGAGGTTGGCTTCAATCTGGCTGCGGTCACCGCCCCAGAAGCCCGCCCGCCGGTGCTCAAGGCTGCCGCTGACGCGTCGCCAGGGTGCTAAGCGCAAGGACACTTCGTAGCCGGGGTTGTTGTAGTTGCCGATAGGAATAACAAAACGCCCGTCGCGCAGGATATCGAAGTTGAAATCGAGGTATTCAAAGTTATGTGTAAATAAAATGCGGAAAAAGTCGCCGGTTTCAAAGCGAAAGCCCAGCAGCGTGATGCGATGATTGACAGTGGCGGGCCGGAAGTCTAACTCCATCAGATACTCGAAATTATACTCCCAGGTAAGCTCACGGATGACCTTGCTCTTGGAAATCAAGGGCGAGTAGGTAACCGTAGGCTGCAAACGCCGAAAGGCTACGCGGGGTGCAAAGCCGACGGCGGGGTCGTATGCTTCGCCAAATTCACGGTAGGAGACATGCCCCGACCAGGGTTGGTTGGGAAAGTTGAGGCGTGCACCGCGTACCGTTCGATCCCAAAATTCAGTGGAGCGCACCTCCGGCAGGGCTTCGTTGTGATATACCATGAAAGCCTGAAATTGCAGGTTTTTGTTGCCGAGAAAACGCGAGGTACCCATCTCTATATCCGCGCCAATGGTGTGCCGGTCGGCCAATGAGTCGCCTTCGGTAGCCCTACGCGTATAAATAAGCCCCACCTGACTTTCCTTAAAAACATTTTGTACCACACGCGCCACCGTAAAATCTTCTGGCGGCGTACCATCCGCTGCTTCGCGGGTGCGAATGTGAATTAGCCCTACATCCGATTGTCCGACGCGCCCGATGATGCGCCCGCCCCCCAGAATGGGCACCGGATTGCCGCCTTGCAAACCAATACGCCGACTGAAATAGGGATTGGGACCGCTGGCGGGTGCGAAGTTGAAAACCGAGCCACCTTCAAGGAAAAAGGCGCGCCGTTCAGGAAAAAAGAGCGGAAATCGGGTAAGATTTACCTGCCGGTCATCCACTTCGGTTTCCGCAAAATCGGTATTGAAAGTAAGCCCAGCGCGGAGGTTGGGCGTTACGCTATAATTGACATCAAAGCCGCCATTGGCGCTGAGTTGGTCTTCAAAAGTTTGCTTGCGGCCGCGCGTGCTGTAGGTAGAAATGCCATAGGGAATCACTTCCAAACCGATGCCTTGCGAGGGCTTGTGCAGCCCGGTCAGTTTGCCAGCGTTTTGCGGTCGGAAAATCCCTTGATTGCGGCGGTGGCCAGTCCAGAGTAGCTCCTCGTTTTTGCGGCGCACGGTGCGCTGAAAGTTGATGCCCCAAGTGTCGTTGGTAGGATCAAAATTGAGGGTGCGAAACGGAATTCGGATTTCTGCCGACCAACCGTGCGCTCCTTTTTTTACCCAGGCGCGCCAGATACCATTCCAAGCTTTATTAAAACTGATGCCTTGGCCGGTTCGCAGCAGCCCGTCGCCCATCAGTCCTTCCGGATTGATTTCAAAAAAATAGGCGTTGCGCTGGTCGTTATAGGTATCCAGAATCCACATGAAGCGGTCGTCGGTGGCCAAGGATGCATCCCACTTGCGCTGAAAACCCTTGATACCGCTGGGGTCGGAGTCGAAAAGAATAACACTGATGTACAGATTGTCCGCATCATAAGCCACGCGCACTTCGGTTTTTTCGCTTGCTGGGTTGCCCTCCACAGGTTCCTGTTGCAAGAAATTGGTTGCTATTTGCACTTTCGACCAGAAGCTTTCGCTGACTTGTCCGTCAAGGATGATTTCTTCGTCGGGTTGTAGGCGATAGGCCTCAAGTGTGGCGGGTTCATTCTGTGCAGCTCCTAAGGCAACGAACAGTAATAAGGGCAGTATCGTCAATCCGCGTGATGAATAAAGCATAGCAACGTGTCTGGTTATCCGGTCAAAAACAGGGTATTTGCCGCGAGGCATTTTACCGAGCAAAGGCGTATCGCCCTTTAGACAAAAGTACTTCTGGATAATTTTCATCCATTCGCATTTGATGAGTTGCCAAATAAGATTTCGTTAACTCTGATATGTATTGCCTGTTACAGCATAATTAACGTTGGCGTTCTTATTTTACAGGTGTAAAGCCCGCCCGGAAGGTGTGGGGGTTGATGCCCAGAGGTTTGAACACAGATGCACCCAATTTTTATTTTGCAATAAAGGTTCGTTTTTATAAAATAGTTAACAACGTTAATTGTTTCGCCAAATAAATTACTACTTTTACCGGGGTTTGAGCATAGAATACCAAATTGTGAAAAGTGAAAAGCCAATTGTGAATAACAAAACTAAAATCACCATGAAAAAAATCTTTTACGGCTGGTGGGTGCTGGCGGCTCTGTTTCTGATTTATGCGGCTTCCAATGGCATTGGGCTGAATACCCTGCCGATTTTTTTGCCGGAGCTAATGAAGACCTTTGACCTCGATCAGAGCAAGGTGACGGCGCTGCCGGGCTTGTTGTTTTTGGTAGTCGCTATGTTGGCACCATTTGCGGGCGGTTTGCTCGATCGCTTCAGTGCGCGCTTGCTGCTCGTTATTGGCGGCGTGGGTATGGTAGGGTGCATGATTCTGCTGTCGCAGGTGCAGAGCTACGGGATGTTGGTAGCGTTTTATGTGCTGTATGCGCTATTTTTGACGCTGGCGGGCATCATACCGAGTATGTACATCATCAATCAGTGGTTTCACAAGTACAAAGGGCTGGCGATGGGTTTGTTTTTGATTGCTTCGAGCTTTGGCGGCGCGATTTTTCCGCAGATCGCCGGTCGGCTGATCGAGTCGTCGGGTTGGCAGGCCTCAGCTTGGGGGCTGGCGATGGCCACTGGAGTGTTTGTACTTATTCCGCTGCTTGTCATTCGCAATCGCCCTGCCGATGTGGGCACCTACCCCGATGGCATTCCGCAGGCTGCCCCGTCTATACAAAACCCTACCGGCAATGGCGCAGCCCTCGGCGTGTCTTTGCGCGAAGCCATGCGGACGCAGGGTTTTTATCTACTGCTAATTGCTACCGGTATTCTATGGTTTTGCATCACGGGCTTCATTCAAAATCAGGGCTTGTACCTGCGCGACCAACAGCTGGGGCCCGTGCAGTCGGGCAATGTGATGAGCGCTTTTTTCATCAGCAGTATCCTCGGCAAATTATTGTTTGGCTACCTGAGCGATCATTTTGATAAAAAGAATATCATGTTGCTGTCTATCGCCAATTTATTGCTGGGGTCGGTTTTACTAAAAATGAGTGTTCAGAACCCCGGATTATTATTTATTTTTGCCATCGTTTTTGGCATTGGTTTTAGCGGGGCATTCACCATGATACAAGTATTGGTCGCCTATCTGTACAGCGGCCGCGCCTACGGCAGCATTCTCGGTATGGTCACAATGGTGGACACCCTCGCGGGCAGCGCGGGCATCATCGTGTTGGGCAATATGCGCAAGGCTTACGGTAGCTACGAGCCAGCTTTCGACCTACTGATTGCACTTTGTGTCATTGCCTTGGGTAGTACCTATTTGGTGCGCCGGCCAATGCCACCAAAAACTGTAAAAGTTTGATTATCAATGCATTGTAAAAATCGGTGCGTTGGCAAACCAACCATTATGATTGAAAAAAGTGCAGAAGAATCTATCATCCTTGGCATTTTGCATCTGGCAGACCTGCTGCGGAAAAACGGCGACAATATCTCGCAACGGCTCGGCATTACGACCCAGCAATGGCTGATTATGCTGCATTTGGCCAATGACCCCAACCTGCCTTATCTCGAAAAAAACAAACATCAGAAACCGCTTATGGCCTCTGAACTCGCCGAATCGCTCAGCGTGACCCGCCCCAACGTGACCAAAATACTACGCACCCTGCTGCAAAAGGGCCTCGTAGCTCAAACCGAAGACGAAATAGACCGCCGCCGCAAACGCCTCGAACTCACCGACGAGGGCTGGGAAATTATTAATCTGCTGGAACCCCTGCGCCGCGCCTACAACCGCCAACTACTCGCCGATTTTTCGGATGTAGAAAAAACACGCTTTCTCGACTTCATTCGCTCTTCTGCCGATTGGATAGAAACCGATAACCGGAAAAACCTGCAAACGGTAGAAGAAGAGGATGTGAATGAAGAATTGGCATAAAGTGCTGCATTTTTTTGCAAAACTGGCGGCTACCTGAGCCAAAGTATATGCTGCCCAAACGAAATTATTATGAAAATAAACGGTACGCATTACCAAACCATCTGGCTGAAAGACGAGCAGACCGTGCAAACCTTTGACCAGCGTTTTCTGCCGCATCAATTGGTGATTGAAGACCTTGTGCGCCTCGAAGATTTTGTGACCGCCATCCGCGAAATGCACGTACGCGGGGCCCCACTCATCGGTGTGACGGCGGCTTATGGCTTGTACATCGCCGCGCGGGAGGCACTGAACGAACCCGATTTCGACCATTATTTTTCGGCGGCAGCCAAGCGTTTGGCACATACCCGGCCTACGGCCATTGATTTGTTTCATGCCATTGGCAAGGTATCGGCATTAGTGCATTCCACTCAAGTAATGGAAGAAAGACCCCGTTTGGCGCTGGAAGGTGCTCGTCTGCTGGCTGAGGAGAGCGTTCAGAGTTGTCGTAGTATTGGAGAGCATGGCTTAGCACTAATTCAGCAAATCAGTGCACGCAAGCAGGGGGCACCGGTGCATATTCTCACGCATTGCAATGCCGGCTGGATTGCCTGTATTGATTATGGTACGGCCACGGCTCCGATTTATCTCGCGCACGATGCGGGCATTCCGGTGCATGTATGGGTGGACGAAACCCGACCGCGCAATCAGGGCGCCAATCTTACTGCTTTTGAGCTTTTGCAACACGGCGTGCCGCATACTGTCATCACGGATAATGCCGGTGGGCACTTGATGCAACACGGACAGGTGGATATGGTGATTGTAGGAACCGACCGTACCACCCGGCGTGGCGATGTGGCTAATAAAATTGGTACTTATCTTAAAGCGCTGGCAGCCAAAGACAATGGCGTACCTTTTTATGTGGCCTTGCCCGCTTCTACTATTGACTGGGAAACCGATGATGGCTTGCGCGAGATACCCATCGAGCAGCGCGACCCCGCAGAAGTGAAGTATGTAACCGGCTGGGATGGTACGCAACAGACGCGGGTGCTCATTACCCCCGACGATAGCCCGGCTGCCAATTATGGCTTTGACGTGACCCCTGCACGGTTAGTCACTGGCCTCATTACTGAGCGCGGCATTTGTCCGGCCAGCGAAGCGGGATTGTTGAGTTTGTTTCCGGAGTTGGGGGGTTGAAGGGTTGAGAAGGATTGGAAATGAGATGCATTTTTATTTGCAATTTGTTGTTTTTCAAAATTTTATGAAAAAAAGAAAATCGTATTAATCCGCTACTACCGAGGCTCGTCGTTCTAATACCCGATGAAACTTGAGCAGGTGCTCCGGGTCTTGTTCGTTATAAATACATAAAATCAGCGTGCTGCGCTTGCGCCGATCTACCGGAAAGAGAATTTTCACGGGATTGTGCACGTAGCCATTGTCTTCAAACAGCAGAATCTGCTTGTTGCGAGTAGGCAAGCGAAATAGTTTTAGTTCTTCGGCGTCTTTGGGCAGGGGCACATCGCCGTAGCCCTCCTCGCGCAGAAACTCCCGAATCATTCGGAAATTACTATCCATATTGGAGCCAGCAAACACCGTCCGATATTCATAACCGTCGCTTACACCGCCCATATAATCCGTATCTGCTGCCGGAAAATCCTCGCGCATTGGCATTTTTCACAATTTTAATACGATGATAGCCATCAGGCACTCCATATTTGTATAATGCAAAATTAAACAATTTGGTTGGAATTGCGCATGCGCTGTTGGGTATCTGTATTTCAGGAAAGCAAGCCTTTCTCGAGGGTGAGGCGCACAAGTTCGGCGGTGTTGCGCACGCCCAATTTGGCTAAAAGGTTGCGTCGGTGCGTTTCGGCAGTATTCGGGCTGATGAAGAGTTGGGCCGCGATTTCCGGCGTGGTGTACCCATCCACGATTAGTTGCAGCACTTCTTTTTCCCGGTTGGTAATGGCTGGGATGAACGCCGAGGGCTGCGGCCGAGTAAATTCATGCACCAAAGATTCGGAGGCTTTTTTGCTCAAAAAAATTTCGCCGCGCGCCACCGTTTGGATGGCTTCGAGGAGTTCTTCCTTGGCGGCATTTTTTAGAATATAGCCCGCTGCGCCATTTTTCATCATTTGCCGAATAAAACTCGGCTGATTGTACATGGTGAGCGCCAGCACCCGCACCTCTGGGAAACGTTTTTTAATTTCTTGGCAAGCTTCGATACCATTCATCACGGGCATATCAATGTCAAGGAGTATAACATCGGCGGTGTTTTTGGCCAACCACTGCAAGGCAGCCTGCCCATTATTGGCTTCGCCAACGCACATAATACTTGCCTCAGACTGAAAAAGCAATTTCAATCCTTCTATGAATAAAAGGTGATCATCGGCAATGAATAATCTAATCATACATGGCAAACCTTGCTCTAAAGATACATTTTTACCTTGGAAAAAAACAGCTTTTGCTCTATGCATTACATGGGGTACAAGCCAAAACGCGCATGGCTACTGGTGCCAGGTGCTAAGCTAATGCGTCCTTCGCCATTGTTGAAGGCGTCTATATTACAGGTCATCGGCTCAATGGCCAAAGAGCGGCGGTGCGGCGGCGTGAATAATTGTAGAAAATTGAACTTGCCGGGGCCAGTTTCCTGCCAAAGGCAGAGGCCGTAGTCAGGGCTTCGCAGTAGTACTTCGGCGGTCGGCTGTTCGGTAGTTAGTGCAAAGCAAGTATCAAAAACAGTGTGTTTAATTGTTTGAAATTCAATGAATTGTGTATAATTTGTTCGTTGCCCAGTGGGCAGCATTCGGGCATCCACCTCCACGCGGGCGCAGGGTGGCATTTGCAGTTGGAGGGTATCTACGGTATCGCTCAGGCGCAGGTAGGGGTGCCAGCCAAAGCCAAGGGGAATGGGCTGCGTGTCGTCATTTTGAAAAAGCATTTCCACCGAAAAACGGCCCGGCGCTTCCATTTTGAATGTGATAGCAAACGTAAAAGCGAAAGGGTAGCCAGGGTCTATGGCTTTGCCAGCATACAAACAAGTGATGGCCGCAGCATCTTCCGCAAGGTCAATTTCTGCTACGCGCATTTCGCGGCTCATGCCAAAGCCGTGCAGCGCATTGCCAGTATCGGGGTCGTTTATTGGGCATTGATAGGTGGTATCCGCCCAGGTGTAGCGCCCGTCGCGCAGGCGATTCGGAAACGGAAACAGCACTACGTTTTTTGCCCATTTGTTGCGCTCCATTTCTTGAGGCGTGGCGTAGGCGTCGAGCACAGCGCGGCCGCCGAAGGTCAAGTCGAGCAGGCAAGCGCCAAAGGCAGGCACCAATGCAAAGCCATTGCCGGATGCCGGATGCTGGAGGGTAAATTTTTCGTAATTGCCAAAAGGGCTAATGTCTAATTGGTACATAGTTGGCGGCTTTCGTTTTTACAAAAAAAAATCAGGATAATAGATTTTCCTTTCGGGGCAAAGATAAATAATTGGGCTTGGTGTCAGCGGCTCATCTTTGGGGCAGCTTATCATTGAGCAAAAGCAACTAAAAAACTTGGTAGATAAAAAAGCGCATTTGGTCGGTTTTCAGGATGCTTCCGCAAAATAAGTGCCTTTATGTAGCAACGGAGACACACCGCCGTGCGTTATGCAATGGCCAGATGAAATCATTGTAACAACATAAAAAAGACGACTAATGAGAACAATCACAGAAGATCAAATCATTCACTTTATCAGTACGGCTTGCAAAGTGCCCTCTTCACGCATTCATCCGCATACGAGCCTGCGCGACGATTTGCTGCTCGATTCCGTTGATGTTTTATTGCTAATCGCCGCTTTAGAAAACAATTTTAAGGTATATTTGACCAAAGAAGAGGCCGAAGCCATTGATACGGCTTATGAAGCCAATTATTATGTGCAAAAACATGCTGCCTGAATTATGCCACCTACCAGTCGGGCCGAACAGTTAGCGCGGGTCGCCTTCGACCTAAACATGGACTTTCAGCCGAAAGACGACTGGGGGGTGCTGAATCTGCTCAAAGATTTTCGCCTCTTTCAGCAAGGCGGCCGCAAACGCATTGAGCACATCATGCGCCAGCGCGGCGATATGCTCGAAATGGATGTACGCATCTTCGACTATCGCTACACCATTAGTAGTGGCAAAAGCAGCAAAACCTTCAAGCAGACGGTGTTTTTTATGCAGTCAAAAAAACTGGGGCTGCCGCAGTTTCTGATGCGGCCTGAGCACTTTTTTCACAAGGTAGGTGAATGGCTCAACCTCACCCGGGATATTGATTTTGAAGCGTTTCCGGCATTTTCTGACCAATACTGGCTGCAAAGCGAGGACGAAGACTACCTGCGCGCTTCCCTCTCCCCACCTTTTCTGCACTTTTTTTCTATCGAAAAAGACTGGCGCCTCGAAGGGGTCAATTATTTCCTCATTTTTTACCGCAAGGAAAAACTGCTGCCACCTGCCCAAATCAAAGAATTTTACCGAAAAGGCATGAAAGTCTGCGAAATGCTCTACCAAAACGAGCTGTAACTGCAGCTACCGGCGGCGGCGTCTTTCATAAATAATCGGCGTGTCGTAAGGCGTGAGGCGCTGCCCATCTTTCTCCAATAGCTCCATCACTTCCAAGCGGTTTTTCGTGATTTTTTCAATTAGCGTAAAGCGCATTCCGTTGCCCAATTCGTTGGGGGCATTCAGATAGAAAGCCCTGCCGCGCAGTTCGTACTCCGCTGGCTTGAAAGTAGGCGAGGGTTTGAGCAGATGATAATCAAATGACAGGTTCGGGTTGTCGTTGGTCACTTCGGCGACGGGGATGTCTGGCGGCAGTTGAAAAACGCTGAGTCGCACGCGGTCCGGCCCCGCATCCTGAAAGAGGAACAAATAGGGCTTGATGTCGGTTGGCTTGCCAGGATATTCGTAATAACTTTCTTCCAGCAGGAAAAAGCCATTGAGATCGGGCGGCAGGTTGCGAATTTTGTCATTGGCTACCCGATTGATGTGGCGTGCAAAGGGATGCTTTGGAGTGCCTTTTTTTTGTTGCTGCGCAATTTGGCGGGTATTGTCAAAATCGCCAGTGATATAGGTGCGAAACAAATCGAGGGCACGGGCAGGTTGTTTTTGGGCCCAAAGCGAGCCGCCGACCGTGAGCAGAGTTACCGACAGACAGAGCAGTATTTTTTGGTTAAGCATACGACTTTTGTTTTTGAAAATGGATTTTGTTCAAAACAGCATTGAAAATTGCAACTTTTTTACATTCCAACAGTTCCCTACATGTCATCGGATTGTCATCCAAAGCTTTTGTTAAGACAATTGTTAATATTATCTAAAAACAGAAAGCACTTGGAAAAAGCCAATCCGGCCCTTTGTCAAAACGGTGTTTTGCAAAACAGAAAAGTAAAAATACCGTCAAAATTAACCACACGATTTAAAACGAACATGAAAAAATTTCTGCTCTTCACCCTATTGACCCTCGGATTGTTCACATCTTTGCAGGCACAACCCCCCGGCAACTTCCAGCGCAGCACTACGCCCACCATCACCGGTCGGATTTCAGGCGTATTGATTGATTCAACAAGTAACAACCCCGTGGAGTTCGCTACCGTTGTACTGATTAACGCCAGAACCAACGCCCAAATAGATGGCGGCATCACGGATGAAAAAGGAGCTTTCAAGCTCAACGAAGTGCGCATTGGTACTTACGAATTGCATGTTTCTTTTCTGGGATACCGGAGCAAAGTGGTGAAAGGCATCGAGCTGACACCCGCCAAACCGGATTACGACGCCGGTAAAATTCAAATGCTGCCCGAAGGCGTGACGCTGGCCGAGGTGCAAGTGACCGGGCAAGCAGCAGTAGTAGAAAATCGCATTGATAAATTAGTGTATAATGCCGACCGCGACGTGACTTCGCTGGGTGGTGATGCATCGGATTTGTTGCAAAAAGTGCCTCTCCTCTCGGTGGATGCTGAAGGAAATGTGTCCTTGCGCGGCTCTTCCAATGTGCAAATATTGATTAATGGCAAGCCTTCTACGATGTTTTCTACCAATCCGGCGGATGCCCTGCGCACCATTCCGGCCGATCAAATCAAAACGGTGGAGGTCATCACTACACCTACCGCCAAATTCGATGGCGAAGGTTCCGGTGGCATTATCAACATCATCACCAAAAAGAAAAACATGGAGGGCATGACTGGCTCGGTGAGCACCACCGTAGGCAACCGCTCCAATCGCGGAAGCGCCAATCTCAACTACGCTCGCGGACGCTTCGGTGCTAACTTTAGCGGCAGCGGCTGGTACAATCCAAACCGCCCTTCGTATAGCAATTTCCTGCGGGTGGACCAAGTGAACGGGCAGGAGCGCCGGCTGGAGCAAAATGGCGGTGGCGATGGCATGTTCTTTGGGCCGCGCGCCAACCTTGGGATGTTTTATGACATCAATGCCTACAATAGTATCAATAGCTCGATTGGCTTCCGGGGCTTTGGCCGGTACAATGAAAACATCATTGACGCTACGTATGTGGATCCTATCCTCGGTTTAGACCAGGTTTATTCGCGCAGCAGCGAGTCGCGCTCGTTTCGCAGTGGGTTGGATTGGAACCTCGACTACAAACGCACCTTCAAAAATCCGGAACAGGAACTGAGCTTTGGTGTGCAAGTGGACGTAGATTTCAATACCGCCAGAAACAACTTCGACCAATCGGGCAATGACGCCAGCTTATTGCAACGCAACGTCAACGAAAACTTTGGTACCAATACCGAAACAACCCTGCAAGTGGACTATGTGCAGCCGCTTGGCAAAGCCGTAAAAATGGAAACCGGTGCCAAGGGCATCATTCGTCGGATAGATAGCGACTTTTTTTACGATGAATTTGACTTTGCCCTCAATCAGTTTGTGCGCAATCAATTGGCTTCCGACATTTTCTACTACGACCAAGACGTATTTGCAGGCTATTTGTCTTTCAATGCCAAAATTGGCAAAAAAATAGGCATGGTAGCTGGTGCGCGCTATGAGCAAACCGCTATTGCAGGTGATTATGATTTCAACGAAACCCGTTTTTCTAATAATTATGGCAACCTGCTGCCGAGTGCTATTGTCAGCTATAATCTGAGCCAAGTTTCCAGCATTAAGGCTTCGTTTACGCAGCGTATTCGCCGGCCGGGCTTGCGTTTTGTCAATCCGTATGTGGACCTGAGCGACCCCCGCGACGTGTCGGTGGGCAATCCTGAACTGCTGCCGGAAGTTACCGACCAGTACGAAATCAATTATGGCACTTATGTGAAAGGCGTGGTGTTGAATGCCTCGATCTTTTATCGCCAAACCAGAGACAATATTGAAAATTTCCTCGAAATCGGTGAAGATGGCGTTTCGCTCAATACCTTCCGCAATATCGGCCGCACCGATTCTTACGGTGCCAGCTTATTCTCTTCGGTCAATATTCGGGAAAAACTGACCCTGCGCGCCAGTGCGACGGTTTCTACCTACAGCTCAGAAGCCATTATCAATGGGCTACCCCTGAGCCGCTCTTCGGTTATTTGGAATGGCAATATGAACGGTACGCTTTCTTTGAAAAAGGGCTTTAAGGTAGAGGCATTTGGCTTTTACAATTCGCCGCGCCAGTCCATTCAAGGTTTTCGGGCCGCGTTTTCGATGTTTAGTTTTGGCGTGCTCAAGGAGTTCAGCAAGCGCTTTACGATGGGTATGAATGTATCGCAGCCTTTTGCCCGCGACCTGAAATTCCGCAACCAGGCGGAAGGTCCCAATTTCTATTTTGAAAGCTTGAATGCAGTGGCAATTCGTTCCATAGGTGTCAACGTCAATTATCGCTTTGGCAAACTCGACTTCAAGGAGCGCACACGCAATCGCGGCAATCGTAACAACGACCTCAAGCAGGGCGACGACGATAGCGGCATGGGCGGCGGCCCAAGATAAGCAGCAGGCTTCGGTGCGTCACTTGTCTGATTATTGTATAATCATGTTGGCGCATTAGCAATAGGCACAAAGACAAATTTTGTTTTGTGAATTCAAATCGTTTATTAATTAAGGATAGGGCGCTCTCAAACCGGGGGCGTCTTTTTTTTTCATAATAAGGAATATCTTCCTGCGTAAATCATGATATTTGCAGCATTGAAAGGGAAAAAGCGTTCTTACGCAATTTGTGATTTACGAAGTCCGATTTTATATTTTGTGAACCCCTGCAAAACAATTTTTTTGAAATAAAAAGTACATTATTTCCAATTGAAAAGGATATTGATGGGAATACCGAGTTAACGCCGAAGGGGTGAAAATTTATAGATAATTGATAATCAATAGCTTTAAACCCAAAGAGGGAGACACAGCGCTCGTATAATATATCACCCCGCTGGGGTTTAAGTCGCCTTTTTATATTCTTATAATTATATCACCCCTACGGGGTTTGTTTTTACGTATGCCTAATGTTTTAATTATTTGAACCCAATATTCGTATTATTTGCAGCCATTCATTTTAATAAATTTGGATTAAAATACGCATTATCAACTTATTGCATTGCAAAAAGTATTATAAACAACGCACTTCATGCGCAAACATCGCTGGGCAGTATCCATTTTTTTCTGGATTAATGGTTTTATCTATGCCAATTGGGTGGCGCGCCTCCCGGAAATCCAGCAATTATATGGCGTTTCCAATGCCATGCTGGGTACGCTCCTGCTCTGCCTCGCGGCGGGTGCTATGGTGGCGATGCCTTTTTCTGGGTGGTTGACCTTGCGTTTTGGTAGCCGGCAAATTACGGCTGCTACGGGTATAGTGTTTTGTATGGTGATACCTTTGCTGCCGCTGATTACGCACCTCGGGCTGGTGGCGGTGCTGTTTGTACTCGTCGGGATGCTCAATGGCGCGATGGATGTATCTATGAATGGGCAGGGCGTGTACGTGGAGCGGATGTATCAGCGCCCGATTTTGTCTTCGTTTCACGCGATGTTCAGCATTGGTATGGCGATGGGGGCAGGCCTTGGCGCGGTGGCGGCGCACGGGCAGGTGGGTTTGTTCGTACATTTTACGTTGGGCTGCGCGCTCAGTTTGGGCTTAGTGCTTTGGGCGGCTCGGCATTTAGTAAACGACGCAGGTGAGAAAGCAGTCAGTGCTGCGGCTGGCAGTGGTTTTCGTTTGCCCACGCGCGCTATTCTTCCGCTTGGTATCATTGCTTTTTGTGGCATGACCGGCGAAGGCTCCATGGCTGATTGGTCGGCAATTTATATGAATAAAGTGGTGGGTAAAGATGTCGGTTTTTCCGCTTTGACTTTCGGCGTCTTCACTACGGCTATGACGATTGGGCGCATCTTCGGCGATTATTTTACAGCACAATTGGGCAAGGAGCGGCTGCTACTGTACAATAGCGTGGCAGCCATCGGCGGGCTGAGTTTGGTAATATTGTGGCCGCAACCCTGGCCGGTATTGACCGGTTTTTTCTTAGTTGGTTTGGGGCTGGCTACAGTGGTGCCTATCATTTATTCGGCGGCGGGCAATACGCCAGGCGTGGCGCCGAGCGTGGGTATTGCTATGGCTACTACCGTTGGGTATGCCGGTTTTTTTGTGGGGCCGCCCGTCATTGGTTATTTATCCGATATTTTTACTCTGCGTATCGGGCTGACTTTCAGTTTGTTACTATTTGTTGTAATGTTGCTGTTAGTCCGCAGACATCGTTTCCAATAAAGGCTGTTTTATTCTGTGCCCCAAGGGGCGGCAGGTTCGGGAACCTCCTGCGTGAGGTCGAAACGCACACTAAAGAACCGCTCGGTGCCGAGGCGGCGTAGATTGTAGGTGAAATGTTCGCCTGGGCTAAGTTCGATCCACCAGACGCTGGCCGCAGCTCCCGGTAGCAAGTCGAGGGTGTATTGATCTGCCGGAAAAATCTGCAATTGGTCGGAGCCGCTATTGGAGGCAATGCCGCCGTACATGGTGATGGCATCTGGCGAGCCGTCCTCGTGGCGGTGGTCGTGCTTGAGCTGGATGCGCTCACCCATTAGCCGTAATACCCAGGTGCGCGAGCGATCGTCACCCACGAAAAAAGGAATGCGTATCTCTTCATCGGCGCAGGCGCGCAGGTGCATGACGAGGTCTTTATTCGCAAAGGTAGTATCGTTTTCAGGGGCGGCTACTACCGTACCTGCGTAAGCCTTGCCGCACAGTTGTTGCAAAGCACCCCAAAAAGCAGTGCTGCCGCCATGGTCGTGCCCCTCGTGGTCGTGATGGTCGCTGTGTTGTTCTAAATATTTTTGCAATTCGCGCGCTTCTTTTTGGGCGTTATTACAAGCGGATAAACCGATGATGATTAGCAATAATGTCAGATATTTCATGTTTGATTAATTTTGTTTATTAATCGTTTTTGGCTATTCGCCAACCAGCATCATACTTTTATAAAAATTTTTCGCCAATATAATATCCAGGTGACGCCGAGTATAAAAAGCACATAAATAATAGCAAAAGCTAATGATGCATTATACGGTGAACTAAATAAAGGTTCAAAAACGGTGTAATAAATCTGCCCGTAGAGGTTGCGCGTGCCGCCTTCCGGCAATGTCCATTGGGGTATCATCATGAGTTTTACTACAAAACCAGACAACACATAAGCAAAAAGCGCATTGGTGCCATACACGACAAAGGGCTTGACCCAGCGTTTGTATTGCAATACATCTACCAACCAATAAACCAGCGCCAGCCCCAGCAGCCCCACGCCACCAACGTATAATACATAGGAGCTGGTCCAGATTTTTTTATTAATCGGGAAGTAAATATCCCAAATTAGCCCCAGCGCTACTAATATCGTGCCGATAGCAAATAGCCCCGTGAGTTTATGATAATCACTGCGCTCGGTTTTGAGCCATAACCCGGTGAACACCCCAATCATACCCGTGACAATGGCGGGCAGCGTGCTCAGCAGCCCTTCGGGATCCCAAGTAACGGCTTGTTTCCACAGGTGATTAGTGCCTAATATTTGCCGGTCGAGCCAGGCACCGAGGTTGGTTTCGGGTTGCAAATTGGGCGGATTGCCATCCGGAACGGGCACTACGGCCATCAAGAACCAGTACAAAAAAAGTAGCCCCACGCTCAGCCACACTTGTGTCCGCCAGGTTTTGATATAAACAAAAATCAAGGAGCAGAAAAAATAGACCAAGGCGATGCGCTGTAAGACGCCGGGGATGCGCAGGGTGGCAAAATCAAATTTAGGGAAAGCATTAAGGAACAACCCGATGCCAAAAATCAGCAGCGTGCGGCGCAATATTTTGAGCATAATCTGCTGGCGGTCGTCGCCCCGTGCGATGCGCTTGCCCAAGGCCAAAGGCACCGCCACGCCCATGATGAACAGAAAAAACGGAAATACCCAATCGGTTGGGGTGCAGCCGTGCCACTCGGCGTGCTGCAAAGGCGGATAGACGTACTGCCAGGTGCCGGGGGTGTTCACCAAAATCATGCCGGCGATGGTCAGCCCGCGAAAAACATCAAGTGAAAGCAAGCGTTTGCTGGATTCCATTGCGTAGTGGTTTTAAGTCTTGTCTGGGAATAAAGGTAAACATTTTGGAAAAAAATCCAATGCCTGCTTCAAAACTATCGCCAACAATCGCATAGCTGCAATATTCGTCGGAAAAGTTGGAAAACTTTGCCCTTTCATACAATATACCTTGCCGCTGTCAGCGTTTTAGAAGGGCATAACTTAATAAAAACATGTTTATGACATGTTTATGGGATTGTTGAAGTTGCCGGGGTAATTCGTAAAGATTTGCCTCGGTAGTTTTTTATGTAATATTTAGCGTTTTATTTTACAAATAATAACCGGACAGAAGACACTGATAACAAATAATGAAAAAACCAACCCGCCAATAACGCCTGCCGCCAGCGCATACCAAAATACGTCTTGTTTGCCGATAGTCAAAAAAGGAATTAGCCCCAACCCAGTAGAGAAAATAGTGAGCAAAATCGGCACGATTTTATGTCGAAAAGCCTTGACAAACAGTTGAATATCTGATCTTGAGGAGTATTGTCGCCGGAAAGCATTGCGATCATTCAGAATAAAAATCAGGCTATTGACTACCAAACCGCTCACCACTACAAACGAGGTATAGCCACCCTGATCGAAGTAAATATCGAATGCATAGAATGTAATAAAAATGCCAATGAATGATACCGGAATAAGTATAATAATAGCAAGCGACTGACGTAATGACTCAAACTGAATGGCACAGATAAAAAATATCAGACCAACGACTAATAATAACAAGCCGTATAATTTTTGGCTTTCTTTACGTCCGAAACGCCATGTAATTTCCTGCATGGTGTAACCAAGGGGCATTTCGAGGCGCATTTCATTCATACATTGTTCTAAATATTTTTTACCAAATTGTGCGCTACCAGTATATTCAAATTCAATCATGCGCAGGTATTGCTGGTTCTCCTTATGCAGCGCGGTACTCACTTTTTGTTTTTTTAACGTACCTATTTCGCTGAAAGCGAGCGCTGTAGAGTCTGTCAGGCGCATCGTGCGATGCTCCAACAGCCAGAGGTCATTGCGCAGCAGATCATCATTTAGTACGCGTGCGGCCCGGCCATTGGCCGTGTATAATGCTGGTGCATAAGCTCGATTGTAAGGTGCTACTAATGTATTCACTGTTTGTAAGGATACCTTTCGTTGTGCCAGCGCATCGGGTTGCAAGGTCATTTCATATTGATATAAATCTTTTTCCCACCAATTAATATTGGCATTGGTATTTACCTCCTGAATGCGCGGGTGGGCTAATAATTTATCAGCAAAGCGATCTGCTTGACGCTCTAATTCGGTTTTATCATAGCCGTACATTTGCACCCGGAAGCGCGGAGGCGCGCCGCCACTATCATTACTAAAGCCCCGACCTACGCCGTAAATATTCCATTTTACCCCGCCGAGGTTGATGCTGTAGGCAATCATACGACTGCGCAGGATGTAAGGAAATGAAAAATCATATCCCTGATTGAAGTAAATACGGGTCATGCCAAACTGCCCGTTAGACACCTGCGTGGTGTATTGACGTATCTCCAGTCCGAATTGCGCTAAATATTGCTCTACCTGCCGAAAAACGGTATTCATTTGCTCCAGCGTAGCGCCCGGCGGCATGCTGCCCTGCACGAAAAGCACGGTTTCGTCGGGTTCGCGGTAAGCCGAGCCTTCATATACATATTGCGAAAAGAGTCGTAATGTGCCGCCCAATACACGATTAACAAGGGGTTTTATATTATCAATATACCAATCGCTGCCGAGGGTTTTATTATACCATTCTTGATTTTCTATTTTATTAGGTAATAAAAATACGGGCAAACCAAATAATAAGATAGTAGCGCCAATCACAGCTGGCCGGTAGCGACAGAGCACCGTAAGTAGGCGCTCATAGAATTTGCTGGCTTGTATAATGCGCCGTCGGGCAGCGTAAGACAGGGCGCGATTTCCAGTTTTTAATACTATTTTTTCTAATAGGGCGGGTACTAATAATGCGGCAATAATTAATGATACACCGAGGTTGATAATAATAACCTTACCGAAGTCTAATAGATTGGTTTTCCATAATTCTGGCAGAAAAAATATAATAACTAACGCTGAAATAGTAGTCAAAGTAGCTGCTAAGAGCGCCGGAAACACTTTCATATTGCCCTGCGTGCGTATATGATGCGCCATTACAATCGTATTATCAATCACCATACCAAATGATACCGTGATGCCCGCCAGTGCATACAGGTGAATGTCCACTTGGAATATATAATAAAAAATAAACGCCAAGCCCAGATTGGCAGCCAAACTGCATACGACCACCGCCAGGTAGCGAAAACTGCGATAAACTAATAAAACAAAAGCGAGTAAAATACTCAGGGACAGCAAAGTACGACTACGAATTTTTTGTAATTCTTCATATAGGTATTCAGTGGAATCATCTTCGAGATGCAAGCGATAAGAATCGGGCAGAGTACTTATGATATTTGTAATATTTTTCTTTATTTGCGCTGCCAATTGCAAAGTATTAACATAACGCTCCGGATAAAATATCAGACGGATACTATTTTGCCCATTGATGCGATAATACTGGCGTGGCGGCCGCTCAGCCAATTGCACCCGCGCTACGTCTCCCAAGCGGATGGCGCGCCCTTCGGCTGTGGCGAGGGGTATGGCCAGCCATTCTTCTGTGCTCGGCTCGGCATCATAATTTCGATTGCGCAACTGAATAAAGACATCATAATCTCCTTGCCGGGCCATGCCAAGGGCTTCACTGCGAAAGTACTGTCGCAGGGCTTCGGTGAGGGTTTCGGGGTCGAGGCGCAGGGACGCCAATTGCGCTGCATCGTAGGTGATGAGCCATTCCTGCTCGTTGCCGCCTACCACGTCAATGGTGCGGATACCTTCGGTGAGCGCCAGTTGAGGATTGAGCCGCTCTAATGCATAACGATATAATAAGGAAGGGCTATCATTACCACTTAGTGAATAAACTAATAAGGGCCGCTCCTCTTGTTTTTCATCAGGCTGATTTACTTCGATGGTGGGGTAGCTCACGCCAGCGGGCAGCCGTGGGTACAATTGCCGAATTTTGGAAGCAATTTCAAAACGCAGATAATCTAACGGAGCATTTTTATCAAAATCCAGTCGGATATTGCCGGTGCCATTACCGGATACGGAGTAAATTTTACGCACCCCTTTCACGAGGCTAAAGGCACCCTCCAGCAAGGTAGTCACTTCCTGTTCTAACACTTCGGGAGCCGCATCGCGCCAAGTGTAGCGCACCGTAACCGAAGGTGCCTGCGCAATGGGCAAAAATTGTAAGGATAGCCGCGACACCAAACCCGTGCCCAGCAGGGTGAGCACAGCAAAAGACATCAGCACAGAAAAAGCAGAAAAGCGCATGACTATTTGGTTTCGTGATTTTAATTCATAAATTATTGGTTAACAAGATTTAACGCATTGTGTTTTAAGCAATATTTTCTTTGATCTTCCGGCTCGGCGCGGTGGTTATTTCATAACTATAAAGATAGATATACCTTGGCAATTGTTCAACTTTTTGTAACGGTAAAAAATAATCGGGAGCTAAAAATTTATAAGGATAACCCTTTTCAATTGAAAATGACGTACTTATTGTATTCTCAAAAGCTGCTTTTTCAAAATCTCAAATCGTACTTCGCAAACCGTAAATGATGTAATATGGCGCTGCCGAATTTGTAGCCATGCTACAAATTCGGCAGCGATACATAATGCTTTGTTAAAAGAGCTATTTTTTGATGGAAGCCAGCAGTTTGTTTGGCAATAACTCAGTAGCGCAAGTCTTCTACATGATAGCCTGGGTACTTTGCTTTGTCGAAAGTAAAATAATCGGCGGTAAAGGCCTTGTTGGGCACCAATTGGCTAATCGTAATGGTGAAGCGCGAGCCGTCCTTACCGAAAGCCTTGACATTCAGCACCTCCGAGGTGGTTTTGTTGACGGTCATCCGGATTTTGGAGTAATCAAAATTCTTTTGCAAAGGCTTGAATTCAATTTCTTGCACCGCCTTGCCGCCCTGGCTGTATTCATTTACTAATACATAAGCAAATTTCCCTTTTTGATAAAAATTGAAGAGCGACTGCGGCGACAAAATATCAGTATCTTCATCGGCATCCGGCATATTATTAATTTGTACTTCCTTATTACTGCTCATAATCAGCCAGATAGATTTACCATCGCAAATAACCGATTGCCCAGCCAGCTCCACGCGGTATTTGTCGCCAGAGCGCGCCACTTTGCCTTTTTGCGACTCTTTGGGCTGTTCGGGCAGCTCAATATCTAAAGCAAAAGCCGCTTCGAGCGATTTGTACCCTTCGTATTTTTTTTGCACTTTGTCAAGAATGGCTTTGGCTCTTGGGTCAGAATCCGCAGCCTTGTTGTAGTCGGTTTTGGTTTGGGCTGGCAGCGCAAACGCCATGCCAGAAAGTAGCATAAAAAGCAGCAGGTTTTTCATATTTTTCAGTTCAGTTTTACACCATGATTGTAAAATATCACAACAACATTTTAAACAATAGAATGAACGACTTTGATGTAGATTTATTGACAAAACAGCCCCGCTCGGATGATGTTTAACAAAATTTTTACTTTTTCGGGCCAAACAAGTTATTGAAAAACACGCATTTGGGTACAATGCTCATATTTTTTCCTAAATTTGTTAAAGTTATTTGATAGAAAGTTTAGCCATTTTTTAGTGCTTTCTGTAAAAGCCTGAAAATCAGTCGCTATGCTTATTGTTTCACATTACAATTCTTTAGTATGAATCTTTTTGTAGGAAACCTGAGCTACAAAACAACCGACGATGAGTTGACCCAAGCGTTTGCGGCTTATGGTGAAGTAAGTTCTGCGAGAGTACTGACCGATCGCAATACCGGCAGATCTAAAGGCATCGGCTTTGTAGAAATGCCCAACGACGATGAAGCGCAAGCTGCCATCGAAGGCCTGAATGGTGCCGATTTGAGCGGCCGCAACATCCGGGTGGAGGAAGCGCGCCCGCCTCGCGGTAGATAAGACTTGACTGCGTACCAGCGGCACACAATGCCCGGAACTGACGAAAGTTCCGGGCGTTTTTATTATATCAATTCTTTAGCTTTGTCTAAGGCTGCATCTAACCCGCGGACATCGCTGCCGCCTGCCGTAGCAAAAAATGGCTGCCCGCCGCCGCCGCCTTTTATTTCTTTTGCCAATTCGCGTACTAATGTACTAGCGTTCAATCCTTTGGCTTCCGCCAATGCTTCAGAAATCCGGATGACCAGCTGCGGTTTGTCATTGGCGATGGCTCCGAAGATAATGACGGCGTTGCCGACTTCCTTTTCTAAGTTGTAAGCTAAAGTTTTGATGGCGTTGGCGTCGGTGAGCGGCAGTTTTTTGATTAATAACTGAAAATCGTTTTTGCTTACAAACGCTTCGCGGAGTTCCTTTTGCAAATGAGCGGCCTGTTCCAGCAGCATGGTTTCTATTTGTTTTTGCAAGCGTTTATTTTCCTCCTGCAATTCAGCTACACGCTTAGCCGGCTCCTTCGGGTTTTTGAAAATAGCGCGCACGGCGTTCAATTCTTGGATTTCCTGATTAACATAACTGAGCGCTGCAAAAGCGGTCACAGCTTCGATGCGCCGCACGCCCGCCGCTACTGCCGATTCGGAGATGATTTTGAAAAAGCCGATTTCGCCGGTGGCTTTTACGTGAGTGCCGCCGCACAACTCCCGGCTGGTGAGGGCATCGAAAGTGACCATGCGCACCCGCTCGCCGTATTTTTCGCCGAAAAGCATCATAGCGCCCGCTTCTTTGGCTGCTTCTATGGGAATGTCGCGCTCCTCTTCAAACGGAAGATTGAGCATAATCCGGTCATTAACAAACAGTTCAATCAGCTCTAACTCTTCGTCAGTAACCTTTTCGAAATGCGAGAAGTCGAACCGCAGATAGTGCTCGTTTACTAAAGAACCTTTCTGGGTGACGTGCTTACCGAGGATGCCGCGTAGCATAGCGTGCAGAAGGTGCGTCGCGGTGTGATTTTTTTCGGTAGGCAAGCGGATGTCTTCGTTTACTTCTACCCAAAGGGGCAGCAGGATGTCACTGGGTAGCTTTTCGACAATATGAATGATCAGGTCATTTTCTTTTTTGGTGTCCAATACTTTAATAATTTCTGGTGCCTCTTCATCTCCAAAGTAAAGCGCACCCCGGTCGCCTACCTGCCCACCACCTTCTGGGTAAAAAGGCGTTTTGTCCAACACAATCTGGTATTGCAAGCCTTTTTTGCTTTGTACTGCCCTGTATTTCAATACTTTGGCGGCACAGTCTAAGGTATCGTAGCCTACAAATTCTACGTGTGTTTCCTGCCCGTTGAAGGTGATCCAGTCGCCTACTTGCTTTTCGGCATCTATTTTCGAGCGGCTTTTTTGCTGCTGCAATGCTTTTTCAAAGCCGGCAATGTCCACCGACCAGCCCTTTTCCTTAGCAATCAGCTCGGTGAGGTCTATCGGAAAACCAAAAGTATCGAACAGTTCAAAGGCATCTTTACCGCTGATCGTGCCGTCTTGCGTTTCGAGTACATCAAGGCGTTTCAGACCATTTTCTAAGGTGCGTAGAAAAGAGCGCTCTTCTTCCAGAATGACTTTTTGTACAAAATCCTGCTGGGCTTTCAATTCCGGGAATACATGGGCAAACTCGTCCGCCAGCAACGGTATCAAACTGTGCAAAAACGGTTCCCGGATTTCCAAAAACGAATAGTAATAACGCACCGCTCTGCGTAAGATCCGCCGAATAACGTAGCCCGCCCCGCCTGCGGCCGGAAGCTGCCCATCGGCAATGGTAAAGGCTACGGCACGGATATGATCCACCACCACGCGCATGGCCACATCGGTGAGTGCGGAGCGCTCGTAAGAGCCGGTATATTTTTTGCCGCTGGCTTTTTCTACAAAAGCGATGAAAGGCGTGAACACGTCGGTATCGTAGGTGTAGCGCTTGCCTTGTAGCACCATGCACAAGCGCTCGAAACCCATGCCGGTGTCCACATGCGTAGCGGGCAAGGGCACCAGCGAGCCGTCAGCTTTGCGCTCGAATTGCATGAATACATTGTTCCAGATTTCGACTACCGAGGGGTCGTCTTGGTTTACAAGGTGTTCGCCGGGTAGCTGGGCACGCTCGGCATCTGGGCGGAAGTCGTAGTGAATTTCTGAGCAAGGGCCGCAGGGGCCTTGGGCACCCATTTCCCAGAAATTGTCTTTTTTGGAACCATCGAGGATGTGGTTATCCGGCAGATACTTGCGCCAAATAGCGCGCGCTTCCTCGTCGGGGGGCAGGCCATCAGCCGAGTCACCACCAAAAACAGTGGCATAGAGCCGATCTGGCTGTAAGCCAAGCACTTCGGTGAGCAGCTCCCAGCTCCAGGCAATGGCTTCTTCTTTGAAATAATCGCCAAACGACCAGTTGCCGAGCATTTCAAACATGGTGTGGTGCGTACCGTCGAAGCCCACGTCTTCCAGGTCGTTGTGCTTGCCACTCACGCGCAGGCACTTTTGGGTATCGGCAATGCGCGGGGCGGGCGGAGTGCCGTTGCCGAGGAAGAAATCCTTGAACTGGACCATGCCGGAGTTGGTGAACATCAGCGTGGGGTCGTTTTTCAGTACCAAAGGTGCTGAAGGAACAATTTTGTGTTGCTTCGATTGGAAAAAATCGAGAAAAGCTTGGCGTATTTCGTGCGACGTCATTATAGAATGGATGTTTATAACGGATTTAATGTTGTAACATAATAAAAGCGAAGTACAAAATTAGTAGTACCAACGCTATTTATCTAACAATTTTCCTTGAATACTGTTAACAAGCAGTCATTTTTTATAAAGCATTAGTGGTATGCAATTGTTAAAGTTGGTAAATGTAGTGTTACTTTTGCCTAGAGTTGCGTTTGAGCAAGGGATTAATGACAACAAACACGTTTAAAGTGTCATTTTTTTGATTATAAAACAATACTTTATAAGCATTCCATTGATAGTATGGTCGAAATTTTTCCACAATGCTTTGTAAATCCAAAACCGGCCTCTATCTTTGGGATGCCACTATGAAAATTTGAAACACAAAAACAGGAAGGGCTAAACTAAGTTTCAGCTATTATCAGTAATTGCTCTATGAACAAAACAGGCTGTAATTTAGTACATTGTGGTTAACATAAAACGCTCATGGGAAAAGAAAAGTACGTTTATAACACCCAAACCCTACGCTACGAAAAGGTTGTCGAGCCATGGCAAGCCAAATTGTGGAGAATTACAGGGTTTATTTGCGCCGCCTTATTCACCGGATTTCTTTTTACACTCGCTTCGCACGAATTTTTTCCTTCACCGAAAGAAAAGGCGCTATTACGAGAAATTGACCAGATGAAGGTCAGCTACAATCGCGTAGCCAACGATTTCGAGCAAATGAGTAAAGTGTTGAGCAACATCCAAGAACGCGACGCTTACGCCCATCGCATGATTTTTGGAATGGACCCCATTGATAAAGGCGTGTGGGAAGGCGGTATCGGCGGGCACGACCAATACGAAAAGTATCGCCAGTTCAAACATTCCGGCGAATTGATGCAAGCCGTACAGCAAAAAGCCGATCTGCTCAAGCGCCAGTTGGTGCTACAATCCAAATCATTGGACACCGTGCTCAATATGGCCAAAGAAAAAGAAAAAATGCTGGCTTCGATTCCTTCTATCAAGCCGGTACGTTCCGATAAGCTGGCGCGCAATATTCAGTTGCTTTCCGGCTTTGGCTATCGCATTCACCCCATCTTCAAAGTGCCCAAAATGCACGCCGGTATTGACTTCACAGCGCCCAAAGGTACGCCCATTCAGGCTACTGGTGCGGGTAGGGTAGTGAAAGCTACACGCGGCAGCGGCTACGGCTATCACGTCATTATTGATCATGGCTATGGCTATCAGACACTCTACGGACACATGAGCCGCATTGACGTGAAGGTAGGCGACAAAGTAGTGCGCGGGCAGCAAATTGGTCTGGTGGGCAATACCGGTACTTCTACGGCGCCACACTGCCATTATGAAGTGCATTATCGTGGGGAAAAAGTGAATCCGATTCATTATTGTATGGATGGCCTCACGCCCGAAGAGTATCAGGAGCTGGTGGAAGCCGCCGAAACTGCCAATCAGTCATTGGATTGAAATGCATAGCGCCCAACTATTGACTACAAAAATATTCCATTATATGAAATGCTATATTTCCAGAAAAGACTTCCTCATCGGGGGTCTTTTTTGTATAATAACAATGGTGGGCTGCCAGCAGCAGCATGCACCCCAAACACCAGCCGAAGGCGAAGTATTGGCCCAAGCTGTAAGCGTAGTGGACACGCAAGAAGCAGCCATGATGCCCGCGCCTGCCGCCGAGGTGCACACGGTGATTGGGGTAGGGGATATGATGCTCGGCACCAACTATCCTTCCACGAGCTATTTGCCGCCCAATGGCGGTAAGGATTTGCTGGCAGAAGTGCAGGATTATCTTAAAAATGCCGATGTAACCTTTGGCAATCTGGAAGGCACTATGTTTGATACCGGCGGTACGCCTAAAACTTGCCGCGACCCCAGTGTTTGCTATGTATTTCGCACTCCGGCTAAGTATGTTGAACATTATGTAAATGCCGGATTCGACGTGTTGAGCATTGCCAATAATCACTCCGGAGATTTCGGGCCGGAGGGCCGCCGCAAAACTAAGGAAGTGCTTCGAGAAGCGGGCATTGCCTATGCGGGGCTGGCGGGCACCGACGAGTACGCCCTATTTGAGCGCAATGGCTTGAAGTATGGTTTTTGTGCATTCGCACCCAATAGCGGCACTTGCAATCTGCGCGATATACCTGGCGCACAGCGCATTGTAAAAAAACTCGCCGAAATGAGCGATGTAGTAATTGTCTCTTTTCATGGCGGCGCGGAAGGAGCTAATCACCAGCACGTCACCCGCAAAACGGAGACCTACGTCGGCGAGAACCGTGGCAATGTGTATGAGTTTGCCCACGCTGTGATTGATGCTGGCGCGGATATTGTGTTTGGGCATGGGCCGCACGTCACGCGGGCAGTGGAGTTGTACAAAGACCGTTTTATCGCTTACAGCCTCGGCAATTTTTGTACCTATGGGCGCTTCAGTTTGGCGGGCCCGGCAGGCATTGCGCCTATTGTAAAACTCGAAATTGACCGGGAAGGTGCCTTCATCGGTGGCGAAATTGTACCTATTTATCAGCAAAAAACGCACGGGCCGAAGATAGACCCACAAAAACGTGCAATTAAAACCATTATAGAATTGACCAAAGCGGATTTTCCGGAAACGCCGCTCAGCATCAGCCCAGACGGCAAGATGACGAAGCAATAGTTTGGCAAACTGCCAACAGCGAAAAGCCAACTGCGAAAAATCAAACACCATTGCTAATGAAAAACACCTTATTACTCTTTGCGCTGCTTTTGAGCGCAACCCTGCAAGCGCAGTTGCCGCATATTCTGACCCAACGCGAGCAAGCTGAAGTCAAAGATCAAATGCTACAAGCCCGTTTCGAGCACGTGCTGCCCCAGCTGATGCGCGAAGAAGGTATTGACATGTGGGTAATCATTGCCCGAGAGTACAACGAAGACGCTATTCTGAAAACCTTTTTACCCTCTACCTGGCTTTCGGCGCGGCGTACCACTATGCTCATTGTTTATGACAATGGCAAGACACTCGAAGGTTTGTCGGTAGCGCGCTATGCCGCCGGCGACCTGTTCAAAAGCGCCTGGAACCCCGACCGCCAGCCCGACCAGTGGCGGCAGCTAAAAATACTCATCGAAGAGCGCAACCCCAAGAAAATAGCCATCAATAAAGCCGAGCATTTTGGTCATGCCGACGGGCTTTCGGCCTATCATTACGAGCAGATGATGCAGGTATTGGACAAGAAATTTGCCGACCGCGTGGTTTCCGCCGAAAACCTCTGCGTACGCTGGTTAGAAACCCGCACCCCCGAAGAAATGGTGCTCTATGAGCAAGCCATGCGCATCACGCACGCCATCATCGAGGAAGCTTTTTCGGAAAAAGTCATTCAACCTGGCATTACGACGACGGAGGACGTGGTGTGGTGGTTTCGGCAGCGCGCCGCAGACCTGGGGCTGGTCACTTGGTTTCACCCGTCAGTAGATGTGCAACGCCCGACCGGCAATAGCCAGGCTACCTTTGCCCAGCGCCCCGGCGTGAGCGTGATTCAGCCCGGCGACTTGTTGCATTGCGATTTTGGCATCACGTACCTCGGTTTAAATACGGATTGTCAGGAAAATGCGTACATCCTGCGCCCCGGCGAAACCGATGCTCCGGATTTCCTCAAAGCGGCACATCGGCAGGCCTTGCGCCTGATGGATATCCTGACCGGTGAATTCCGCACCGGGCGCACCGGCAACGCAATCCTTGCCGATGCATTAGCCAAAGCCAAAGCTGAAGATATTTACCCCAGTATTTACACGCACCCTATTGGGATGCACGGACACGCAGCGGGGCCTACCATTGGGCTGTGGGATCGCCAGGAGGGTGTACCCTTCACTGGCGATTGCAAGCTGAATCCGAATACGGCTTATTCCATTGAATTGAATTCGCGCCACTATCTCGATGATTGGGCTTTTCTGATGAAAATGGAGGAAAATGCCTTTTTTGATGGCAAAACCGTGCGCTACATAGATGGCCGGCAGAAAGAATTGTTCCTGATTCCGCGCCCCGTCGGGCATTTGAAGCAGTAAAGAATGAAAAAAGTGCGCCCGGCTTCCCGCGTGAGGGCAGGGGCCGGGCATTATATTTTCAAAACTTAATACCTTCCACCGCCGGTCTTGCTGCGGGCTTTCACGGCTTTTTGGTCGGCTTTGTCGGCTTTGTCTTCTCTTTTGACGGCTCGTTTTTCGGCTTTAATGGCTTCGGCGCGGGCCCGGGCGGCTTCTTCGCGGCGCTCGGCGGCTTTGCGCTCTTTTTTGGTGGCACGCACTTCCGACTTGGCTTCTTTGTGCAGGGTACCTAAGGCTTTACGGTCTTTGGACGCCTCGGCGGGCGCGGCTTTGGGGGGTTCTTGCCGGTTGGCGTCTTTCCGTTTGAAAATGGAAAAAATATTGCTTTCTTCAGCGCTTGCTTCCTGTTGGGCGGGCGGTGGTTGTTTGCTACGGGTGGTTTGCGCAGGCGCGGTTTGCATAGCCAGCACGGACAGGAGCAGGGCAGTAAGGATAAGATAACGATTGGTAAAACGCATAGTTGGATTGTTATTTTTTAGAATCAACATGATAGGTTTCTAACGAAATCGTACCCAGATTTCATATAATTAGAACGTGAAAGAAGTCTTAAAGTCACAATGAGTAGCAGGGCTGAAGCGCGCCGTTACAACGCCATCAAAGAACAAAATTTCATATTGGCTATATTTTTAGACAGGTTTCAGAACTTTTCCTAAGTTATTTGCTGTTAGTGCATCATCATCCGAATTGTTTCAGCAAAAAAAATAGTGTATGCTGCGCCGCGCTTTTCAGCTTTACCGCGAGTCCTTCGGCGGTTTGTCCAAAGATATTTGGCTTTTAGCCATGGTCACCTTTATCAATCGCAGCGGTACGATGGTGATTCCGTTTATGACGGTTTACCTGACCGGAGAGTTAGGCTTTTCGCTCTCGCAAACGGGTTGGGTGATGACCTGTTTTGGCGTAGGATCGGTGCTGGGCAATTTGTTGGGCGGCAAGCTGACCGATAAATTTGGCTATTACTGGGTACAGTTTGGCTCGTTGGTACTGAGCGGGGTGTTGTTTATCAACTTGCAATTCATGCATACCTTGCCAGAAATGTGCCTGTCGGTATTTGTACTCAGCATTGTGGCGGATGCTTTTCGACCGGCCAATCACGCTTCCATTGCAGTATATAGCAAACCTGAGAACCGCACGCGCTCCTACTCGTTGGTGCGTTTGGCTATCAATCTTGGCTTTTCAATCGGGCCAGCCATTGGCGGCATCATTGCGGGCACGCTGGGCTTCAAATGGCTTTTCATCGTGGACGGGCTGACCTGCATTTCGGCAGGCGGGCTGCTGTGGCTGTTTTTGCAACAAAAATCGGAAGCGCCGGAGGCGAGTGTTCCGAGCGACCAACCCGCTCCGGTCTTAGCTGCGTCGGCTTATCGAGATCATACCTTTCTGATTTTCATGGCTTTAACGACGTTGGGCGGCGTAGTTTTTATGCAATTATTTGCTACCATACCGGTGTATTGCAAGCAGCATTTTCTGATGTCAGAAAGCCAAATTGGGCTGCTGCTGGCGGGCAATGGTTTATTAATTGCCTTGATTGAAATGCCGATGGTTTATACCATAGAAAGCCGAAACCCGAATAAGCTGCGTTTAGTGAGCCGGGGCATACTGCTGTTTGCGCTGTCGTATTTAGTATTGAACGTAGCGAATGCCTGGGTAGGCACGGTGATTATTTACGCTATTGTCATTACCTTTGGCGAAATTTTGATGATGCCATTTTCCAATGTATTTGCTATCGAGCGCTCTAAGCCTGCCAATCGTGGGCAATACATGGCGCTGTACTCCAGCTCCTGGTCCGTTGCGCACATCATCGCGCCGGTAGTAGGGATGCAAATCGCCGAGCACTGGGGTTGGGAGACGCTGTGGTACGTGCTGGCGGGCATTTGCGTGTTTGCCTTTGCAGGGTATCGCTTGCTAGAAAAACGACCGGTGGCAATGGCCGTGCATCCGGGCGCTTGAAACCATCCGGGTAATGTTGCAATGATGAAATCAAACCATCGCGCCATCATGGGCATCGATATAGAACAAGCCGCCGCGCTACTCCGGGCGGGCGAGTTGGTCGCCATTCCTACCGAAACGGTGTATGGGCTGGCGGGTAATGCCTTAGACGAGGTAGCGGTTTCTCATATTTTTGCGGTGAAAAACCGCCCATCTTTCGATCCGCTGATTGTGCATATCGCTTTTCAAGAACAACTGCAGGAGCTGACCCAAGAAGTGCCCGCGCCCGCACGCTTACTGGCCGAGGTGTTTTGGCCCGGGCCGCTCACGCTATTGCTGCCTCGCCAAAGGATTATTCCCGACTTAGTCACGGCAGGCTCACCATTGGTAGCCTTACGCATTCCGCAGCACCCGCTGGCATTGGCTTTGTTGCAACAGTTGCCCTTTCCGCTGGCGGCACCCAGCGCCAATCCTTTCGGCTACATCAGCCCTACTACGGCCCAGCATGTGGCGCAGCAATTAGGCGACAAAATTCCCTACATTCTCGATGGCGGGCCTTGCACGGTAGGTGTGGAGAGCACTATTGTCGGGTTTGTGGACGGAAAAATTACGATTTATCGCAAGGGTGGAATTTCAATAGAATCTATTGAAAAAATAGTGGGAGCGGTAGCCGTTCAGCCGCATTCTACCTCCCGTCCGCAGGCGCCAGGCATGCTGAAGAGCCACTATGCGCCACGCGTGCCTTTGCTGTTAGGCAACATAGCGGATTTGCTGCCTGTATTTGCCAATAAAAAAATCGGTCTCATCAGTTTTCAACAACCATATCCGACAGTGCCCGCCGAGCGGCAAGTCATTTTATCTGCGCAAGGCGATTTTGCGGAAGCGGCTCGTCATTTATTTGCTGGAATGCGTTATTTAGATAGTTTGAATTTGGATGTAATGCTTGCAGAACTATTGCCAGAACAAGACCTCGGACGTGCCATCAACGACCGGCTGCGCCGAGCGGCGGCGGAGGGCTGAACAAGGGTGAAAGGTGGACAAAGAAAATAGCTTGTGCCCTTAGGATGTTTCCATTTCAAAAGCGCTGCATACATATTCTTCTCATTTCTCACCAACTTCCTTACATTTGCTATAAATACCATACCAATGAAAAAACTTGTCCCTATAATCATCCTGTTGTCGGGTGTTCTACACCTGACAGCTCAGATAGACCAACCCAAGCGCGAGCTACGGGCCGTATGGGTGGCTACCGTTGCCAATATTGACTTTCCGCGGCAGGGCACGCCCAGTGCCATCGCGCACCAAGAGCAGTGGCGCACACTGCTGGCGCAATACAAGGAAATGGGCATCAATGCGGTCATTGTACAGGTGCGGCCGGCAGGCGATGCGTTGTACCCTACCGAACTGGCCCCTTGGTCGAGATACCTCACTGGCCGCCAAGGCATTGCTCCGGAGCCGATGTACGACCCACTGCAATTTATGATTGACGAAGCGCACAAAATGAGCATGGAGTTTCACGCCTGGCTCAATCCGTACCGCGCCACCGTTGATTTGGACACCGCCAGCCTTGCGCCCAATCATGCTTTTCGCACCCACCGCCACTGGATGGTAAAATACGGCACACGCTATTATTTCAATCCGGCATTGCCCGAAGTGCGGCGCCATTTCACGGATGTAGTAGCTGAAATTGTGACCAAATACAACGTAGATGCGATTCATTTCGATGATTATTTCTACCCGTATAAAGTGAAAGATGAGGTTTTCCCTGATAGCGTGGATTTTTGGCGCTACGGTAGCCGTTTTAGCAATATTGAAGACTGGCGACGCAGCAACGTGGATTCGCTCATCCAGATGGTGTCAACGACCATTCACGACATCAAGCCCTACGTGCAGTTTGGCATCAGCCCCTTTGGCGTGTGGCGCAATAAAGACAAAGACCCCACTGGCTCCGACACGCGCGCGGGCGCTACCTGCTACGACGACCTCTACGCCGATGTGTTGAAATGGCTCCGGCTCGGCTGGATTGATTATGTGATGCCACAATTGTACTGGAATATCGGCTTTGCCCCAGCCGACCACGCCACGCTGCTCGGTTGGTGGGGCGCACGCAGCTACGAGCGCCGGGTGTATATTGGTCATGCTGCTTATAAAGTACAAAACAATCCTGAGCCAGCCTGGAGCGATCCCGCCGAGATCCCTCGACAGATTCAACTCAACCGCCGCAACGCACTTACCAAAGGCAGCGCCTATTTCAGCTCCAAACCACTGCTCGAAAACCGGCTCGGCGTGAAGGACTCTTTGTCTAATTATTACCGGGCGCCAGCTTTGGTACCCACGCCACCCGACGCTGCGCTCAAGCCTTTTGGCGAGCCGCGCCTGCGCCGCCCGCGCTATATTCGCAACAATCACGAAGTACGTCTTAAATGGTTGCCCAATCGAGACGATCGCAAAAACCGACCAACGTACTACGTGGTGTATCGCTTTTATGGACAAAAAACGGGAGACTTTGACAATACCGATAATATCTTGCACATCACGCCTTTTCATCAGAATAAGCGCCGCACGGTTTTTTATGATGCAAAACCGGAGCACGATGTGCAATATACCTACGTGGTGACTGCTGTAAACCGCGAACATACCGAAGGTAAGCCCGGCCGTATCCGTACGCTGACCATCGGGCGGCCTCGCCCCTGATGAATAGAGCCATGCGTTTGCTGTTTTTTTTATAATCTTTTGGAGCGATTGTGATGTTAAAAAAGTGTCACAACAGGATGTAATATGCCTTGTGAACTTACCATAACCAAATGCACAAAAAAGAGGGATAATTATGGATATTCCATTACTACAGGAGGTAGTTATTATTCTGGGCTTGTCCGCTGTGGTCATTTACTTGTTTCAGCGGTTCAGATTGCCATCTATATTGGGGCTACTGCTCACGGGGGTCATCGTTGGCCCTGGCGGGCTGGCGCTTATCGGCTCCGAAGCCACACACGAAGTGGAGATGCTGGCGGAGATTGGGGTTATTCTGTTGCTATTCATTATTGGCTTGGAGTTTTCACTCAAAACACTTGCGTCCATCCAACGCATCGTACTCATTGGCGGGGCAGTGCAGGTAGGCGGCACCATTTTGGCTACTTATTTGACAGCGTATGCGCTCGGTTACAGTTGGGGCGAAGCCATTTTTCTGGGCTTTCTATTTTCGTTGAGCAGTACGGCCATTGTACTAAAAATTTTGCAGGAAAGCGGTGAAATCAACAGTCCGCACGGAAAAATAGCCCTCGCTATTCTGATATTTCAGGACATTATCGTGGTGCCCATGATGCTGTTTACGCCGCTCATTGCCGGCAACGGCGGTAATGTCTGGCAGGCACTGCTGCTATTGGTGCTCAAAGCGGCCTTGGTCATTGGCCTGGTGCTGCTCAGTGCGCGCTTTGTAGTGCCGCGTTTGCTACACGAAATAGCCCGCACCCGTAGCCGCGAGCTGTTCATTTTGTCCATTATCGTTATTTGTTTTGCGGTGGCCTGGGCTACATCGCAGATTGGGCTATCGCTGGCGCTGGGGGCATTTATGGCCGGGCTGATTATTTCCGAATCAGAGTATAGCCACCAGGCGACGGGCATTGTGATTCCCTTTCGGGAAATTTTCACTAGTTTTTTCTTTGTTTCTATCGGGATGCTGCTTGACGTGCAGTTTTTTGTTGCCAATATTCTACTAATCGTTGGCTTGATGCTACTGATTATATTAGTCAAAGCATTGATTGCCGCACTGGCGGCGGTAGTGTTGCGGTATCCGCTGCGTACGGTGCTGCTCACGGCGCTGTCGCTGTTTCAAATTGGCGAATTTGCTTTTATTTTGTCCATGACGGGTATTCAGAACGAGCTGCTGGCACCTGCTACCTACCAGTATTTTTTAGCAATTTCTATTCTTTCCATGGCGATTACGCCTTTTGTAATGGGCAGCTCGGAATCCATTGTACGGCTTATCGCCAAATCGGCCCTGCCCCGGCGCGTGATGCAGCTCAACGAGATGGGTATTGCCAAAGCAGAAGGTGAATTGGAGACAGACTATCTCAAGGACCACGTCATTGTCATTGGCTATGGCGTCACTGGGCAAAACGTGGCGCGGGCGGCCAAAAGTGCCGATATTCCCTACGTCATCATTGAACTGAACCCCGAAACGGTGCGCAACGCCCGGGACGAAGGCGAACCCATCCACTACGGCGACGCCATGGACCCCTTTATTCTCGAACATCTCAAGGTGTATAGCGCCCGCGTTGCGGTTATTGCTATCCACGATTTGGTTGCGGCCAAAGCCATTGTCACTACCATCCGCTCAATTTGCCAAACCGTACACGTCATTGTGCGTACCCGTGCCGTGCGCGAAATGGAAGATTTGTATCATCTTGGAGCGAATGAAGTGATTCCGGAAGAATTTGAAACTTCAGTTGAAATTTTTACGCGCTTGTTGCAGCGCTACTTAGTGCCGCAGGATGAAATTGAGCATTTTATACAAGATATTCGTACCGAAAAATACGAAATGCTGCGCACTTATTCGCATCGGCAAGACAATCGGAGCTTGCTGAGCATCCCCGACATCAATGTCACCTGCCTGAAAGTGCAACACAAAGACAATGACATCATCGGCAGGTCGCTGGCGGACTCCAACATCCGGGCTGAGTATGGCGTTAGTTTGCTGGCTATTCAGCGCGAGAATACATTTATAACTGATATTCAGCCTGTTACCGAAATTTTGCAAGACGACTTGCTGTATGTAGTCGGTACACCGGAATCTATTTCGGGCTTTAATAAAAAATTGAAATATTAAAAAAAACGTGACGGGCTTCGAGGAAAGCACCCGCCACGTTTCGGCAAAAATCGTTGGATTTCGGTTTAGTTGGTGAAAGTAGCGCTCAGGGTATAGGTGACGCCCAAGAAGCGCTCTTCATAATCAGCCAGAATACGTTTGTCAGTCATTTCCTTGATAATGTAGCTGGTGGTGCTGCCGCCTAAAGTCACCGACAAAATCGTCTTGTCAGGATTGAAAGCCCAAGTACCGGTCACGGTTTGGGGGTCGTTGGGGTTGCACTTGGTCGGCCCTTCATCAAATTCAACCGTATTGTTTTTACGGAAAATCGTAATGTCGTCGCGGTCGCACTGGTCTAACTGTGCGTAAATGTTCGTGACCAAGGTGCCATTGCCAAACCAGTCAATCGCCGGGTCAATGGTCAGTGCAGTGGTTCTCCATTGTTTTTCGACCAGCAAGTCCACGCGGTCCGGGTCATTTTTGTCTTTTTTACAACTGGCCAAAGCCACCGTCAAAACGAGGAGTACCAAGGTGAAGTGCTTCATTTTTGAAAAAACTTTCATAGAATTTGGGTATTTTGGTGAATAAAAAATTTCCTCGAAGATACTGAAAAACGTATTTTGCTGGCAAAGTATTGTTTTAAAAAATAGCTTTTCAGAATTCTACCTTGCGGATAAAAGCCTTCGGATTCAGCCGGTTCAAATCAAACGTAAAAGCGATTCGATTCCAGTAATTGCCGCGCTCGGCGTAGCGATCGTCAATATTTTTGGAATTTAGCAAGGGAAAATAAATGGCAATAGCGTCTTTGACCAGCTCTAATTCTAACCCGGCGCTCCAGAGCAATTGGTCTTCAAAGGTGTCATTCGTGCCGGTGGGCATGGCATTGTCAAAATAACCAATATCAAAATAGGGCTTGAGCGGCAGATTGAACGGCAATCCGCTGGGCAGATCGGCTTTGGCATTGAAAGCGAGAATAAAATTATTGCTGCGCCCCAGCGCAAAGCCAGTGCCAATGGCGGTTTTGAAGCCCCCATCGCGGATGGCTACCTGTTGTGCCCACAGACCTTCGTTGTCGGTGCGCCCGAAGTAAAAATCATCGAAGCGGTAGTCATTGAAGCCCTGCGAAGTGAGGTTGAAAGCACCGGGGAAAATCGCGCCGCCGTTGCGCCGAGTATTGGTCAGGAAGCCGCCCGCAAATAGCCGGAAATCGAAACCTTTTTTCGGGGCATAATGGAAAGTATGCTTGATTTCCAAAGAGGCTTTCAAGTAATTCTGATTGCCGAGTACATCGGTGTAGGATTGCTGCTCCAGCGCCACGAAAACACTGTATGGATTGATGCTGCGCCGCCCCTCGCCCGTGTAGCTCAACTCGTGAATGAAGGTATCGCTCCAGTCATTGCCCTGATAATTGCCAAAAGTAGGGCTGAAGCGCGGAAACTCTTGATTGAGCCAAATGCTGCGCCACTGCAATGTTTGAAAAAACCGACTGGTAGCCGACTTGCCCAGCTCCACCTGCACCGCAGGCACCAAGCGGGCGTATTTCAAATCGTACTCCGGGGAGGCGCGCCGATTGTAATGAAAGGCCCGACCGCCCACGCCAATAGTCACTGCTTGGATAGCACGTGTTTTTGGATAGATGCTGTAACTGATTTCGCCGAGACCGACCAAATCGCGCGAGCCAAAGGCATACATCGGTGCGAGCGTGAAGTCTAAGTTTTTCCAAGGCAGGGTATTATTATACAACATCAAACCGAGCATATACTTGTCGTAATTGTTCCAACCCATAGCAGGCGCTACGAACACCTGGTTGCGGGTATCCACTTCGGGCGTGGGCACGAGTTGTAGCTGCGGCCGCTTAACGGTGCTGCCGTTCGGGCGGATATGATTATTGCGGCGGTTGACATCCAGCGTGAGGCGTCCTGCATCCAGGGTAATGCGTTCGTAGCCGTCATTCGGAAATTCGAGCACCTGCTCTCCGGTGAAGCCCTCAAACCATTGGCTGTAAGCTACTGCACCATGCACAATGCCGTCGAGCGTAAAAGGCCCTGCCATGTCGCCCTTGTTTTTTATTAAAATGCGGAAGCCGGTGTCAGTTTTTTGCAAACCGTTGATTTCATAATCCTGCCGGGCATTGGAGTAGAGCAAGCCATCGAAGAGCCAGCCGAGGTTTTGCTGCGTTTCCGCTTCGAGTACCTGTTGAAAATCCGCTGGTTGGGGGTGTTTGAACTGCCATTGTTGATAATAAGCTTGCATAGCGGCGTCGAAGCGCTCGGCACCGATGTATTGTTCGAGATAGCGTAGGGCTATGGCCGGTTTTTCGTAAGCACCGAGGAAGTAGTTGATGCGCGCGAAGTCGTCAGCGGTAGTAGCAGGCGCCTGGTCGAGGCGGCGGCGCGCCTGAAAAAGGTAAGCCAACTCGGTCAGCCCCATTTCGGAATTGCCTTGCAATACCTCAGGAAGGAGGTCATTGTACAAATTGCCACCGTAATATTGGCGGGTATAGCGTTTTTCGTAATACGAATTCAAGCCCTCGTCCAACCAAGCGTGGTCGCGCTCATTGCTACCCAGAATACCATAAAACCAGTTGTGCCCCACTTCATGCGTGATGACGATGTCTAAGGCTTTGGCGGTACTGGCTGGGCCAATCACGGTGATCATCGGATACTCCATGCCGCCGCCGGCACTTAGCGCGCTTTGTACGGCGGTTGCTTGCGGATAGGGGTATTCACCTACGAGTTCAGAATAAAATTCTACGGCGCGATTGACGTAGCCAATAGCGTCTTTCCAAAGCTTGCGCTCAAAGTCGGTGAATAGCACCCAAGTGCCTATGGTGCGGCCGGAGGCCAGCGTCACGGCACTTTTTTGTACGTAGAAGCGCTTGTCAGCAAACCAGGCGAAATCATGCACATTTTCTGCGGTGTAGCGAATGGTCTTCAAGGTATTGCTAGAACGTGGAAATCCTTCTTCATCGGTTGGGCGGGGCGCATCCGATTGCAACAAGCGATTAGATTCCTCCATTTTTTGTTGCAAAAAAGTACGCTCGCTTTCGGTTTGCAATACGCCGGTAGCGCCCACTACATAATTGTCGGGCAAGGTAATAGACACATCAAACGAGCCGAATTCCGAATAAAATTCGCCCATATCAAGGTAAGGCATGGGGTGCCAACCCTCGCGGTCATACACCGCTGGTTTGGGGTACCACTGGGTAATTTGATAAGACTCCTCGACGTGCCCAAGGCGCGAAAAAGACGCAGGAATCTTGAGTTTAAAGGGAGTCCGGATAGTAGTGCGCGCGCCGGGTGCTAAGGGCTGTGGCAGTTGCAGAATGCCAATGTCAGGGTTGTCTTTTTGCAGCGTGAGGTCGGTCGCCTGACCCGCTACCGTAAAGCTCAGACCGGAGTAGCCGCCGAGGTCTTGGTCTTTAGCAAAATAGAATTTGGTGTCCCCGACGCGCGCCTGCTGCCGGGCGAAGGCCGTGTTGCGACTTTGGTAGGCATTGCCCCACAAGTGGATGTAGATGAAATCTAAGGTGTCGGGCGAGTGATTGATGTATTCCATTTCTACGGAGCCGGTGAGCGTGTGCGCTCTGTCATTGAGGGTTACATCTATTTTGTAATGTACTTCCTGCTGAAAATAAGGCTTTTGTGCAAAAAGATTGCCGATAAGGCCAACCATAAATAAAGTGTAGATGAGGTGCTTGTTCATTTTGCTTTCGATTTTTTATCAGAAAAAATGGAATTTGGTATTTGATTCGATACGGGGCCTCGTTTTACCCACAAGCAATATATGTGCAGTAAAATAGCTGCGAAATATTATTCGGATAAGTATGCGGATAGTCGGTACTCAGTTGCTCAGTGTGATACTGGTGGCTGTACGAGAAAGTACAGATAGCAGATAAAAAAGTTTGACAAATGTAAACGATATTCGGATTATTTCTATGAAAAGCGGCATTTCATTGACCAGAAAAAACAATTCAGTATGAGGTAGTCTAAATTTTCCCACACAAAAATCTTTATAAATTTGTGCAAGATGAAAAAATCATGCAACAAATTATCAAAATCTATAACCCAACTTCCCCGCTCGCGCCGGTACTGTGTCCATTATCCCGGTCATAGCCTGCCCCGGCCTCTATACCTAAGCGCTCCCCCAGCAGGTACCCCCCCCGATGCCTCTGCTCGGCTATCAGATGCCAAGCCCAATACCTCAGTCTTGAGCTCCAGCTTGCCCTGGGCGGTGGCGGTAGTACTGATGAGTAAAAAAGCAAGAATGTAGAAGATTCGATAATATATAGTAGAAAAAATCATCCGATGTTATTTTTAATGTAATAATTCTTGTAAATAATAAATCCTAAAATCATTTTTCAGTACGTGTAAATAAATGTGACGCTTTTCACCTCGGGATTCAACCCAACTATAAATACTTGGTTATTATGAACTTCCAAATCAACAAGTGATGAAATAGGGTTTTGCTCATATGAAGGAACAAAAGCATAATCCAACAAACCCAAAGTATGGAGGTCAACTATTCCAACGATTAGCTCTCGCTCACTGATAAAAAAGATTTTATCATCCAGGACTTTCCAACCTTTGAGGTAGCGAATTCGTCTTTTTCTTCCTTCAAGTTCTACATTTTTCAGGAAATCCAAATGAATATCTCTTTTTACTGTACCCGTAGCAATATCAATTTCTATCAATCGGTCACTGGCTAAGTTTAGCAAGCTATCCTTGTACACAATGGTATTATGCTTATAAACAGCTAGCTTGGAGTCCATTTCCCAAATTTGCTCCCCCGTTCTTCTATCTAAAGCTACCATCATCCAATTACTGACTCCTCTGAAATCACTCAACCCTAAAATCAAGGTGTTCTCATACCGTAATATGCTCTGGATTTTTCTTTGAGGTTTTTCTTGAACGGGATATTTCCAAAGCTTTGTTCGATTATATGGGTCAAAACAAATAAGTTCGGTTCCTCTTCTATCTACCATATTTGCAACAATCGAACCGTTATTCCACAGATTTCCATTCTCAACAATTACAGGTTGTTTTTCATCATTCTCTTCCCATATCAATTCTCCATTGACAAAATATTTTGCATTTCTTT
>CALMSO010000101.1 GCA_937872385.1 uncultured Saprospiraceae bacterium
AACCTGCTGAGCGAGCCGCCGCAGTTGGCATTGTTATTTACTTTTTTTAATGAAGAAAAATCGCAGGACAAAAAAGTTACTTTTATTATACAAAATAATCGCTATAAAGTCAGTTTTATTAACTAAGTTATTTACTGCGACACCAAAAAACTATTACATCGTTTTAAACACCATATGCCCATGAAATCGAGAAAAGAACGGCTGGCCATCGTTCAGCAGTTGCAAGAAAAATACGACGCGGTGCTTCGGCGCGTGCGCGACATACCCGGTGTGCAAGGCGTAGAAATCGGCTTCAAGGAAGTTGGCGGTGAATACACCGACGAAATCGTCTTTCGCATTGTCGTGCAGGAAAAACGGGACCTCGCCGACCTGCGGCCCGAGCACATCATTCCGCCCAGCATCGAAGGTATCAAAACCGATGTAGTCGTAGCCACCGATTCGGTGTTGATTTTGGGTACCGACCAACTGCCCGACGAAAACAAGTATCGCCCGCTGCGCGGCGGCATTCAGATTCATAATAATACCAATTCTATTGGCACGCTCGGCTGCATTGCCACCTGGAACGACGGTGCCGGTAATACCCGGCGGGTGGTGCTGAGCAATCATCATGTATTGTATGCCAATGGCGCGCTTGATGGACAAAAAATTGGGCAGCCAAAATTTTATCGTTCCTGCTGCTGCGATTGTGATAAAATAGGAGTGAATGTAAAAGCCGATATAACTTACGACTGTGCCATCGCGCAGATAGAATCCGGCACCGAAGTGCGCAATACGATTGAAGAAATCGGGGATATCAAAGGAACCGCGACACCCACGGTGGGCGACAAGGTGATTAAAAGAGGGTGCACTACGGGCCTTACTACCGGTGAGATAAAGTGCATAGATATGGCTACTGGAAGGCTCAATATAGAGCGGATAGAGGGTAGAAGACTAAGTTATGTAGATAGTAGCAACAACCCGGTGCTCATCAGCAACCCGAACAAGGTGCGTGTCGTGTATGGTATTGATACTGAGAAGTTTGCTTACAGCGGCGATTCTGGCTCGGTCGTTTTACTAAACGATGACACAGACTCCGATCATCATAAAGTGGTCGCTTTATTATATGCAGTGGACGGCACTACCAACACCGAAGGGCGTGCTTATGATATTAATAAAGTAATGACGGCGCTCAATATTACTATCCACAGCACACCGGATATTCCACCCAATTCTATCGCCGCTGCTGTGCTGCCACGCGCCCTGCCACGCGAGCAGGATGCCCTCGCTACTTTTGAAGCGCAGCTTCGAGAGCTTCCCACCGGACAACGGCTGCTCCAACTGTTTTATAAACACCGCGAGGAAGTGGCGCTACTGCTGAATGACAATCGGCGGGCGGCCGTGGTCTGGCGACAAAACCGTGGCCCACAGTACATCGCAGCTATCCGGCGCTCTGTGCAACATCCTGATTATCAGATGCCTGAAACGATAGAAGGCGTAGCTTTCGCCGCTGCCTTGGAGGCGATGACTAAACTTTTGCAGCAGCATGGCAGCCCAGCCTTATTACATGATTTAGCAAGCCATAAAGCATGGCTATGGCCCTTAGTGCAATATTATACAAATGTCGCTGATTTTTTACAAAAAGTAAAAGAAAGCGAACTTCAGGAATTATTTATTTAGTATTGAACTGAACTCTATTATATCATGGAAACAGCTCGCGGTACGCTCGAACAATTGGCGCTGCTATTGGCGCGTTTGCTACAACCTTTAGAGCACCGGCTACAGGCAGGGCAGGTACGCCTGCTATTGGCCGAGCTGGGTTTGGTGCTGCCGTCGGGTTTTAATTTTAAACCGGCCTTAACGAACCAACTAAATAAAGCCGTTATTGGTGCCGCTAATTTACCTGATAAAATTGAAGCGCTGACCGATGCCATTGATAAAGATCGGGTGCTGGAGGCGATTAATAAAGGGCAGGAAATTATACAAATTGCACGTACTATTTTTGATGCAATTAATGATTTTGCGAATGAATTAAAAAACATTCAGCCCGCCGATTTGAATGGCAATGCTGCTTTGGCCGCTGATGCCCGGGTTTTTGCCGAGCGCCTGCCCAAGCGCCTGTTTGATTTTCTCGTAGTGAGCAATCTGGAAGCTACGCCGGGATTAGCCGAAGCACTTGAGTTTATGGGCGCTATTCAACGCACAGAAAAAACGGCCTTAGCCGACAACCCCGCCGAGCCGCTTAGCTACATCGAAAAGACATTCGACTTTAGCGATTTATTTGACGCCATCACCAAGCCAACGCAGCAAATGGACAAGCTCTACGGCTGGGGGAAAAGTAATTTTGGTGAAGCAGCGCCCGGCCGCCGCGATATGCTCAAAGTGCTGGAAAAACTGGTGACCAACACCGGAGTGCCCGCTATATTCGACCCGGCACCTGCCAATCCTACCTTAGACATTCTGGGGATGGAATTGCAATTAGCCAAAGACCTCAATCCACGTGGGCTGCGCCTCGGTTTGAATACTGAAATCAATATAGACCCCACCTACACCCTCAGCGAGCCGCCCTGGGAAATCAGTCTCGGACTCGACATTCCGCTGCCGCTGAATATGCAAATGACCATCCAGCCCAATGGTAAGTTGGGCTTTGTGCCGCCTGATCTTAGCGTGATTGCCGGTGAGCTTTTCTTTCGCTACCGCAGCCGGGCCGCGGCCCCCGACCAGTCGCTGGTGCTCATTGGGCAGGCGCAGGGTAGTCGTCTCGACGTGCAGGAGCTGGGTTTTGATCTGCGCAATAAACTAACTTGGCATCCGGCGGAAAACCGGGGCGATGGAGACCTTATTTTTAGTGGCTACGCCCAAAAACTGCGACTGCTCATTTCTTTAGGCGGCGCCGATAGTTTCCTTTCGAGTAATATTCCGCAAAGCGAATTTGCCGTAGAATTTGACCTCCTGCTGGGGTATTCTACCCAAACCGGCTTCTTCTTCCGGGGCAGCGGAGCGCTGGAGTTGTTCATCCCGGTGCATCTGACGCTGGGGCCAATCGAAATCCGGCAATTGCAAATCCGGCTCGACATTGGCGATCGCCTGATTTTGAGTTTGGGTACTTCTATTAAATTTCAGCTGGGCCCCTTTACCGCGCTGGCAGAAAACATTGGCGCCAGAGCAACGATGACTTTTCCCGACAAGGGAGGCAATCTTGGGCCGGTTAATTTGGCAATCGGTTTCAAACCTCCCAACGGTATTGGTTTGCGCGTGGACGCTGGTATGGTGAAAGGCGGCGGCTACCTCTTTATTGACACCGAAAAAGGCGAATACGCAGGCGTAGCCGAGTTGGTCATCAAGGAAATGGTGGCAGTGAAAGCCATTGCTATTATTAATACCAAACTGCCCGACGGGCGCGCCGGTTTTGCGTTTTTATTGCTCATTACGGCGGAGTTTGCGCCCATTCAATTAGGTTTTGGCTTCACGCTCAATGGCGTGGGCGGGCTGATTGCGATCAATCGCGGGATGTACATCAATGCGCTGGCCGAAGGCGTGCGTACCAACGCGATCAAATCCATCATGTTTCCGGATGATCCGGTAGCCAATGCTCCGCAGATTATTGCCAATCTCAATACTTTTTTTCCGATAGAAGAAGGGCGTTACACCTTTGGTCTAATGGGCATCATAGGCTGGGGCACTCCCACCTTAGTTCGAGTAGAACTGGGGCTGATGATTCAGGTGCCCGACCCGGTTATTTTGGCTATTCTTGGCGTTATCAAAGTTGCCTTGCCTACTGAGCAAGTTGCTACGGTTAAAATACAAGTCAATTTCCTCGGAGTGATTGATTTCAATGGGCGGTATATGTTCTTCTTTGCCAGCCTGTTCGATTCAAAAATATTGACTTTCACGCTCACCGGCGAGATGTATTTTTCGATTGATTGGGGTGATAATCCCAACTTTGTTTTCAGCGTAGGTGGTTTTCACCCCGACTATGCGCCGCCGCCCCTCCGTGGAGGCATTGGCTCCTTGCGCCGCATTCAAATGAACCTGCTGGGGGGCGACAATCCGCGCCTGACGCTGGCTTTCTATTTTGCAGTGACCGCTAATACCGTACAATTTGGTGCCAGTGTGGACTTTCTTTTCAAGGTTTGGAAAGTACGAGTGGTCGGTTATTTGTATTTCGATGCACTGTTCCAGTTCAATCCTTTCTACTTCCGGATAGACATTGGCGCCGGGCTGGCGGTGATGTGGGGCAGGAAGGAGCTGTTTGGTATTCATCTGAAAGGCTCATTGGAAGGGCCCACGCCGTGGCGTATTCAAGGCAAAGCCAGCTTCCGGGTGTTGTTTGTAAAAGTAAAAGTACGTATTGACAAAACCTTTGGTAAACGCGACAATACGGTGCTGCCGCCTATAGAACTGAGGCCGCTCCTGCTGGCGGAACTCAGCAACGACAAAAACTGGCGTGCCGAGCTACCCGCCGACACCAGCCTGTTGGTATCTCTGCGGCAGTTGGATCAAGACACCGACGCCGAGCGCTTGGTGGCCCACCCTTACGGCACCTTGGCGGTAAGCCAAAGCAAGATTCCGCTCAATCTGAGGATGGACAAATTCGGTACAGATCGCCCCGCCGATTTTCGAGCCTTTCGGGTGGTGCTGGAGGGCACGACTACCCCCGGCGTGATTAACGAGTTTTTTGCGCCAGCGCAATATCTCAACTTGAGCGACGACCAGAAGCTGAGCCGCAAGTCTTTTGAGCCATTCCAAGCGGGCGTGCGTGCCCTCGGCAGCGATACCTTCAGCAGCCATGATTATGTAAGCAAGCGCTACGAATACGAAATCTGCATCGTGGATACAGAGCTGGAACAGGCCTTAGCGATGAAACAATACAGCGAAGACGCCGATTACTTGGCGCGTTGGGCCGAAGGCGGGGCAGTTGGTCGGTCGGCGATGGGGCGCGAGGCAGGAGCCGAAGCTTTAGTGGATGATCGCAAGCGCGTCAAAATCCGCGAGGAGGACTTTTTCATTGTACGATCTAAAGATATGCGACCATTGCGAAAAGGAGTGGACCTAATTCGTTTCACCACCGAAACCGAAGCCCGCAGCGTGCTGCGCGATATGACTTTGAAAAGGCCCGAACTCAAAGGCAAAATTACGGTGCTGGCCGAAAGCGAACTGCGCTGATTGAGCATTGACTACATTGCAAAAAAAATTGAACCCGTATGAGCATTGCAAAATATTCTTTTTTACCCTGGCTGCGGCAAGGCTTGTCGCAAAACATCACATTAGATGACCAGACGACGATGGCGGGTCCGCTCAAAAGCAAGTCGGAGGCTACGGTGCGCTATCGCGTAGAAGGGGTGCCAGTGGGGCAAAATCAGTACGTGACGGTGCGCGACGGGCTGGAGCAACTCATTCAGATGGTGGGGCCGGGCGAGATTGTTGGCATTCAGCAAAGAGCCATTGTCAAGGAAGAGCCACGAGCCGGTATCACCGATTTCGAGCCAAATTTCCTGTCGTATATCGAATTTTACGAAGAAGATTTCCCTTTTCGCTACTCGCCCGCTCGTGCCGACGGTGGCCGGTTGCGCCCTTGGATTGTATTGGTCGTATTGGAAGCGCAAGAGTTTCAGCCGATTAATATGCCAGGTTTTTTATTGCCTGCTTTTCAAATACAAGGCGACCCGAAGTTGCTTTTTCCAGACAAAACCCAGCTTTGGGCTTGGGCACACGTACACGTCAACCGAGAGTTGCTGCCCGCTTTGCCCGGCGATGACTTTGACAATGGCCGGCAAGCCGCCGCAGCGCTCCGACAATTGGTGAAAACCGCTCCCAATCAAGCATCTTCGCGCATTATCTGCCCGCGCAAGCTCAAGCCGAATACAGCGTATCAAGCTTTTTTGATTCCGACTTTTGAGCAGGGGCGCCTCGCGGGGTTGGGCGCTTCGCAAACCGATATTACGAAAATAGACGTACGGCAATGTTCTTGGGATAGTTATAACAATCGTTTGCACGCTGACATCTGGCCCTATTACCACACTTGGTATTTTCGTACCGGCGATAAGCTCGACTTTGAATATTTAGTACGGCTCATCGAACCGAGAGATTTATCGGTCATTGCACCAGCATTGGGCCGCCGCCCGATGGATTTGCAAAAAAGCGGTTACTTACTCAATTATAGCGACAACGACGGAGCCGTGCTGTTAGAAGGTGCGCTGCAATTGCCTGCTGCCAGCCGAGATGATTTTCTCGACACGAAAAACAATGTTCATAAACGCAGCTACGTCGAACAACTACGCGACGCCATCAACCTCAGCGAGGAGTGGCGCGAAGACCCCGCACCGGTTTCTTACAGCCAACTTAAAGACCAGCTTTTTGCGGAAGCAAGCGAGCGCCAGACCGACGATCCGATTGTGGTGGCTCCTTTGTATGGGCAGTGGCACCTCGGCGTGAAAAAAGTCACTTTTGATGCTAATTCTGCTGATCCGGCCGTGGAAGCTGCCCAGAAGGCACATTGGTTCAACCAACTCAATCTCGATCCGCGCTATCGGGTGGCCGCGGGTTTGGGCACAGCCACCATTCAGCAAACCCAAGAGGAATATATGGATCGGGCCTGGGATCAGGTGGGCAAAGTCTATGAAGCGGTGCGGCGCCTGCGGCTGGGGCAGTTTTCGGCGGAGACCAGTTTTCGCCTGTATCAGAATTATTTTGTGCCTTTTCAAAACCAGCCGACGTACTCCTTGATGAGCCTGATTTCGATGGTGCAAACGCACATCCGGCAGCCGAGCATTGGCAATACCATCTGGGGCGCTATTCAAAGTAGCAATATCTCCTCGCCGCTTGTCAATCAACTGATTAATAAAATTTCGCGGCCTTTTGGCTCGCTGTTCAATCGGATTAGCTTCACGCCGCGGGCTACCTTGGCTAATAGCCTCATTCGTGATAATGCCGATGTATTTGATTTTCCGGATTTTATGGCCACTGGCGGGCAAATGTTTACCATTCAAACCGTAGATACCTTGGTGGCGGATGCCGCTACCGGCCAAACCCGCTCGCGCTCAGTCAGGCGGCTTTTCAATGGCGTGCCCTGGCCCGGGCTGGATGCTGCCATGCTGCAAACCCTCACCGACGACGATGGAGGCACCATGCAGGCGCGCGGCGGCGAAACCGACGAATTAGAGGTGCTCTTAGCGCCACTGATAGACTATTTTTCGGATAGCAACTGGAACCGCCGCAGCGAGCCACAGTCATTCATGGTGCTTTTTGAAACAGATACCAATGGGCTGATTATAAACGAGTTGAATCCCAGAGTGGTCGTTAGTCGCAGTGTGTTACAAGGTATTAATTTCGGTTTGCAAGAACCCGATTTCACGCCGCGAGGAGCCATTGTGCTTCCTGGCCGAATCGTTGAGCCATTGGCGTATCCAGAATTTCCCGATCCGATGTACCTCCACCTGCGCGATAAGTCTTCCGAACTGTTGTTGCCAGGCATTGACAAAATACCCGAAAATACTTTTTCTATTTTGCAAACTAATCGGCACTTCATCGAATCATACATGGTGGGTTTGAACCACGAAATGGCGCGGGAATTGCTTTGGCGCGAATACCCGACCGACCAGCGCGGCAGCTATTTTAGAAAATTTTGGGAAAACACCGACAATCTCGACGCTACGGCGCAGGATACCGACATTAAGCCCATCACAGACTGGTGCGTCAAGACTCCGGTGCCAGGCGGCGTGCGCATCACGCCAAGGCCTTTAGGCAAGAACCATCCCAATCCGGCGGCGACCGACGACCAGTTGGTCTTTGTAGTGCGCGGCTATTTGCTGAAGAAATTTCCCAATACACTGGTTTATTTGCAACGCGGGCGGTGGGTCACCGAAATGCAGGCGGGAGTTGAAATCGTAATCGGACGAACCTTAGATCAGGCAGCACCTATTCTATCACCGGTTTTTCAGGCCAAAGCCGAGCCGGATATTACCTTTCTCGGCTTCCCAATTGGCATAGACGAAGCGCTCGGTTTTGTGCCAACTAATGCCAATCCGAAACCCCTTCCTACGGACGATCCGGGCTATTTTGTCGTGGTGCGCGAGCGCCCCGGCGAGCCGCGTTTTGGGTTAGATATTCCGACCGACGAGGTGTCGCCTAAGTTTCAAGATGTGGACGAATGGAACTCCCTCCACTGGGATCACCTCAGAGTAGCCGACGGCGAGTACATTGATTTGAATCGCCTCTATTTTGGTGAAAATAGCGCATCCATCAATGTGCAGGATTTGAATGCATTAGCAGCCAATAAAGGCGCAGATCGGCTCTTTTTAGAAAAGGTAGTAGAATCGAATTTACCGCCGCCGCCACCCGGCGAGCCTCCGCTCGAAGCGGAAACCATGCTTTGGGGTAAAAACGCCGCGCATATGGCCGGCATTTTTTTGCAATTGCCATTTATGGTAGCCATTCACGCCGCTGAAATGGTGACGACCCCAGCGCCTTAGACTGCAAAACCGCGAACCGCGAATAGCAAACCGCGAATAGCGAATAACAAACTGCGAATAACGAGCATTATGCAAACATTTGAAGAGATAAAAAACAAGGTTCGCCAGCTTCAGGATGGGTATCCAGTGCTCTTGCTGCCCGTCAGGCTTGAGGTGCGCTTCATGCAAATCAAGCACGTTGGGCGGGTAGCCAATGCGGAGCAGGTAGCGAATGGCGCGCAGGCCGGCACGCTCGATGCTTTGTACCAAGACGATTTGAACATCGTCGTGCAGCAAGTGCAGGCCTTGGGCAATACGACGCAACCGCTGCTGTTGCCGGGTTTACCGGTGGATAAAAACCATCCTCGTTTTGCGCAGGGCCTCGCTTGGCAGCCAGATAAAAAAGAACTTTGGGTGCGCATTTTTCCGGATGAAATTGCCATTCATACGCACGAGCAGTTGCTCACCAAAGATGAATTAGAAGAGGGCCAGAGCTTCTGGCGGGAACTCTGGCGCGCCGAGCACCTCGATGCGGCCATCCTACAAGACCGCACCCCGGAGGAGCTAACTCGATATCGGTACCATCACCGCCTCGGTGCCTGGAGGGCTTTGATCAATAGCTATGGCACTGCCCGCGCTGCTTGGATTGCCGAAGCAACTCGCCCCACCAATGCCGGTACTGCCGCCACTAATTTTCCGAAGGCGGAGCCAGTTTTCCGTAGCAATATTCAAACGAAAGATTTGTCTTGGAACGACCAGCCGCGCAGCTACGTTATGCCCGATGCGTTTGTCGTGCAAGCTTGGCGACACGATGGCAGCACCAAAGCCGCCGTAGTTGGGCAATCCATACCGCAGCCATTACCAGTTGGCATCAATCCGCAAGAAAGCGATCCTGCCGCTTTTCAAGAGTCCGGGCGGGGGCTGGTGATGCCGGACAGCATCCGTTGGCTAACCGATTTTGACGCAGCCGAAGCCGTAGGCATGGGCATTCGCATCCCTTTGACGGATGAGGAGTTCGAGCAGGGTTTTGCCAAACTGACCGTGCTGGGGCTGACCACAAGCGCTTCGGCAAACGAGCAACAAAGCACGGTACAGCAATTGCTGGAGAATCATTACTACACGCCGGGCGGTCTGTCATTGATAGCAAATGGCACCCCCAGCAACAACACTACCGATGGCAATGCCGCACCCAACCTCGACGAATTAGAACCGGAAGAGAGTTTTGCGCTCATCATTGAAAGTAATGGTTTGGCTACAACGGAGCAGCACGACCAAAAAACGGACGGGCAGCGGATGGCCGAAGGTCTGGGCCTGCCCATGTCTTTTTTTCAGCGCGTATTTGGTGCCGCTGGGCAGGATTTCAGCCAGTCGCTATGGACCAATCGGGTGCTCAGCCCTGCTACATTGGGCTATGCTTTGCCACAGTATTTTTCGCCCGTATTGTCGCCCGAAGATGTGTCCAAAACGCTCAATTTCATGCACACCTACGTGAGCGGGCGCGGAGCTTTCTCGGCACTACGCGTGGACGAGCAACCTTACGCGCTGCTGCCCGTGACGGCTTTCGCCAAATGGCGCGCTGCACACCAGCAAGGGCTGGAGCCTTTTGTAGAAAAACTGTATCGGCAGGTATTGCAAAAACTGATGGTAGAATGGGATAGAATGGCGGAATTTTCACCGCATTTGCGCAAGGGACTGATGGGCGACGATGTGAGCCGCAATTTATTTACCATCCTTGAACAACATGCCAGCTCAGTGGACTTTTTCCAGCGGCTCATCCTCGACGAACAAGCCTTGGCTACCCTGATGAGCCTGACCGAAGGTACCGATGCCAATCCAGTGAGCAACGATGGCAAATCGGCAACGGTACTGCGGCAGGAATTGGCCAATTTGGGTTTTAATTTTGATGCAGAACTGATTGCTTTCAGCTTGTTTTTCGCCGATCGCTACGCCGATTTGACTGGCCCGATTCTCGAAAGTTTACCTTTTTCTGAAACCAATCCGCTGCGCCAAATGCCGGGTAGCGAGCAAAACTATCTGCAATGGCTGGGCGCGCCGGGCACTGGTTTTTATGATATAAAAAACGAAGCCATTTTTAATGGCGTGGATGCTTTTCCGCCGCGTGGGCTGCTTTATTTGCTGACGCGCCACGCCTTGCTCCGGAGCTATTTGCTGGCGGCGCTCGAATTGCGTTTTGGCAGTGATTCGCCTTTGGTGCCTGCGCTGTCTATGGATTTTCCGCGCAACATGGTTTGGATAGAAGATGCCAATAACTTGACTAACAATGAATTACAACCACATTTTGCTGCTATTATTCGCAGCCTTGTAGCTCGTTTACCGAATATGAATACCGAAGCCGCCATTACCGCTGCAGTCAATCAACTCATTTTACAAAACAAGGAGCTTTTTGTTTCTAATGACAAATGGAACCTGCTGGATGCAGCATTAGCCAACCAGCTTGACACGCAAGTGGCCACCGGTAGCGACAATGGTGCAGTAGGCGCATTGCGCAAGCAAAAGGAATACCTTCGCCGATTGGCGGGTTTGCCTACGGCCGCTATAGAGCGTTTGTTTGCCGAGCATCTCGATATTTGTCATCACCGCCTCGACGCTTGGCTGCTGGGCATGACGCACCATCGCCTCGATGACTTGCGCCGCCACCGCCCGACCGGCATCTACCTCGGCGCTTACGGCTATTTGGAAAATTTGCAACGCGAAAACCCCGGTTTGTCTATTATTACGGTGTCAAATACAGCACCAAGTGCCAGCGATGAAAGACGCATTCTGCCTGTTTTTGAACCCTCCGGCACCGGATTGAGCCAGGCACAGTTGCAAAATCTGTTGGCTAATGCTTTCGTCTATCTGGGCGGGGAATCCATCTCAGAAGGCAGTGGTTTTCGGAGCTTTGATTACGATGCAGACGCCAATGCGATACTACCCAATCCGCGGTCGCAGCCTGACAATCAGGGCTTTATACCTGCACCTTCGCTGGCGCACGCCATTACCGCTTCGGTGCTGCGCAATGGGCATTTGTCACAAAAACAAAACAACCTCAATCTTCCGGACGAGAGCTTTGCCATCAACCTCAACTCCATGCGCGTGCGCGAGGCTATGTATCTGCTCGAAGGCATGCGCAACGGGCAGGCGCTGGCGGCTTTGTTAGGCTACAAATTTGAACGGGCACTGCGCGAAAGCAACCACTTAGCTATTCAGCTTTTGTACGAATTTCGAGAGAAATTTCCTTTCCAAGTGCAGCCATTGGGCGGCGTGGCCGGCGACCTCGAAGAAAGCCAGGCACGCACGGTAGTCAACGGACTGGATTTGATTGACGCTTTCAAGGCGCAAGGATTAACCTTGTTCAATGATTTTACAATCAATGCCGCCCAGCAGGATGATATTGTAGCCGCCATTGACCACCTCGACGAAACCCTCGACGCAGTGAAAGACCTGCTCATGGCAGAAAGTATTCATCAGTTGGTGCTCAACAACCCGGAGCGCTCGCGGGCAGCCATGAAAGCACTGAACGACGGTGGCAATATTCATTTGCCCGACATCGTGAAAGTGCCCCGCGAAGGCATCAGCCTGACGCACCGCGTGGGCGTGCAGCTATCGAGAAACGGCAATGCCAAAGCCTGGCTTGGGCCCAATAGTATGCGCTCGACGGTAGAACCCCGCATCAACCAATGGTTGTATTCAAAATTGCCCAATCCGGTGCGCATTGTGATTCGGGCGCGCTGGATAGACCGTTTTGAAGGAGACGACAAGCCGGTGTATCGCTTTGAAAATATCAAACTGACCCAACTCACCATCCAGCCCATAGATTTTGTCTATGCCCTGCATTTGTATAAAGAAAGCCGCGCCGACCATGATTTGCTCTATCGCGTGGATGGCTTTTTGCGCAGCAAGTATAATCTGCAGCCCTGGCAAACCGTTGACATACTCGAACGCGACCGCAGCGACTTTGCCGCACAGGAAATCACGCTGTTTGCCATTGAACCTTTGGCCCTCTCATTAGCCGAAATCATTACGACCGCCCGGCCCATTCGCCCGGAGGATGTGGTGCTGCCCAACGACCCCGCCGCCGCCGATACTGTTGCTTTGCTTCGGCCGGGTTTGCTCAATCGGCGCATCAAAAGTTTGCAAGCGCCTTTTACCATTGCCGTGCAAGAATTGGAGCGCGAAGTGCCTCGCATGGAACCCTACACCCGCATGACGGAGGATGAATTGCAACAAAACTTGAGCAACGTAGAACTGAGGCTGGGGCTGCTGCGGGGGCGCTTGTTGTTTTTTGCCAATCTCGGCTGGAAGGATGCACTACCCGCCATTGACCGGAGTGTCAATTTGCCCAACGTACGGGTATTGTATTTGCAAGGCTTGCAAACACTGCGCAAGGCCACTGCCGCCCGCGACCGGATCAACGCCATTTTTAATCAATACGAAACCGATACCACACTCGATAATGAAGCCCGCTTGGCATTGCTGGAAGAAGTGAATACCTTAGCTTTTGACAAAAACTTCAAGGTGTTTCCTGAGTATGTCATCATTCGCCCCGACGATTATAAAAAAGCCTTGGCACACCAGGATTTACTGGCTTTTGCGGGCGATTATGCTATGGACGAATGGTTGCAATCCTTAGCGCCGGTACGGCCGCGGATGGCTAATTTTCAGCAGATGAATATTTTGTCGGATTTATTAGCCTCCACCTGGTCGCAGTTGCGTTTGGCACAATTGCCTTACAATCCGGATGGAAAAGACCGCTGGTTGGGTATGGATTATCCGCCGGATTACGACGAGTTTGATGCGAATAACCAGCGCCGCCTGCCCGATGACAATCTGTCCTTGGCGTTTGAATATCCGCTCGATTTTGATGCCGACCGCCCCAATGCCGGTTTTATTATTGATGAATGGACTGAGCAAATACCGCTTCGGGACACTAATTTGGGTCTGGCGATGCATTATAACAAACCCAACAGCGAGCCGCCCAATGCCCTGCTGCTGGCCGTAGCACCCGAACTGACCGGGCAATGGGAGTGGGACGACCTCATGGATACCGTGATAGAAACCTTTGAACTGGCCCGCCGCCGCACCGTGGATCCCGATGCTATGAAGAACAGCAACAGCCCTTTGGTGCAGTTTCTGCCGGCGGTCATGCCTGCATTGAATTTGAATGACCATACGCCTTCGGTGGATTTGGGTAGAAATATGCAGGAAGCCACGCCGGGTGCGTCGGGGCTGGTTATGAAACGATTTAACCTCGACGGCGAAACGCCTGCCGAGTCTGGCAGCTTTGATGTGGATAGCTTAGAAATTGAGGATTTGCTTGAATGAACAAATGAGCCTTTTTATAATAGGCGACTAATTTTTTGATAGAAAGCGTTCTTTTAAAACACGCATAATCAATTTTTTACACCACGAACCGCAAACCGCGAATAGCGAATAGCAAAAAAACACCATAACTAACCATTCAGCAAACTGAAAAATATGGCGAATAAAAGCACTTTGGACCTTACCTTCTGGAACCGCCTCGACAGCCGTACCCGCGACAAAGAATTTGACCGAAGCCTAAAGGCAGAACTGCGCGATGGCTTGTGGATGCTGGCCCGCCAGTGGCAGATTGGAGAGCTGGAAGCCGAAGACACTGGCTCGCCGGTTTTTGCTCGGTTGCATTGGGATTTTTCTCGGCTCGACCGCCTCGCTTTAGCCGATAACCCCGCGCAACCCATATCTGATGAAATGCCTTTAGAAGCAGAAGTGGAGCGGGTACAAGCCCAACCGGATATCAGTTTGCAAATAGAGATGGGGCGTCACTTTGTGCGAATGCTACGTCAGCAATTACCTGTGGCCAGCCGCGATGCTATTATCGCCAGCTTTCGGGCTGTCGCCGCACTGAAATTTATACCCATTGCCGACCAAACGCCGAATGATCGCTACAATAATGCCAATTTGCTCAGCAACCGACCCTTACAACAGATGGTAGATGCAGCTATACTTGGCGGAGCTATTGACGGCTGGGCCCTTTATCGCGCTATCAAGGCAGGGCACAGCGCTTCTTCTTTTCTGAATGCGCCCAATGCAGCTGTGGATGCCATCGGACAGCAGTTTTTCGACTGGTTCAACCGTCGGTATTCCCAACCGGTGGACGCCCGCCAAGACGCTTGGTCGCCCGAACGCATGGAGTATCGCTTTGCCACTTCGGCCCCGCAGCCCGCCGCACCGCCTGCCATTTTGCACGCCGATGAGTATTTTCACGGGCGGCTCGACTGGTATAATTTCGATTATGCAAAAACCAACGCGCTTCCTGCTACGGTGGCAAACAGTTTAGTACAAACCCCGCGCCCCGACCGGGTAGAAGAGCGCCGTCGGCACGTAATTCCGGGAAGTATTGCCTTTCCGGGGATGCCCAATGCCCGCTGGTGGGAATTTGAAGACCGGAGTGTCAACTGGGCGCGTATTGAAGGCAAAATCAATGAAACTGCTAAAATGGCGCTCATAGAATTTGGGCTTTTGTATAGCAATGACTGGTTTCAGCTCCCAATGCGCACGCCCGTGGGCAGCCTCGTGCATTTGCACCCAATTGTAGTGACGGATACCTTCGGTCAACGCGCCCGTATTGAGCATTATGAAAATACAGCGCCGGCCACGCCGCACTGGTCATTTTTCCGGGTTTTTGATGCCAATCGGGGCACACTCCAGCAGCAAGACCAGCGTTTGCTCATCCCGCCGGTTGTAGTAAATTTGCAAGAAGGAAAACCCATAGAAGAAGTGCGTTTCACCCGCGATGAAATGGCGAACATGGTGTGGGGCATCGAAACTATTGTACCCGACAACCTCGGCGGCGGCATTAATGGCTTTGAAAATGCACAGGCTACGCAGCAGTATTTTCAGCAATTGGATCAGGCAACCGGCGGCACCGACGCTACGCCCGAACTCGACAACAACGCGGCCATTCGCTACCAAATAGCCACCACCGTACCCGAAAACTGGATACCCTTCATCCCGGTGCGCAAGGAAGGCAGCATACAGGAAATCACGCTGCGCCGAGCTGCGATGCCGCGTTTTCTGGCTTCATTTCCAGCGCGCCGAGTGCGCCCACTTTCGCACTTGTTGCGTTTTGGATTAGAGGAAACTCCGGCACGCACCTACGATTTGTACGAAGAAGAAGTGCCGCCGGCGGGCGTTATTGTACAACTTGCTTGGCAACGCGCACGCTGGCACGACGGGCGGGTGGTGCTTTGGTTGGGGTATCACAAAACCAATGGCCGCGGCGAAGGCGATAGCGGATTGAAGTTTGATCAAATTCAGGAGAAACGATGACCGGCTTTAGAAAACCGCAAATAGCCAGATGCCAGATTTTAGATAATAGACGATAGATTTTAGATGCCAGACGATAGACGATAGATTTTAGATGTCAGATTAGATGCGGTCATCACCCTTCTAACCCTTTCTAACCCTTTCTAACCCCTTCTAACCCTTCTAAACCGTAAATTAGCCACTTAACATTTGCAAATAATCAAAAGTATCCGACTACTTGCGTATCTTTGCACTCTGTTTTTGGGCAAGCAAATCCCTTGCGAAATGCTTGTCGCCTATTCCAGAACAAAAGCCGTAGCTACATACGTATGAGTCGAATTGCCTATTATTTATTCCTGAAGCCCCTATCGTTACTGCCTTTGCCTGTCCTTTTTCGTTTTTCGGATGTGCTGTATGTGGTGCTGTACCACCTCTTAGGCTGGCGCAAAAAAGTGGTATATGGCAATATGAGCCGTTCCTTTCCGGAAAAAAGCGAGCAGGAAATTCGGCGTTTGATGCGCGCATTCTATCGGCACCTGTGCGATGTGATGGTAGAATCCATTCGGATGTTTAGCATGAGCAAGGAAGAATTGATCCGGCGTTGTCGAGTGAAAAATCCTGAACTATTCGAGAAATATGCCGCCGAAGGGCGCAACATCGTCATTGCCGCCGGGCACTACAACAACTGGGAAATGGCCGGCGTAGGCTGCGGGCCTCAGGTGGCACATGATGATTTGGCGCTGTACAAACCCCTCTCCGACCCTTTCATGGATGCGCGGCTACGGGCCTCGCGCGGGCGTTTTGGGCTAGAATTGATACCTACCAAAAGTGCGCGCCGGGCTTTCGAAGATTATACCGACCGCCTTACGGCAATCTTGTTTGGTGCCGACCAGTCGCCTTCCAATCCGAAACGAGCCTACTGGACTACTTTCCTCAATCAAGACACCGCCGTGATGTACGGCACTGAAAAATATGCACGAGAGTATAATTATGTAGTTGTTTTCGGGCATACCGTCAAGCTGCGCCGGGGGTATTATACCCTTGAATTTTCTACACTAACGGAGCACCCGCAGCAAACCGCAGCCGGCGAAATCAGCGAAATGCATACCCGCGCCTTAGAAAAAATTATTTTGGACAACCCGCAATACTGGCTCTGGACGCACAAACGCTGGAAACACAAACGACCAGAGAATATGTGAAATTTTTATAACATTGCTCGCCATACAAACAGGCAAATTTTCAAGCAATAGATAACATTCTAAACCGCAAATAACCAGATGCCAGATGTCAGACGATAGACGATAGACGATAGATGCGCTCTCAACCTTTAAACTTTTAAACCTTTCTCAACCCTATTCCCTTATCCACCCCATCAGCCTTTTTAAACCTTTAAACATCTTTTCATAGAAAAAAATATCTCATTGACCATGGACTACAAAAATAATATTCTCGAAACCATCGGACATACACCGCTGATCAAGCTCAATCGGATCACTGCGGACTTGCCAGCGCAGGTTTTTATCAAAATGGAAACCTTCAATCCGGGGCATTCTATCAAAGATCGCATGGCGCTTAAAATGCTGGAAGATGCAGAAAAACGCGGCGACATTCAGCCCGGCGGCACCATTATAGAATGTACTTCTGGCAATACCGGCATGGGGCTGGCGCTGGCCGCAGCCGTGAAGGGCTATCGCTGTATTTTTACTACCACCGACAAGCAGTCGAAGGAAAAAGTGGACATTCTAAAGGCGGTGGGCGCTGAAGTCATTGTGTGCCCAACTAATGTAGAGCCGGACGACCCGCGCTCCTATTACTCGGTAGCCGAGCGCCTGAGCAAGGAAATTCCCAATTCCTATTGGTGCAATCAGTACGATAACCTATCCAACCGGCAGGCACATTACGAAAGCACGGGGCCCGAAATCTGGGCGCAAACCGACGGCCAAATCACGCATTTAGTGGTAGGCGTAGGCACGGGCGGTACGGTATCCGGCACCGGGCGCTACCTGAAAGAGCACAATCCGAACATTAAAATCTGGGGCATTGACACCTACGGCTCGGTCTTTAAAAAATATAAGGAGACCGGCGAATTTGATCCCAAAGAGATTTATCCTTACATCACTGAAGGGATTGGCGAAGACATTCTGCCGAAAAATGTGGATTTTGATATTATTGATTTGTTTGAAAAAGTAAGCGATAAGGATGGTGCGCTCATGGCTCGGCGGCTGGCCCGCGAAGAAGGAATGCTGCTTGGGTATTCGGCTGGCTCGGCGGTGGCGGGGCTGTTGCAGTTGAAAAATCATTTGAGTAAAGAGGATGTAGTAGTAGTGGTCATTCACGATCATGGCAGCCGCTACGTAGGCAAAATTTATAACGACGACTGGATGCGCGAGCGCGGCTTTTTGGAAACCGAACTGAAAGTGAAAGACATCCTCGCGCGCAAGCAGGAGAAGATATTTATTTCTGTACAAAAGGACGCTACGGTGCGGCAGGTCTTTGAATTGATGAAAAAGCACGATATTTCGCAATTGCCAGTGATGAACGACCAGACGATTGTTGGCTCGGTTACCGAAAGTGCCGTACTGGGGTATCTGTTAGAAAATCCGCTCAACCATACTGAAAAACAGGTGGCTACCATTATGGGCGATCCTTTCCCATTGGTGCAAGCCGATATGCCTTCGAGCCAGCTCAGCAAATACATCGGGCGGAAAATACCAGCGGTGATTGTGCAAGATCAAACCGGCGCGTTTCACATTCTGACGCAATACGACATCATCCAGGCGATGTGAAGCTGTGATGGAGCCAAAAACGGCATTGCGAAAAGCGCTTCTATTCAGCCATTCGTACTAATTTCATTATGCGTAGGGACTCGCCTTCCTGCATACGCAAGAACAGGGTATCGGCGGCTAAGCGAGTTATTTCCACTGCTTTTTCTGCGCTGTTGGGTTGAAGGGTATCTTGTGTGTAGAGATATTGGTTTTCTAAGCGATAGAAACCCGCCTCGCGGTACTTGAGCGTGCCGTAGTATTCATACCGGGCATCGGTAGCAAAAGTAAAGCGAATGACCTCTACCTCTACGGGCAGCGGCGTATCGGCTTCGAGTACTTCTACGGCCTGCCAGTTGCCAGGCAGTGCGCGCTCATAGGGATTGGTGCAGGCGACCATCAAGAGGAGGCACCACCGCAATAAGTAACGGGACATTGTTATTTGTTAATTGGGACAGTCTTTTATCTTTGATAATCAGTTGTTTATATATTTTATGCTGATTTCAATAGTGCATATGAAATAGCGAACCGTGAACCGCATTCCTACAGCGTTCCTTTTAATAAAATGAAAGTGGCAGCTCCGGCCACGAAGCCAATAACGGCCAGCCACGCAATTTTGCGCAGGTACCAAATGAAATCTATTCGCTCCATGCCCATGGCCGCTACGCCCGCCGCCGAGCCAATGATGAGCATACTGCCGCCCGTGCCAGCTGCATAAGCTATGAAATGCCACAACTGGCTGTCAATCGGTTGATTATACATACCCATCGAAGCAGCTACTAAAGGTACATTATCAATAATAGCCGAAGCCACGCCCAGCAGCATTACGACGATGTCCTGATTAGGAACGACGCGCTCCAATGATTCAGCAAGATAACGCAGCGTACCTACGTCCATCATTTCGCCCTGGTTGAGCACTGCGCCAAACACGAGGCTTTCCAATGCCGTGACCGCCATCAAGATACCGAGGAAAAACAGGATGCTCGACATTTCAATCCGCGAAAGGGCCTTGTGTGCCGAGTACATGTGCCGGCGTTCCTCATCAAAATCTTCTTCCGGGTGAATATATTCCGACAGCAGCCATACTGCGCCCATGCTCAGCATCATACCGACGTAAGGCGGCAGGTGGGTGATGGTTTTGAAAACAGGCACGAAAACAATGGCCCCCAACCCAAAAAACAACATAGTGCGGCTACTCAGCAGGCTCTTAGTTTTGACTTCTTCGGTAGAATCAGCCTCAATATTGCCTTTGAAAACAGGCAACAAATAAGCAGCTACGGCAAAAGGTACGACAAAACAAACAATAGAAGGAATCACGAGGTGTTCAATAAGCCCCAATGCCGATACTTTTTTACCAATCCAGAGCATGGTAGTAGTCACATCTCCGATGGGCGACCAAGCCCCGCCAGCATTAGCTGCAATGACAATCATAGCGATAAACCAAAGGCGCAGCTCCCGGTCGGGTATGAGTTTGCGCAGCAGCGTTACCAATACAATAGTTGCGGTTAGGTTGTCAATAATCGCTGAAAGGATGAAGCCCAGAATGCCTACGATCCAGAGCAATTTACGCTTGTTGCGGGTTCTGACGTAGCTTTTCAGCACTTCGAAGCCCCGGTGCAAGTCAATGATTTCAACAATTGTCATGGCACCGATTAGGAAAATCAGGATCTCGGCCGTTTTGCCGAGGTGGTGCAGCAAAGTATTTTCAAAGCCGTTTTTTGCTTTATAAATAGCGTCTTCGCCGGCAGCAGTGGCGAGATTATAAACATGGTCGTGCGAATCAATGACCGAAATCCAGCCATTATAGAAAAAGATAGCCAGCATAGCCCAGCAAAGCGAACCCATGAGCAGGGCGGGTACGGTTTTATCGAGTTTGAGCGGATGCTCGAAAACAATAGCCAGATAACCAATTACAAAACAGGCAATTACGATAGTAGTCATGCGTTCAGGCGTTTAACGGTTCTCAATTTCAACAACAAACATTTGCAGGAATGCGCTCGTAAAATTAAAATTTTATTTTTTCAGGCGAAGTTGTTTGCCAGAATATTTCCGACTTTCTTGCATAAAGGAACTTATGGACGCATTTCTGCCTTTACAACAAGGAACTTTTGCGTAAAATGCTGTATTTTTGCAGGCTGAAAGAAAAACAATGGTAAGAATTGGAGACGTAAATCTGGGAGAATTTCCGCTGCTGCTGGCACCCATGGAAGATGTGAGCGACCCGCCTTTCCGGGCTTTGTGCAAAGAACAAGGCGCAGACATGATGTACACGGAGTTCATTTCTTCCGACGGGCTGATACACGACGCTGCCTCGAGTTTGCAAAAATTGGATATTTATGATTATGAGCGTCCAATTGGCATTCAATACTTTGGCGCTCAGGTAGATAGCATGGTGAAAGCTGCCGCAATGGTAGCAGCCGCCAATCCAGATGTAATTGACATCAACTATGGCTGCCCGGTGGCCAAGGTGGCTTGCAAAATGGCTGGGGCTGGTATCTTGCAGGATATTCCTAAAATGATTGCCCTGACGGAGGCTATTATTCGCTCTACCAATAAACCGGTGACGGTAAAAACCCGCCTCGGCTGGGACGAGCAAAGCATCAACATTGTAGAAGTAGCCGAACGTTTGCAAGACATTGGAGTACAGGCTATTAGCATTCATGGGCGCACCCGCAAGCAAATGTATAAAGGCGTAGCCGACTGGAGCTGGATTGCCAAAGTGAAGGAAAATCCGCGAATGCACATTCCGGTATTTGGCAATGGCGACATTGACAGCCCGGCAAAAGCCAAAGAATATCGCGCACGCTATGGCGTGGACGGCATTATGATCGGGCGCGCCAGCATTGGTTATCCCTGGATTTTTCGGGAAATAAAACACTATTTTAGCACCGGCGAACTGCTGCCGCCACCTACCGTAGCCGAGCGCGTAGATGCGGCCCGCCGGCATTTGCGCCACGCTATTGAGTGGAAAGGGGAGAAATTGGGCGTATTAGAAACGCGCCGCCATTACACGAACTATTTCCGCGGTTTTCCGAATATCAAACCTTTTCGTACGCAGTTAGTCACCACCGATTTGCCGTCGGATATTTTTGCAACGCTTGACGAGATCGAAGCCGTGTACAGCGAGCAGGAAAACCTAATGCTGGTATGAGTACCGATTTTTTGGCAGATGTGCTCGTCAGCCCTGAAGGTGCATCATTACATTTTGTAGCCGACCAGAACGCCTGGATCAATGCCGAAAGTGGTGAGCGCTACGAAGTTATAGACGAAGTGCCGGTGCTCTTGTCGTCGAATGCACACGAAAAACGGGTGGAAATAACCCTGAGCAATGGGGTGCGCGCCATTTTTCAATATGTAGAACACTATCGGCAGGATGCGGAAGTATTCGATTATAGTGAAGAATGGACAGACGGAGCCGCCCGACACGAAAACCGGCGCTTGCGAGAGCACATTCTTTGGCACGTACCGAAGCAGGCGCAACGCATACTCGATGTGGGTTGTGGCAGTGCTTGGGTAGCCGCACATTTTGCTCAGCAGCCGCGCACAGTAGAATTAGTGTCTATGGATATATCGGTCACCAATCCGCGTAAGGCCCTGCAACGGTATCCTTTTGCGGGGCATCGGGCTTTAGTGGCTGATGTGTATGCCTTGCCATTTCGGGAGCAGCGTTTCGATTGCATCATCGCCGCCGAGGTAATGGAACATACGCCCGACCCGGAGTTGTTTCTAATCAATCTGCTGCGCGTGCTTCGGCCGGGTGGCCAGCTGATTATAACAATTCCGTATAACGAAACCATTGCCTATGCGCTTTGTGTGCATTGCAATAGCCCAACGCCACATAATGCGCATTTGCATACATTCAACCGGCAAAACTTAGCGCGGCTGCTGAAAAAAGCTGGGGCCGTCCACTGGAAAATAGATACCTTTGTCAATAAAGCCTTGCTGCGTCTGCGCACCCATATTTTGCTGAAGTATCTTCCTTTTGGAATATGGAGACGCTTAGACCAATTGGCAAACACCTTGTACCCAAAGCCTGCGCGGGCTTTAATCTGTATCACAAAACCCGAACAGTGATTTTTAACATACCCAACGACGAGCGAAACATTCTGCAATTGATTGGCGATACCGGTAAGGAACTCGGCTACCCGGTGTATGCGGTGGGAGGCTATGTACGCGATCGCTTGCTGGCGCGTCCGTCCAAGGATATTGATATTGTTTGCCTCGGCAGTGGCATCCGGCTGGCTGAATATGTGGCTGCTAAGCTGCGCCCCATTCCGCGCGTTACGGTGTATAGTCGTTTTGGTACTGCTATGCTCAAGCACGGCGACTTAGAAATAGAATTTGTCGGTGCCCGCAAGGAGTCCTATCGGCACGATTCGCGCAAACCTACCGTGGAAGAAGGCTCGCTGGAAGATGATCAAAACCGTCGAGATTTCACGATCAACGCATTGGCGGTAAGCCTCAATGAGGACGATTTTGGGATGATTATAGACACCTTCGGAGGCTTAGAGCACCTCGAAGAAAAGCTCATCAAAACGCCGCTCGAACCTGGCAAAACTTTTTCTGACGACCCGCTGCGCATGCTGCGCGCCATTCGTTTTTCTACTCAGCTCGGTTTTGTCATTGACCCCGAAACCCTGCGCGCCATTAGTCGCTACAAAAATCGCATCCATATCGTATCCAAAGAGCGGATTGCCATTGAATTGAACAAAATCATCGCTGCGCCCCAGCCCTCGGTGGGGTTCAAGCATCTTTTTAATACGGGCTTGTTGCACCTTATTCTACCCGAAATGGCTGCCCTACAAGGCGTGGAAGTGCGCAACGGCCGCGCCCACAAGGACAATTTCTACCATACGCTGCAAGTGTTAGATAATCTTTGTAAAAAAACCGATAAGCTTTGGCTGCGCTGGGCAGCTATTCTGCACGACATTGCCAAGCCGCCCACCAAGCGTTTCGACCCGGAGCATGGCTGGACCTTTCACGGGCACGATGCTCTCGGTGCTAATATGGTACCGAAAATCTTCCGCCGCCTGGGGCTGCCCATGGATCACAAGTTGAAATATGTGCAAAAATTAGTGCTGCTGCATTTGCGTCCTATTTCGCTGACGAAAGAAAACATCACTGATTCGGCGGTGCGGCGTCTGCTCTTTGAAGCCGGTGATGATATTGACGATTTGATGTTGCTTTGCGAAGCCGACATTACCTCCAAGAACCCACAAAAAGTACGTACCTACCTCGAAAACTACGAAATGGTGCGCGAACGCCTCAAAGAGGTGGAAGAAAAAGACCATTTGCGCAACTGGCAACCACCAGTATCCGGCGAATTGATTATGGAAACCTTTGGCATCGGCCCCTCGCGCGAGGTCGGATTGATTAAAAATGCCATCCGCGAAGCCATTCTCGACGGTCATATTAGTAATAACTACGAAGAAGCCTACGCCTTCATGTTGAGCAAAGGGCAGGAAATGGGATTGATCGTAAGTGAGAAAAATCGCAAGCCTGCTTGAGCAAGGTTTATTTTGTAAATATCTGTAAATCAGTTGTTTGTGATTTTTTTCGGTTTGCCAAATTATCTTCTATACCTTGTAAATTCATTTCAATTATGAACCGCAACCTATTTTGCTGGCTGTTGCTGTGCCTGTCGCCGGTGCTGCGTGCCCAAGACCTGCCCGATACCGGTATCAGTGGCGTGTATGAAGTGATGATGGGCGTAGCCGACGCAGATTATGCCCGGCGTTATTTTGCCGAATTTGGCTTTACGGTGGTGGACAGCGCCGCATTTACAGAAGCCCAAGCGCACGTATTGTACGGTGTGCCCAGTGCCCTGACTGCCTATCGTTTGCAAAACGGCAAAGTGGACAGTCACGGTTTGTTGCGGCTGTTGGTGTGGGCCAAACCCCTCGGGCCTGGCGTAGGGTACAGCGCCCCGGAAACCATCGGCTCGCGGATGTCCGTTATGATGACCAGCGACATTATGCGCCTGTACGACATTTACCTCGCTGCGCGCAATGGCAAGGAGCCTTGGCTACCTACCGAGCCTGTGGCGGATGACCTTTTCGGTTTGAATAAAGCCGATGCCAATAATTTCTTCAAGCGGCCGGTGCTCGTGCGCGAGAATGCTGTTTATGGCGATTTTTTTAATCATGTGTTTTTTCAGCGCTACGGCTACACCATTCCTGGCTATGGTACAATAAATCCGGCGGCACCGCTCAAGACCAGCGAATTTACGCACCATGATTTTATTATTAAAGTGGACGATATGCGCCAGTTGGATTACCTGCGCACCGCATTGGGGCTACAGCCAGAGAAAGAACCCGAAATAGACGGTGACTGGTTGGCCGGGCCGCGGCGGGTCTTCCTCATGGAGCCAGGCTACAGCCACTGGTATCAGGGCTTTGTATCGCCGAATAATATTTGCGGCAAGCTCAAGTTTTTTATGCCGCGTGGCCCCAAACCCGACCGCTCGGCGCACCAGCGCGTAGGCGAATTGGGCATCACCCTACATTCTTTTTATACGCCAAAATTGTCAATGATATACGCACTTGTGCAGCGCCACGGCCTCAGCCCTACGTCCATTCAAGCCAATGAATTTGGCGAGCAATGCTTCGTTTTTAAAGGGCCGGAGGGTGCCGTTTGGCAAATTATAGAAAAAACGACTACGCGCTACCAACCTGTAAGAAAGCTAGAGTTTTTGTTGGTAAATGAGTAAGTTATAAGCGCTTTGCTGTTGAAATTTCATCAATCCTAATCTTGGAATACGGCTTCCAAATCCAGCACTAAGTCTTTGAAAATGCCCACCGGCGCGTTTTCTTCCGAGGAGTAAATACGTCGGAGCCGATACTGGTCGTTATGCAATTCAAAAGCGGCGATGGTTTGGTCGTTTGGGTGCACAATCCAGTATTCGCGCACACCATTGGCTTCGTAAAGGCGATATTTGTCGTCGAGTTCCTTTTTGCTATTGCCCCGCGAAATAATTTCGATAATCCAATCTGGAGCACCGAGACAGCCGCGGTCGTCGAGTTTGCTACGGTCACAGATTACACAAATATCCGGCTGTACTACCGAATAAATTTCCTGGTCCGCTTTGTGAGATTTTTTAGAATCCAATAGGCGCACATCGAAAGGGGCATAATATACCTCGCAGGGATTGTTTTCAAAATGGCGAGCCAACTGGCTTGTGATTTGAAAAGAAATGCGCTGGTGTCGCCGATTAGGGGCCGGCGAGATCCGGATGAGCTTTCCCTTGATGATTTCCACCCTTTCTTCAAACCGCCAGGTCAGATAGTCTGCATAGCTATATACTTTGTCAATGGACAATTGCTCAATATCAGTAATCATTGGCGCAGGTTTTTATACAAATATACGTAAAATTTTGCCAGTTTTGGCAATGGAAAGTAAATGACCTGCTTTCGCAAAACGATACCATATCCCTATTGCGAATGGCTTACAACAAAACGCACGAAATATACAAAGCCTTAGGACTGGCGGCGCTCATCTTTACCTTATACTGGTGGCTGCTGCCGGCTGTGCTGTTCGATGCTCCCACTTGTATGGTACTGGAAGACCGTGCCAGAGATTTGCTTGGTGCGCGTATTGCCGCCGACGGCCAGTGGCGCTTCCCCGCGCGCGACACCGTGCCCCAGCGATTTGCGCAGGCAGTAGTAGCTTTTGAAGACCGCCGTTTTTACAAGCATTCCGGCGTGGATATATGGTCCATCGGGCGGGCTTTGGGGCAAAACCTCCGCTCAGGGCGCGTAGTCAGTGGTGGTAGCACTATTACCATGCAAGTCATTCGGCTGGCGCGGCAGGGCAAGCCCCGTTCGTTGGGTCAGAAAGTAATCGAAGCCATACTGGCCGTACGCCTTGAGCTTAGCTACCGCAAGCAAAGTATTCTGGCGCTGTATGCCTCCCACGCACCCTTTGGTGGTAATGTGGTGGGCCTCGACGCAGCCTCTTGGCGCTATTTTGGCAAGCGGCCGGAACTGCTTTCTTGGGGCGAGGCGACTACTTTAGCTGTATTGCCCAATAGCCCGGCTCTGATTCATCCTGGACGCAACCGGCAGGCGCTCATAGAAAAACGTAATCGGCTGTTAGACAAGCTTTTACAACAAGGTGTTATAGATACGCTCACTTGCAAATTAGCACAGGAAGAACCTCTGCCCGATGCGCCTCACCCTTTGCCTCGGCTAGCGCCGCATCTGCTCGACCGAGCCTGGCTCGAATACGTGCGCCCCGGTAAGGTACAGCAATCGCGCATTCGCACTACGATTGATCGGCAATTGCAGACAGAAATATCGGATATATTGAGTCGGCGGCAACAATTGCTGCGGCATAATGAAATCCACAATCTTGCGGCCATCGTCATGGATGTAGAGACCGGTCAGGTATTGGCCTACGTCGGCAACGTCATTGGCGCAGGCGAGGCACACGGCGAGCAAGTGGACGTGGTCAGGGCACCCCGCAGCACGGGCAGCTTGCTCAAGCCGCTACTATATGCACTGGCTTTGCAGGAGGGGCTGCTGCTACCCAACAGTTTATTACAAGATGTGCCGATGCAACTGAGTGGCTACCGGCCCGAAAATTTCTACCGAAAATACGATGGCATGACCCCTGCGGCCCGCGCCCTGGGGCGTTCGCTTAATGTCCCTTTTGTTCGGCTGTTGCAAGATTATGGCTTGGAAAAATTCCATTTTCAGTTGCAAAAATCAGGTATGACTACCCTCAACAAACCGGCTGCGCATTATGGGCTGCCATTAGTGCTGGGAGGGGCCGAGGGGGCGCTTTGGGAGCTTACGGGCATCTACGCTGGCATGGCGCGTACTTTGTCGCATTTCAACGGGTATAAAGATGCCTATAATCCGCAGGACATACGCCCGCCGAACTATCTTTGGATAGAAAAGCCCTTGTTTAACAATGAGTTACGTTTGCAAAAAGAGCCACCTTTTTTATCAGCAGCGGCTATTTGGTTTGCCTTTGCGGCAATGCAGGAATTGGAGCGCCCCGATGAGGAAGGCAACTGGCGGCAATTCACTTCGAGTCGGCGTCTTGCTTGGAAAACTGGCACCAGCATTGGCTTCCGCGATGCTTGGGCTATCGGGGTGAACCCGCGCTACGCGGTAGGTGTGTGGGCTGGCAATGCGGACGGCGAAGGGCGTCCCGGTCTGATTGGCGTGCAGGTAGCTGCGCCGGTACTGTTCGATATTGTCAATCGCCTGCCAGAATCGGGCTGGTTTGAGCCGCCCTACGCGGAGATGGCCTATCTTCCGGTTTGTCGCCGCAGTGGTTATCGGGCTACGCCGCTGTGCGAAGCAGATACCACCCGTGTACCGCAGGCTGGATGGCAGGCACCGGCTTGTCCGTTTCACCAAACGGTGCACCTTGACCCGACCGCGCAGTGGCAGGTCAACGCCGATTGCGAAAACCCCAATCGCATGGTGCATCGCTCGTGGTTTGTATTGCCACCTTTAGAAGAGCATTATTTTCGTAGCAAAAACCCGACGTATCGGGTGCTGCCGCCATTTCGGGCGGATTGTACGGCAGGCAAGGCGCAGACCAATATGCAATTGATTTATCCGAAGTATCCAACGCGGATTTACGTACCGATTGATTTGAATGGCCGCCCCTCGCGTACGGTTTTTACGGTGGCGCACCGCCGGCCCGAAACCACTGTGTACTGGCACATTGACGAGGCTTTTGTCGGGAGTACCCAAACTTTTCATAGCATGGAGCTGAACCCGCCCGAAGGCAAGCATTTACTCACTTTGGTAGATGAAAAAGGGAATCGCTTGGAGCAAGCTTTTGAAATTATTGTGCGGCAGCAGCAATAGAGCAGCTTATCGTCGGCTCAGATACACGCCTGTGAGAATCAGCGCCATGCCCAACAAATGGTACAGCCCGATGGTTTCGCCGTCGAGAAGCCCCCAAAGCAGGGCAACCATAGGCATGATAAAAGCCACCGTGGAGGCAAAGACCGGATTGGTATCTTGTACTAATTTGAAAAAAATGATAGTAGCCAGCACCGTGCCAACGAGAGCGAGAAAACTAACGTAGCCCAGCCCAACCCAACCTTGCGGATGCGTGGTGAGCACCTGCACAAAATCAGTGGCGCTAACAAGGATGATAAAAGCCGGCAACCCGACAGAGGTAAAAGCAAAAGTACTGACAATGAGCGAGCGGACGTCGCGTAGCTTATTGCCGACAATATTGGTGCTGGTGCCATAGCAAACACTCGCCAAGACAATGAGCAAGCTGTAGCCAATTTCGCCCCGAAAATCAGCGCTGCTACTGAAAAGAATGAGCATGGACGCGCCCGCCAGCCCGAGCAGCACACCCGCTACTTTCGCCCATACAAGTTGGGCCCGGAAAATGACAATACCAATGACAAGTGTGAACAGGGGCGTGAGCGAATTCAAAATGCCTGCCACCGAGCTACTGATGTGCAATTGCGCGAAAGCGAACAAAAAAGCCGGAATGCCGCTGCCGCAAAACCCAACCAGCACGAAGAAGTGCCAGCGCCGCCAGTCAATATGCTGCCATTGGCGCACAAGAAAAGGTAAAAAAGCCACGCCGGCCAGCCCCAGCCGCAAGAGCGCTACCTGCACCGGTTCGAATACGCCCAGCGATTTTTTGATGAGAATGAAGGAAGTACCCCACACTAAACTCAAGAAAGCTAAGGTCAAAAAGCCCCACCAACGTGTAGAGATCGTATTTTTTTTAGCGACAAGCGATTTTCGGAAGGTGTTCATGTCGGTTTTTACGTAATGCCTTACAACAGCGCGTGCTTTCGGAAAGTTGCACGATACCGCGCAATGCACTACTTTTGCAGCAAAATCTGAATGACCGTGCAAGACCACCTCTCGCAGTTGCCTGCGCAAGCGCGCGCCGAAGAAGCCGCCAACCGGAAGTATTTTCGCAAATTAGCGCAGAAAAAACCGAAAAAACTCGATGCAATCGTGCTGGCTTTGCACGAGGAGGTATTTCAAGAAACCGATTGCCTGAGCTGTGCCAACTGTTGTAAAACGACCAGCCCCATTTTTCGAGACAAGGACATCGAACGCTTGGCCGCAGCCCTCGGTATGCGCCCGGCCGCTTTTGTAGAAAAATACCTCCACCTCGATGAAGATGGCGACTACGTGCACAATGGCGCACCTTGCCCGTTTCTCGGAGCTGACAATTATTGCTCGGTCTATGATGCCCGCCCCAAAGCCTGCCGGGAGTATCCGCATACCGATCGCAAGCAAATCTATCAGATTGCCAACCTAACTTTGAAAAATACAGCTATTTGTCCAGCCGCTTTTGAAATCGTCAAACGCTTGCGCGAAGCACTGCCTTTGTGATTAGATAATAGACGATAGATGCCAGATGCCAGATTTTTAGATGCCAGATTTTAGGACGAGACACCAACCCTCTAAACTCTTCTAAACCCCCTAAACCCTTCTAAACCTACCTCCGCCGCATCCGCCCGATGAAATCGCGGAGCACCCGATCGAGGCGCAAATCCTCTAAGCGGCCGTTTTGTTGAGTAAGAAAAGAGACCTCCGTTTCGCCGGTTTTGGTATTGACCACGGCAATGTTGAGGCTGGAGCGCGCGCGGCTGTCGGCGCCAATAGGCGGATTATCAAACTGATAGCGCACGATATAATCAGAGGGTTTCTCCTCCATGTAAGGGATATTGATCACCGTTTGGCCAGGCGGAAAAAGGCTCGTGTCGGTTGGGAAGATTGGGTTCGGGAAAGCGGTAGTACCCGGCAGCCGGAAGCTGTGGTCGGAGATGACGCGGAAGCGATTGGTGAGCAAAAAGTGCTCCAGCCGCCCCGACAGCACATCGTTGGTATTGAGGGTAATGACTTTGAAGGTGGCATCAGGATCGAAAACAGGAGCGCGATAGAATGTGGATTGCTGGATGGCACAGGAACTCATGGCAAAGACCAAGAACAGCCCAATAACGAATAGGAAGTTGTATTTCATGTAGTTGTGTGTTTTGTTGTACTAATATAACCCCGATTGGGTACGGTGTAGTTTTCTGTGGGGCGTTTTTTTTACAAATGAACGTTTTTTGAAGCGCGGACAGCTATTTTAATGCGGACAGTAAAATAGACAAGATAGCGTATTAAATTTTTGTAAACACGTCGGCAGGGGTTTCAATCAAAAAGCAGCGAAGCCGGGAGAATAAAATTTTTTTTAGGATTAGAAAGGAGTACATTTTTTTGTAAAAGTAAATAGAAATGTGCAAAAAAGAAATTTTCTTAAAAGCATTCCAAATTTTCAGCACAGGTTAACAAATTGTAAATCAAGCAGTCGTAAAAACTTCATATTCTGTTAACATTCCAAGTAGTAGTTTTGCAGCGGAAAAGAATTATTTCTGGAATCTTTAACCAAACCACTTAGTTTATGAAAAATTTTGCTGCAAATCTGCTGCAAGGTAAGCTGGCAACGGCGCTGCTCCTTTGCGCAGGCATGTTTCTGGCGAGCGGTACCTTGTACGCTCAGGTAACGACCTCCTCCATGGCAGGTATTATTGTTGACGAAAACAAGGAGCCACTTATTGGCGCCACGATTATCGCTGTGCATACGCCGTCGGGCACGCGCTACGGTACTGTAACCAATGAAGTGGGTCGCTACATCATTCCGGCGATGCGTATTGGTGGACCATACACTGTGACGGTAAGCTACGTAGGCTACGACGAGAAAACAAGAGACAATGTATTCCTCAGCCTCGGTGTAACTGCCAACGTGGATGTCGCTTTGCAAAGCACTTCCTTCGAATTGGCAGGCGTAGAAGTCATTGCCAACCGCAACGATGTATTTAGCTCTGACCGCACGGGTGCTGCTACCAGCATCACTTCTCAGCAGTTGAACTCCTTCCCAACCTTGAACCGTCGTTTGTCTGACTTTACGCGTCTGACTCCGCAAGCCGGTGGTGGCAATTCCTTTGCCGGGCAGGACAGCCGTTTGAACAACATCACCATTGATGGTTCTTTGTTCAACAACAGTTTTGGTCTGGGCAACGAGCCAGGTGCACGTGCCGGTACTGCCCCGATTTCGCTCGATGCAATTGAAGAAGTACAGGTAAACATTGCACCATTCGACGTACGTCAGGCGGGCTTTGTGGGCGCTGGTATCAATGCGGTAACGCGCTCTGGTACGAACGAATTGACCGGCTCGGCTTTCTACAATGTACGTAACGAAAACTTGACCGGTAACAAAGCGGGCGAAGGCACTTACGACAGAGCGCTCACGCCTTTCACCAACTCGCAGTTTGGTTTCCGTCTTGGCGGTCCCATCGTGAAGAACAAACTGTTCTTCTTTGTCAATGCAGAATTGGAGCGCAACGAAAGACCCTACTTAGAGCGCGCCAATACGGGTAATGAGCAAGTAGGCGGTGGCGTTAGCCGTGTATTAGCTTCTGACCTCGATCGTGTATCGGCTTTCTTGCGCGACAACTTTGGCTACGAGACAGGTCCCTACCAGGGCTACAACTTGAACCTGAAAGGCGACAAGATTCTGGCCAAATTAGACTGGAACATCAACAACAACCACAAAGCCAGCATTCGCTACAATCGTCTTGATGCCGAAAACGATATCTTGATCAGTAACAGTGGTTCGTTGGGCTTTGGTAGCCGTCAGGGAAACGGCCTCGGTATGAGCTATCAAAACTCGAACTATATCCAGTTGGAAAAAATCAACTCGGTCATTGGTGAATTGAACTCGATTTTCAACAACAAAATTTCTAACAACCTGATTATTGGGTTCACGTCACAAAACGAAAACCGCGGTACACGCGGTAGCTTCTTCCCGCTGATTGAGATCCAACAGGGCGGTCAGAACTACATCTCGACCGGTTTCGAGCCGTTCACTCCGGCCAACCAGTTGGAATACAACACCTACCAGTTTATTAACAATACTTCGATTTATCTGAACAAGCACACTATTACGGCTGGTTTGAGTGTAGAACGCCTAACCTTCAAGAACGTGTTCTTCCCGGGTTCGCAAGGGGTGTTTGTGTATAACAACATTGATGATTTCTTTACTGACCTGAATGGTTTCAAGGATAACCCGAACCGCACAGTATCGCCCGTAGAATTGCGCCGCTTCCAGTACCGCTACGCTAATGGCTCGCTCGACCTGCCGGTTAACCCTACGCTGGGTGTACGGGAGCCAGAGCAGCCTACTAAAGTATGGTACGCTGGTATCTACCTGCAAGACGAATGGACGGCCAGCGACAAGTTCAAGCTGACGGCTGGTCTGCGTATGGATATTCCGATTTTTGATGACACCGGATTTGAAAACCCAACGGTTGCTGGTCAAACTTTCCTCGATGGTCGTCGCGTTAGCACTTCCAAGCTCCCCGACCCGCGCCCGCTGTGGTCGCCGCGCCTCGGCTTCAACTACGACGCAATGGGTGACAAGAGCCTGCAAATCCGTGGTGGTACAGGTATCTTCACTGGTCGCCCGGCCTTCGTATGGATTTCCAACCAGATTGGCAACAACGGTATCCTGACTGGTTTTGAGCAAATTGACAACACCAACACGCGTCCGTTTACGCCGACGCCGATCCAGTTCATCGAAAACCCGAATGCAACGCCTTCCAGCTACGAGCTGGCATTGACCGACGAGAACTTCAAGTTCCCGCAAGTATGGAGAAGCAACATCGCAGTGGACAAAAAACTGCCTTGGAACATGGTAGCTACGGTAGAATTTATCTACAACCAAGACGTAAACGGCATCAGCTATCTGAACATCAACCAAGAGGAACCTACGGCTACCTTTGCCGGTCCGGACAACCGCCCACGTTACGCAGCTTCTGGCTTGAGCGGAGCTGCTGCCAACAATGCCATTCGCATCAACGACAACGTAGTAAACGCTATCTTCTTGACCAACCAGAACGAGGGCCGCTCTTACAATATCGCTGTGACGCTTGAGAAGCAGTTTACGCAAGGCTTGTTTGCTCGTTTTGCCTATGCTTTTGGCGAAGCTAGAAACTTAGTAGATCCGGGTTCCATTGCAGCTGGCTCTTGGAACAGCATTGCTTCTGTGAACGGTAACAACCGCCCCGATCTGGCATTCTCCAACAATGACCTGCGCCACCGCGTATTAGGTGCTATCTCGTACCGCGCTGAGTATTTCAACTTTGGTGCTACGGGTATTTCGCTGTTTGTTAATGGTGCACCGCAGGGTCGCTTCTCTTATGTTTATAACCAGGACATGAACGGTGATATTGTAAACGGCAACGACCTGATGTACGTCCCGAACAATGCCAGCGAAATCCGCTTCTTAGACATCGTGAGTGGTGGCAACGTACTGTTCACTGCCGACCAGCAGCGCGCAGCTTACGAAGCCTACATCAACCAGGATGCTTACCTGAGCACCCGTCGCGGTCAGTACGCTGAACGCAATGGTGCTATCTTCCCATGGTTGTGGAATGTGGATCTTGGCATCACGCAGGATTTCTTCATCAACGTAGGTGGTAAGCGCAATGCTTTCCAGTTCCGTGCCGATATTCTGAACTTTACCAACATGCTCAACAAGGACTGGGGCGTGGGTAATCAAGTAATCAACACGCGTCCGCTGACTTTTGCTGGTGTAACTCCAGACGGTGAGCCGCAGTTCCGTATGGTAACGACTGGTTCGGGTGCCAACACCAGACTGTTGGACAGCACTTTCCAGCCGCGTTTCGATACGCAAAACTTTACTACTTTCTGGCGCGCACAGTTGGGTATTCGTTATATCTTTAACTAAGCCAACAGAAGGTTTTTTTCTATTGTAATATGAAGAGAGAGACCTGCAAACTAAGGCAGGTCTCTCTTTTTTATTTTTTCACCCAAAACCTGATTTTCATGAAAAATGTATTCGCAGTATTACTGCTATTGCTGGCGGGCTTATTGTCTGCCCAGGATTATCCCGTTTACACTATCGGGCAGGTGCGCGGCGTCAATGCCGAAGGCGTAGCAGATTCGTTAGATGTGCCATGCCGTTTGCAAGGCATTGTTTATGGCGTTAATTTGCGCGCTACTGGTTTGCAATTTACCATCATTGATGAAGTAGGCGACGGCATCGGCGTATTCAGTGGTGTCAACACCTTTGGCTACACCGTCCAGGAAGGTGATGAAGTGATTGTGGAAGGCACCATTGACCAGTTCAACGGCTTGACGCAAATTATTCCCGATACCCTGTGGCGCAATTCTGAGAACAACGTCTTGTTGGAACCGACCACCGTTACCGTTTTAAACGAGGATACCGAGTCGCGCTTAGTCCGCTTAGAAAATCTACAGTTGGTCAATCCGACCCAATGGACCAATGCCGGTACCGGTTTCAACGTAACCCTGACCAATGGCACGGACAATTTCACTATGCGGATTGTAGCTACCACCAATATCTTCGGGCGGGAAGTTCCTACTGGCACTTTTAGTTTGACGGGCATTGGCGGCCAATTTGACACCAGCTCCCCTTTCACGGCAGGCTATCAGATTTTTCCGCGCTACATCGAAGATATTGACCCCTACGTACCGGATGTGCCGCAGTTTCCGCGTTATGCCATTGGTGCCGTAAACACCGTCAATGCCGAAGGGCGCCCCGATTCGACTGGCGTCATGTGCGAGTTGGTTGGTATTGTGTATGCCCCCAACTTCCGGGCGGGTGGTTTGCAATTTACCATCATTGACGAGGCAGGCGATGGTATCGGCGTTTTTAATAACAACAACAGTCTCGGTTATACCGTAACGGATGGCGACGCCATCGCAGTGCAGGGGGAAATCAGCTTTTTCAATGGCTTGACGCAAATTACAGCCAGTGCTATCGAAGTGCTTTCTATGGGCAATGCACAGGTTGAACCCCGCGACGTGACGGACTTAGACGAAAGCACCGAGTCTCAATTGGTGCGGCTGCGCAATGTATCGCTCGTTGATGCAACACAATGGACCAACAGCGGCGCGGCTTTCAATGTGACCGCAACCGACGGTACGCGCGATTTTACGCTGCGCATCAGCAATCAGACCAATATTTTCGGCACGCCAGCTCCGGCCGGTGTTTTCAATGTGGTTGGTCTCGGCAGCCAATTTGACAACAGTGCACCTTTCAACGATGGCTATCAGTTGTTTCCGCGCTCACTCGCCGATTTTGAAACCGTATCTGCAGTGCTCGACCCGGCGCTGGCGCAAGGTGTAAAATTGTACCCCAATCCTGTGGCCAACTGGCTGACCATAGAAAGCCCGCAAGGTTTTGAGCGTATTCGCATTAGCAATGCCCAAGGGCAATACGTGTTAGAATGGCAAAATATGGGCACCTTGGAGCAGTTGAATCTAACGGCCTTAGCCCCCGGCGTTTATACCCTCACGGTATTGCGCGAAGGACGCTTATGGTCGCTACCTTTGGTGCGGCAATAATTTTTGGGCATTTCCCAATACCAAAAGCCTGTTGAAGCGTTATGTTTTCGACAGGCTTTTTTAAAATGACAAACAGACTCCATGAAAATAGGGATCACGCTTTCGGGTGGCGGTGCGCGGGGCATTGCACATATCGGCGTATTGGACGCGCTGCTGGAAAACGGCATCGAACCCGCTATTATTTCTGGTACCAGCGCAGGCTCTATTGTGGGAGCTTTGTATGCGGCGGGCAAAACACCTTCTGAAATGCTCGATTTTGTCAAAGACAGCAGTATGCTGAAAATTTTTCGGGTGGCGCTGCCGAGCAAAGGGCTTGCTTCGCTGAAATATTTGCATGAGCGCCTCGAGGAAGCCATTCCGGAAGACAGTTTTGAGTCCTTGGAAAAACCCTTGTTCATTGCCATTACCAATTTGCTTTCTGGCAAGTTGGAAGTGCGCAGCAATGGCGAATTGTACAAGGTGGTGATGGCTTCATCTGCTATTCCGTTGGTGTTCCAGCCGATTGAAATCGGCAAGGGGTTGTACGTGGACGGAGGCACGCTGGCCAATTTGCCCGTCAGCCCGATCAAGCGCTTGTGCGATGCGGTGATTGGGGTGAATGTGATGCCGCACGAGCCGGTTGGCGAGAAAGAAGTCAATTCGATGGTAGGCATTGCTACCCGCTGTTTTGAAATGGCGATTTGGGCGAACAGCCGCTTAGACCAACGGCGCTGCGATGTGATTATCGAACCCAGTAAAGTACGGGATTACAACATGTTTCATTTCAATAAGGAGAAAGAATTGTACGAAATCGGTTATGTGGCTACCATGCTGCAAATGCCGGATATCAAGGCGGCCTTAGCCAAAAAAATGTCCGCCGCAGCGTAAGTTTCCAAAAGGGCACAGAAAAAAACGAGCTTTTATGCACAAAAGTGTGGAAGAAAGCCGGATTTTTGCTATGCTTGTAATCCATTGCTGAACAAAATGATACCCATTCATCTTATGCTACCACGCCAAAATCCAACCCAAACCCACGCCTGGAAAAAACTGTCTGCCCATTTTGAAACCATGAAAAACCGCCATCTGCGCGAGCTGTTTGCAGCGGATCCTGGGCGTTTCGACAAATTTTCCCTGTGCTTCGAAGATATATTGGTGGATTATTCTAAAAATCTCATCACTGCTGAAACTTTGCAGCTTTTGCAAGAACTGGCGGTAGAAACAGGCGTGCCGCGTGCCATCGAGGCTATGTTTGGCGGAGAACCGATCAACGAAACCGAAGGCCGCGCCGTGCTGCATATCGCTTTGCGCAACCAATCCAACCGCCCGATACACGTGGACGGCGCAGATGTGATGCCCGATGTAAACGCGGTGCTGGCGCAAATGGAGTTTTTTTCTAATCGCATCCTCTCCGGTGCCTGGACGGGCTACACGGGCAAACGCATTACGGATATTGTTAATATTGGCATTGGTGGCTCTGATCTTGGGCCGCTCATGGTCAGCGAGGCGCTGCGGCCATATTGGCAGTCAGATATACAACCCCATTTTGTCTCGAATGTGGACGGTACACATATTGCGGAAACGCTGAAACGGGTAAATCCGGAGACTACGCTGTTTCTGATTGCATCCAAAACCTTTACCACGCAAGAAACCATGGCCAACGCCCACACTGCGCGCAACTGGTTTTTGCAATACGCTCAGGATGAGGCTTTTGTAGCAAAACACTTCGCGGCACTCTCCACCAACGAAAAGGCCGTGCAGGCTTTTGGCATTGCCCCGGAAAATATGTTTGCCTTCTGGGACTGGGTCGGCGGGCGCTATTCGCTCACCTCGGCCATCGGGCTGTCGGTGGCTTGCACCATTGGATTCGACCATTTTCGGCAGTTGTTAGAAGGTTTTCACGCTATGGACGAGCATTTCCGTACGGCTGCACCGCAGGAGAATCTGCCATTATTGTTGGCACTCATCGGCATCTGGTATGTCAATTTTTTTGGTGCAGAATCGGAAGCTATTTTACCTTACGACCAGTATTTGCACCGTTTTGCGGCCTACTTTCAGCAGGGCAACATGGAGAGCAATGGCAAAAGCACCGATCGCAGTGGCCAGCCAGTGGCCTATCAAACCGGCCCCATCATTTGGGGCGAGCCGGGCACCAACGGGCAACACGCCTTTTACCAACTCATTCACCAAGGGACGCGCCTGATTCCCTGCGATTTTATTGCGCCAGCTATCAGTCACAATCCGCTCGGAGCGCATCATCTCATGCTGTTATCCAATTTTTTTGCGCAAACCGAAGCGCTGATGATGGGCAAAACCCCAGACGAAGTGACCGCTGAGCTGCGCAGCGCCGGCAAAACGGCGGAGGAAATTGCATTTTTATTACCTTTCAAGGTTTTCAGTGGCAACAAACCGTCCAACTCACTGTTGGTGCAACAAATTACCCCGCGCACCCTCGGCAGCCTCATTGCACTATACGAGCATAAGATTTTTGTACAGGGTATCATCTGGAATATCTTCAGTTTCGACCAGTGGGGGGTAGAATTGGGCAAACAACTGGCGCAAAAAATCCTGCCGGAACTGCAAAACGAAGCTCCCATCAGCAGCCACGACAGCTCTACCAACGGATTGATCAATGCGTACAAAAGGTTGAGAAGTTGAAAGGTACGAAGGGTTGAGAATGAATTGCAAATAGTAAACAATATGCCAAAAACCAGACCAGATTTCATTTTTATTGACCAGCAGGAGGATTTACTCCGCTTTCGAGAAGCGAATGAAGGCATTAGCTGGATGAGTTTCGATACGGAATTTGTCGGCGAAAAACGCTTTGTCACCAGCCTTTGTTTGGTGCAAGCTATGACCGACCGGGGCTTGTACCTGATTGACCCGATTGCTTTGAATGATTTATCGCCTTTTTTGGAATTAATTGAAAATGAGGCAATTGTAAAAATAACGCACGCCGGTGATAACGACTATCGCCTGCTGAATACGCTTTTTGACACAGTGCCCAAAAACGTGTTTGACACCCAAATTGCAGCGGGTTTTGCGGGCTACAAATACCCGGCTTCATTTCGGCGCTTGGTGGAAGGAGAGTTGAACTGGTCGCTTGGCAAAGGCTATGCGGTAACGGATTGGGAAATGCGCCCGTTTTCACCAAAACAATTAGAGTATGCACTCGAAGACGTTTTGCCCTTGTACGACTTGTGGGAAAAGCTGAGCGACCGGCTGTCGAAAGAAGGCAGGCTGCACTGGGCTGAGGAAGAATTTACCCTGTTGGAATCGGCGGATTTTTATTACAAAAACCCGCACCACGAGGCGCTGAATAGCGATTTGATGAAGGCGCTCAACAAGCGGGAGCAAATCTTTTTGCTGCGACTGCTCGACTGGCGGCGGCGCACGGCGGAGGAGAAAAACTACTCGAAGGAAATGGTCTTGTCGAGCAAACATTTCAGCCATTTGGTGCGCGGCATTGCTTCGGGGCGGGAGGCTTTGTTTCGCAATCGGCGCTTGCCCGACAAAATGATTGCCCAGTACGGGCAGTTGTTCGAGGAAATGTTTCGGGAGCCAGCCACCGAAGCAGAAAAAGAACTACTGCGCCAGATTCCGAAAGAGGAAGAAGACGATCCCCGCGAGGAAATGCTGCAAGAGTTGCTATATTTTTTAGTGAAATATCAAAGCCTCGAAAAAGGCCTCACGCCTGGCATGGTGATGCCGCGCAATGCGATTAAAAAACTGCGCAATGGCGACACTTGGCTGCGGGAAAATTTGCAAAAAGGCTGGCGACGCGAGCTGCTCGGTGATTCGCTGACGGAGTGTCTGTGTAATTTTGAGCAATTGGATTTGAGCGTGGTGGAAAATCGGGTAGAATTGCTGCTGAAGCGGAAGTGAAAAAGTTGAGGGGAAGGTGGGGTGATAGACTTTTGGTATCAAATTGTAATAATGGGAAAAGCGAAAAGCACCATAGCGCATTTGCGATTTACGAAGTCCGATTTTGGATTTTGTAAAGTATGTAAATATCGAGCTAAGCCCGAAGGGGTGAAATATTTATAGTTAATTGATAATCAATGGTTTTGAACCCCAGAGGGGTGACACCGTGTTGGTGTAATAGGTCACCCCGTTGGGGTTTTAAATCGCCTTTTTTATATCCTTATAATTATGTCACCCCGTTGGGGTTCGTTTTTTTACATCTGCCGGATGCTTTATACTATTTACGGTTTATGCGAATATCGAGTTAAGCCCGAAGGGGTGAAATATTTATAGTTAATTGATAATCAATGGTTTTGAACCCCAGAGGGGTGACACCGTGTTGGTGTAATAGGTCACCCCGTTGGGGTTCGTTTTTACGTATGCCTGATGTTTTAATCATTTAAACC
>CALMSO010000102.1 GCA_937872385.1 uncultured Saprospiraceae bacterium
GCCACACTTACGCCTACAAACAGCACTGAGCCTACCGGCGGCGTACACAGCCCAATACACAAGTTGAGTATCATAATAATACCAAAATGCACCGGATTCATACCTAATGCCGTCACTACGGGCAGAAAAATAGGTGTAAAAATGAGTACGGCCGGCGTCATATCCATAAAAACACCCACAAAAAGTAATATCAAATTGATAATAAAAAAGATGACCCATTTATTATCACTAATAGTAAGTAGCGCCGCTGTTACATTCTGCGGAATATTTTCGTAAGCCATTACCCACGACATACTCATGGACGTACCCACCAACAACAGCACAATAGCCGTCGTATTTACTGAATGTAAAAAAACAGTTGGCAACTCGCGCACATGCACCTCCCGATACAGAAAAGTCAGAATCAGCGTGTATAAAACCGCCACGGCCGAAGCTTCTGTCGCTGTGAAAATACCTGCTACAATGCCACCGATGACAATCACCAATAGCAGCAAACTCGGTACTGCCGCCCCAAATGTACGCCATACCTCCCGCAGCGAACTCCGCGCACCCAAAGGGAATTTTCGCCGTACCGACCAGACGCCCGCCACTAACATCAATAATAATCCGGTAAGAATGCCTGGTAAATAACCCGCCAAAAATAGCGCTGCAATGGACACGCCGCCGCTGGCTAATGAATAAACAATGAGAATATTGCTGGGCGGAATAATTAAACCGGTAGTAGCGGATGTAATATTGACCGCCGCCGAGAAAGGACGCGAGTAGCCTTCATCTTCCATGCGCTGCGTCATGAAGCCGCCAATGGCCGAGGCCGCCGCCACCGCCGAGCCAGAAATAGCGCCAAATAACATGGCTGCAATGATATTGACGTGCGCCAGTCCGCCCGGCAATGCGCCGACCAATGTTTTGGCAAAGTCTATCAGCCGCCGGGCGATGCCACCTCGGTTCATCAAATTGCCCGCCAAAATAAAAAATGGTATAGCTAATAACGAAAAACTATCGAGGCCCGTTGCCATCCGTTGCGCGACGGTTGTAAAGGCTGGTATCGCAGGAATATTTAGCAACATCGTAAGCGTAGCTGCAATACCAATGCTCCAAGCCACCGGCAAACCCAGCCCCAGCAAGCATATAAAACTCAACACTAAAATAGCCACTTCCATCCAATCCATGCGTTAGACTTTACATATTAAACATTAAATCTTTTAAACCGTAAGATGTAAAACCGCAAAAGTTATTTCAAACCCTTCTAAACCTATTCCCCACCAACCGTTCCATTTCATACAAAATAATTAATGCACCACTAATCGGAATAATGGCGTACACGACCGTCAGTGGAATATGCAGCGCCGCCGAAGTTTGATTCAGCTTCCCAGTAATGTAAACCAAACGCCCGCCACCAATAACCATTACCGCAAAAACGAATGTAATAATCAGTGAACTAATGATACGTCGAACGACTATTTGCTGCGAATTATTTAGTCGGTCCGACAATAAATCAATGGCTAAATGATTGCCCTGCCCGGCCGCATAAGCCGCACCCAACATACCCAGCCAAATGAGTAAATAACGCGCCAGCTCGTCGGTAAACGAACTTGGTGATTGTAATATATACCGCGAAAAAACTTGCCAAAGCACGTTAATCGTCATCAGGGCCATGAGCGCAGCCAGCGTAGGAGTCAGTATCCGGTTTATCTTTTTATTTACCATTTATAACACTTTAAGCACTTTACACAATTTAAAAGATATAAACAACTGATTGTAATTATATAAACATTTAACCAAATAACAAATAACAAAAGTATCATAACAATTACTCGCTTGCTGCAATGCGCTGAATCAAATCATAAATTACATCATTCACTTGATTTTTTTGCAACATATTATTCGTTTTATCAGCAAATAATGCTTTTTCCGGACGTATAATTTCCACACCGGCGGCGGTCACAGCGTCGTAGGCTTCTTGCTCGGCAGCAGCCCACAATTCCCATTGATACAGTGCCGCTTCATCGGCGGCCGCTTGCAGCCATTGCTGCTCTTGCGCACTCAGGCGCCGCCAGGTATTGGTGCCAATCACCAGCACATCGGGAATAGCCGTATGCTCGTCGAGGATATAATATTTACAAACTTCATAATGCCGAGATAAATAAAAACTCGGCGGATTATTTTCTGCACCGTCCACCACGCCCTGCTGCAAGGCGGTGTATAATTCGCCCCAGGAAATCGGCGTTGGCGAGCCGCCCAAATTGCGCACCAAATTCATAGCTGAAGGGCTTTCTTGCACCCTTATTTTCAAACCAGCTAAATCTGAAGGCTGCTGTATAGGTTTATTTTTTGTATAAAAACTGCGCTTGCCTGCATCAAAATAGGTTAATCCGCGCAACCAATAATCTTCAGTTTGCAATAACAATTCTTTTCCGATGCTGCCGAATAATACATTTCGTAAATGGCTATCATCCCGGAATAAATAAGGTAAGCTGAATACTTCCATTTGCGGCGTAAAATTTTCCAGCACCGCCGCCGATACTTTGGTCATGTCAAGGCTCCCGATTTGCAATAATTCTAAGCATTGCCGCTCCGAGCCTAACTGCTCTGCCGGGTAGATTTCTAAGCGCATCTGCCCATTCGACTTTTCTGATAGGCGCTCGCCCATCCATACCATCGCCCGGTGCACCGGATGATCTACACTCAAACCGTGCCCCAGCTTGATATTACGCACCTCACTCTGCCGACCGCAAGCCGCCAATGTTATAAAAAATAATAATAGCGCAAGCCGATATGTAGCAATCATTACGTTTGTTTTATCTGCTGAATGGTTTCTATTACAAAGCGTACTTTTTCAGACAATATATCATAATTCCCGCTTTTTATGATATCGTTATTAATCAATTTGGAACCAATACCCACACAAGTCACGCCCGCCGAAAACCATTCTTCCAAGCTTTCGCGCGTAGGTGCTCCCCCGCCGGTGGGCATCACGCTCGTCCAGGGCTGGGGCCCCTTGATTGCCTTGACGAAAGCTGCGCCGTACAGCTCGCCCGGAAATACTTTTACTACCTCGCAGCCTAATTCTTCGGCACGCGCTATTTCACTGAGGCTGCCGCAACCCGGCGACCACAGCACTTTGCGGCGATTGCAAACTAACGCTACATCTTCGCGCAATACTGGTGTAATGATAAAATTAGCCCCCAACTGCATAAATAACGCAGCCGTGCCTGCATCCGATACCGACCCTACGCCAAGCATCATACCGGGCAACTCGCGCAGGGCAAATTTATTTAGTTCAGTAAATACTTCATGCGCAAAATCGCCTCGATTGGTAAATTCTAATAGCCGTGCGCCGCCTTCGTAGCAGGCTCGCAGTACTTTTTTACCCACTTCTGCATCGGGGTGATAAAATAGAGGTACTAAGCCCGTATCATGCATCGTTTGCGCCACCTGAAGCCTTGTGTAAAATGCCATATGTTAGGATATTATGATATTGGGTTATCTTGATACTCGGCCGCTTGCGTCGCCGCTCATTAGTTTTTCTACTTCTTCCACCGTTACAAGATTGAAATCACCTTTGATAGTGTGCTTCAAACAGGACGCTGCTACTGCAAAATTGAGGGCTTGCTGGTCATTATCATAAGTTAATAAACCGTAAATAAGTCCGCCCATAAAACTGTCGCCACCGCCTACTCGATCTACAATATGCGTAATATGATACCTTGGTGATTCGTATAATGTTTTGCCGTCGTATAATACACCTGCCCAGGTATTATGATTGGCATTGATCGAGCCGCGCAGGGTGACAATAGCTTTTTTGCAACGCGGAAAACGATTCATAATTTGCTCACATACAGAGCGATATGCTTGCGCGTCCATCGTGTCGCCGCGGGTTACGTCCACCTCCTCCGGGTGAATGTCAAACACCTTTTCGGCATCTTCTTCATTACCCAATATTACATCACAGCCTGCTACTAAATGTTCCATCACTTCACCGGCTTTCTTGCCGTATTTCCAAAGGTTTTTGCGATAATTTAAATCGCACGACACGCTGATTCCCAGTTTGTTAGCGATTTGAATAGCTTCAAGACAGGCGTCGGCAGCGCCCTGCGAAATAGCCGGTGTGATGCCCGTCCAGTGAAACCATGATGCGCCTTGTAATACTTTTTCCCAATCAATCATACCCGCTTTTACTTCTGCAATAGCCGACATGGCGCGGTCATAAACTACCTTGCTGCCGCGGCTTACAGCCCCGGTTTCTAAAAAATAGATACCCAGTCGCTCGCCACCCCATATAATATTAGAGATATCAACATTATGTTTTCGTAAATTCATAACCGCCGTTTCCCCCAGATCATTTTCAGGGAGGCGCGTTACAAATTTGGCATGCAGACCATAATTAGCCAATGAAACCGCTACATTCGCCTCGCCACCGCCATAAGTGGCTTCAAAAGTATCAGCTTGCGCAAAACGCAAATAGCCGGGAGTAGCTAAACGCAGCATAATTTCGCCGAAAGTTACTACTGTTTTTTGCATGATTTAAATGTTATTTTTAAGTCCGCTTATTTAGTATTTACTAAATAGCTGATAATGTTTCCGTTGTTTTGAATTGAAAATAGGACGCTGCGTTATAATAACAGATATTTTGTATAACCTGTCCAATCCATTCTATATCATTAGGCAATTCGCCGTTTTCTACATCATTACCGAATAAATTGCATAATATGCGCCGGAAATATTCGTGCCGAGGGTAGGAGAGGAAGCTGCGCGAATCGGTGAGCATACCCACGAAGCGACTCAACAAACCCATATTTGACAGGGCATTGAGCTGACGTTCCATGCCATCCTTTTGGTCCAGAAACCACCACGCCGAACCGAATTGTATCTTGCCAGCCACTGAGCCATCATTAAAATTACCGGTCATGGTTGCTATTATTTCATTATCTGCCGGATTTAGATTATATAAAATCGTCTTAGCCAATTTATCTTTACTGTCTAAGCGATCCAAAAATTTAGCTAAAGCCGTAGCCTGCGGCCAATCACCAATCGAATCCCAGCCGGTATCGGGCCCAAGCGTCTGGCGCATCCGCGAATTGGCATTGCGCAAAGCACCGAGATGAAACTGTTGCGTCCAGCCTTTTTCGCAATCCCATTCAGCAAATTCTAATAACATGTAAGATTTAAACTGCTCTATTTCAATTCTTTCTAACGAAACGCCGCGTTGTACCTTAGCGAAGATAGCCGCTGCCTCGCTCGTGGTACAATCTTGAAAATGAATATAATCCAGCCCGTGATCCGACAAGCGACAGCCCATTTGCGCGAAGTAATCGTGCCGTTGGCGTAGAGCTGCTAAATAATCATCAAAATTAGTGATAGAAACATTGGCCGCAGCTTCTAACTTTTGTAAATACGCATTGAAAATCAAGGCATTATCTACTGCCATTGCTTTATCAGGGCGGAAGGCAGGTAGCACATTAATTTCAAATCCATCGTTTTGCATTTGCCGATGAAAAGCGAGGTCATCTACCGGATCGTCGGTAGTGCACAGGGTTTGTACATTCATTTTACGTAATAAATTGCGCACTGAAAAATCAGGCGTTTGTAGCAATTCGTTACATTGCTGGTAAATAGAATCAGCGATTTTTTCATTTAGTATATCATAAATATTGAAATAGCGCTGCAATTCTAAATGCGTCCAGTGGTACAAGGGATTGCGCAGAGTGTAAGGCACCGTTGCTGCCCATTTCCCGAACTTCTCAGCATCCGACGCGACTCCGGTGCAGTAACGTTCCGGCACGCCATTGGTGCGCATCGCCCGCCATTTATAATGATCGCCATTGAGCCATACTTGGGTTATATTCTCAAATTGCCGGTCTTCCGCAATTTCCTGCGGCGGCAAATGATTATGATAATCAATAATCGGCATGTCTTTAGCATAATCATGATATAAACGCCGAGCGGTGTCTGTTTGCAATAAAAAATCGTCGTTCAGAAATTGTTTCATGGTTACATTGTTTCATTGTTTCATGGTTACATTGTTTCATTGTTTCATGGTTACATTGTTTCATTGTTT
>CALMSO010000103.1 GCA_937872385.1 uncultured Saprospiraceae bacterium
TGATTGCATGAAACCCAGTGCTAATTGCTCAGCCGCAAACAATACCACCCCATCTGGCTCATAAATTTCCGAAGCATGAAAGCGCTCTGGATACTGGGGCGTAGGTACCGGGCGGGGTGCAACCACAATGTGTTCAAACTTGCGAAACAGAAATTCCTCCTGCCCAAGCGTCAAGGTGACGGCGCAAGCGGCAATCATGTACTGCAAATCTTCAGGCACCTTTTCCATGCCTTGCGCAATGTATTCATTACCAATGACAAATAAGGCCGTCCGCTGCCGAAAGCGTTTCTTTTCGCCTTCCGGCAAACGCTGATAGAACGAATACTGAAACAACATCTGGCGCATGGCACCTGGCAAATCGGGCGGATGGCGCTTGTACCACTGCCAATCCACCTGCGGGCTGAGCACATACACGAGCGCCAAGAGCACCACCGGCGGTACAATATTGTATATAGCGTAGCTCGTATCTACTTGCCAAGTGATGTACAAACCTGTTAAAAGCCAGATTATCAATGGTATAGAGAGGATTTTAGAAAAGGCCATTCTGCAAATAATTTGCACAAAAATAAAAAACTTGCCCCGTAACCTTGCACATTCTGAAAAATCGGTATAAATTTGCCGCACGTTTTTGGAATCCTTTCCACTAAAGCGTGGTTATACAGAAACAATCCAGACGGTGCGGTAGCTCAGTTGGTAGAGCAATGGACTGAAAATCCATGTGTCGGCGGTTCGATTCCGCCCCACACCACAAGATTTAACAAAAAAATGATTTTCGCAACGCAGCATTCCATCCACCATCATGTACATTTGCGCCTTTCGGCAAATGGTGGCAGCGTTGTGTAAAATAATCAACGAACCAAATCCTGAAAAGGAGGTTTACCATTTGCCCGGTGAGCCTCCTTTTTTTGTTTGTATCAGCGGCCTTAGCTGCCGCCAAAAATGTTAAAACACAAAATGGAAAATCGTTTGAAAATCGCCGTCCAAAAAGACGGCCGCCTCAAGGAAGGCTCCCTGCAAATACTGCGCGAATGCGGCATCAGTTTGGATAACGGCGACAGCTTGCGGGCCCGCGCACGCAACTTTCCGCTCGACATTCTTTCGCTGCGCAATTCCGACATTCCGCAATACGTGGAAGACGGCGTGGCTGATGCCTGTATCATTGGGCAAAATACGCTGATGGAAAAGCAGAAAAACATCGAAGTGGTGCTGCCCTTGGGCTTTTCGCGTTGCCGCTTGTCTATTGCCGTACCCAAAAACACACCCTACGAGGGGCCGCAGTTTCTCAACGGCAAACGCATTGCTACTTCCTATCCTAATAGTCTGCGCCAGTTTTTACAACAGCATCATATCCAGGCAGATATCCACGAAATTTCTGGCTCGGTAGAAATCGCCCCCAATATTGGCTTAGCCGATGCCATCTGCGATTTGGTGAGCACTGGCGGCACCCTATTTCAAAACGGATTAGAAGAAAAAGACATTCTGCTGCAATCGGAGGCTTGTATTGGTATTCGCAAAAATATAGACCCGACGGCACAGGCTATTTTGGACAGACTTATTTTCAGAATCAAATCGGTGCTTACGGCACGCAACAACAAGTACCTGCTGATGAATGCACCGAACGACAGCATACACCGAATCATCGAAATCTTGCCGGGCATGAAAAGCCCCACCGTGATGCCTTTGGCCACCGAAGGCTGGAGCTCTATTCACACGGTGATTAGCGAAGATCGCTTTTGGGACATCATTGACCAACTCAAAGATGCAGGCGCGCAAGGTATTCTGATTGTGCCAATTGAGAAAATGATTTTGTAATGTACTGGCAATTTTTAGTCGCCGCAAAACGATTTTTATGAAAACGTTCATCCATCCCGATAAATCCACTTGGCGCGAACTGCTCCAACGTCCGGTTTTTGAAACTACTGCTTTGGAAAAAACAGTCGGCGATATTTTGCAATCCATTAAAAATGAGGGCGATACGGCGGTCAAGCGCTATACGGCGCAGTTCGACCAAGTCGAAATCGTTGATTTGCAAGTTAGCAAAGCTGAAATGGAAGAAGCCGTCGCAGCTCTGGATGCCGATTTGAAGCAAGCCATTCAAATTGCGAAAGCGAATATTGAGGTATTTCACGGTCAGCAACAACAGGCCATTGAAGTGGTAGAAACCATGCCCGGCGTGCGCTGCTGGCGCAAAAGTGTAGGCATCGAAAAAGTGGGTTTGTACATCCCTGGTGGCACCGCGCCTTTGTTTTCAACGGTTTTGATGCTGGGCGTGCCCGCAAAATTAGCGGGTTGTCGGGAAATTATTTTGTGCTCGCCACCCAATAAAGCAGGAAAAATCCACCCAGCGATTTTGTACACCGCGCATTTGGTTGGGGTCACTAAAATTTTCAAGGCGGGCGGCGTGCAGGCAATTGGCGCATTCGCCTACGGTACGGAATCTATTCCACAAGTATATAAGATATTTGGGCCTGGCAATCAGTATGTTACCGCTGCCAAGCAATTAGCCAACAAGGAAGGCACCGCCATTGATATGCCCGCTGGCCCTTCGGAAGTGCTCGTGTGCGCCGACGCCAGCGCGAGTCCAGCCTTTGTAGCGGCCGATTTACTATCGCAAGCCGAGCATGGCGTTGATAGTCAGGTGGTTTTGGTCGCTTTTGATGAAGCATTGGTAACCAAAGTGAATGCTGAAATTGAAATACAATTGACGAATTTGCCACGCAAAGCCATTGCCGAAAAGGCGCTGGAAAACAGCCTCGCCATCATTGTGAAAAATGAATCCGAAGCCCTCGATTTGATCAACGAATACGCTCCGGAGCACCTTATTTTGGCGATGGCCAATGCCGAAGCATTTGCGGCGAGCATCATCAATGCTGGCTCGGTGTTTATTGGTCATTACACCCCCGAATCGGTGGGCGACTATGCCTCCGGCACCAATCACACCCTGCCGACCAATGGCTTTGCCAAGGCCTATAGCGGCGTGTCGCTGGATTCATTTGTCAAGAAAATCACCTTTCAGCAATTGACGCCGGAAGGCTTGCAAAACGTAGGCCCGGCGGTAGAGAAAATGGCGGCAGCGGAGGAATTAGAGGCGCATAAAATGGC
>CALMSO010000104.1 GCA_937872385.1 uncultured Saprospiraceae bacterium
TATTCACTTGAAAAATGCTGCCTAAAATCAGCATACATTCTGTAACACTACCAAAATCAATAGCGAATGCCGAGTTCTCGTTTGGCTTCATCTAAGGTGATGCGTTGATCGTTTTTATACGCTACAATGAATGCATCGGCAAATCCTTGCGACTGGAGGTAAATTTTGGCTTGCAATGCCGCTTCCAAATCCGTGAATCCTCTGGCTTGGTACTTATACAAATTACTTTCCTGTACCACCTCTACCGGATAGCGCAACCCGCGCCATTTGCTCTCGGCAGGCGAGAGGGGCTTGCTGGCGGCAGCCAATTGCACACAAAACTGTACAACCGGTGCGGTGCTTGTATTGCGGGGTACTTCATTGAGCGGGCGGGCAGTGGCTGCGGGCAATGGCGTACTTTTGGTGGTAGTTTGTTCGGCTACTCGAATGGCCTGAGGCGTGGCAGATAGGTCGGGCGGCGGCGGCGCGGTAGGTTTCACTTGTGGCATTGCTTCGGCGAGGATACGGCCGCGTTCCATCATACTTTTATATTCGGCGAAAGCCAGCAAAATACCATTGGCAACGGTCTCCTGCCCCGCGGCTGTGCTGAGGAATTGCTCCTCCTCTCGGTTGCTCAAAAAACCCGCTTCTATCAGAATACTCGGCATAGTGGTAGCTTTCAGCACATAAAAACCAGCCTGCTTAACACCCCGCGACTTGCGCCCGGCAAAAGCGTGAAATTGCGCTTCTACCCTTTCGGCTAATAGGATGCTCTGCTCCAAATGCGCATTCTGAAACATACTGAGCAAGATGTGCCCCTCCGGCGAGTTGGGGTCGAAATCGTAATGTTGTTCGTAGTTTTCTTCCAGCAAAATAGCGGCGTTCTCGCGCTTGGCTACTTCGAGGTTTTGCTCGGCCGTGTGCAGGCCCATCACGTAGGTCTCCGAGCCTTTGGTGGCGCTGCTGCCGGGCATAAAATTGCAATGAATGGAAATGAACAAATCCGCTTCGTGCTGATTGGCAATGCGCGCCCGCTCGTGCAGGGGCACAAACACGTCGGTTTCGCGGGTCATAATGATACGCAAATCCGGAAACTGCGTTTTCATAGCTGCCGCTAATTGTTTGCTGATGGCTAAGGCCAAATGCTTCTCCTGATGGCTGGCACCGAGGCAGCCGGGGTCGTGCCCGCCGTGCCCGGGGTCAATTACAACGGTTTTTATCCGATAATCTTTTTCGCTGAATTGGCTTTGTTTAATACCTTTGCCAGGCGAAATACGTACCACAGGATATACCGACGGGTGGCTGACGGCGTGCGCTGGATGTAAACAATACGACCGACCAGCATTTTGCGGCCCGAAATAGCGCGGCGTTTCCGTTGCCTCGTCATGCTGCAATAAAAAAGTGTTAAATTCAATAGCCTGAGGCGGCAGGGCAGTGCAAAAGAGCGTTTGTATAGCAACCAAAGTCGTGGTTAACATAAGCTGAGTATTCTGGAAAATGACCAATAATGCCGTCTTTGTATGTTTTGTAAAAATGATTGAGTCGCCCATAGCCGTTTGTGAACGTTTTTGCCAACTGGCAGCTTTTCAAAACGCGCCGTTGGGGCTTAAAAGTACTGCTTAGCAGTGCACAATGTCTGTTTTTTTTACAAAAATAACACAATTAATCACTTGAAAGCAAAGCTACTCTTTGCAATATGTTGTTGGGGCACACTTTTTGCCACCACACTCGCTGCGCAAACCGATCCGCCACCCGGCAGATTTGGCCGTCCCGCTGCGCGCGACAGTATTGCAATAGACAGCCTGAGCTTTGCGCTACCAGATACATTACTCGAACAAATTCGCTACTCAAAAGATGCCCTCGACGAGCAGGTGGATTATGGCGCCAAAGACTCCATGCTACTTGATGTGGTGGGGCGCAAGGTCTATCTCTGGGGTGAGGCTTACGCCAATTATACCACCATTGCGCTCAAGGCGGACTATATCGTTTTGGACTGGGAAACCAGCATTGTGACGGCCGCAGGCTGGCCCGACGAGAGCGGCAAAATCGGCGGCAAGCCGGAATTCAAAGACCGCGAGCAGGAATTTCGGGCGGACTCTATGCGCTACAATTTTCAAACCCGCAAGGGCAAGGTATATGACGTCACCACCCAGCAAAACGACGTGGTCGTCAAAGGTCGCAGCTCCAAGTTTATCACTTTGGCACCGTTGGCAGGCGATACCAGCGGGCAGCAGCGCAACATCATTTTCAGCGAAAGTGCCCTATTTACAACCTGTACGGCCGATCATCCGCATTTTGGCATTCGCAGCTCCAAGCAAAAGGTCATTCCCAACCAATTGGTGGTGGTGGGCCCCTCCAACGTAGAAATCATGGGCGTACCGACGCCGCTCTGGCTGCCGTTTGGCTTTTTTCCGATGACCAGCGGCCGCAGCACGGGTTTGCTGTTTCCCAGTGATTATGAGTATTCGCCCACCTGGGGCTTTGGCCTGCGCGATGTGGGCTGGTTTTTCCCTTTGGGTGACAATTTCAACTTAGCGGTGCTCACCAATATCTACCTCAAGGGGCGCTGGGGCGTCACGGCAGCCTCCGACTATCGCAAGCGCTACAAGTACAATGGCAACCTCCGCGTGGGCTACGAAAGCATTCTCAATGAAAATACCCTCGGTGAGTTGGAGCGTTCCAATTCTATTATTTTCAACTGGTCGCACCGGCAAGACCGCTCCGCGCACCCCAGCATTACCATCGGTGGTTCTATCAATATTCAATCGAACAACTACCAGCAGCGCGTTTTCAACGATGCCGCCAACGTATTGCAAAACCAATTGAATTCCAATTTTTCGTTTACCAAAGTGTGGCAAGATAAACCGCTCAACTTCAGCGCCGCGCTCAGCCATTCGCAAAACTCAGCCACCCGCGCCGTAAATATTACCTTTCCCAATTTGCAATTTCTGACACAAACGCTCTATCCTTTCCGGCAGAAGGAGCGCGCTGGCCAGGAACGTTGGTACGAAACCATCACCCTGCGCTACACCGCCGATGCCCGTACTTCGTTTACCACTACCGACACGACGATGTTTACCCGCGAAATGTTTGAAAACGGGCAGTACGGTATGCGGCAGACCGCCACCAGTGGCACTTCTTTCAAGTTGTTTAAATATTTCAACCTCAACCCACAGGTGGATTACGGTGAGGTGTGGTACTTCAATAGCCTGCGCCGCCGGTTCGATCCTACCCCAACGGTGCGCACCGATACGGTTTTCAATGCCGACCTCACCGAGTTCAATGTAGTAACCGACACGACCCGCTTCGGGATTGTCAACGACTTCCGCCAGTTTGGTTTTGAAACTTTTCGCAATTTTTCGGCCAGCATGGCACTCAATACGCAGCTCTTTGGCACGTTGCAATTTCGCAAAGGCTGGCTGCGCGGGCTGCGCCACGTCGCCAAAATCAATACCACGCTCAGCTATGCACCCGGTGTGCGCGACGACTTAAATTACATCCGCTTTACGCAATTCGATACCCGATTCCCCGATTCGCTACAGCAATATTCTATCTTTCAGGGCGGTATTTTTGGGGCACCGCCGCAAGCCGTCGGGCAACAGCTCACCATTGGCTATGGCATCAACAACATTTTTGAAGCTAAAATTCGTAAAGATACCGTTGACCGGAAAATTAAGCTCTTCGACAACCTCAATGTGGGCGGCTCGTACAATATTTTTGCCGATTCGCTCAACTGGAGCCCCGTCTCAGCCAATGGTACGGCACGTTTTTTTAAAGGTATCACTACCCTATCGGTGTTAGTGCGCTTCGATCCGTATGCTCTGGGGCAAACCGAAACCGGGCAGTTCGTGCGGGTCAATCGTTTTCATTTCCGGGAAACCGGTCAGTTTTTGCGCTTTACCGATGCTAATTTCCGTTTCAACACGAGCATCCGGGTGTCCAATATCCGCGAGCTATTTCAAGGCAAGGAGCAAGAGGTGATTGAAGACCTGCGCGACCGTTCGCAGCAGCGCCGCCAACGAACCGACGATGAGGATTTTCTGAGCTTGTTTGAGAATTTTGGCATCAATCATAACTTCGTCATCGGCTGGAATACCGACCCCCGCACCGGCGAAACCGTTTTCGACTTGTCGCTCAATTCGCTCAATATACAGGGCAGCGTGGATTTGACTAAAAACTGGCGCATCAACATCGGCAACTTCGGCTACGATTTTAAAAGCAAACGCACCACGTACCCTTCTATCGGCTTCTCGCGCGACTTGCACTGCTGGGAAATGGGCATGAATTCTCAACCCACACGGGGCACTTACAGCTTTTTTATCCAGGTGAAACCCGGTACCATGGGCTTCCTCAAAGTGCCGTATCAGCGCAACAACGCCGACGGTGCCCGCGCATTCCGGTAAGATGCGCAAAAAGCGAATGGTGCACACTTTACGAAATACAAAATTTGGAATTGAGCTTACAAAAATCGTTTGTAGGCATTGAGCAGGCGGTCGGGGAGTTCCCCTTGGCAGGCCCGTTGGTAGTCATTGTACGAGCAAGGAATCAGCCGGTGGCGGGTATATTTTTTGCTGGTTTTTACGGATACTTGCATCCACCAGCGGCTGCTGCGACGGCTTTTCCAAAAGGTGAGCTGATCTTCGAGGTGCTTGATTTCTACGATATACTCCATTAGCCCTTCGGTAGAAACCGGGAAGTCGCGTTTTCGATTGTACACCCCTTCGATAAAATACCAGACCATCTGCGCCACGAGTTGGGCGGTTTGTTCGTCGCGGTCGCGTGCACGTTGCCAGCCAATAATAGCGAAAGCCCGTAGCTTGTCGCTCATACCCGCGTAGCGGCTGAGTTGGCAGGCTTCTTCGGCCGTGAATCCCGTGGGCGTAGCTTCAAGTTGAGCGGGCGCATCGGCCTGCCGGATGGCATTGAGGTGAAAACCCGCCAGATCGCCATCGCGGATAAGCGGCTCGGCCTCTGACAGATCGGTGCGCGCACTGCCGAGTCGGAGGCAGTCGAAGTTGTTTTTTTCCAAATAGCTGAATGCGGCGGGATCGGTATAATGCGTTTGGCAGCCAATCATACCCAGATGATACAGGCGCGAGCGGGTGCTGAGCACAATGTCGTTGAGATATTGATTGGGGTCGTCCGGGTCTTGTTCGCTGAGGCGAATGCGCTCGTCCACGACGGCCAGACTGATGTGCGATTGCAAGCGCTGAAAGGCTTTGTAGGGCGCGAGCAATTGTTGACCGCTGCTACCAATGAGCACCGGAATAATCTGGCTGTCGAGCAATTCTTTGAACAGTGGAATGGCAAAAGCAGGGTCGGGTTTATACAAATTGCCAAAATCGGTGCAGGCAAGCCCCGCAAACGGAAAACTCATCCGGTACAAGGCTCGGCGCACGGCATTGGCTTCGGCTTCCTCCATGCCCACTATGGCTATCTGCGTGGGTGGCAGCTCGGTAGCCTGCGGATGGTAAAAGGCGAGTTGCCGCCCCGCTTGGTAATCAGCTAAGCCCTCCGGGACGATAGCTTCAGGATGAACCAGCTTCAACCAATTTTCCAGCATAACGCGATGTCGAATATGAAATAAATGCTAAATTAAATAAATACCATTATCAGCGATGCGAATAATTTTTTGTTTATAAAGCAACCCAACCGCTTTTTTAAATGTTTTTTTACTCATTTCTAACTGGCGAATAATTTCCACCGGATTACTTTTGTCCGTCAGAGGTAGAAAACCGCCCCGCGCCTGCAGCACGGCCCGAATTTTGTCCGCATTGGGTTCAATACCTTCGTAGCCAGGTTTTTGCAATGTTACATCTATTTTATTACCTTCCCTTATTTTTTTAATATAACCGCGCCGGCTATCGCCCATATTTATTTTTACAAACAATTCATTATAATAAATCAGCCCTTTATGTAAATGATTAATAATTACATTCACTCCCAAATCCGTAGATTCACCAATAATGATATCCACTTCTGCGCCCTCGGCTACGGTGAGCGGGTCATTGCGCAAAAAACGGCGTAAATCGGCAGAGGCTACTAAGCGGTCGGTTTTTTCATCCACGTACATATAGACTAAGTAAGAGCGCCCCTCGGCCATTTTGCGCGGTTGCTCCCGAAAAGGCACAAAAAGGTCTTTTTCTATGCCCCAGTCGAGGAAAGCGCCTTGTTCGGTAACCGATTTCACAGGCAAAAAAGCAAATTGATGCAGCAAAATACGGGGTTGGAGGGTAGTAGCAATCAGCCGATTTTCATTGTCTTTATAAACAAAAACGACTAACTCGTCGCCAATAGCAAAGGCTTCAGGAACGTATTTGCCGGGCAGCAGCACTTCTTGCCCATCCGTATTGCCGAGATACAGCCCGGAGCCGGTTTCTCGCAAGATGCGCAGGGTGTGGTATTTTCCAATGTCCATCATATTTCAGTTCCTTTCCAAAAAACAAGCGGCACGGAGTGCCTGCATATAAACTAACCCGCGCTGACGGGCATAGTCCATATTGCGAGCGGGTATTTGCTCAACCAAAGGTGTCGAAGCCACTGCACGAGTCACACTTTCCTCGCGTAGCAGGTGCAGCATGGGATACGGGGAGCGATTGGTATAATTAGCAGGATCATCGGCGGGTGCGTCTGCAAAACAATATTCTGGATGAAAGCCAGCTACCTGATACACCCCTTCGTACCCTTGCAGCTCCAGCAAACCCTCTGCTAAAGTAAAAACTTCGAGGTAGTTTTCAAAATTTTGAAATGCCCCCGGATAAATGAGCAGGGTTGTTTCTACATCAGGCTCATGGTCCAGTTGCAAACAGGCAGCAATCAGCGCTTCGAGGCAGTCCTCCATCCCGGTGGCGCGTACCACTTCGTAATGAATGCGCTCTTGCTTGAAAGGCGTGCCTGCAAAAGGGCAGAAATTGCACCCGATGACCACTTGGGCAATCCAGGCTTTGGTTTGATTAATAACAATAGCATCGCCGAGCATAGCATGGGCTTTTCTATGGAAACAACATTACATTGATGCTGATTTTTCTAATACGCTGGCTCGTAACCCCTAGACTTACGCCCTTTTTTGAAGCCGCGCTTGCCCTTGCCGCCAAAGTCTTTCTCTTTTTTGCGAAATTCGGGTTTGGAGCTGCGGGTCTTCTCTGGTGTCGGCGCTTTGGGGATGGTTACTTCCGGCAATGCGACCTTGAGCAGTGCCACGGCCATGTCAAAAGTAGTGTAGCCCTCGGCGCAAAAATCATTGACCAACTGCTCGTAGTTGCGCACCTTACCTTGCGAAAGAATGCCTTTTAACTGCTCAAACAATTGGGCAGAGCCGCTGGCCAGCAGTTCTTTGGTAGTCGGCGCTTCGGTGCGCTCAAGGCGTACTTTGGCGTATTTTTCAATATCCTGTAAACGGTAACGGTCGCTTTTGCTGGTCACAAAACTAAAAGCTTTGCCCAACTTGCCAGCGCGGCCAGTGCGGCCGATGCGATGCACGTAGTATTCGGGGTCCATCGGCAAGTCATAGTTGAACACGCCGTCCACGCCGCTCACGTCAATACCGCGCGCTGCCACATCGGTAGCTACGAGCAGATTCAGATCACCATTGCGAAAAGCCTCCAGTACGGTATTGCGCTTGCGCTGGTTGAGGTCGCCATGAATGGCGTCGGCCTTGATCCCTTGATTCCGCAGTGCTTCGGTGATTTCGTCCACGCGGGCTTTCGTATTGCAAAACACGATAGCCGCTTTCAATTGATGTAATTGCAATAAAGCGCTGATGACGGGCAGTCGGGCCTCGCGTTTGATATCAAAATAAAGCTGCTCCACGGAGGCGGCAGTCAGGTTTTCGGTTGTCACTTTTACCAATTGCGGGTTGCGCTGGTAGTTTTGGGTAATGTCTAGAATTGCCTTGGGCATGGTAGCCGAAAACAGCACCGTCTGGCGCTCGGTAGGTACCGTTTTTAGTATTTCCTCAATGTCTTCGCGGAAGCCCATGTTGAGCATCTCGTCGGCTTCATCGAGCACGACCATCCGTACTTTTTCTAAAGCAATCGTGCGGCGCTCCAAGTGATCCATAAGGCGACCGGGCGTAGCGACGATGATTTGCGGGCCGCGCTTCAGGGCACGGATCTGCGTTTGAATGGGTTCGCCACCATACACTGCTACCACCTGAATGTTGCGCTTGTATTTGGCTAATTTTTTGAATTCGAGGGCTACTTGTAGCGCCAGTTCGCGCGTAGGGCAAAGCACGAGGGCATTGACTTCCCGGCTGTTGCCATCGAGCAGTTCGAGCATCGGGATACCAAAAGCGGCCGTTTTGCCGGTACCGGTTTGCGCCTGGCCTACTACATCTCTCCCTGCAAGAATAAGGGGAATGGTTTCGGTTTGAATTGGCGAAGCTTCCACGAAGCCCATGTCCGCCACGGCGCGTTGCATTTCCTGGCTCAGGTCCAGGGCGTCAAAAGTTACTTTTTTCATTGAAATGTGCTGCACCGAACCAATGCCATGCCTTCGATACGATGCTTTTGCGAATAGTTATCATGGATAAAAAAATCAGAGGGGCATGCCAGCAAACTGGTGTGTTTGAAATGCAAAACAGCTAACCGTGAGCCAATCCGGGCACAAAGGTAGTACTATTTTATGAATCCTGCAATAATATTACCAAAGAAGATATTGCGTAGTACAGAAAGAAAAATGCCGGAACCCTACAAGTAGCGCTCCGGCATTCAAAATGTTCTTATTTTAAGACCTTGCATAATGGTTTAAAAAAACCATCTACTGTTCGCAGGTCGAAAATACGATTAGCGATTGTCCCAGTTCGTTTCTGCGGTGGGGCGTGCCACCTGTGTGAAAAGGTTGCCACCGTCGCGCAGGTCAACGTAGTCATTGTTCAGGCGATTGGTACGGCGCAGGTCAATCCAGCGGTGTCCTCCTTCTGCCCACAGTGAGTAGCGGCGCTCTCTGAGAATTTGCTCGATGAGCGACTCGGTATCGGTAGCTCCGGCGTAATTGGCCAGCCCCCAGGTATTGCGCACGATATTGATACCACGTACTGCCTCACCAGCATTATTCAAACGCGCCTGTGCTTCGGCGTAGATCAGAATCAACTCTTCGTTGCGAATAAAAGTAAAAGGCGCCGTGTTGGTCGGCCAGCGGCGGTCCTGGTATTCACCAATGATCAAATCACCATTAGATAAGCGCAGCGTTGAGTAGGAAGCTGGATTATTAACTCTTCTGGCAAACTTGTTGGCTACGCGCTGGTCGCCTGCTTCAGCATCTTCGAGCAAAGCCGGGTGCGCAATCAGGATGGTGTTGGTCGGTAAATCCAATGGATAAAACAATGGATTGTTGATATCTGGTGCTTCGCCATAGACGTGCTTGGGTCCATTGTTCATTTTGGCGGAAGAGGCAGCCGTTACGTCTAAGTCCATAAAGGACTCGTTGAGTGCCGCCAGCGCGCCCTGCCAGTCGCCAGCATACAGTGCTACGCGAGCCGCAATAGCACGATTGACCTGCAACATAGTGGTCGGATTGTTAAACCCAGCCCAGCCGGTGGTCAGTGAAAAGGCAAAGGTATTGCCCGCGCTCTTGAGGTCATTGGCACCTTCTTCCAGCGTCTGGCGAATATTGGCTAATGCTTGCTCGTAGGATACAATTGGCCCGGGATTGAGCGGATCGTTTACATCTATCCGGATACCGTTCTGAAATTGTTGCATCAGGGGCCAAATCATCTGGAATCCCTTGATGGTTTTAGCAAAACCAGTGTATCCTTTAGCTTCGGCTTCGGTAAGTACCGAGCTGCCTTCTGCTGCCGTAATTAATACATTCGCCTGTTTTACAGCCAGAAAAGGAGTAGTGAAAGTACCGGCAGCACCGAAAAAGTCGGGGTAGGTTTCGGTAATCCGCAAGCCTAGCCAATCTTCTGTAAAGCGCTGATCAGAAGCGAAATACGCAAATACTTCACGTCCGAATGAACCAAACATTTGAATGGCGTTGCCAAGATAATTGCGATGACGCGCCTCAAGGCCAGTGACCAGCACCTGAAGTTGGGCTTTAGTGGCGTTGTTTGTCACACTGCCCAAGGAGGGGTTGTTCGGGTCATTGACCGGATCAATTTCACAGGAAGTGGCCAAAGTCAGCGTTGCCACTAACCCAAAGAGAGTGAAAAACTTTATGATTGATGCTTTCATAATTCGATCGTTTTTTAATTTAGAAATCAAGTTTCAAGTGGAAGAACAAGCGCCGCGAGCTGGGGAAAGGTGCTACTTCCACGCTGGCTGCTAAGGGCTGCGATCCAAAGTTGGACACTTCAGGGTCGTAGCTGTCATACTTCGTCCAGAGCAGCAAATTGTTGGCTGATACCCCTACTTTGGCGCGCTCAATAGCACTACCAAACAAGCCTGATGGCAAGGTATAGTACAATCCAAGTTCACGCAATCTGAGATAGTCGGTGTCGCCAATGTACACTCCTGTGTCTCCGCCGGCGCGCTGTAGTGCTCTGGCCCGTCCGAAAGGTACTCCGTCTGCATTGGGTGTGCTCCAGCCCGGTGTGGTACCGCCCGAATCCCACAAGAATGCACTCAGGTTGATAGCTGCGCCACCATTCTGATAATGGAACAGGAAGTTGAGGTCAAAGTTCTTGAATAAAGTAAATTGGTTGAACCACGACATTTGGAAATCTGGCTGACGATCGCCATAAACCGTAGCGCCACCAGGTACAGTGGTACCCGACGGATTACCCACGATGGTGGTAGGCGAAAATCCTTCTGCCAACAGATAAGTACCCAAAGCCACCCCGAAGCCGCCATTAAAGCGCGTTGGGATGTCCAATCTGGTAATTTCCGAACGGTTTTGCCAGTACAACAATTTGGAGTACCAGTTAATATTAGCACTACGTACAGCCGTTACCCCCAGCCCCAATTCAACACCCTTATTGGTCAGGTCGGCTGCATTGGTAGCAATGGCCGTGATACCAGTAGAAGATGCTGGCTGCAGGTCGAGGATAAGGTCGCGTACTTCCTTGTTGTAATAGGTAGCTTCTAAAGTAATCCGGCTGTTGAACAGACCAAGGTCAACACCAAACTCCAGTTCGGATGCTGTTTCTGGGCGCAGATTGGGATCCACCCCGCGTGTACCTACCTGCCCGCCCAATTGCCCGCCAATGATCTGCGGAGTCAGCGCTTCAAAGATTACCCCAAAGTTGGGCAAACCACCAGTTTCACCGTATGCGGCTCTCAGCTTGAACTGATTGATGGTATTTTTGAGCGTCCAGAAATCGAAGTTGGCAATATTAGCTGCCAAAGATGCTTTCGGGAAGGCATAGTATTTGTTCTGGTCGGTATTCAAGGTGGATTTGTCAAAACGAACACCTGCCGATACGATGATTTTATCTTCCCAGTTGAAATCTTGCTGCGCTACAATACCAATATCGGTTACTTCTTGATTGACCTGTGACTCTACAGCTGCCACCTTGCCCCACTGGAGGTTTTGCTGCCCGCCGGAGAGGCCGCGGCCGCGATTGAGGATGTAGTTAGACCGCTGATCTAAACGCACCATACCCACCGTGGTATTCGAGTTGATGCTGGACAGATTGGTGTTGAAAATTAAGAAACCTTGCAAATTGGCATTGAAATTATCCTGGCGCCCCCACATCACGTCACCGGGGTTGGCTTGCGCACGTTGGTGTTGCAAGATTTCCGGAAAATGCACTAAGGTATTGCCACTGAGATAATCTACACCACCATTTGCCTTGAACTTTAGGTAGGAATTAGCCCCCTGAAACAAGTCAACATCGAGGCTGACTGCCGAGATGAAACGATCCACCTGCTCGTTGTTTGTCCCCAGGTCACGAATAGCCAATGGATTATCGTTAAAATATGGATTCACCGGGTAGTTGCCATTGGCGTCCGGGCGCAGGTTGGCATAAGAAGGCGTAAAAGCCAATGCGTAGCCCATACTGCCACCGGTGTTGTTCTGGTTGCCGGTAAAGCCGCGATCATTATTACTTCTGGTATAATTGTTATTAAAAGCAATGCGAATACCATTGGTAATTTTGTGATCAATATTCGCCCGAACCGTGTAGCGCTGGTAGCCGGTGTTTTTAATGATACCGTCTTCTGCTTGCGCTCCTCCAGAAACAAAAAACTGCGTTTTGTCACTGCCACCGCTAATACTCAATTGGGTGTTGGACAACAGCGCGGTTTCGCCATAAACTTCGTCTTCCCAATCTATAACGCGATTTTCAGCTACAGCCGACCGAAAGCGCTCCAGCTCCAAATCCCGGCGTGCGCCACTAAAAAACGTATTGATCTTGGCTTCGTCCCAGCTTTCAAAGTTCTGAAAGTTTTGTCCTCTTGCCGTACCAATGTCTTGGCTGAAGCTTACCCGTGTTTTGCCGGCTGCGCCCCGCTTGGTCGTGATGATGATTACCCCGGCATTGGCGCGCGTACCATAAATAGCAGCAGCCGAAGGGCCTTTCAGCACCTCAATGCGCTCGATGTCATCCGGGTTGATGTCGGCAATACGGTTGGCAGAATCATCCTGATTGGCACCCGAAGCACCGCCGCCAGCGCCGCTCACCTGCGTACGTCCATTACGGATGGTGGAGTTGTCCACATATACCCCGTCAATGATGTACAGCGGCTGCGAAGAGCCCGCACCGAGTGTGGACACCCCGCGCAATTGTACATTGATACCGCCGCCCGGCGCCCCGCTGTTGGCGGTCATTTGTACGCCCGGTATCTTACCGTAGAGGGCATAGTCGAGCGTTTGCGGATTCGTGCTCCCGGTTAGCTCATCACTGCTGATGGATGTCACGGCGTTGCCTGAATTGGCGCGCTTTACACCCGAAGCCAGACCCGTGACCACGATTTCTTCGAGGCGGGCGATGTCTTCGTCCATCACCAGGTTGAGGGTGTTGTTGGTGGCACTAACCACCACTTCTCTGGTTTTGAAACCGGTGTAGGAAAACATCAAGGTTGCCTCCTGTCCGGGCACGTTCAGGTTGTAGTTGCCATCAAAATCAGTGACGGTACCTATGGTAGTGCCTTTCACTACGATAGACACGCCGATAAGGGGCTGACCACCTACATCGTTAACTGAGCCGGTAACTGTAAATTGGGCCATAGCCGCCGTAGCAGATAGCAGCATGGCAACCAGCAAAACGCTGGGTTTAGTAAGAAAATACTTCATGCTTAGAGGGTTTTGGTTAGTAAAACAATAGATAACCAAACAATCAGTGGATTGTCCCAAAGTCGCTTTAGTGTTATCAAATCAAATCTATAACGATTTTGTGATACTCAATGCGGCTTGCCAAAAAATTTTATCTGGTATTTTTCTGTGAACGAAAAATTATTGCCGACCAACAAGCGTTTTTTGCCGAGGAAAGGCAAAGAAAAGATAGTATAAATAAGGGTAACGATAGATACCAGATTTTTAGATGCCAGATGCCAGACTTTAGTACGGGACACTGTTCGCTGTTTGCTATTTGCTGTTCGCCACACTCAGCAGGCCTTATACCCTACACCTCTGAAGCTTTACACCTTTCTAAACCCCATTCATCCTATTCCCCTTTTCAACCCTTCAACCTCTCAACCCTTCTCAACCTATTTGTCCTATTCCATTTATCCCATTCCCCTATTTATCCCATTCCCCTATTCATCCTTTTTAAACGCTGTCTCAATTAACCAATAACAATGTCTCATTACTCATATCAAAATAAATCATACCAACCGCCGCCCCAAGCTGCCCAGCAGCGCGCCTAAGCCCCCGAAGATGCCCCCAACTACTGCTGTAATTACAATCAATACAAAACCGGGCATATCTCCCAGCAATTTGCCGACACGCGCCGACAACAGCCCTTCGTTCACCATATTCAAATAACCAGCATAGCCGCCCCAAAGCAGTGCCGCTGCTGCGAAGCCCGCCCAAAAACTGACGCCTGTTTTCAAATCAAAAATAAAACTCAAGACCCCGGCCACAGCTACAATAGCCCACCAAGGCAAGAACTGCTGGGCTATGAAGCCGGCGAGAATTGTAAAAATACCAAATAGAATCGTGCGCATTTTTTTTAGGTTGAAAAGTTGAAAAGTTTAGAGGGTGATGACCTTACTTTAGCTTAACGAGGTGCGATTTTGAATTCAGACAAAATCGGTTGCTTGCGGTCAGCGCTGTTTTGCATAAAAAACAGGAGGTGGTATTCTCCATCTGCCCATTGCTGCACCATATTATCGTAAAATCGGCTGCCAGGATTGCCCGATTGCCCACCGGGATACACGCCCCAGGCTTGTACTTCTTCGCCCAGCTCCACGACCATCCGCCAAGAAGGGCCGTGCCCGCGCTTGATGGCATTGGGAGCGTCGCCGTAGCCGCCGGTGCTGAGTATCGGCGAGTTGAATGCATCAATACGCCCAAGATGCGCGATGCGGGTAGCTTTGTAATCCGACCAGTTGAAATCCGAGCCATATTGTTCCCGAATATCCGCACAAGCCGTTTGAAAAGCCTCCGTGACAATGGCGCGTGCCGTTTCTTGCACTTTGGTAGCCTGCCGATTGAAAATTGGGTGCTCCGGCTCAGCTTCTAATAGTTCTATCAGCCGCCAGACCTCTGGAAACAGCACTGCTATTGAGTCCTGCTCAGCAATTTTATACACTTCATCGAAAGTTTGCTTGTACGTTTCGCGCAGCCAGTATTCAAAAATAACAGGTGCTTGAGCTGCTTTTTCAAAGCGAAAATCCCATTGGTGCAATTTTTCCAACCACTGCCGGTCGGTTGCGCTCAGGACTGCCGCATCTACTAAGGCCAGCAAGGCCGCTACGCCTTCCTCGGCTTTGATGCTGTAGTTATCTAATTGTAAGGCTTTCATATCCTCGACGGTCACGTTTTCCATGGCTGCCAGCCGCCGGTTGATGTAGCGCCCGCGATAATCATCAAATCCACCATTATAATAATAAGGATAATCGGGTGCAGCTGAATTTTGATTGGCGGAAGCCACAAAACCAAGCGCCGGATTGCGCACCTGCGGCACCTGGCTTTTGGGAATGAAGCCCTGCCAAGCATTGCCAGAAAAGCTGCCATCTTGCACGAAGCGGCCTTGCTGCGGTCTTTTCAGCGGAAACTTGCCATTGACTTTGAGGGCAATATCGCCGTTTTTAGCAGCGAAGACAAAATTCTGGGCGGGCACGTCGTAGCCGGTTAGAGCCTCCGAATAGTCATCATAATTTTTACCAGTCATCAGGCGCAGAAAAACGCCCATGTCGTAAAACGGTTTGTTCTCTGGAGTGTCGTGGGCTACCCACCGCATGGCCATGTCCTGATAAGGCGATTCCGCAGATTCATACACCACCGGCCCCCAGATGGTGTAGCGCACCGTGTCCACTACGGGGCGGTCGCGGCCGCGCACTTTGATGGCTTCTTCTCGGAGAGTGGCTTCGCGGGGTTGGTCATCTAGCAGGTAGCGTTTTTTAGCTTCGTCCACCCAAGTGATTTTGTACCAGTCGGTAACATCGTGCCCTACATTGGTCACGCCCCAGGCAATATGCTCGTTGAACCCAATGATAATACCTGGCAGCCCCGGCAGCGATACTCCATAAACATTCATTTCTGGTGTTTGCAATTGCAATTCATACCAGATGGACGGCAGCGTCAGCGTCAAGTGGGGGTCATTGGCGAGGATGGGTTTTCCGGAAGCGGTTTTGCTGCCGCTCACAGCCCAGTTGTTACTTCCGTTGAAACGGTTGGGTTTCGGAATGCTCTGATGCTCAATCACTTCGCTGAGCAGCGTCACGGCGCCAGTAGTATCTTTTTTGATTTCAAGCGGTTGAAAATCCCAAGTCGTGCCTTCCGGAATAATGGGCGACTGCCGAGGATTAAGCTCAGGATATAAAAATTCAAATAGGGCCTCTCCCAGCAAGGCACGGGCGTTGGAGGCTTCCAGGTCGTCGTTTCCACCGCTGAGGGTTTGGGCCATATTCTTGAAAAATAGCGCGCTTTTGAGCGGCGACCAGGGTTCGGGTTTATACCCCAACAACTTGAACTCAATCGGGTAATCGCGGGGCTTCAGCTGCCGGATGTACGCATTGATGCCATCCGAATAGGCTTGTACGATGGCCATTTCTTCGGGCAGGCGCTCCCAGGCCACGAGGGCATTTTGGGCAGCATACACCAGCCCTTTTCGCCGCTGGAGGCGGTCTAATTCAAGCGTGCGCTCGCCCAGCACTTCCGAGAGGCGGCCGCTCACCTGGCGCACCGAAATATCCAATTGCCAAAGGCGATGCATAGCCGTGATGTAACCTTGCGCAAAGGCCGCATCGGTGGTATTGGCTGCAAAAATATGCGGCACGAGCCGTTCGTCTAATACGACTTGCACTTCCTGCTGCAACCCCGGCAACTGAAACTGCCCCAAAGGAGGGGTGTCAAGACTGCGAGCGTTCTGCCAAAAACCAGCAGCTGGATTGAAAAAGCGCCCCAATGCCGGCAACGGTGACCCAAAAGGCTGATGCCAATCAAATAATAAAATCAAAAGCACCGTGGCCACCAGCGCCGTGAAAAACTTTACCAATTGCATATTGTTAGGTTGCCAATTTGTGAGTAATTTAATTGTATAGCTATCGCAGCAATTTTACTGCAAATGACTGTCTGTCAACTTTTTGCAATGAATGCCGTCGCAATAATAAAACCTTTTCGTACGAATTTCGCTAAAATTATGAAAAATCCGCTGTTCGCAATCCTCTTTTTGCTAATAATATCTGCCTGCACCCACCCCGCCGCAGATGCTACGAACCAACCCAATCCGTTTTTTAGCACTACGCCGCCCTCTCGGCTGTATTTCAAAAATATGCGCAGCTACTACTACCAACAACGCACCATGCCCCACACGCGCACCGACCTTTATACCCTAAAAACATTGCCTGCGCAAGTGGATTACCCGATGCTTATCCCTATTATCGCCGATAACTGGATGCAAGACGAAGCCTATTTGCTCCTCCAACGCAACAACCATCCGGCCTGGGCCACTGATACCGTGCGCTTCCGCTGGCAAGACCCTCAATCCGGGCAGTACGGCTTCATAGATTGGTCTGAGAATACGATGCGGGCACAGTACGAGCTCGCGGAGACCATAGTGCAACAACTTTCTGTTGGTCACAAATTGAGCATTATCCAAGCAGATAGCAGCAGCATACCAGTCTTTGAAGAAAAGGAATATATCGCTAACTTCTTGAAAACCATGGCAGATTATAAAAACCTGACTGAACAGACACGAAAAGTAGGCAAAAAATAGCCCGTCACAAAAATTTGATTTTTTATTTACCGCCCGTGGAGTAATGTTGTATGTTTGAACTGCCTTAAAGTAGTTTTTGTGTTTATTTGTTTGGGTTAGGGATCCTTGTCTGTCATGCAGAGAAGGATTCTTTTTTTGTCACAATTTTTAATAAAATTTCAACATCAAAGTCCTTTTTTGATTAAAAAAAGAGGCATTTTATTGTCTCAAACAGCTTCTAATGGTCAAAACACCATGTCACAAAAGAACAAATATTTATTCAATCCATAAAACAGATGACATTATCTTTGAACTGCCTTAAAGTAGTTTTTGTGTTTATTTGTTTGGGTTAGGGATCCTTGTCTGTCATGCAGAGAAGGATTCTTTTTTTGTCACAATTTTTAGTGAAATTTTGACGTTAAAATCGTTTTTAGTAAGTAAAATAGGAGTTTTGTTTCCTCAAATAGCTTTTAATGTTCAAATTACAATGTCACAAAAAAGCAAATATTTATTCAATCCTTAAAACAGATGGCACTATCTTTGAACTGCCTTAAAGTAGTTTTTGTGTTTATTTGTTTGGGTTAGAGATCCTTCTCCTGAGTACATCGGATAAGGATCTTTTTTTATGCTTACTAATAGTCATTCATAAGAAAAGCCCTGCATTGACTTGCATGCAGGGCTTTTGTCGAAGTGCCCGATAAAACCTGGGCGATTCAAAAATCTTACTGGTTGATGATGCTTTTTTGACCAGAAGGCACGCTCGTTGGCTCATCCTTTTTCAGCACATCGCCCTTGATGGTCAATACCACTTGCTCATTGGCAGCGTTGCTGGTCACCGTCACGCGCTTATTGAACTTGCCAAGGCGGTCGGTAGCATACTTCACTTTGATTTCACCACTTTCGCCGGGCAAAATCGGCTTGTTGGTATAAGTCGGCACGGTGCAGCCACAGCTTCCCTGGGCATTGGTGATGATCAGCGGCTCGGTACCGGTATTGGTAAATTTGAAAATACGCACGCCGTCAGCATTGTGCTCGATTGTACCATAGTCAATCGTTTCGGTTTCGAAGGTCATATAGGCGCCCGATTTGGCAGTAGCTTTGGCAGTAGTAGCCGTGTTGACTTGAGCTGCAACCATCGTCACAGCGAAGAAAAACAGCGTCAGAGCAGATACGAATTGTTTCATTTCGAATTATCTTTTTTGTGTTGATTAAAATGTTCCCTGCAAAAATAGGCGAATTGGCTGCAAAAAGAAAGGCCCTTGCCCGACAAAATGGTTAATGAATCGTTAATGGCTATTTGCATATGATTTACCATTTACGAACAATTGTTCGTGTTTTTTGTCTTCAAAATGCGTAGAACTACAAAATTTTCCTTACTTTTGCTACTTGAAAATGCTATCCCCTTTAGAATATAATTTCGCCCCAATACACCCAATGCAGCTCTTGCCAAATTAAAACCAGATACAATCCAAATACAATGGTGAAAAATTCTGACACAAAAACACCTGTTCAAATCAAAATAGCCAAAGGCCTCACCCTGAGCCGCGAAGAAATATTGCAAGACTTCGAGCTTTGCTGCCTCAGCCGCGAAGTGAGCCTGCTGGGCCGCAAGGAAGTACTCACCGGCAAAGCCAAGTTTGGTATCTTCGGCGACGGCAAGGAAGTACCGCAGGTAGCGATGGCCAAAGCCTTTAAAAACGGCGATTTTCGGGCAGGCTACTACCGCGACCAAACTTTTGCCTTTGCCACCGGCATCTCGTCTATTGAAGGCTTCTTCGCCCAGTTGTACGCCGATGCGGACAACGACCCGCACTCCGGCGGCCGACAGATGATCAGCCATTTCGCTACGCCGTTTTTTGATGAGCAAGGCCACTGGCTCCCGCAAAAAGACATGCTCAACAACACTTCGGGCATCTCGCCTACGGCCGGGCAGATGGCGCGCGCCTTAGGCCTTGCGCTTGCTTCAAAAAAATACCGCGAGATAGACAAGCTGCGCAATAGCACGCCTTTTTCGCACAATGGCGAGGAAGTCTGCTTTTGCACCATTGGCGATGCCAGCACTTCAGAAGGGGCTTTCTGGGAAACCATTAATGCAGCGGGCGTTATGCAGGTGCCGCTGTCGGTATCGGTATGGGACGATGGCTACGGCATCTCAGTACCCATTGATTATCAGACGACTAAAGGCAGTATTTCGGAAGCGCTAGAAGGTTTTCGGCTAAACGAAAAAGGACAGGGCATCCGCATTTACACCGAAAAAGCATGGAATTATCCGGGGCTGGTGCAATTATACATGGAAAGCATTGCCGAAATGCGCCAATCGCACGTACCTGCATTGCTACACATCCAGGAAGTGACGCAGCCGCAGGGGCATTCTACCTCCGGCTCGCACGAACGTTATAAGTCGAAAGAGCGCTTAGACTGGGAACGCGAGCACGATTGCATTCTGCAAATGGAGCGCTGGATGATTGCCGAAGGCATTGCAACGGAGGAAAACTGCAAGCGCATCCGTGAGAAAGCCCGCAAAACCGCCAAAGAAGCCCGCGACCGCGCTTGGCGTGCTTATAGTAACCCCACTCAAGTGAAACTGCGTGAACTCAAGGAATTGTACAATCGGCTTGCTGCTGATTTTCCGGGTATTGATGTTTATCAACGTGAGTTAGGACAATTGGTAGCGCCGGTGCTGAGCGAAATGTTGCAAAATGCCCGCCGCGCTTTGTTTGCTTCTGCTGGCACCCCTTCCGAAGCACGAGCCGCTTTAAAACAGTGGATACAAGATATTCAGGCTCGGGCCGAGCGCCATTATCATACGCATTTGTACAGCGAATCGCCCTATTCGGCCCTGCGCGTGCCCATAGTAGCACCGGAGTACGCCTCTGATGCCCCTTTGAAAAATGGCTTTGAAATTATGAATGCCTTTTTCGATAAGGTATTTCAGCAATATCCGAACGTATTTGCCTTTGGTGAAGATGTAGGACAAATCGGCGATGTCAACCAGGGGTTTGCTGGTTTACAAAAAAAATACGGCGAGGAGCGCATTTTCGATACCGGTATCCGCGAATGGACGATTATCGGGCAGGCCATCGGTATGGCCATGCGCGGGCTGCGGCCCATCGCCGAAATCCAGTACCTCGATTATTTAGTCTATGCCATGTCGCCGCTCACCGACGATCTGGCTACGGTGCGCTATCGCAGCAATGGCATCCAGCAGGCGCCGGCTATCATTCGCACGCGGGGGCATCGGTTAGAGGGCATCTGGCACGCAGGCTCCCCGATGGGTATGTTGTTGCATTCCTTGCGTGGAATGTACCTTCTGACGCCTCGCAATATGACGCAAGCGGCCGGTTTTTACAATACTATGCTACAAAGCGACGACCCGGCACTGATTATAGAATGCCTCAATGGCTATCGGTTGAAAGAAAAAATGCCTGCCAACATTGGCGCTTACACCGTGCCCCTCGGCGTACCAGAAGTGCTGGAGACAGGTACCGACGTGACGCTCGTCACCTATGGCTCCTGCGTGCGCGTAGCCCAGGAAGGTATTCGATTGCTGCGGCAGCACGGTATTTCTGTAGAATTGATTGACGTACAGTCTTTGTTGCCTTTCGACCTGGAGCAGCGCATTGTAGAGTCGCTGAAAAAGACCAATCGCATTGTCTTCATGGACGAGGATGTACCCGGCGGCGCTACGGCTTTCATGATGCAGGAAGTATTAGAAAAACAAGGCGGCTATCGCTACCTCGACTCAGCGCCAGCTACGCTCACTGCGCACGCACACCGCCCGCCCTATGGCTCAGATGGTGACTACTTCAGCAAGCCGAACCCCGAAGATGTGTTCGAGGTAGTGTACAATTTGTTGCGCGAAGCAAACCCGCAGCGGTTTCCGGCTTTGCTATAAAATTGACGGTGTGCCGATTCAAAGTTGAATTTCGACAATTCAATCCTAAAAAACACGCCATTAGTCTATGAGACTTGCGCCATTGATACTAAAATAGCATCTTGAGGTAAAATTACCAATCATGCAACAACGACCGTATCATACACGCAACGACCAGGACGACCAATATTTACAGCAGTACAAGTTCCAGAAGCACTTGCGCGCTTATCTCATCGTGGTGGGCACTATTTCTATGCTCCAATTTTTTTCTAAAGGCATCATCACGCCACCGGCTTTTGCCTTCTGGTGGGGTATTGGTTTGGCCATCCATTATCTGAATGTGTTTGGCTGGGACAAATTGCCCATTGACCAAAAAGCGCCGCCCCGCAACGAATCTTCGAGGGAAGATGATGCCGATTTATTGGTAGAATTGAAAAAACAGCCCCGCCGTGCTTGGCGCGAGCGCGATTTGGTTTGACAAGATGAAAAACTTTGCGTAAATTGTATTTGCAATAGAGCTAACCATTTCTTAGTAAAACAATTACCTCATCTATGTCGCACCAGGATTACGAAAAAGCGCGCAAAATTGTCAAAAAGAAGAAGGAGTTTTACAGCCACCTCACGATCTACCTGATTATGAGCGTCTTTTTCTTTTTGTTGAATGTTTTTTCGACCGACATACTTTGGTTTCAATGGCCCGTCATCGGCTGGGGTATCGGTGTGCTATTTCAATATTTCGACACTTTCGGCTATCCAGGCATGGGCAGGTACAACTCGGAGGAAGCAGCCATCGAGGCAGAGCTACGTCGAATGCGCCGAGAGGAAGGAGCGATGCTACCCGAAGACGATGGCTACGAAGCGCTGGAATTGCCCGAATTGCAACGGCAAGAGCGCCCCGCCAAAAAATGGGATGACTCAGAGCTGGTGTGAAAAAACACGACACTTAAATCCATGAAAGACATTGAAAAATTGGCTCGCAGGCGGGTCAAGAAGAAAAAAGGTTTCTATCAGCACCTCGGCAGCTACGTGTCGGTGGGGCTGTTCTTTTTTCTGTTGAATGTGGTCACTTCTTTTGGCGATTGGTGGTTTTTCTATCCGATGTTGCCCTGGAGCATTGGTCTGATGATTCATTATTTCAGCGTTTTTGGCATACCGGGCATTGGCAATTATAACGAAATAGACTGGGAAGAGCGCGCCGTAGAAGCGGAGATGCGCAAAATCAATCCGAACTTGCCCCCGCAGGAAAAACCGGGGGATGCCTCGCCATTAGAATTGAAAGAATTGGAGCGATCTGCCACCCCGCGCAAGCCCTGGGATGAGTCGGAATTGGTATAACGGCTTTTCCTGAATTACAAAGCAACGATCCGCCAAGCGCAAAACCTTCAAAAAACGATAAACCAATGAAAAAACACTTACCACTTCTCTGCTGCCTGTTTGGACTGTGCCTATTATCATGGCAATATGGCTTTGCACAAGCCGAAACTCCCGACACCGCTCGCCTTTGGCGCATTGCCACCATAGATGATAATGAATATTTCGGTCGCATCCTGTCGAGAGACAGCGAGCAAATTGTTTTACAAACCGACAACATCGGCATCATCACCATTCGGATGCAAAACATCAAATCCATCCGGGAAGCCAACCCGGCACGCATTGTCAATGGCGCTTATTGGGCCGAAAATCCACAAGCTACCCGCTACTTTTGGGGGCCCAATGGCTATGGTCTGGCTCAGGGCGAGGGCTACTACCAAAACGTCTGGGTGCTTTTCAATCAGGTGAGCATTGGGCTGAGCGACAATGTCTCTTTGGGCGTCGGTATGGTGCCGCTATTTCTTTTTTCGGGTACGGCTACGCCGATTTGGTTCACGCCCAAAGTGTCTATCCCAATCAAAAAAGATGCCTTTAACGTAGGCGGTGGTATGTTCATAGGCACTGTTATTGGCGAGGAGTCGGGTGCTTTTGGCATCGCGTATGGCGTGGCCACGGTAGGTAGCCGCGACAAAAACCTGAGCGTAGGACTTGGCTATGGCTTTGCGGATGGCGACTGGGGGCGCAGACCTGCTATTTCTATGAGCGGCATGCTGCGTATAGGCAAAAAAGGCTATCTGCTGGGCGAAAGCTATTTCTTGAATGAAGGCGGCATCATTTTATTCGGCGGCCGTACTGTTTGGAACAAACTTTCGCTCGACTATGGGCTGGGGGTGCCTTTCGCTACTGGCGTTTTTTTTGCTGCTCCCTGGCTGGGTCTGGTGCTACCCTTTGGCAACACCCAAACTCCCCCCTGATATTAGAGGGTTGCATAAGTTTTTTCTCGGATACTTCCTTATTTGGGCAAACCGAAATACCTTTACATAATCGGACATCCTGCGCCGGGGTGTGCCGAAGGCTTTTATAAGCTGGACATTATCAATACTATCCGATTTATTATTATTTACTACGGTTTGCCAACAACCTAATGATGAACGAAACACCTAAAATCTATCCGCACCTGCTGCCCAATATCGAAGACTGGCCCATTTACAAACTAAGCGAAGACCGCCGCCGGTTTGTCCGCGAATTGGAGGCACATACCTTAGCGCATTTCATGCGAAAACCGCTGACTGCCCAACGCGATATTTTGGCCAAAACCATTTACATGGAACGCATCCGGGTGAAAGAAGAACCCTGGAAAGTGGATCCGCCCAAAGAGCGCCCGTTTTGGAAAAAAATGCAGCAAAAATTAGTCAGTTATAACCTCGAAAACGAACCAGCCGCCGCTACCCAAAACCACGCGGAAATTTTCCAGCAGATACTCCACCGCTACGCCGAAGAGATTGTCGGTACTTTCAATATTCGTACTTTTCGCTTTGCTCGGCGTTTTCTCACTATGTTTTTCACGCGCCTGCTCAATACCGCCGCCGGACGCAGCATACTCGGCAGCAGGCATCGCCTGTACGACCGGATGATGGTGAAAGGCCAAGCTGATACGGTGCGCAGCCTCTTCAGCAAAGGCACGGTAGTAGTAGTGCCTACCCATTTTAGCAATCTCGACTCTATTCTTATTGGCTACGCCATGGACACTTTCGCGGGGCTGCCTTCGTTTTCTTATGGTGCCGGGCTGAATCTGTACAACGCCGGTTTTGCCGCCTATTTTATGAATCGGCTCGGAGCCTACCGGGTGGATCGGCGCAAAAAAAATCCGGTTTATTTAGAAACCCTCAAATCCATGTCCAACCTGTCCATCCAGCGCGGCGTCAACAGTTTGTTTTTCCCCGGCGGCACGCGCTCGCGCTCAGGTACCTTAGAAACCAAACTCAAACTCGGCCTGATGGGCACGGTCGTAGATGCCCAACGTGAACTACTGGCCGAAGGCACCCATACCAAGGTATTTGTAGTACCGGTGGTGCTGGGCTACCATTTTGTACTCGAAGCGCCTTTCCTCATCGAGCAACACCTCCGCGCCATTGGCAAAGAGCAATACATCCGCTCGAAAGATGATTTTTATAATCCCTGGAAGGTGTTACAATTTGCCTGGAAATTCTTTGCCGAAAGCAATACCATTACCGTTTCCTTTGGCCAGCCACTCGATGTGCTCGGCAATCCGGTGGATGCCGACGGCAACAGCTACGACCAATACGGCAATCTCATCAATATTGAAGATTATTTCTTGACCGATGGAAAAGTACAAACCGACGAGCAACGCGAAACGCAATATACCCGCATTTTAGCTGAAAAAATTGTGGAGCGCTACCATAAAGATAACATTGTGCTGAGCAGCCATTTGATTGCCTTCGCAGCTTTCCAAACCTTGAAACGCGCCAACAGCAAACTCGACCTGTACGGACTGCTGCGGCTGCCCACCGACGAGTTTGTTTTCAACATAGATGCCCTGCGCGAAGTGGTAGATCAGCTCAAAACGGCACTAACCGATATGGAAACAGCCGGCCAGCTCAAGCTGTCGGACGAAATACGCCAAGATACAGACGCGCTCATTGCCAACGGCATCCGGCATCTCGGTAATTATCATTTGCAAAAACCATTAAAGTATAATAAAAACAAACAAATTATTAGCGAAAGCTTTAAATTATTATATTTTTATCATAATCGCTTAGAGAATTATGACTTGCACGAAAAAATACAATGGAAATTAATAGAAACCGAACTGGTGCAGGCAAGTCAATAGGGTAATTAAGCACCCCGACACAATTTTCTAGTAAAAACACATAAACAACCGATTATCAATTGTACAAACATTTCACCCATTTAACAATAACCCATTACTTCCAATGGCATTTAGTAAAATAGACGTGAATTATTTATCTGATTTATTTATCTTATGAAAAATTTGAAGTATATTTTTCTGTCGGAAAAAATCATTATGCTGGTCATTTTGATGAATGCAGCGGTGGTGTTTATGATGTATTTTCCGGAGTATGCCAACAACCGCGTGCTCGAACTGATTGATAATGGATTTTTACTATTTTTTGTTATAGAAGCTATTGTAAAAATTGCCCACCTCAAGCCCAAACAGTATTTCGCCATCGGCTGGAATCGCTTCGATTTTGCCATTGTGATCGGTAGTTTGCCCTCGCTTTTTATTTACATCTTTCCGATCCCCAACACCGCGCTGCTCATCATTTTGCGGCTATTCCGGCTCATTCGTTTAGTACGGTTTATCCGGTTTATTCCCAATCTCGATAAAATACTTGAAGGCCTCGGCCGCGCACTTAAAGCATCGGTTTTTGTATTAATTGCTTTATTTTTTCTCAATTTTCTGCTCGCCATATTTACCTGTCATTTTTATGGTGCCATTGCACCGGAGCACTTCGGCAATCCATTAATAGCCGCCTATTCTATTTTTCAAATGTTCACCGTAGAAGGTTGGTACGAAATTCCGCAAGACATTGCCGACAAAACCGATAGCGACCTGATTGTAGGCATCACTCGCTTTTATTTTGTGATGATTGTGCTTATCGGCGGTATTTTTGGTATGTCATTGGCCAACGCTATTTTTGTAGATGAAATGACCATGGATAATACCCGCGAACTCGAAGATAAAATAGATGCCCTACATCATGAAATTGCCGAATTGAAAAATATGCTGCGCCACCGTCCGGAAGATGATTTGCAGCCACAAAAGTAAATGTTTCGCAGTTCGTAACGCGCATTTTGCGGTTTTACATTTTGCGGCTCGTTATTAAAAATGTAATATAATATTTTCCCAAAAAAGAACGCGGCCTTGCCTTTATGCAAGTGCCGCGTTCGGAATGTTTATACCAACTCAAAAAAACTTTAATCACTCATAAGCTCATTTGCTTTTGTGCTAAGCTTATTGCCATTGCTTTAAGAAACGAACCGTTTGTACTTGTTGGCCATTGCGCAATTGTAAGAGATACAAGCCGTCCGGCAGTTGATTAATGCGCATTTCTAACTGATTGGCGCCAGCCTCCGTGTGGATTACCTCCTCGTGCATCAGTTGTCCAGTGAGGCTAAAAATACGCAAATTGCTACGCATCTCCTCCGGATTAGTTAATGCTATTGCTATACGAATGAAATCGGTGGCCGGGTTGGGCGCTACGGATACCTGCATTAGCGGCGTATGTGCGCGCTCGGACGGATGACGCAGCACCGGCGGTTCGTTATCAGTAAATGGCTCGGCAAAAGTCACAGCAATAAAGTTGCTCGATACATCATAGCAATCGTCACTCAAGTTTGCTTCCGTGATGACATCCCCTTCAGCTCCAGTGAATACGCCGGTGTAAGCCACACCATAAATGCGCAGCGGGCCGCTGGCCGGGAAATCAGCAAAATCAACAGTGTTGCCTGCCAGGATGTTAACAATTCGGTCGTCGGCATCTGTGACCACGTATTGATAATGTACAATGGAAGCATTAAGGGCAATCAGATTATACATTGCATTATCAGCGTCAACGGTTATGTCGGTCAGGGTGTCGGAAGTTGCCACCATACCGCCGCGCGGGGTATCTACAATCACCGAGATAAAATTGGCTGACAATTGGAAGCAACTGTCCGACAGCATGGCAGTGGCTGCATTATCACTGGCAAGAGCGCGGAACTCCCCGGTGTACGACACCCCCCAGATGCGATACCTGCCTGGCATGGCGCCGTCGAAATCAATCACCGGATTGTCAAGGTTGCGCGATAGAATTACATTGTTGGCGTTGGTCAGAATGTAGCGGTAGTTGGCTTCGGTAGCCTGGCTATTGTTGGTAGCCACCACCAAGTCTGATGCTAAACTTTGCGGGCAAACGAACAGCGTATCCGGGCCTGCTATATTGGTAATGCGGCCGCCATCCACCATGCGCGAGCGATAAACTTCTACAAACCCGGAAGAAATCTCGAAACAGCTTGAGGCCAAAGGCTCGGCGCTCAGGATATTGCCGCCAATTTCCAACAGCAAATCACCGGCGTAAGAGATGCCCCACACGCGGTAGGTACCCACGGGCAGCGCCGCGAAGTTCACAGCATTGCCCTGGCTCAGCGCCACAATATCGTTGGCAGTATTGGTCACTACAAAGCGATAACCGACGCGGCGGTTGCTGGTAGTGGCAAAGCGCAGGCTCGGCTCAGTCACGGATGGGCAGAAAAAGGTCGAAGTGGCACCATCTTCTGTACTTACATCGCCGCCGAAGGGCGTGTCGCGCGAAACAGTAATGAAATTTTCCGATAGCTGGAAGCAGCCGCTGGCCAAAACGGCAGTTGTGATATTGGCATTGAAAGCACCCGTAAACTGCCCCGTGTAGGAGACGCCCCAGATGCGCGTAACGCCCACGCCCGATGTTTCAAAATTGAAAGCATCACCGACAATAGTGCCCCGAATGGCGTTATTTTCATTGGTGAGTACATATATATAAGAAGCGCCCGTTGCTTCGCCGGTATTGCTAAATAGAATGACGTCAGGTACGCCATCGCCCACGCAGGTGAATATGAGGTCGGTATTGCGATCCGAACTGATGCTTCCGCCATCCACTCTGGCTTTGATGATGCGCACAAAATTATTCGACAGTTCAAAACAACCGTCCGTGAGCAAGGTAATGAGAATGTTATCGCCTTCTTCTACCAGCAAATTGCCAGAATGAGACAAGCCCCAAACCAAGCAGGTATCGAGCGTGGCGCTATCGAAATCGAAGCTGTTGCCTTCTATAATGGTCAATAGCTGGTTCTCTTTATCGGTGAGCAGATACACATATTCGGCGAAAGACGTTGAGGTGTTTTCAAAAGTGAGTACGTCGGGCTGACCATCACCCGTGCACACCCTCACTTCTGTGGCACCATTGGTGGTGGCTACACTGCCGCCATCGGTATCGGTGACGAAAACCGTAGCAAAAGTAGCGGACAATTCAAAGCAATCGTCGGAAATTGGCACCTCCGTTACTACGTCGCCAATGGTAGCAATGAGCATACCGGTATAAGCCAAGCCCCACACGCGGTAGGTGCCCGGTGGTAGGAAGGAAAAGTCGAATTCATCGCCAAAAATACCGTTGCGAATTACATTATTGGCATCGGTAATGACGTAGATATAATCGCCGCGCGAAGTGCCCGTACTATCAAATTTGACTACAGCTGGCGAAGTGCCCTCCACACACAGGAAGACTTCCGTGTCGCCACCTTCAATGAAAACATCGCCGCCCACTGGGGTTTCGCGGATGATTTCGAGGAAATTGCTTGACAAAGCAAAGCAGTCGTCGCTCAGGGCTACGGCCGCGGCATCGTCTCCGATTTGCGCCAGCAGATTGCCGCTGTACGCCAGCCCCCACACCCGATTGACACCTTCGGTATCGCGCTCAAAATCAAAGCTATTTTCGGTAGTAATAGCTTCGATGATATTATTTTCATCCGTAATGAGGAACACAAACGACGGGCCAGCGCTGCCAGTGCTAATGAAAGAAACAATATCCTCCATGCCATCGCCGGGGCAGGTAAACTGCTGGGTGTCGCCGTCTTCATTGAGCGCGAGACTGCCTCCCACAGGAATAGCATTTGTGATAGAGATGAAATTGTCCGACAGGTCGAAACAAGCATCTGTGATGGGTGTAGTAGCTGCATTTTGCCCAGGTTGAATGAGCAAATTGCCAGTGAAAGCTAATCCCCATACGCGGTAGTTGCCTTCCGGCAAGGTATCAAAATCAATGCTTGCGCCGTTGAGCGGTGCGATGAAATTGTTGTCGCTGTCTGTCAGTACAAAAACATAAGTGCCGCTGGAATTACCGGTGGTAGTGAAATTGAGCACATCTGCTACGCCGTTGTCGGGACAAAATTCAAAGCTGCCCTCATCGCTGCCAGCTACGGCAATTGTGCCACCGTCGGCATCGTCTTTGCGCACGGCGATGAAGTTTTCAGAAATATCGAAACATTCGTCCGAGAGGTCTATTTCATTGATATTCCGACCAGTACGCGCGGTCACGTTGCCCGTGTAGGAAACGCCCCACACCCGATAGTCGCCGATGCGCACGCCACCAAAGCTCACGGTATTGCCAGTGAGAATAGCGAAAATCACGTCGTTGCGATCGGTGATGAGGAACAAATAATTGGCGTTGGCCGAAGATTCAAAATTGAACATCAGCTGGCCAGCCGAAGCTCCTGAGCCACAGACAATTGCCGAGGTATTACCATTTGGTAAGCGCACCGTACCGCCGTCCACGTTTTTTTGTACAACCGAAATAAAGTTTTCCGATAGGTGATAACAACGCTCGGCCAATACTGCCGCAGAGGCGTCGTCGCCAATGGCTACTGTGAGCGCGCCCGTGTAGGAAACGCCCCACACGCGGTAGTTGCCCTGCGGAAATTCGGCAAAGCTGAAGCTGCTTTCGGTGACGATGGCCAGCACCCGGTTATTTTCGTCTGTAACGAGATAAGCGTAATCGCCGGCCGTAGAGGTATTGGCGAAAGCCAAAGGTGCGATTTCAGCAGCGCCCGCGCAGGTTACAGCATTCGTTTCGCCATTATCGAGGCTGACCGTAGCACCGTCCACCAGATCGCGCGCTACGGTGATGAAATTATCCGACAGGTCGTAGCATTCGTCCGACAGGTCAGTGGCCGCCGCATCGTCGCCGATTTGGGCACTTAGGTTGCCGCTGTACGCCAGCCCCCACACGCGGAGGGTTGTCGCGTCCAGTTCGCTGAAGTCAAAAGAGGCTTCGGTAGCAATGGCTAAGATGATATTACTTTCATCGGTGATTAAAAATGCATAGTCGCCCATAGCACCTTCGGTCACAAAATCAAGTGTATTTGGATTGAAATCACCCACGCAAACAATTGCACTATCGCCGCCACCGGCCAGCGCTATGGCTCCGCCTTCCACCTCACGGGTGCTGATGCGGACGAAATTATCCGAAAGATTGAAGCAATCATCCGCCAGGGCTACGGCCGCGGCATCATCGTTGGTGCGCACGGTGAGATTGCCTTTGTAAGACACCCCCCAGACGCGATAATTGCCGCCGGGGAAGCCGGTCAGGTCGAAGCTGTTGGCCAAAGTCGTTTCGATAACAATATTTTCTTCGGTTGTCAGCAAGTACGCATAATTGGCAAAAGCCTCCGAAGTATTAGCAAAAACAAGCACGCCGGGCTGCTGTGTGCCGAGGCAATACACCGCCTCTAAGCTGCCATCTTCCAAGCTAACGGTAGCACCGTCCACGATGTCGCGTTGTACCACAATAAAATTGTCAGACAACAAGAAGCAGCCGTCGGTCAGGGCAGTTGTGGCAGCATTGTCGCCCAGCTGAGCGAGGATATTGCCGGTGTAAGACAAGCCCCAGACGCGGAAAATCGCGTTGCGGTCGCCTGCAAAATCGTAGCTATCGCCATCGGCTATGGCAATGATGTCATTGTTGAGTGTAGTAATGACAAAGGCGTAATTCTCATCAGAAGTGGAAGTAGTGACAAAGCTCAGTACATCTGGGTTGTCGTCGCCGCTACAAATGACGGTTTGCTCGCTGCCATCGGGCAGGCTCACGCGGCCGCCATCTACAAAACGCCGGAAAACGGTGACAAAATTGCTCGACAAATCAGCGCACTCCCCCGAAAAGTCGGCGGTATTGATATCATTGCCCACCGCTACGGTCAAAGCACCGCTGTAAGACAAACCATACACGCGCGCTTCGGGCAGGTCGAGGTTTTCAAAATCGAAACGGTCGCCGCTGATAAAATCCACTACAATGCCATTGACATCCGTAATTAGGTAAATGTAGGCTTCTATGGAAGTAGAAGAATTGAGGAAAATCAGTTCATCGGCAATGCCGTCGCCGCCGCACACTTCAGCTGTTGCTTCGCCAGAATTAAGTTGTACAACTCCGCCTTCCACAGATTTGCGCAAAATGACGACAAAATTATCAGACAAATCATAGCATTCGCTGGCCAGCACTCTGGTGGCGGCATTGTCGCCCGGTTGGGCCAGCAGCGTACCGCTGTACGAAAGCCCCCACACTCGGTTGATGCGGTTGTTGATATTGGCAAAATTGAAGCTTTCGCCTTCAAAAACGGCGAGAATCACGTTATTATCATTGGTTATTAAGTAGGCATAACTACTGCTTTCGCTATTGGAAGTATTGGTAAAAAACACCTCTGGCGACTCGCCGCCTTCCACACAAACGGTTCGATTGGTACCGCCTTCGGCTAAGCTCACGCGGCCGCCGTCCACCTCGCGCTTAATGATTTCAACGAAGTTGCCCGACAGGTCGAAGCAGTCATCTGACAGCGGCGTATCATTGATATTCTCGCCAACGGCAATGGTCAGGGCACCCGTGTAGGAAACACCATACACCCGGCAGATACCTGGCTCAGTCAAGCTGAAATCAGCGTTATTACCCTCCAGCACCGTGATGACCACGCCATTTTCATCCGTTATAATAAAGGCGTAAGGATTTTCGGCGCTGGTTTGTCTTACAAAAGCTAAATTAGTGCCTTCCACGCTTTCGGCGCAGATGGTCTTGGAAGTTTCGCCCGAAGCCAGAGAAACCGTGCCGCCCTGCGGCGAGGAGCGGGTCACTTCCACAAAATTGTTGGAAAGATCAAAGCAGCCCGTTGCAAAATCTACTTCGGTCAGTACATCGCCTACTTCGGCCGTAACTCTTCCTACATACGATACGCCGCGTACGCGCGCCACAGTCACCGACAGGTTTTCAAAGTCAAAAACGCCATTAGGCGCAAAGGCCAGAATGCGGTCGTTTTCGTCGGTAATTACGTAAGTGTAGAAAGGATCGGTGCTGGTCGTGCTGAATGCAACAATATCCGGCGTACCGTCGTCGGGGCAGGTGAAGAGCGAACTCTTACCATCGGTAGTAGCAATGGTGCCCCCATCGGGCACTACCCCATTAATGGGGATGAAGTTTTGCGTCAAGCCGTAGCAGATATCAGCCAGTTCGGCGGTAGTAGCGTTTTGGCCGGGTTCCGCCAAGATGTTGCCCAGATACGCAAAAGCCCATACCCGCAGCCGGCCGCCGCCCAACCCGTCGAGGTTGATGGTGTTGTTGCGGCTCACCAATATAATGGTGTTGTTTTCGTCGGTAACGAGATAGGCAAAAGGTTGTACAAAAGGCGACACCCTGAACCGCACCTGATCTGGTAGCCCATCGCCTTCGCAAAAAGTAATCAATGTATCGCCGCGCGATGAGTTGATGATAGCGTCCTGGATACACCATTCCTGGCGAATTTGAGCGCTTCCCGTCATCCATGCGCCCAGGAAAACAAGAAAAAGTAGTACACTTTTCAGTTTCATATAAAGGTATTTTATTTCGTTTTTGAAATTATGCCAAACGATGCAGGTTTTTGAAAACCATAAAACCATTATTCTGTGCAGGTACGCGGGGGGGATTTTGCCTCTCAAAGCAGAAGTTGTTCCAAATTCGGCTGTAAAGAACAGCACAACATTGGCAGTACACAAAGATACCGCTAATTTATTATAATTTTTTCGTTATGAAAAGCACAAAGGCGTTTTTTTCTTTTTCCGCCCGGATTTTTGTTTGAAAAAACAAGCGCTCGCTTAGATTTTTTGCCTAAAAACCTTTCCTGTTGTAAAGGAAAGATATTTTCAGCAAATGAAAAAGCCGGAAAGTCATATTTTGTCTGGCCGCGACAGAAAAAAGTGCCGGTAGCCGGTAGAAACGGTTGTATTGTTTGCGCTAAGCGCTATTGCAAAATTATTTTCGCCACCGACCGCCGAATTGCGCATTTTAATCCTTATTTTTGATGGCAAAAGATCAAACCCCGAAACGGATTCCCCTCGCCGTTTCTCTATGTTTGCAAACACTCCTGAACGATTTCTGAGGTACTATCGGCAATTGGGCAACGCATATCTACCCTGCATCGCGCTGGCGTACTTTTGGTACGAAAGTGCCGGGCACAGGCAATATTTTAATGACCTACTGGTGCTCTGAAAAGGGCTGAATATCATGCATTGATTATGCGATTACGTTTCGGCTACATATTGTTAATGATCGGAATGCTGGCTTTTCGGCCCGATACGCCCGCAGCGTTGGCCTCGCCACCGGACCCGCCGCCGATGGGCAGCATTCGCACGCGCAGCGATGTGAGCACCGAATCTTTAGTACGTGACATTTTTGCCAAAGGCACTTGCGACAATATCAGCCGAATTCGTTCTATTGGCAATCGGGATGGCATTGGTTTTTTTGAAAATGGCAGCCACGTCATTGGGATGGATAAAGGAATTATCTTAGCAACCGGCCCCGTCAAACACGCGGAAGGTCCCAACCGCCAAGGCGATAAAAGCGGCGGATTCGGCGGCCCCGATGGCGACCCCGACCTCGGTCTGTTTGTCAATGAGCGCATTCTCGATGTGGTCGGCATTGAGTTTGATTTCGAGCCATTAGACTCCTTTGTGCAGTTTCGCTACGTCTTTGCGTCAGAAGAATACTGCGAGTTTGTGGGTAGTGTTTACAATGACGTTTTCGGCTTTTTTGTCAGTGGCCCTGGCATCAACGGCCCTTTTTCGCGGGGTGCTCAAAACATGGCGCTTATTCCTCATACCAATGACTACGTGGCTATCAATTCGGTCAACCATATTTACAATCACCAGTATTTCATTCGCAATGAACTGGAACGCGACGCCCGGCAGTGCGGCATCGAGCCGATTGTATCGCCCTATCACAGCACCATTGAGTACGATGGTTTTACTACTATTCTCACCGCTACGCTCAAATTGATACCTTGCGAAAAGTATCGTATTCGCTTTGTGGTAGCAGATGTCGGCGATCGTTTCTACGACTCGGCGGTGTTTCTGGAAGCCGAAAGTTTTAATATCGGCGGAACGGTGCTCCTACACGCGGAAGGCTCGGAGGGCAATCGCGCTATGGAAGGCTGCAACGATGCTTATTTTGTCTTTACCCGTGGCGAGCGCGACAACCTCAACCAGGCGCTGACCGTACAGTTTAAAATAACCAACGCCAGTACCGCCCGGGAAGGGCAAGATTTTGCAACGCTCCCGCGCAGCATTACCATTCCGGCAGGACAAATGTCGGTGCGCTTACCGGTGCGGGTTTTCAATGACGGCATTGCTGAGCCTGACGAAAAAATAGTCATCGAACTCGATATTCCCTGCGCTTGCTACACGGGTTCGGCTACGTTGGTCATCACGGACGCACCCGCCATGAGCGCTACCCTGCACGACCAGGCTGCCTGCCACAACAGTTTTGCAACGCTCACGCCCTCCGCTTCCGGTGGGGTGCCGCCTTATACCTACCAATGGAGTACAGGCTCTCTGACGCCGAGTATCAGCGCGCCGCCGGGCTTCTACACCGTCACCATTTCCGACCAGTGTGGCAATAGTGCGGTGGATTCTTGCTTAGTTTTTGCCATTGAAGCGCCCACCGCCCGGCTGAGCGGCGAAGCAGCCATCTGCGCGGGCGATACGGCCTGGCTGCAGGTATATCTGAGTGGAGCGCCGCCCTGGCGTTTGCAGGTGAGTATTAATGGCGTACCTTCGGATGTTTTTGAAAATATCATGACCGAGGAGTGGCGGTTCCCCGCAGTGCGTGGAGGTGTTTATCAAATTCTCTCGGTGGAAGATGCTCATTGCAATGGCCATACGCATGGCTCCGGCTACGTGGACGCCACGGTTATTGCTATCGAAGCATTGGTAAAGGCAGCAAGCTGTACAGGCAGTGCCGACGGCAGCATCGAGGTGCGGCCTGCGGGCGGTAGTGCACCTTATTATATTGCATGGGACAATCATGCTGGCCAAAGTCCAGTCCGGGAAGGTTTGCCGGCAGGTTTCTACCCATTCACCGTGACCGACGCGATGGGCTGCAAAGGTGTTTTTACTATTCAGGTGCCAGAGCCGGAGCCACTCCAGGAAGTTATTTTTGACTGTGAAGACCTGCGCAATCCGAACTTTCGCTTCCGTGCGCGCGGGGGCACTCCCCCCTATCGCTATTCGATAGATGGTGCAAATTTTACCACCGAAAATCTATTCCAACAACTTGTACCCGGTGCCATTTATACCTTACACATCCGCGACGCCGAGGGCTGTGCTCTGTTGCAACCTTCTTTCCTGCTGCCGCTACAATACGAGCGCATGCTCACCTTGCCCGCTACGCTCACGGTCAAAATCGGTGAATTTTTTGACATACAACCGGCGCTGCATATTCCGGCAGCCATGGTAGCCAATATTCGGTGGTTGCCCAATGAACTACTCTCTTGCACCGCCTGCCTCACACCGCAAGCCGAAGCCCTCCGCGAAGAGCGCTTTACCATTCGTGTCACTGATATCTTTGGCTGTAGCGAAGAAGCAACGGTACAAATTCGGCTCGACCGCGAGGTGGATGTTTTTATTCCTACTGCTTTTTCGCCCGATGGCAATCATGTCAACGATCGGTTTGCGGTATATGCAAACCCGCGCCAGGTCAGCGAAGTACTTAGTTTTCAAGTGTTTGACCGCTGGGGCAATCGTATGTATGCCGCGGAGCATTTCCCACCTAATGATGAAACGCAGGGCTGGGACGGCCGATTGAATGGTCAGTTGGTCAATGCCGGAATTTTTGTTTATGTAGCGCGCCTCAAATTAATAGACGGCAGCGAAATTACACGTCAAGGGCAGGCACTATTGATGCGATAGTTTGCTTTCTAAATCCGTCTATCATCTGACAAATCTCGGAATACAGTCCTTACAAAGCACCCAAACTGTCCGGTTCAGGACGAAATGCCCCCCAGATTGCCCTGTACTTTGCAGTAAAATCAAAAAATTCAATTATTATGAAAAAAAACACCCATTTTCTGGTAAAAATTTGTCTGCTTGGATTATTGTGGCTTAGCGCTTGCATTCAGACCGAAATTGTGCCGGAAATCTTAGAGCCACGCCTGAGCCTATCGCCTCGAAACCTCAGCTTGAGCGTAGGGCAAAGCACCGTTTTGACCGCTACCTACACCGATGAGCAAAATGTGGATAGAAGTGATCTATTACAATGGCGCAGCCACACTGCTGCTATTGCCGAAGTGGTGAGCGGCGGCGTGGTGAATGCCAAAGCACCGGGGCAGACCTGGGTAGTCGCCTATGTGCCTAACAAAACGGCCGATTCTACCTTAATAACCGTAGTAGCCGATGCAAATGCCGTTGCCTTAGTAGAAATCAGTGCCCCGCAAAATACGCTGCCAGTAGGAGCCACATTACAGTATAATGCTACCATACGCAACAGCACGGGCGCGGTGCTCTCAGGCAAAAACATCACCTGGAACAGCTCCAATACCAATGTGCTAACCATCAGCAGCAACGGGCTGGCCACGGCCTTGGCCCCAGGTACCGCACAGATAACCGCTACCGTAGATGGCGTCAGTAGCTTACCTTTTGCAGTGACGGTGGCTCCGGCGGGCGGATCTATGCGCAGCGGCGATTTCCGGGGGCACGCCTCCTACACCGTGAGCGGTACGGCTACATTGCAAGAAGAAAACAATGCGCTGGTGCTGAGCTTTAGCGATAATTTCCGCAGCAACAACGGCCCCGGGCTTGGTATTTACTTGGCGCAAAATGCTCCAGCGGTGCTTACCTCCAACAACAGCGTACGCCTCGACCGACTCAAGAGTACATCCGGAGCACAAACTTATGCCGTGCCCGCTTCCGTTAAGCTAAATGATTTCGATTTTGTCGTGGTTTATTGCGAACCTTTTAATATCCCTTTTGGCTTTGCACGTTTAAATTAAATAATGACATTGTTATCAAAAGTAAATAATTTTGATGACTGTATTGTCCAAAATAAAAAATTATAACATCATGGCAAGCAATTATTATATCAAAATTTATAGTGCTTTTTGCTACTTGCTGTTTGCTATTTTCAATGCAAGATTTTGATAAACAATGCTTTAAGTAATTTTTTTATCAAAAAAATGAGCCAAAACACTATAATAACCCTTATTGCTTGTCGCAAAACATAAAACAGCATGAATCGTATTATAAAATCCATCTTGGCAATTGTTGTATGCACTTTCATTACACCTGAAATATACGCGGGTGGCTGGCCACAACCTCGCAATGGCGGATTTTTAAAAATGGATATCTCCGCTATTTATGCCCGCCGTTTTTATGGTATGGATGGCAATATTTACAACATCAACGGAGCTGGCACACGGCTGAGCAATTATGTCACAGCCTTTTATGGCGAATACGGCCTCACCGATCGGCTGACGGTGATTGGTTATGTGCCCTTTTTAGTACGCAACACGGTCAACGAGGGCATCGGCGCGCTGAGTGGCGAAGTGCTACAACCCGGATTAGAAAATACGTCCATCGGCGATATTGATCTGGGGCTGCGCTATGGGCTTTTTGCCCGCAACGGCTGGTCGGTCACTACTTCTTTGCTGCTGGGGCTGCCCACCGGCGATGCTACCAACGCCAATTTACTGTTCACTGGCGACGGCGAATTCAATCAACTCATACGGATAGAGGCCGGCTACGGCACTGCCCAATGGTACGCCACCGGATTTATCGGCTTTAACAATCGTACCCGCAACTTTAGCGACGAATGGCGTTTTGAACTGGAATTCGGGCACAAGTTCTTCAATGAACGGCTGCTGGCAGGCGTCAAACTGGCTGGCACACAATCCTTACGCAACGGCGACCCCACCGGCAGTGGCAACGGTTTGTTCTCCAACAACGTAGAGTTCATCTCGCCGCAGGCATTTTTGGCTTATGAATTCAAAAATCAGGTAGGAATACAGGCCCAAGTGGCAGGTGCCATGAGCGGCCGCAATGTGTTAGCCGCGCCTGCCAACTCATTTGGGGTGTATTTTAGATGGTGAAAAGTATTGGGTACCTTTTTTAAGACATCCTACACAAAAACAAAAATACCCCGTCTGTGGTCTTCTCATGCAGGAGACCATTTTTTTTCTATCTTCCAATAAAAACCAGATATTTGCCACATTAAACTGATTCAACATCCTCACTTAATAGCCGGAACACCATGGAAATTCGTATCCGAAAAGCAGTTAAAACAGATATTCCTATCATTCACAACCTCGTGCGCGAACTCGCCATATATGAGCGAGCCGAAGAGCAGTTTGTAGCCACTCCCGAAGAGTACGAACGTGATTTTGATGACCAGATTTACCGTACTACCGTGGCCGAAGCAGATGGCAAAGTGGTGGGCATGACGCTGTCTTACATGGCTTATTCTACTTGGAAAGGGCGGATGCTCTATCTCGAAGATTTTGTCATCAACGAGGATTATCGGCGCTATGGTATCGGGCAAATGCTTTTCGATGCATTTCTGCAAGAAGCCCGCGAGGAGGGGTGCCGCCTTGTGAAATGGCAAGTGTTAGACTGGAATGAGCCCGCTCTGCGCTTTTATGAAAAAAATCAGGCGGTTATTGAAAAAGATTGGTGGAACGGGAAAATATTTTTGCGCGAATAACCCAGCTTGGCATCATCGTCTTTATACTTTCCAATTGACTTTGTGCTCGGATTTTACGAATTTGCAGGCACAAGCAACATTATATGAAAAGGAAACAACCCGTCACCCGTTCGCTTTGCCCAATGCTTTTTTACCATTATGGCCTTGCTGCCTTGCTTTCACTGCTCGCTTGCACTTCGTCGCACCCCGACAGTGTTGCAGCTAAAGTATTGATAACCAATAATATGCCTACCCGAGACCAACTCATGTCCAACTGGCGGCAAAACCGTCAAATCCTGATTGTCTATGCCAGTCTCAACCCGGAAACTGCGGCCCGCTACGAACAACTCGCCCAACAGATGCGGGTGCGCGCGCGCTACGCCACGCTGGAAGTGAAACCCTGCTCGGCCGTAACCCCCGAAGACTGGCGCAGCAAAGCCATCCTGCTCATCGGCACCAAGCAGTCGAATGCGCTGCTGCAACGCATCTGGGCGAACATACCCATGCAATTAAATAACAATGCAATAGTATTTGATAATCAAACATATAGCGATCCGGCTACCATAGCTATGCATAGTAATTTGACTGATATGTAGTTCAGGGGCTTGGAAAAAAATGCAAAATTTCTTGGTTGATAAAAAAAAACATATTAAATTTACCCTCATCAGTTTTGTAAAACATAAAACTAAGGAATTGAAAGATGTTCCCAATTATTTCTGTGCGCTATAGTGTACTGTATTTTTTTTCATTTGCCTCAGTATTGGGTAGCGTCGCTCAAAAAGGCCACTGCGATATATCTGAGTCTCGGCAGATGAGAGATAGATGACTTTGAAGGTGGCAATTCTTACCGAATTAAATTGTAGAAAACTCATTCATAAAACAAAGACCTATATAACATGAAAAAGCTAAGAACATCTTTATACACAATCTTTGTTGACTTAAAGGATAATCATGACTATTGCTTAATAGTTCATGGATATACTGGTGCAATTGATAAAATATCTGGCAGACTGGCTTCTAAATTAAAAAGAGGGCTAAGTTCAGACGAAATTGAAAATGGTATAGAAGAAAATTTACTCGATAGGCTCATCAATAGAGGCTATGTGACAGATAAGACGCCATTGGAAGAAAAAGAGGTAGTAAAAAAAATGGCTCAAGCATTTCACAAAAGAGATAAACTACGAAAGAATTTCATGTTTTTAGTCGCATATGATTGTAATTTTAGATGCCCTTACTGCTTTGAAAATGCTGTCTCGAATAATGGGAAAGGTTGGTCAAAAAAAGTATTTACAAAGAATGCCGTGGACAAAGCCTTCGAAGCGATGACTGAATTCGAACCTAATAGACAGCTCCACAGTAATACAATTATCTTGTATGGTGGCGAGCCTCTTCTTGAACAAAACCATGAAATTGTCAAGTACATTGTAGAGAAAGGGGTAAAAGAAGGATACAATTTCAGAGCTATAACAAATGGTTATGACTTAGATTGTTTTGAAAATCTTTTACATCCGAATAAAATAGGCGCTTTGCAAATCACTCTTGATGGAGTTAAAGAAAAACACAATAATAGAAGGACACACTATGAGCATGGTGATTCATTCGATAAAATAATTAAAAATATCGCAATGGCTTTAAATCGTGACGTTAATGTGTCGGTCAGAATAAACACAGAGCTTAATAATTTTGATGATTTAATCAAAATAAAGGATTTATTTACTGAACTCAACTTTTTTGAAAATAAAAAACTTAGTGTTTATTCTGCATTAATTCATGGAGATAGTGATTTAAATTGCAATACTGTCATGACATCATGTAGCCCCAGTATTAATAGCCAATTTGATTCAAGCGTCTATGATTATGAGATGGATCCATTCAAACAATATATTGATTTTGAAAAGGAAGAATTAAAACACATAAATACTACTGAAAAAGTGCTATTCCATGATGACATTGAAAATGAAAATGATAATATGAGGACTATGAATCGAGGACTGTATATAAGGAAGTATTTCGATGCCATCAAAAATGATGAAACGATGAAGAGCATATCCTGCCAGGATTTTGGCATCAGGCAAAAAATAACTAAAGCATTGAAAACAAAGGGTTTAATTGACTTTCGCTCTGTTTTTTGTTCTGCTCAAACAGGTGAATTGATTTTTGATCCTTATGGTGACTTATACACATGCTGGGAAACAGTTGGTATTGATCAATATAAAGTGGGGACATACAGAAACGGTATAAACTTTAATGAAGAAGAATTGGAAAACTGGTATGGACGAAACATAAGCACGACACCCGCTTGTAGCAAATGTAAATATGCATTTTTTTGTGGTGGTGGTTGCCAAGCTCATGCCCTTCAAGAAGGGCGAGGATTTAATTCCCCTTATTGCGATGGGTACCCAAAAATGTTTCATGAAGTAGTTTCCGACTGCTTTACTAAATTTGAAGAAACAACTCTTAATCATTAATTTTTAAACCTTAAAATCCTTCTATTATGAAAAAAAAGTCAAATTTAGAGAAGATGACAAAACTGCAAGGTCAAAGCGACGAGCTAATCTCATTCAACCATGAGTTGTATGATGAATTTACAATTCAAGAACTGGAGGAAAGACTGGAAACAAAACCTTGGATCTGTGGTGCATATGTTGAGCCTGTCTGCCCACAATTAGAGTGTGGTATTAACAATCCTGAGCAACCCAGCGTAGACTAAAAATAGCTCAGCGATTACACGAACAGAGGTGAGTCAGAGTATGCGGCAAAAAATCGATTACATAAAAATTGATAAATTTTATAAGTTTAATCAATTCAAACGATTATCCTGACTAAAATATCATCTTATTGTTTTCATTTTTGTCACATACTCTCTTGCTCTTTTATGATAACATATTCTCAATGGGTACTTCACTCTCTCATAGCACAGAGACACATGAGCTGCTGTACTTTTAAAGTCCTTGTCATTTTGGTATTTTTCAGCTCACAAAATAGTGCTTGCTAACCTATGGAAATGAAAATTTTTGAGGAAATAGAAATTAAAAAAATAGATACTGCAAGTATAAGTCAAGAGTATTTGTTGATGCATGGGGGAGCCTTCTTTCAAATTAGTGAGATGTTAGCTAATTTAATTAATTCTATAAAAAAAAATAATTTAAATCTTGAAACCGCTTTAATTGATTTTAACAAACAAAACGATCGAAAATTATCTCGTAAAAATTTCGAAGAAATTATTAATCAAATATTGTTACCAATTTTAAACAGTCATGACAAGAATCAAAGCCTGAATTCATTCAAATTTAGGAACACTATAGTAGCAGCTCACCGATTGTCCCCAATAACCAGAATTTTGAAGCACCTATTTAATCCGTACCTAATTTATGTGCTTGTATCAATTTCTTTGCTTTTTTCAGTTGTTTTTTTAATAACCGACAATACGATTACTACTATTACGAGCCTACAATCTTCGTTGTTCATAGGCCTGCTGTTTTTTTTATCTGTTATTTTTCACGAGTTAGGTCATGCTTCTGCTTGCAAATATTATAATATTGAGCATGGGGATATTGGTTTTGCCGTATATTTCTATTTTCCAGTTTTTTATGCCGATGTATCGCAGGCATGGACGTTAGAAAGAAAGCAGAGGTTGATTATTGATTTTGGGGGCATTTATTTTCAACTTGTCTTTTTGATACCTATATTTATTATCTCTTTTATCACTAATAGCGAATCAATAAATTTACTAATATATTCTATACTGATTTCCTTTCTTTTTGATATTAATCCTTTCTTTAAATTTGACGGTTATTGGTTCGTTTCGGATTTGTTAGGAATACCTAATTTGAGGCAGAAAACAAATGAAATACCTAGATTTTTAATAGCTAAATTTCTCAAAAAGAGCCAAACTAAGAAACCATTTCTCTTTTCCTTAAGGGAAAAAGAAAAATACTTTTTCATATCATATGTCATTCTCGTCAACATTTTCTTTGTCTATATTTTCTTTTATCGGATACCAATTCTTTTGTATTCGTTTTTTCAAACCATCCCAAGTCAAATAGCGGAAATATATGCTTTGTTAAGCGTAAACAGCATGCCTCTTGATAAAATAATGTTCTTGGTTATTCAAATAGCAATGTTCTTACTAATTGTATTTGTAATTTATAATGCCTTGAAGCGATTACTGGGTTACAAGTTTTAAAATATTATGATTACATCGAAATTCTTTATCGTAAGAGAAGCTGATAAGATAACTTTGAGAGTTGTCTTATCGTCTTTTACAGTTGTCTTATTGTTCGTCACTTGGCAATACATAGCCCTTCAAAAAGTAAGAATTTATTTTCCTTACATTAACATAAGGAAATGTTTGGGGAAACAACATCAATACGAAATTTCAGACAGACATCCTTTTCATAGCTTGGCTGTCAGATATGAAGCTACCTTTTTCTTTTTTTTTCAGACAATTATATTAAAACTCTTGTTATTAATTATTCTTATCGTTTTTAAGCTACCCGCCATTTTTTGTCAAACAGTAAACTATGTTGAAGGCGTAGTTGTCTGTAGTCAAACTCAAGCATCCTTAGAATACGTTAATATTGGTGTGATTAACACAACAACCGGGACAGTCACCGATAGAGAAGGCTATTTTAAATTGTATATCCCTCAGCATTTAAATGCTGAAAAAATAAATATTAGTTGTATAGGCTATAAAAATATTGTTCTTGATATAAATCAGGTTTTAAATAAAAAAACTGATTTTTCATTAGTGAAAGACATCTACAATATAGATGAAATTACTGTTTTGAGTAAGACAGGCGGTAAGTTTGAAACAATTGGAGCAAAATCTACATCGAAAAATATTGTAACTGGATGGTCTAACGGATCTGGCAAAGGTGGCGAAAGAGGCATTCTGATAGACCTTAAAAAAGGAAAGTACTTGATTCGATCCGTCAATTTCCATGTAGCTAGAAATGATTTTGATAGTTTACTGTTAAGACTACATATTCGAAGACTTGAAAATGAATTACCAAGTGAGGAAATTTTAAAGGAAAATGTTTTTATTCTTGTTAAAGAAGAAAAAGGATGGATATCAAATGATATTACTCACCTCAATGTAACCATCAATCAACCAGTGGTGGCCAGCATTGAATGGTTGAAACAATGGGGGAATACTAACCAAAGCGCCTTCTTGATTTCTAGTAATTACCTTTCAGGCACACTTTACTTTAAAGAGGCTAGTGACGACAGGTGGCATTTTAAGAAAAGGTTCAGTCCAAGTATTTATCTGACTTTAGAATCATTAAACGATGAATAATGTAATATTAGAGCAGAATGATTTTTTTGCCCATTACATCGAACAGTTAAGCATCGCCCCTTCAATCAAGAAGGCACTTCTATCTGCTAAACAGGGCGATTATGATTTCTATGCCATTTATCCATACTTGTTTATAGACCCTTTTGCATCATATGTAGATGCTAGTAGAGCAAAAATACTTTCTACGTCATGCTTTCTGTACTTTAACTACTTGACTATTAATGACGCTTTGTTTGACCGTAAAGATAACGATTTATTGAAAAACTTTCAAGTTCTAAATTTTTGCAGTGAAGAGTCCATTAAGTTACTATGTAACCTTTTTGACTCTGACTCCGTTTTTTGGGATTTATGGTACAAAAGAAAGAGCAAGTATGCTAAATCTCTAGAAATAGAAAGAAGGGTTGAAATATCTAGTGAGCAGGAATATTTTGAATTGGCTGATTCAAAGAGTGAGATGGGCAAGGCGGCACTGGATGCATTGTACGTTTTGTCTAACAAAGTGCCTGAGAAAGAATATAACTTTTTATTAAAATCGTATAAATATTTCTCTATTGCAAGTCAGATAGTTGACGATATTCAAGACTTCGAAGAAGATTTTTTAAATAGGCAACAAAATTTTATACTGGGTATAGCCAAAAAAGACTTATCTCTCCATAGTATTTATGTCAATACTAAAAATTTAAAATCATATTTATATTCATCAGATTTGGCTTATACATATTATGCAAAAGCAAAAAAATACTTTCAAAAATCTTTACGATATGCTGCCAAAGGTGGAGCTAGTAGGTGGTACAAAGTAGTAGAAAAGCAAAAATTAAAAAACGATACCCGGGTTGATACTTTAATTGGGTTTAGAAAAGTCAATGAATATAAGACTAAATTAAAACAAAAAAATTTGGGCAAAATCGTAATTCTCCCAAAATACAGTGAAGTCAAAGATAGAACCATCAGAGATGGGTTAATCTCAATTTATAAAGAGCACAATTCTAATTACATAGATTTAAAACATTTAATGTATTTAAGCAGATCCGAACACTTTACATTAAAGAATACTATACTAGTAGGAGAGGTTTTTCAAATTGCTTTAGTTACTGATATTTTAATTGACTTACAGCTTTCATTAGGTGTTGACCTTAGGTTACTCATAAATGATAATATTAAATTTATCAAAAGTAAAAGATTGAAAAAAGGTATCCGGGCATGGAACTATTTTTCGACTATAAATGAAGTTGCTCCAGACATTGATGACTTAGGTCAGATTCTTCAAGTTTTAAAAAAAACTGGAACTAATGAAAAATACATAAAACAATATTGTCTTCCTTTAATTGATTTTGCCATAGACAATTGTTTTGATTCAAATTATAGTTTTTATACTTGGTTAGTCCCTAAAAAGCATTTAAATGAAATTCAAGCTAAACAAAAACAGTTTAATACTGAAAAATGGGGGACTGGACCAGATACTGAAGTTGTTGCAAACTTCATATACTCGTTAATGCTAATAGATGGTATCACCTATAAATATGTAATTGAAAGTTCATTGAATTTTTTAATAAGCCAACAACATGCCGAAGGGTTTTGGGCTAGCAGATGGTACTATGGAAACTATTACGGCACATATGTATGTCTTAGATCCTTACTCATGCATTCAAAAGGCAATAATGTTGATTTGATTACTAAATCTTTTCAATATATTTTAAATTCACAAAATGATGATGGTGGCTGGGGACAAGTATCAGGTAAATCAGATCCACTTAATACTGCTTTCTGTATTATTACATTAAAATTATTAGATTGTTACAATTCTGAAACGTCAATAATGAAAGGTAAGAATTATTTAATTGAAAGTGTAAACAGTGAAAATAAATGGGAAGCTGTGAATTTCATTAAGCCTAGAATCAATGATCCTTACAGAAGCTCGACACTGACAACAGCCTATGTGCTAAAAGCGCTCTCATAGGTTTGATTAACAGTGCAAAAGAATTAAGACAAGAGAAGGCCGCTGGCTTGAATTTACCAAGCATAGTACAATTTAAGTAACGGGCATTGTTATTTGGAAAGGATTTTATATTTTGATAATGAGTAGTTTGTGATTTTTTACACTTAGAATAATTGTGTCCGGGTGCTTAGCACTTGCAAATTGAAACTACTCCGTTTTTCTTTCCAATTGACTTTGTGCTCGGATTTTACGAATTTGCAGGCACAAGCAACATGATATGAAAAGGAAACAACCCGTCACCCGTTCGCTTTGCCCAATGCTTTTTTACCATTATGGCCTTGCTGCCTTGCTTTCACTGCTCGCTTGCACTTCGTCGCACCCCGACAGTGTTGCAGCTAAAGTATTGATAACCAATAATATGCCTACCCGAGACCAACTCATGTCCAACTGGCGGCAAAACCGTCAAATCCTGATTGTCTATGCCAGTCTCAACCCGGAAACTGCGGCCCGCTACGAACAACTCGCCCAACAGATGCGGGTGCGCGCGCGCTACGCCACGCTGGAAGTGAAACCCTGCTCGGCCGTAACCCCCGAAGACTGGCGCAGCAAAGCCATCCTGCTCATCGGCACCAAGCAGTCGAATGCGCTGCTGCAACGCATCTGGGCGAACATACCCATGCAATTAAATAACAATGCAATAGTATTTGATAATCAAACATATAGCGATCCGGCTACCATAGCTATGCTATCTTTCTATCCAAATCCGTTGCACCGAAACCTGCCCCTGAGCATCGTCGCTGGCTTGAGTGATGAGGCGCTACTGCGTTTTTTAGCGTTCAAAATGGAGGAAGGTTGGCGCATTTTTGGCTGGTCGTCGTGGAATTATGAAGTGTATCAACAACAAAAACGTTTGCTATTAGGCATGCTGCATCCTGAAACCTGGGCGGTGGACAAAAAAGTGCATTTTGATTTCAGCGGCTCGGATGCACCAGTGGCCGAAAGTGGAAATATGCAATTTATTGCACATTATAATAATGCAAAAAAATCTGATATTCAATATTTTGCAAAAGAACTAACCACTACCACCGACAGCCTGCGCCGTTTTATCAATCCTGATGCCACGCTGCCACCTATTCGATACCACCTTTATGCTTCCGCCGAAGAAAAGGCGCTGATGCTCAACAATTCGGCCCACGCGCACGCCGATTTTGCGGCACAGGAAGTACACGCCGTTTTCAACGAAACGTATCGTTATAATCAAATCGGCAAGGAAAATGAACTGATAATCAGGCATTTATTAGGCGAGCCAAAGCTATTAGCTTTAGAACAGGGGCTGGCTATCCGCTTTGCGCCACAATGGCAATTCAAAGGCTATCGGCACTGGGCACAAGGGCTTTTTGCATCTGACAATATGCTGTCCCTCAACGATTTATTAAACAATACAATGTTCGCACAGGAATCGCCTTTGGTCGCTGGCTGCCTCGCGGCTTCTTTCGTTGATTTTCTAATCGAACACTGGGGACAAGAAACTTTTTTGGAAAAATACGCTACTTGGCAGCCCAATAATCTGGAAATCAATACTTTAGAAAAAAAATGGCGCATCTCGCTGGCACAATACCCGACCGTGGCAAAAAGCGCTGCGCCCGAACTGCCCTACCTCAAAGGCTTCAATTTTGCGCACGAAGGCTACGCTATTTACAACGGCTATATGTCTAAATTGGCTACCGAATCCATTGATAAACAGGCGAATACATTACATTGTAATGCGCTATCTATTGTGCCTTATTCCTACATGGATGCACCGGACCAGCCCTCGTTCATCCCGATTGCCAATAGTGCCGGCGATGAAAATGACGAAGGCGTCATCCACTCGGCGCTGGCGGCTAAGGCGCAGGGCATGGCTGTGATGCTGAAACCCCAACTCTGGATGGGGCGTGGCCGCTGGCCGGGCGATGTTGCTATGACCACGGAAGCCGATTGGCAGCACTTTTTTGAATATTATCACCGCTGGCTGCGGCATTACACGCTACTGGCGGAAATTTGGGGCATTGAGATGGTGTGCATCGGCACCGAGTTGGTGAAAACGACCAAAACCCGCGAGCAGGATTGGCGCGCCCTCATCCGCAAACTGCGCGGTCTTTACAGCGGCAAGTTGACCTACGCCGCCAATTGGGGCCCGGAATTTGAGCAATTGCCCTTCTGGGATGCGCTGGACTACGCGGGTGTAGATTGTTATTACCCGCTTTCTGACCAGCCCGATGCCACTAAAGCCGACCTAAACGCAGGCTTTCAAAAGGTTTTGAAAAAGTTAGAAACCGTGCAACGCAAAGCAGGCAAACCCCTGATTTTCACAGAAATAGGATTCAAAAGCGTGCAATCACCCTGGCTCAATCCGCACGAAGCAAGCGGCAATGCGCCCTACCTCGGCGAGCATCAGCGCCTATGCTACGAAGTGGTGCTGGAAAACATCCACGACAAGCCCTGGATTCGCGGCATTTTCTGGTGGAAATACCCGTCGTATCTCGATTTTCGCGGCGCAGAAAATGACGATTTCAACCCTAACCGTAAGCCCGCCGAAGCAGTCGTGCAGCAGTGGTTTGCAAAAATGCCCTGAAATTGTATCTTCGTGTGCGTTTTTGGGAGGTTATGGTATAACGATGTAATGACTATAATACTTTGATTAACTTTTTGATGAAACAAATTTTATTAAAACACGCATAATCAGTTTTTTGCGTAACGAAAAGCGCTATACAAATTATGATATTAAGCGATAAAAAAATCCTGGAAGCTATTGAGCAGGGCGAGATTGTAATTGAACCTTTCAATCGGGAATATTTAGGTACGAACAGTTATGATGTACACCTTGGTAAATGGCTGGCGGTGTATAAAGATGCGGTGTTAGATGCGCGCCGACATAATGAAATCGAGCATTTTATGATACCAGATGAGGGATATATTTTACAACCAAATAAACTATACCTCGGCGTCACGGAAGAATACACCGAAACCCACGCTACGGTACCTTTTTTAGAAGGCAAATCGAGTGTAGGGCGCTTGGGTATTGACATTCACGCCACTGCTGGCAAAGGCGACGTAGGTTTTTGCAATCACTGGACGCTCGAAATTTCGGTGAGTATGCCGGTGCGCATTTATGCCGGAATGCCCATTGGGCAGCTTATTTACTTCCGAGTGGACGGCGATATTGAAAATTATTACAACAAAAAACAAAGCGCTAAATATAATCAGCGTACCGACAAACCCGTGGAAAGTATGATGTGGAGAAATCGCTTTTAAAAAGTTTTGTTATATTTGTTATTAAATGAATTCTGGCATGAAAATCGAAAGTATTCGCCTGAAAAATTATAAAACTTTTGCTGACTTGCAGTTAGACCGCCTTCCGACGCTGGCCGTTTTTGTAGGTGCTAATGGGGTAGGAAAAAGTACGCTATTTGATATATTCGGTTTTCTAAGTGATGCCCTGAATAATAATATCCGGCAGGCTTTGCAAAAACGAGGTGGATTTCGGGAAGTTATTTCCAGAGGACAAACGGGAATGATAGAAATAGAATTAAAGTTTCGTCTCAATATTGCTAATAAGAATAGGCTCGTTACTTATTTATTAGAAATTGGCGAAAAAAATCGTCAAGTTTTTATTCATCGTGAGATTTTACGTTATAAACGAAGTAACTATGGCTCACCGTTTCATTTTCTCGATTTTTCCGATGGAAAAGGCTATGCGATTTCCAATGAAGAAGATTTTGCTAAAAAAGATGAAGAACTGACCCGTGAAGAACAAATATTAGCATCACCAGATATACTGGCAATCAAGGGATTAGGGCAATTTGAGCGCTTTCGGGCCGCGAGTGCTTTCCGCAATTTTATAGAAAGCTGGCAGTTATTTGATTTTCATATCACAGAGGCGCGCCCCAGCCAAGAGGTAGGCTACGCGGAGCATTTGTCCGCTACAGGGCATAATTTGGCTTTAGTAGCCCAATATATGTTTGAAAACCATCGAGATATTTTTGAGCAGGTATTACAAAAAATGAAAGGGCGTGTGCCAGGTGTAACCGATGTAAAAGCAGCAGAAACAGAGGATGGACGCATTATTTTAAAATTTCAGGACGGCACATTTAAAGACCCCTTCATCGCCCGTTATGTATCGGATGGCACCATTAAGATGTTTGCTTACCTTCTTTTGTTGTTTGATCCGCGCCCGCACCCTTTACTTTGCGTAGAAGAGCCTGAAAATCAATTATATCCAACTTTATTGCCAGAATTATTGGAAGAATTCAGAATGTATGCCGAGCGGGGTGGGCAAGTATTCATTTCAACGCATTCGCCTGATTTGCTTAATGCGGCCCATCTGGATGAAGTATTCTGGATAATAAAAGAACATGGATTTTCCAAAGTAAAAAGAGCAAGCGAAGATGCACTTGTCGCCAGTCTTTTTAGAGAAGGCAACGCTCTTGGCTATCTCTGGAAGCAGGATTACTTTCAAGGCAGCGACCCCCATCAATCTTTACATTTGGCCCCATGAGTGATGTAACTTTGCCAATAGAAAATGTGCAGGTGGAGATTTTAGTGGAAGAGCGCTCTATGAAAAATGTGCTCGACATTATATTGCCTCAGGTGTTGCCCACAGGGTATCAGCTTGGTGTCAATTGCTTCATTCGCCCACACGAGGGCAAGCAAGATTTGCAAAAACAGATTCCTGGCAAGTTGCGTGCCTATCAAAACATGAGTAAAAGCTTTAAAGTTCTTATTGTTCAGGATCAAGACAGTAATGATTGTGTAGCGCTGAAAAGCAAGTTGATAAAGTTAGTTGCGCCCTACACTGATGTAACAACCGTGGTACGAATAGCCTGCCGAGAACTGGAAGCCTGGTATCTGGGCGATATGGCGGCTTTAGAGAAGGTATATCCCAAATTTAAGGCGCCAAAATATGCCTCGCGCGCCATTTTTAGAAACCCTGATGCTGTAATGAACCCTGCTGCCGAATTAAAAAAATTATTCCTACCTTTCAAAAAATACAGGCTTCTACTCAAGTGCCCCATTATATGACCTTAGATATTAATAAATCTTCGAGCTTCAAACATTTACTCAATGGTCTCACCAAATTATTGGGCTGAAGTAAATAACTACCCTCAAAAACCATTTTGCTTTGCTGCGCGGGTGTCCTTGCGTAAGCTGCGCCAAAACTCACCGAAAGAATCAAATTCCTTACGAAAACTAAGCCCGGTACCTACTTGCAAGCGCTGTCCGCCGATGTCGGGCTGGAGCCTTTGATATACGCGGAGTTTGAGGCTTCTGTCCTTGCTGATAATGTATTCAATGACCACATCATTACCCACGAAAGTGCCAGCCGTAGCAGCATTGCGCACGTTGGTACCGATATCCACATTACCACCCAGCAATACCGTGAGTCGGTCGTTAAAAAAGTTTTGCCGAAGCTGTACTTCAAATTCATCACCTCGTGTAAAGGCTTGGTCATTGCCCAAATCCACATTCTGATACTGGCTATAAGCAATATCAAAATCAATACCCGATAGCACCCGGCCATCAGCAATAAATTCAGAAAATAATTCTGTAAGTAGTAATGATAACTGATTGGAAACAAATTCACTAACGGTATTATACAAAATTTCGCTGCCCTGCAATGCTACATTCGCTGGCAAAAACTGCCCCACTACAATCAAGCCAAAAACCTGCCGATTTAGTTCATTTTGATCGCGGCGTAGCAGATTCATCTTACTGTCGGCATAAGCTTTAAGCTGGCCCACTAAAGCTGGGAAAACAATATCAAAGTTAATCATTGGGCGCATCAGCTCACCGCGCAAATCCATGATCAAGCCTACTTGAGTAGATTTACTGGCATCATTTTTAATTTGAGCACTGGTATTTACTAAATATTCCTGAATAAAATTAGCTACTGATGTACTTAGCCCACGATATTCCGCTTCAATATTAATTTGTGCGCCAAAGGGATCGCCGGTCCATTGTATATAACCACCTTCGCGTACCGTAAATTTTTTATTCACTACATTATACAATGTAAAAAGATATTCACCTCTGCCGATGGCATAATCACCAAACATTTGAAAATCGCCATTGCGCGGCGTAAGCACCCGAAGATTGCCCCGACCCGAGCCCTTCAAAATATCACCCGTTTGCTCATTAAACACTAATTCTACCTCTGCTTCGTCCCGAATGCCCAAATTCATTTCAAGGCTGACGCCGGTTGGGTTGCTCAAATCTTCCTTTTTTTCTGCTTCAAGGTACTGGCGGCGTTTGTCCACAAATTTAACAAACTTCAACTCGGTAGCTTCTTTATCCGAAGAAATAGGTATAATAATGCGCGTGCTATCGCCCACCGTAGCGTTGATGTAAACATCAATCTGGTTGAAAGGGCCGCTAAACCGTACATCGCCCATGCCGAGTGCATGCCCGTAGAAAAGTTTATTATCGCCTTTTTTCGTATCAAGCGCCAAAAAACGCTGGGTGCGCAGCCGGGCGTCAAGTCCAAAATCCCGTAAATAACGATGCCGGATACCCCCGGATACGGTAGCCGAATGTCCATATTTATCACGTAAAGTAACGCCGGATGCATCAAACAAAAAGTTATTTACATTTATTTTACTATTGGTAAATGAATAAGTGGTTTTTAAATAATCAATTGTTACACTACCATCATTAATGGTAATTTGTCCTGAAGTATTGGGCTGTTCGGGTGGGCCAGTGAAGCGGAGCGCTCCATTTATCTCCCCTACTGTATTTGATATTACATCGCCAATAAAATACTCTGCTATTCTGAGCGGATATTTAGCAATATTCACTTCGAAATCAAAATAGCCGCGCGCTTGCTCAAGTGGATTGCCTCGCCCTCTGGGCGTTTCTAAGTCACCAAGGTTATAAAAACCCTTTGCTGAAAGCGTTTTATCACCATCAATAATATTTAGTTCGCCGTTTAGTACTTCTTTCAGATTGGGAGCAGTAGCTACTAAACGTAATTGACCAAAATAATCTTTATTAATTTTGAATGAATCTGCCACAACAGAAGCGCGAATTTCGGTCATTTCAAATACATTACCAATGGCTACCGCGGCATTAAATTGCCCAGTAAAATCCAGCGGTTTGTAATCCCAGATGGTATTAATAAAATCGAAATCGAAGTTGGAAATACGTGCTCGGCCGCCTCGCCTACCAATGTTTTCAATAGTGATAGCGCGGCCTTGGTGTGTAAGCGTAAAATTATTGGCTGTAAAATAATTTTTACCAAAAGTAATGACATTGGTAGAATCAATTAACCAAGGCATTTCCAATATTACAAGATTGGTGGGTTTGATACGCACTTCAAAAAGCGTACTATCTTGAGGATAAAAGAATCCTTCGACATTTAGCTTGTCAAGATAGCTCGTTGAATAATAATTAATACCAAATTCGAGTGTATCACGCCGCAAGTCGCTGATAATAACAATAGGATCAAGCTGCTGTTTTTCATTTAGTATTGTATTGCTTATAGCGAGGTCCACCGAGCCTTTGTCGCCGAGGGTTCTCAATGTAAAGGCAATATCATTAAAATAAATATCATTGTACTCTAAGGTGGGTAAATCTACTTTTACTAATAGGGAATCGTTTGCACTTTTATAATATCCATCGAGCTTAAGGTCTTTGATTGTGCCTAATTTTTCATCCAAAATATGCATCAAGTTTTTGGAATCTTTAATCAATACATTATATGTGTAATCACTTTTTGTCAAGGTTTTATCCTTCGTTTTGATATTTAAGCGATTCCAGAAGGCAGTATAATTTCGTTTGAAATAACTGGTTATAATATCAGGGATTTGTTCAATATCAAATACACCAGCAATGAGGGCTTGCATTATATCGGATTCGATGCGAAACACCTTTTTACCGTCGGGCGCAAAGATGGAATTGGCTTCGAGATGCGCGATGCGGGAAGTATCTTTTTGATTGTGGATGAGGGTAATTTGGTCGAGTACAATGGCTCCCTCCACCTGCGAGAGGCGGTCGTTGCGCAGGTTGATGTCGGCATCCACCGCGAGGACAAGATCTTTTTTAATAAGATTGAGTTTTTTCAAATCGAGTTTTCGTACTGTCGCTTGGAAATCAAAAACCGGCACGCTATCCTGATAATTGAGCAGCCCCCGGAAGTTCAAATCTACGTTGTCATCCTGAATGGAAAATGTACCGTCGAATAAATTGCGATTGAGTTGCCCGTCGAGGCGCGCATTTTGGTAGTTGTATTGTTTGAAAACAAAACTCTGGATATTGGCGGTGAGCGATGCGCTGGCGGTGCGCGCAGTGAGGCCCACGCCGTTTTTTACTTCTGAGGTAAAATTGACTAACCCAAAATCGGGGCTATCGGTCCATACTCCGAGGTCAAAATTTTCGAGGCTAAGCTTGCCAGAGTAATTGGCTTTGCCGCGTCCGTTTTTGAGGTTCATGCGCATATCCATGACGGCGCGTCCGATGTCTGTACGCAAATCGCCATTAGCTACAAAATCGGCAAAAAAGCCGAGAAAACTTCCCTGGAAGCGCATTCGACCGAGGCGATTGAAGTTTTCGGGGAGGTTAAGCCCCGGCAAAAGCTGGCGCAGGGTGCGCGGCGTAGCGACCAATTGGGAAAGCTGCAACTGCACAAATTCTTCGTTGCGTACCGCGAGGTTGCGGGCGCTGAAACTCCCCTCCAAGCGGGAGCCGTCGGAGAGGCGCAGGTTGAGGTCTCTGCTGCGCAGGTTGTTGATGCGGCCACTCACATCGCCGTCAAGGTAGAGCACTTGCTCGCTGTTATTGGCAAAAAAAGTATTGTTTTTCAAGCCTGGCGCAAAGGTCATAATATCACGCAGGGCTACCGAGGTATTGTTGATGTAAGCTTCAATGTTGACGGCATCTGGAAAGTAGCCGTAATCGCTCAACTGGCGGTGCCGGAAAACGAGTGTATCACCGATTTCGCTATGGGGCGTGCGCAGTTTCATGTCATAAAGCGCGGTACGATTGGGCGAAACCACTGCTTGGCGCGCCGAGAGGGATTCGAGCACAAAGCCGCTGCTCTCACGCAAGGAAATTCGGTCAATTTCACCGGTATAAACTTGGTTCCAATAATCAAAACACAGCACGTCAATGTTGATGTCAAAGACTTCCATGTGCTGATAATCCAGTTCGTTGTGCGGGGCTTCCCTTACCGGTGCGTTGCGATAGTTGTGCAAGGCAAACTGTCCGTTTTGCAAATGAAACGATTCGATGCTCAGGTGCAAGGTGGCTGTGTCGCGTAGTGAAAGGCTATCTACCATGTGCAGGGTGGTTTCTACGGCCCGGGGTTCTGGCTCTCGCTCATCAATGCGAATAAAGGGCTTGTCCAACAGCAATGAACGAATGTCAATCCTTTTGTCGGGCAAACTAAACGCCTGAAACCGTACCCGCGCGCGCTCCACGCCTGCGTGAAGGCGCTGCCCTTGCACCATGTCTTCTTTCAGAAAGACCACCCGGTCGAGGTGCAGTTGTCGAATGTCTATATGAAAAGGGCGCTTGTCCTTACGTTTTTTTTCGCGTGGCGGAAAGAGCCGATTCAGGATGATTTCGAGGTTGGTTTCGCGGGCACCGCTTGCTTTTCGCAAATTGAAAACGGCGTCTGCCAGATTGACTTGTTCTACCACCAGCCCCTTACGAAATACTACAAATGGATTGGTCACAAAATCCACTTCGAGGTGTCGGCTGTACAGTAGGGTATCGCCTTGTAAGTCCTCGACATAAAAACCCTTCAGCACGAGGCGATCAAAAAAAGTAAGGTATAGATATTCGAGGCGCACTTCGGTCTCCAACTCCTTGCTCAGGGTACTGGATATTTTTTGCACTAAGCGGTTTTGTACCGGCGGCCATTGGATAAGAATCATCAGCAAAACCAATACTCCCAGCAGCCCAAAGCCGATCCTGAGCACCCAGTTCAGCACGGGCGCCAGCACTCGGATGAGTTTGTTCTCCTGTTTCGGTTGTTTTGGCTCTGGTATCACACGCAATATTCCGATTTTGACGATTTTCTTTCCTGTAAAACAAGCTGCGCCTTTGAAAGTTAGTAACTGCGCCTTATTGTATGCATAAAAGACCCCTCTGCCATGCCAGGGGCTGGTCTTTCCATTGGTTTTAACCTAATTTTAAGTGCTTGAGGGTGGTTTTCCCTTTCCGGAAACGTCATTTCTAATAAAAGTAACGTTTCTGTGCCAATCTTAGCCCTTTTGAGTGGGATACAAAAATGGAAATGCCTCTGCTAAGCCTTTATACGCTATGCCAATGAAGAATCGGCTGCATAATTGACAAAAAAGCTGCGCCAGCGCATCAGCAATACGCCCCAAATGGCTTCTCGAACAATGCTTTTCGACATCTTGGAGTTGCCTTCGAGCCTGTCAGAAAAAGTAATCGGAATTTCGACAATTTTGAACCCCAGCAACCTGGCCGCATATTTCATTTCAATTTGGAAAGCGTAGCCTACAAAGCGTATCTTGTCGAGGTCTAAGGTTTCGAGTACAGCCCGGCGGTAGCACACAAAGCCAGCCGTAGGGTCTTTCACCGGCATCCAGGTGATGCAACGCACGTACCACGAAGCGCCATAGGAAAGCATTACCCGGTCCCAGGGCCAGTTTTGCAATTGCCCACCTTTGACATAACGAGAGCCTACCACCACGTCGGCGTTTTGTTCTGTGCAAGCATTGCGCAGGCGGGGCAGGTCGTGCGGATTGTGCGAAAAATCGGCATCCATTTCGATGATATACTGGTAAGCACGCTCTAATCCCCATTTGAAGCCGGCAATATAAGCGGTGCCGAGGCCCTGTTTGCCTGCCCTTTCCAATAGGAAAAGCGATTCAGGATATTCTACTTGCAAGGTTTTTACAATCTGTGCCGTACCGTCGGGTGAGCCATCATCTACCACGAGGACGTGAAAAGAAGCATCCATAGAAAACACCGTACGTACCATGCGGTAGATGTTTTCCTTTTCGTTGTAGGTTGGGATAATGACCAAGCTGTTCGCCAAAATGAATGACACCGGTTTAGTTGAAATTAATGAAGCCGTAAATATATGGCCTTTCAGGCAAAAGATATGCCATTAACGAAGTGTCATTATCAATCCGGATGGTTTTGTCTGCGTTTCAACGAATTTCTGCCACTACTTTGCCGCAGGTGAGCATCTCGTCTCCGTAGTAAGGGTTCCGGATTTCCTGTTGTTGGCTGAGCCAATACCCGCCTTTATTGCTATTTGCCATTGGGCAAAATTGTACAAATACAGGCACATCAAGCGGCCCAAAAACTTTTATCAGATTCGACATCCGGTCTGAAAAAGGCGTAAAATACTGCCGCATTCCTGCCAGTTCGCCCGCTTGTATCATTTTGTTGGCCAAGTCACTTAGCAAAGGTGCCACCGCCAGCCAGTACTCTTGCGCCTCGCTCTGGAAGTCATTCGCTGGTGTACGGCCAATAGCGGCTGCAAGATTGGTTGCATAGCCTTTGGCTACAGCTGCATCCGATTGTACTAACGCGTCTTTTAGCTGCAAATAGTGCTCTACTACGCGGGCTATGTGCTGTCGCTCCTGCTTGCCAATGGCAATGGGCGCGGTGCGTTCAGCCAGGCTGCCCTTGGCACGCATCATACTTTTTTTGCCTGCCAGTTGGGCCGCTGCATCTATGGCAAAGGTGCCATTTATCACAATTACTTCGCCGCTGCGCAAGCCGTTTTCTATCGCGTAGCTATCGCCGAGGGCTGGCCCCAGGGTCACTTCCCGCAGCAAAAAAGTTGGCTCGGTGGCCTCCATGTCCTGCACATACACGATTGAGCGCTTGCCCGTCCACAGCACTGCCGAGCGGGGTACCATCAATTGGTCGCCGCGGGCATTCGCCGCTGATTTTATTTCCGCTACTACAAACATTTCCGGCTTTAGCTTGCCGCCCAGATTGGGCATTTCTACGCGCAGCGAGGCCGTTCGGCTCATCGCATTCACTACCGGGTCAACAAACGAAACCGTGCCTCTGAACTGCTCGCCCGGCAAGGAAGCTACCGTAAACTCCACCGGGCTGCCTTTTTTTACCCAATGCAGGTCGCTCTCGTAAGCTTCCAGCAGCACCCACACTTTGTCTAAATTGGCAATAGTAAACAAAGCTCCGCCCCGTGCTACATAATCACCAGAATTCACTTTTTTTTCTACTACAATGCCGCTTACATCTGCCTTGATATCGAAGGTTTCGCGCGGTTTGCCAGCTGCCTCGATAGCATTAATTTGCTCGTCGCTCAGCTTCCAGTAGCGTAGTTTTTCGCGGGCGGCTTCGTACAGCGCAGGTACAGTAGCCTTTATTTTCAAAGCTTGAAACAATTCTTCCTGTGCGGTCACCAACTCTGGTGAATAAATCTGTGCAATCACCTGCCCTTTGCGCACCGCTTCGCCCGTGAAGTTGACCATCAGCCGCTCAATTCGGCCCGGCAAGTGCGCCGACTGGGTGAAAATCTGCCGCTCGTCAGCGGCCACTTTGCCATTCAAACGGGTAGTTTTCACTATTTGTCCTTGCTGTACCTCGGCGGTAGCTACCTGCGCCAGGTGCATAGCCGAAGCGCTGAGCCGAATGGCGTCGGGGTCTAAGTCCGCATCCTGATTATCGTCCAACGGAATCAAATCCATACCACAAATTGGGCAGGAACCTGGCTTGTTTTGCCGTACCTGAGGATCCATTGAGCAAGTCCAAATCGTATTGCCATTACCTATCTCCTCGTGTGCGTGCTCGTGCGCATCGCTACCACTGAAAAACCATTTACCCAAAAGTAGTCCTACTGCCAATGCCACCGCTACGGCCAGCACATATTTACTGGTATTATTCATTATGATCGTGGTTTTGTGTGCAAATATTCTCGGTTCGCTGTTCGCTATTTGTTGTTCGCTGTTCGCTATTTACAAAAAGTGATAAACCTGCTTATGCAAAGTTCCGCGAAACCATTGGGAAAATAGCCTATGAAAACGTTAAATTTACTGCTACGGCCCTGAAACGCCGTTTCTTAGCTTATTTTTGTAAATTTGAGCCTCATCATTAAGCAAGATTTCATGGACGCGACTACGCTCGAAGCACTCAAATTAGAATGGCGCCGGCTCATTACTACCGGTATTGGCGAGGCGATTGCCGATTTGAAAAAGCACCTACCCGACTTTTCGCCGCACTACAATGCCCTGCTCCTGCTGGAAGGCCGACTCAATGATGCCAACCTCAAAAGCATTCAAAACCTGCTGAGCGATGAGGCCCTGCAAATTGAATACAATCGAATCCGCGCCGATTTGCTACTACTCGTCTCCTCGCTGGCGGTGCGCGACTTTGCCTTGCCGCAGGGTGCCACCGGCCCGAAAACCGGCAGTCTGCTCTACAAAATTCCTCGCCAGATGCAATTGCAGCAGAAGACAAAATGTATTGTGCGGTTGGCTTTTGACCAAGCAGACATCATTCGGAATATAGAACTGAGCAGCGACGTGCGCATCCAGTCGGTACGAGTGGCTGAGGTGATGCAGGTAGAATTGATTGACCCCAGCGCAGCTAAGCCTTTCGAGATTTTTACAGTATCGGATGAAGAGCAATTTCTTGAAACCGACGATTATACCGAATGGATTTTCTACGTGAAACCCATATTGGAAGGCGCTTTTCCCCTCGTTTTGAAAATATCGGTCGTGGAAATTGTGCAGGGCAGGGAGCGGGTGCGCAACATCACTTGGGAAGAAACCATTAGCATACAGGCCAGCGCGCCTGCTGAGGCGGACAGCGTATTCCGGCCCACCGGCATTTCGGTAACCCCCCTGCCAGATGAAGCCGATTTTCCTTTGCCCGACATGGCCGAAATGGTGGACACAGCACCTGATCAATCAGCCCCGCAGCGCGCAGTAGTGCCGCCGCCAGCCGAAAAGGTAGTGCCCTTGCCCCCAAAGCGCAGTAATCGTACCTGGATGGCCGCCGCCGCCAGCGTCTTGCTGGTGGTGACGGCCGCTATTTTCCTGTGGCCGACCTCCACTAGCCATGAAGTCAACCATTTGCGAGAAGAAGAGATACCGCAGCCCGCTCCTATTATAACACCCAACCAGCCAAGTGTTGTACCCCTCGATTCGCTTTTGCAGCAAGACACACTCTACGAAGCGCCCGAACAGGAATGAGTAGTAAGGCAAGTATGCTATGCCGCTGCTTAGGTAGCGTAGCCTCAAATATGATGCTATGCACTTGTTGATTGTTGCCAGTTTATATCAATTTCAATGAGTTATGACGTATTTATAGTTTTACAACTATTTGGCTATCAATGCAAATCAACATTCACCGATTGCCAAATCACTATTATATTAATATAAAATGATAGGCAATGGCTACTCGTCTCATTTCAAAACTCCATGCGCAGCCGCAAATTGATGCGTCGGGAGGTCAAATAATTTGGAATGGCGTATTGTTGGTTGAAAATGGTTTTGATCCAAGTATTGCCGGCTTGGTTTTGTACTTGCATAAGGTTGAAGACTTCGAGACTGAGCCAGCTGGCTTTGGTGAAGCGCAAGGGGTGCAGGGGGCGGCTGTCGCGGCGCGCCTGGTCCCAGAGAGCGATGGAGAACCCAATGTCCACCCGATGATATGGCTCGAAGCGGTAGGTATTGCGAAACACTTCATTGTTGCCCAGTAGCCCAAAGGGTAGCCCGGTGCCAACGGTAAAATTGAGGTGCATCCGGAAATTTTCGTTTTTGGGAAGGTAATCTTGAAAAAACATGGACAGAGTCATGAACTGGTCGGACGGGCGCGGTACGTCTGCTACGGGCGTGGCTTCGTCTTGCCCCAGTTCGCGGCGCAGGTGCTGCACGCCGGTGAGGGCCTCGCGGGCGCGCAGGAAGGAGAGGTTGATCCAGGATTCGGCACCGGGCACAAATTCGCCGTTGACCCGAAAATCAATGCCCGTGACGTAGCCAGTGGCGTCGTTTTGGCCAGAGTAGCGAATGCGCACATTCTCAATTTCGTAAGATACTAAGTCCCAAAGGCGTTTGTAATAAGCTTCGGTGATGAATTTAAACTTCTTGGGATTGCTTTTGCCCATATAAAAATCGAAAGTCATGCCGCCCACCAAGTGGAAAGACTTCTGCGATTGCAAATCAGTATTCACCCGGCCGTCGAAGCCGCGCATCTCACGGTAGAACGGTGGTTGGTAATACAAACCGCCTGCCAGCCGCCAAGAGAGGTCGCGCTCGCTACGCAAGGGTTTGTACAACAATTGGGCGCGAGGCGACACAAAAAATTCGCCGTTCAAATCCCAGTAAGCGGCCCGCAGCCCAGCCGAGAGTTTCAGCTCGCCTACGCTTTCGCGGCGCCAGGAGTAGGTATTTTGCAAATAGGCAGTTATACGATTGGAATTGAGCGAATTACGTGTTTTAAGTACATTGAATACTTGCACTTGCAGCGTATCGTAGGGCAGGGAGTAGCCCGCCGAGTCGAGGCGTTCCCATTCGTTGATGCGGTCGTTGATTTGCTCGTTTTGGTATTTTACACTCCATTGCACAAAGTGGCTACTGGTGGTCTCCGTGTCGCGGTGGTCTATTTGCAATTCGATGCCGCCCTTATGCTCTAAATTGCGGATGTCAATATTCAAAAAATTGCGCACATACTGCTGCTGCACGCCAGCGCCCAACTCCGCGATGACCTCGCCAAAACTGTCGCTGCCCAGTCCAGAGTCAATTTGCCGAAGGCTATAATTGCCAATAATATCAAAGCGCTCGTTTTCGTCGCTGCGAAACGCCGAACCTAAAAACTTGAGGAAGAAGGGGTTGCGGCTACGGTCGGGTAAATAGGTAAAAGAGAGGCCGCCCATTTGTGTGGTGAAATCGTCCACTTCTTGCCCATCGAAGGTGCTGAAAAGTTGCAGGGCAAAATTGACTAAGCCGAAAGCAGTGCTGCGCTCCTCCGGTCGGAAATTATAGACGCTGCGATTGAAATTGCCCAGCAGGCCCACCTGCCAGTCGCGGTTGATATCGTACGTTAGATAGGCTTGCAAATCGGTAAAATTGGGGATGTACTCACCTTGCACATCGAGGGTGCCCAGCAGGTAGCGGGTGGTTTTGTAGCGCGCGCCCGCGAGGTAGCGAAAGCGGCGGTAGTCGCCCTTGCCTATTTTGGTGCTGCCTTCGATGTGGGCGGAGCCGCCGAGAAAACTGGCATTGATGGAGCTGGCTAAGCTGTCGGGTAGTTTGTATTTGATGTCGAGCACCGAGGCAGATTTATCACCGTATTTGGCTTCAAAGCCACCGGACGAAAAGGACAAGTTGCGGATGAGGTCTATATTGGCAAAGGTAAGCCCTTCTTGCTGCCCGGCGCGGATGAGTTGTGGCCGATAGATTTCAAAATCATTGACATAGACGAGGTTTTCGTCGTAGTTGCCACCGCGCACGTTGTACTGCGAGCTAAGCTCACCGCCGGTACCGCTGCTGGTGCCGAGGGCAATGTGCGGCAGGATGCTTTCGAGGTTGCCGGTGGTGCTGGGCAGCAGTTTCATGGCTTGCAGATCTTCCTGGATCATGCCGGAGACCTCGATTTTGCTGGCGCGCACTAATACTTCAAAGTCGGAATCAACCGGCGCGAGGCTTACATCTACCTGGCGGCTGCTACGGGGCGGCATGGCTTCGATGGCGGTTTCTACACTTTTATAACCAATTCGGCTGAAAACTAATATAAAAGACTGGTTTACAGGTACTTCAATTCTATAACGCCCATTCACAGCCGACTCGGTTGCGGTATTGGAATCCTTGATGTAGATAGTAACGATTTCTACCGGGGCATCGCTCACTGCGTCGCGTACAATACCGGTGATAACCGCGCTGCGGTCGGTTTGAGCTGTTGCAAAAATAGTTGCGAAAGCGCTGATAATCAACAGGGTAAAATGTCTTTTCATATCTAACTGAGCGGTCGGTTGCGATGCGTATTTCTTGAATTTGCGCACAAGCTACGGTTTCAAACGCAAAAAAAGCGGTGCTGTTGCCAGCCGATGAAGATAAAAAAAAAGCGGATGTCCGGCAGCTTACTTAAAAGTAGTGGTGGGGAGGTAGCGATTACGAAACCGACAAGCGGGCTTCGTAACCGCGCCATGCCTCCAGCAGCTTATTTCAATTCAAAACTACCGCTCAGGCCTTCCTGCGAATGGGGGCCCACCATCACATCGAAAACGCCCGGTTCTACTATGAATTTGCCGGTTGCATCATAGAATCCAAGCTCTTGGTCGGTAAGTGTAAACGCAATGGTTTTGGCAGCGCCCGGTTCTAAGTAACATTTTTCAAAACCTTTCAACTCTTTGACGGGTCGCACAATGCTCGCCACGCGATCCCGGATGTACAATTGCGCAACTTCTTCGCCGGCGCGCGCGCCGGTGTTCGTCACGGTCACCTGCACCTTGATGTTTTTGTTGTCTGCTGCGTCAATTTGCAAGTTAGAATAATTGAAGGTAGTGTAGCTCAGCCCATAGCCAAAGGGGTACAGCGGCGCGTTGGATTCATCGCTGTAATGCGACCAGAACACGTCCTGCTTGGGCCCCGGGCGGCCGGTATTGTAATAATTATAATAAATCGGTACTTGCCCCACGCTACGCGGGAAAGTCATTGGCAGTTTGCCACCCGGATTGTACTCGCCGAAAAGCACCTGTGCAATGGCGTTGCCGCTTTGCGAGCCCAAATGCCAGGCTTCTACAATGGCGGGAACATTGTCCGCGGCCCAAGGAATGGCGAGCGGCCGGCCATTCATCAGCACCAGCACGATGTTTTTATTGACCGCATAAACCGCTTCGAGCAACTCTTGCTGCACGCCTGGCAAATCGAGCTTTGTACGGCTGCGGCCTTCGCCGCTCTGGTAGCCATGCTCGCCGAGTACCATGATGACCACATCCGACCGGCGGGCCAGCGCAATGGCTTCGCCAAAGCCACTTTTATCGGTTTCGTTGATGCTTACATTCGTAAAAAAGGACACGGGCCCTACCGATACATCGGCACCTTTGGCATAGCTGACGTTGGCACTGTAAGCACGTAGCCCTTCCAGCACCGACACCGCCGTGCTGTCGTCGGAACCGATGCGCCAGCTCCCTAGCGGACTGGTTTTGTCGTTGGCCAAGGCACCAATCACGCCGATGCGCGGTTGGTCTTTGCGCAAGGGCAGCAGTTGGTTGTCATTTTTGAGCAATACAATAGATTTTTTCGCCATGTCTAAGGCCGCCGCCTGGTGGTCGGGGTGGTACAATAGCGTTTTTTCGCGCGTCTCGTCGCAGTATTTGTAAGGATCGTCGAACAATCCCAGTTCAAATTTTACCCGTAGAATGCGCCGCACCGCATCGTCAATTTTGCGCATGCTCACTTTGCCCGATTCCACCAGCGCCTTGAGGTGCGTGACGTAGGCGTAGGACTCCATGTCCATATCCGAGCCAGCATTGGCCGCCAGTTCGGCAACGTGCTCGAGGTCGCGTGCAAAGCCATGATCAATCATTTCCTTGCCGGAAGCCCAATCCGAAATGACAAAACCTTGAAAACCCCAGCGGTCTTTCAGAATCTCGCGTTGCAAAAAAGCATCAGCGGTGGCTGGCACTCCATTCAACACGTTGAAAGCATTCATCACGGTGCGTACTCCGTTTTCTACTGCGGCTTTGAAAGGTGGCAACACTATATTGTAAAGCGTTGTAGTACCAATGTCCACGGTATTGTAATCTCTGCCAGCTTCTGCAAAACCATAGGCTGCAAAGTGTTTGGCGCAAGCCGCAATGGTATTCTCCGCTGCCAGGTCATCGCCCTGAAACCCTTTTACGCGGGCTACGCCTACCCGTGCGCCGAGGTAGGGATCTTCGCCGGCACCTTCCATCACGCGGCCCCAGCGGGCATCGCGGTAAATGTCCACCATCGGTGCAAAAGTCCAGTTGACGCCTACGGCTGAGGCTTCGATAGCGCCCATGCGCGCCGATTGTTCAATGGCTTCGAGGTCCCAACTGGCGGCTTCAGCCAATGGAATGGGGCTGAGAGTTTTGTAGCCATGGATCACATCCGAGCCAAAGATGAGCGGTATGCCGAGACGGGTTTCCTCGACCACTATTTTTTGCAGGGTGCGTACATTTTCGACGCCCCGCACATTCAAAAAAGAGCCGACCCAGCCCTTGCGGATGTGCTCGTATTTTGCCTGGGCATCGGCATCGGCGGGCACGGGGCCAGTTACTTCCCAGAAACCGTTGTACTGAGTCATTTGCCCGATTTTTTCCTCCAAGGTCATTTGTTTGAGCAAAGCTTCCACTTTTGCGTCAATATCATCACCTGAGGCAGGGCGTTCGCAATTGGTCATAGTTAGTAGTGGCAACAGGCACCAGAGAAAAGGCAGTTTGGATTTCATACATTACGAATTTTACAGGTTGGTAAAAAAAGTATGGCGTGGCGGGCTATTTAGACCCACTTCAGCGGCTGGCTGTCAAAAGCTTTCAGTCGGGCGATGGCTCCGGTTGGGTTATTGGCTTTGAAAACACTGCTCCCAGCTACCAATACATCCGCGCCTGCTTGCAGGATGCGCTCGGCATTTTGCAAACCTACGCCACCGTCTATTTCGATGAGCACCGAAGCGTTGTGGGTGATAATCATCTCCCGTAGGCGCTCTATTTTCGGGATGGTGCGGTAAATAAATTTCTGCCCGCCAAACCCAGGGTTCACCGACATCAGGCACACCAAATCAATCTCTTCGATGAGGTCTTCGAGCAATTCGACAGACGTGTGCGGATTGAGCGCTACGCCAGCCCGCGCACCGGTTTCCCGGATTTGCTGCACGGTGCGATGCAAATGTGGGCAGGCTTCATAATGCACAGTAATGACATCGGCACCCGCCCGCCGAAAATCTTCGATGTATTTTTCCGGCTCTACGATCATCAGGTGCACGTCGAGCGGTTTTTCGGCGAGGCTTTTCATACATTCGATAATAAACATTCCGAAGGTAATATTGGGCACAAAACGGCCGTCCATCACATCGAGGTGAAACCAGTCGGCTTCGCTAGCATTGACCATGGCAAATTCCTCGCGCAGGCGCGTGAAGTCAGCGGCTAATACCGAAGGGGCGACAAGATGTTTTTTCATACAATACGATATTCGTTCAAAATGTATATTGAGCGGTAAAAGTACGGAAAAAATTGAGGACAGGTAAATATGAAGTGTAAACCGTGCATTTGGTGGGGAGTAAAAAGCGAAGCACGATTTTACGCAATAAAAAAATATTTTTTTGGTAAATCGCCCATTTCTGCCTAATTTTATTTGCAAGAAAAAGTAACCACTCATGCGAAACATTTACACCGGACTCCTCCTGTCGGTTTTGTTACTCTGGAGCTGCCAGTCTGATCAGGAAAAAACCGTCCTGCCTGTTGATACTGAATTGTACAGCCGTTTGCAGGAAGCGCTTATCAATGCTCGCCCCGGCGATGTGATTGATATTCCAGCGGGTACCTTCGCCTTCGATCGGCCGCTTTCGCTCGATGGCATTGCCAATGTGACCATTCAGGGAGCAGGTATGAACGAGACGATTCTGTCTTTTCAGGGGCAGCGCATCGGCGCCGAAGGCTTGAAAATTACGGCTGACAGTGTGACCATCCAAGATTTGACCATCCTGGATACCAAGGGTGATTGCATCAAAATACAAGACAGCCGGGGCGTGACGCTACGCAACGTGAAAACTGCCTGGAGCGGCGGCGCCAAAGAAAGCAACGGCGGCTACGGCATCTATCCGGTGGCGTGCACCGATGTGTTGATTGATAACTGCGAGGCGGGCTTTGCTTCGGATGCAGGCATTTACGTTGGCCAATCAGTGAATGTGGTGGTGCGCAACAGCTACGCCTATCAAAATGTGGCGGGGATTGAAATTGAAAACTGTATCAATGCGGAAGTATATGACTGCCGCGCCGAGAACAATACCGGAGGTATTTTGGTATTTGATTTGCCCGATTTGCCGGTAGTCAATGGTCATACCTGTCGGGTGTATCGCAATAAAATTATAGACAACAACCACCGCAATTTTGCGCCAGAAGGCAACATTGTGGGCATTATACCGCCGGGTACAGGCATCATTTTACTGGCAGCCAAAAAAGTGGAAGTATTTGATAATGAAATCATTGGGCATAAAACGTTTGGTACAGCTATTGCCAGCTATCAAATCACGCAGAAGCCCTGGAGCAGCGAGGAGTACGACCCTTTCAGCTACGATATTTACATTCACGACAATGTCTATCAGCGCAAGCGCGCCCTGCCCGACCTCACCAAAGATTTTGGTAAAATGGTGAATTTGGTCTTTGGCGGCAAGCCGCAGGATATTTTGTACGATGGCATCGTGGACGAAAACCGCACGGGCCCCAACCCCATGAATATTTGCATTAGGCAAGCAACGGAAGGGCTGCGTTTTGCCAATGTGGATGCGGCCAACGATTTCAAATCAGTGGATAAGAATATGGCGGTTTATGATTGCGGACAATTGCAATAAGTGCTTACCGCATCTTGGGGCGCCGGCGTTTGCCACCGGGGCGGATGGCCATGCTACCGCCTTGCTGCCCAGCTGCCTTGATTTGCCCGCGCTGGTTGAGTGCTTTTTCAAACTGCTTGTGCTGCTCGCGGATGTTCGCGTCGGTTATTTTTAAGCCTTTGGTATTGCGGAAGTGCAACTGTGCTTGTTGCCATTTGCCTTTCTGGGCGGCAATGTTGGCCAATTGCAATTCAATCATCGCTTTTTCATTATCGGTGGGCAATTTCACTTGCTGCGCCTTTTTCAGCCACATTTCACCCTCGTCGGTGTTGTTGAGCGCTACGGCAATGGTACCTTTCAGAATAAAAAAATACGCCCGGTTGGTAGCATACAAAAGCCGAGGCGAGAGCGTCAGGTTCAGCCGTTTGGTGGCTTCGATGAATTTGGTTTCCTGCAAAAGCATGGCTGCCGACTGCACCGTGCCGAGCAACAGATAGCCAACCAACAGTACAATCCCGATTAGAAAAAACGGAAAAGCATACCAGAATCCAAAGGCTATGGTGAGCGCTACTCCACCAACCAAACACGCCGCTATCAAAGCCAGCCGCAGATAAATATTAATTGAAAACATAGGCTTGTTGTAAAATTTTTGCAAAGGTATAAAAAAGCCGCCAAATGCTGCGGAACAGTTTTGCTACCAAAATCATCTGTTGCTTGATTTTCAGATACTCGCAGGGCTACTCCAGCACTGCCGTTACTTCTATTTCCACCAGCATCTCTGGGTCAATGAGCGCGCTCACCTCCACCATGGCAGAAGCCGGTTTGATGTCGCGGAAAAATTCGCCGTGTGCGCGGCCCACTTCCTCCCAGCGGCTGATGTCGGTCACGTATAGGCGCGTGCGCACCACATGTGCCATGCTGGCGCCGGCCGTGTGCAGCACCCGCTCTATCTTTTGCAGAATGATTTTGGTTTGCAGATAGGCATCGTCTTTGCCAATGAGTACGCCATCCTCTACGGCCGTAGTGCCGGAGACTTCAATCATATTGCCGATTTTGACGGCGCGAGAGTAGCCTACAATGTCTTCCCATCGAGCGCCAGTAGCATAGTTGGTTCGGTTGTTCATAAAGTAATTATGTTAAATGATTCATTTACATGCATAATGGTGAATAAGTAATGGAGCATTTTGTTAATCAAAATAATTTTTCAAAACTTTGATAATCAGATATTTATAAGTTTTACTAAAAATAATGAAATGTAAATACTTGTCAACCATTTTTTGTAGCAATAATAGCATAATAATCAAAAATGCGCCCCGATTTCAGGCCTTGGGTATGTAAAATCTGACAATCATGCTGCCGTAGCAATTGCACATAATCCCTCAGTGCGTGCTGGTGCGGATGCAAAACATCGCCCGGTACCGCTCGAAAAAGCGCTTTCAAAGCAGTATTTTTGTGCACATCTACCGTCACCACGAGCCGCCCGCCGGGGGCTAAGGCCGCCACTATTTGCTGGCAGCTTTTTTCTATATTCGCTACATGATTGAGGGCATTGAGACAAAAGACCACATCATAATGCGCTTCGGCACGAAAATCCTCGATTGCTTGATTAAAAAAACGGACGTTTGGATAATCTTCGATAGCAAAATGTGCTAAATATTGTGCGTATTGCTCCAGCAAGGGATCCACCGCATCTACGGTGCAGTGCGGCAGCACCATGAAAACCCCCGCCGGGCCACAGCCTGCGTCTAATACCCGATGTTCGGGCAATATTTCCAGACCAAGCGTAGCCAGTGTGCGCTGCCAGTAAGCCCGCTTCGCCGCGAGATAGGCGGCCGGCTGCTTGCTTTGCAAATATCGGCGCCACCAGCGAATTTCCAGCTTTTGCGCAATTTTCCAGCGAAGATTCATCAATTTTTTTAGCTAACTTTGAACGAGTTTCAAAAGTACGTGTTTTCAACCGAATTATAGGACGGTAGCAGCACGAAGATAACAATCAGCCATTCGGAAAATGATATCATGGTTTTTGCAATTGGTACAAAGGTAAAATTGGTACATACTGGCGACCTCGCGGTGGTCACCCACTGGCTCGACGGCGGCATGATACAGGTGCGCATCGTCGGAGAAGATATGGAAATCCCGGTTTTCCCGGAAGATATTGCGCGCGTGCAAGACGAAGCCCCCACCGTGAAGGCCAAAGTGGTGCCGGGCAAGCAAGAAAAACCACCTGCCGAGCCGCCGCGCCCGCAGCCCGCCATTCAATACACCATCCTCAAGAGCCAGGGCATTCAGTTGGCTTTCGAGCCAATGTTCCGAAATGATGGCGTTACGGAAAAATATATCGTGCATCTCATCAACGATACGCGGCAGGAAGCGCTGTACGACTACGAATTGTCCATTGCTAATGGGGTATTGCATACCGATAATGGCAAGCTCAACTCGCTTTCGGTGGTGAAGGTGGGCGAACTATTGTACGACCAACTCAACGATGCGCCAGTATTTGACATTGAGTGCCGCCTGATAACGACCGAAGGCGTAGGTGAAGTAATTCATAAAAACCTGAAAATCAAGGCGAAAAGCTTTTTTACAAAAATAAAAACCGCACCGTTGCTCAATCGGAAAGTACACTTGTTTCGCCTGTTTGAAGATTTGCAAAGCGAAGCTACAAAAGTACGCAGCAACGAAGACTTGGCTACTTACACGCGCCGATACGTAGCGCCCGCCGTGAGCCGCCTCGATGCGCCCGTAGAACGGCACGAAGTAGTCGAATTAGCTGAATTTCAGCCGGAAATAGATTTGCATATTGAAAAATTGGTGAGCAATTTTGCCAAACTCAACAATGCCGAAATCCTGAGCATTCAGTTGACGCACTTCGAGCAATACATCGAGCGGGCTATTCAGATGGGCGTAGAGCGGGTATTTGTCATTCATGGTGTAGGGGCGGGGCGTTTGCGCAGCAGCATTGCGACCCAACTGATGCAAATGCAGCACGTCAAAACCTTTAAAAACGAGTACCATCCGCGCTATGGCTACGGCGCCACCGAAGTTATATTTGAATAGCCAATCGGGGTAAATAAAATTACCCTTACCTGTTTCGCAATACGTAGAAAGTTCTTACCTTTGCACCGCTAAAAGAATGTCTAAGAATTTTAAGAGAAAATTGTAACAACAAAATGGCTGTTTATTTATCCAAGGAGAAAAAAGCAGAAGTGTTCGGTCAGCATGGTCGCAATGCCAATGATACGGGCTCTGCCGAGTCGCAAATTGCACTGTTTACCTATCGTATTCAGCATTTGTCTGACCACCTTCGCAAGAACCAGAAAGATCACGCCTGCCGCCGCGCCCTGCTGGAATTAGTAGGCAAGCGCAAGCAATTGCTGCAATATCTTTCGAGAACGGATTTGCAAAAGTATCGTGAATTGATCGAAAAACTCGGCATTCGCAAATAAACGAACGAAGGGGAGCCTTTGATTGGGGCTTCCCCTGCTTTGTTTGCTGCCCAACAACTCGGAAAGAGAAGTTTTCCCTCCGCATTTGTCGGTTTCCAATAGTTTTGTCAGGCGAAAATGACGTTGGCTCCGGTTTATTATCTGCGCCTTCCGCAAACATCTGCTTTCCTGTTGCTGACAAAGCGTATTCCCGGTGTACTTCTCACCCAGAAATAGGTTGAAATAAGTTTCAACCATCAGCGTTCTAAATTTGTAATCATAAGCAGTTCTTTTTAACATTTCACAATTATGGGACAACAGATTCCAATTACTACGTCCTTCAATCTGCCCGATGGCAGAACTGTAACCCTCGAAACCGGAAAATTGGCCTCCTTAGCTGACGGCTCAGCCCTGGTAAGAATGGGCGACACCATGCTGTTAGCCACCGCCGTGTCGGCTAAAGAAGCCAAAGAAGGGCAAGCGTTTTTTCCACTCTCCGTTGATTATCAGGAGAAATTTGCCTCAGCAGGCAGGATTCCAGGCAACTTCTTCCGCCGCGAAACCAAACTTTCTGATTATGAGGTGCTCATTTCTCGTTTGGTGGACCGCGCCATCCGGCCGCTTTTCCCCGATCATTACATGAACGAAACCCAGATTATTATCAATCTGATTTCTGCTGAAAAAGATGTAGTACCCGATGCGTTGGTGGCTTTGGCCGCTTCTACGGCGCTGGCAGTATCCGATATTCCCTTTGGTGGCCCTATTTCGGAGGTGCGTGTGGCCCGTATCAATGGCGAATTTGTGATTAATCCTTCTAAAACAGACCTTGCCAACGCAGATATAGACTTGCTGGTGGGCGCTACGGAAGCCGATGTGACCATGGTGGAAGGCGAAGCCAAAGAGTGTGCCGAAAAAGACCTTGTAGAAGCTATCAAAATAGCACATGCCGCTATCAAGGTACAAATACAAGCCCAACTCGAACTGGCCCAAAAAGTAGGTGGCAAGGCACTGACCAAACGCGAAGTACCCCCCATGCCCGAAGATGAGGAAGTAAAAGTAAAGGTAGCCGCCCTGACCAAAGATAAGCTATACGCTATTGCACGGGCCTTTTTGGACAAAAATACCCGCCGCGAGCAGTTTTCGGAAGTGAAAGAGGCAATGATAACTGCCCTCACCGAAGAAAACGGCGCGGAGTACATGGAAGAAAAAGCAGAATTTATTGAGCGTTATTTCGATAAGTTGAAAAAAGAAGTGGTACGCGAAATGGTGATGGCGGAAGGCCTGCGGCTCGACGGGCGCAAACTCGACGAAATCCGGCCTATCTGGTGCGAAGTGGATTATCTCCCTTCTACGCATGGCTCGGCCCTCTTTACCCGCGGCGAAACGCAGTCGCTGACTTCCCTCACGCTCGGTACCAAGCTCGATGAGGCAATGATTGATAATGCTCTGGGCATGTACCGCGACGATTTCATCCTGCACTACAATTTTCCGCCCTATTCCGTAGGGGAGGCAAAGCCCCTGCGCGGCCCTGGCCGTCGGGAAGTAGGGCACGCCAATCTGGCAGGGCGCTCCTTGCGGCAGGTGCTTCCAGAAGACAATCCTTACACAATTCGCATCGTATCCGATATTTTAGAATCGAATGGCTCTTCTTCTATGGCTACGGTTTGTGCTGGCTCGCTGGCACTGATGGATGGCGGGGTGAAAATCAAAGCACCTGTATCGGGTATTGCGATGGGTTTGATTTCGGATGGCAAACGCGTGGCGATTCTATCCGATATTCTTGGCGATGAAGATGCCCTCGGCGATATGGATTTCAAAGTGACCGGCACGGCCAAAGGCATAACGGGCTGTCAGATGGATATTAAAATTGACGGGATGCCCTACGAATTGCTTGAGCAAGCCCTCAATCAGGCGCGCCACGGTCGCTTACATATTTTGGAAAAAATGGCGGAAGCCATTGCCGAGCCAAGAGAAGATTACAAACCGCACGCACCGCGCATTGTACAAATTATGATTGACAAGAGCTTCATTGGTGCTGTGATTGGCCCAGGTGGCAAGGTTATCCAAGAAATCCAAGCAGATACCGGCACTTCCATCAATATTGAAGAGGTGGGCGATCAAGGCATTGTGAGTATTGCCAGCGCCGACAAAGAATCTATTGAAAAGGCACTGGCGCGCATCCGTCAGATTACCTTTGTACCCAGCATTGGCGATGTTTACACCGGTATTGTCAAAACCGTGATGCCTTATGGCGTCTTTGTAGATTTTGATGGCAAGAGCGGCTTGTTGCACGTCTCGGAGATGTCTTATTCTCGCATTGACAATGTAGAGGATGTCTTCAAGGAAGGCGATGAAGTGAAAGTCAAACTCATAGAAGTAGATCAGAAAACCGGCAAGCTGCGGCTTTCGCGTAAAGCGCTTCTGCCCGCCCCGGAACGCAACGGTGGCGAAGATGATGGCGGCGATCGCAGAGGCGGTGGTGGTGACCGTCGGGGTGGAGGGGATCGTAGAGGTGGCGGCGGCGACCGCCGAGGTGGTGGTGATCGCCGAGATCGGCGTTAAGAAGTTGATAATCTGATTATTAGCAGATAAATAAAAGCCTGGTATTATTCAATGTAATACTGGGCCTTTCTGTTTTTGCAATAGGAATATACCAATGTAACAGTGAGCTGGTTGTCAGTGAATGATGAGCTGCCTTGCTCGTCAAATAATTGTAAAAACCATGAATGTCACAACGTATTGAAATCGGTATGAGCCGGTCAAATACAGCTGAGAATATCACCAACGGCTTTGGTCACATCCTGTTTTTGTGGCGGATAGGAAATGCAAGCCCTTGCGCCCTTGCTAAGCCATTTGCCGGTAGTTTCCGGAGAGGTATCAGTCAGAATAACGATAATCGCCGTATGGTCGCTGCGGTATTGCATCAGTGCTTGTACATTCATGCCATTGTGAGCAGGAGTTTGCGCGTCCAGCAAGACAAAAGTATAGGTATTTTCGCTTATTTTACGTGCTCCTTCTTTAAGGTCTTCCACATAATCAAGTTCTACATGGGCAAACTGCATCTGGATTTGCCGTTGCAATAGCATCCGAACAATTGACTCGTGCTCTATAATCAGCCCGCGCGGGATATTCGGTTTGGTTTTGGGCATATCTGGCGCCATAGGTGCTCGTTCGAGCGGCAGGGTCAGCGTAATGCTCTGCTCTTTGTCGGTTTTGAGTAGTCCCCCTGTACTGTCAATCATTTTTAGCATATTGAAAAGCCCAAGGGTAAGTGGATCTTCATGCAACCCACAGGTTTTGCGCTGGCGAACGGTCGTTATCAGTTTGATGAGTTTCTGGCGTTGGCGACTGGCAATGGTATTTTCGGGGCTTTCTATGGTCAATTGCCATAGCACACTATCGGTTTGCGGCTGTGCCACTGCTGTGGTTCGGATACTCAGGGGGCTATTCTGGTCCGTATGATGCAGCGCTGTGTTCAAAAAATTGAAACCAATAAAGGATAATAAAGGTACATCAGCCAGCACGGTGTAGCTGCCGGAAGCGCCCAGCTCAGCTGGCCACACCCAAGAAACGCCAAGGCGCGCCGCTTGTAAAGCCACCCAATGATAGAGTCTTTGGGTCAATGTTTGCACTTCTACCACTTCCTGCTGCATGGTGTGCTCCGCGCCAGTCAGCATTACCAAATTATACTCATGCAGCATTTTGTCCATAATGAAAGCGAGATTAGAGCGGTATTTTTCTATATTTTGACGCTGCTCGGCGGGATGTGGTAACTCCTGCTGCTGCACTAAGGTCGCTAATTGGAAAAGCGGATCGCTCATTTCCCGATGAATATTGCTAACAACAGAAGGCAGGGCAGCTACGGTGCGCAGTTGTTCGCTATCGCTCTGAATACTTCTATACAGCTCGGTTACATCCTGAATGGAGCCAAGCAGCAAGATACGGCCAGTGGACTCTTCCGAATGAATTTCGGCGCGCAGCAGCAGGTGCCGGATGTTGCGTGTATTGACTACGGCCCGGTGCTCGATGCGGGCTGCCTTGCCGGTTTTCATCGCTTCGGTAAAGAACTGCTCCACGGCTTCTCGGTCGGCAGCATAAACCTGCCGAAGGTAGTCCGATTGCTTCGGCGAAAAACTGCCTGGCTGATGCCCCAGGATGCGAAACATCTCGTCGGACCAGGTCATGGCATTGTCTAATACATTTATTTCCCAACTACCAAGCCCCGAATCATGCAGTAAGCGCTCGGTTTGTTTTTTCCATTGCTGCATTTCCCACATATCAAGGTAGAGGTCGGCTTGTTTTTTATAACGAAACATGGCGTGGCGCACGGTACGGGCCAGTTGGCGTGGCGAAAACTCACCTTTCAACAAAAAATCTTGCGCACCAAATTTAATGGCATTGATGCCGAGGCTTTCGGCGGAGCTACCCGTGAGCACCACTACGGGTACGCTGGGCACGTCATTGAGCAGGGCTTTGAGCGTAGGGATGCCGGTAATGTCATCGAGGCCCAGGTCGAGCAGTACCACGTCAATCGGATTGTAGCGAATGGTATCTAATGCGTCTTGCAGCGATTTGGTATTGTAAAAACGATAAGGTGAGGACCAGGCTTCATCAAGGTAGCTTCTGATGAGTTCGATGTCAGGCAAGTTGTTTTCAACGAGCAAAATGTGTTCCATAGTGTAAATTGTTTTTGCCAGAGTTGAAGACAACTCTAGAGTCAAACCGTACTCGGCAGTAGCGCTGTATGAAACCAGAATGCTTCAATCTGTTTTATTTTCTCGAAAAAAATGTCAATATCCAGCGGTTTTACTATGTAACAATTGGCATTGAGGCTGTAACTTTCCGCTACATCATCGCTTGCACTGGAATTAGACAGTACAATAACCGGAATTTTTCGCAGCCGCCCATCAGATTTGATTTCCTTCAAGAGACTTTTGCCGCTCCAACCGGGCAAATTCAGGTCAAGAAAAATCAAATCAGGCAACGGATTTCCATTGCTGCGTAGCAAATGAAGAGCCTCAGGAGCACTGGAGGCTACCTGTATGTGTACTTCCGCAAGGCACTGCCTAAAGGCCTCGCGGGTTAGTTCAACATCTCCTGGGCTATCTTCTACCACCAGGACGTTGAAAGAACCGCTGTAATTCTCCACGTAAATTCAGTTGTGTAATTGGCAAAACCGCTTCTCTATGAGCAAAATAATTCGGTATTTTTGGGGCGAATTTAATTTTTGGCAAAAACAATGAAACAATATTATGAAAGATTTCTCTCATTTACAAGCACTTTTTCATAATTATCTTACACAACACACCTTTCACCAGGAGCCGTCCGAATTGTACGAGCCGGTGAACTACATCCTCCAGTTGGGGGGTAAGCGTATGCGCCCGGCCTTAGCCCTCATGGGCTACCAAGTTTTTGATACCCAAATAGAGCGCGCCCTACCGGTGGCTTATGCCGTAGAAATTTTTCATAACTTTAGCTTGGTACACGACGATATCATGGACCAGGCCCCCCTGCGCCGCGGGCAGCCTACGGTGCATCAGCGCTACGATGTAAACACCGGCATTCTGAGTGGCGACGTAATGCTCATTTACGCCTATCGGTTTCTTCTGAAAACTGAGCCTGCTGCCGTACACTCCACGCTGGTAGAAACCTTCAACCGGGTGGCTATTGAAGTCTGCGAAGGACAGCAGATGGACATGAATTTTGAGCGCCGCAACAACGTCACCATGCCCGAATACCTGACTATGATTGAATTCAAAACTGCGGCCCTGCTCGGTGGGGCCTTAGCCCTCGGCGCACTGGCTGCGGGTGCTCCTACTGAACAGGCTCGCCTGCTCGAATCCTTTGGCCGCAATGCCGGTATCGCTTTTCAATTGCAGGACGACCTGCTTGATGCTTTTGGCGACCCCACTAAAGTGGGCAAAAAGCCCGGTGGAGATATTGTGCAAAATAAAAAAACCTGCCTCATCCTGAAAGCCCTCGAAATAGCTGATGCTACTACTCGCCAAGCATTGCTACACCTGATGGCTACCCCCCAGCCCGATGAGCAAGCCAAAATAGCGCAGGTACTCAACATTTTGCAAAACCTCGGCGTGCCTGAGCGCATAGAAGAAATGAAAACAAATTATCTGCAAAAAGCGCGCCAAGATTTGCTCGCTGTGCCGGGTGAGGCAGCGGCCAAAGAAGCTCTGCTACAACTGGCGGATGCATTAGCCAACCGCGACTTCTGAAAAACGGCTCGCAGCAAAAGAAAAGGGGCGACCACCAAAGCAGTTACCCCTCACACTATGAAACACTATATTTTTAATTACAGTTTTTTAGTCAATCACAATTAGCTATGCCCACTGAAGGCGAAATACTTGCAGTCGCTAAGATAGCAACTTATTTGAATTATTACAAATAAATTTTTTCCTGAATATCCAAGGTTTAGCTAAGACGGCAAGCGGCTTTATTTCCCGTCGGAAAGCACCTTTATTTCCACCCGCCGGTTGAGCGCTTGCTCCGCTTCGGAGCGGGCAGTAGGGAAGCGCATCTGCCAATTGCCATAGCCTTTGTACGACAAGCGAATGGGGTCAATGCCCTGCTCAATCAGGTAATCGTACACGCGCTTGGCCCGACGCACCGAGAGGTCGTAGTTCCAGCTTTCAACGGGTACCCGCGGCTGATTAGGCAAGTTGATGTGTCCGGCTATTTCTATTTGAATAAACGGATTTAACTGTATGAATTTCAATAACTTGGGTAGCTCTGGCTCTGATTCCGGCAGCAGAATAGCTTCATTACCAACGAAATAGAAGTTTTTCAAATCAATAGAAGCACCGGGAGTGACAGCCTTGAGTGGGATTTCTAATTTAGGTACTTGCCCGACTTCTGCCGTCAGGGTTTGGGTTTCAAAAAAATAGCCCGGTGCGAATACATCCACTTCAAAAAGGGTGCCCGGTGGCAGGTTGGCCGCAAAAAAACCGCTGGTGTCGGTCTGAATCGTATCCTGAAGCACAGGTGCGCGTATGATCACCTCGCCGACAACTCCGCCCCCAGTGGCGGGGTCCATTATCCTTCCATTGATGGTGACCAGTCGTAGCCATTGATAGACCTCAATGGTGGCGCGGCGGTTGCGCTGGCGATTGGCTTCTGTGAGGTTATCAGTGGCTGGTTGGCGAGCAGCAAAAGCAGCACTTTCAAAACTACTGGCTGGCAAGCCCAGGGCCTCAAGCGCTTGCTGCACAGCGTTGGCGCGGCGTTCGGACAGTACCATATTTGCGGCATCGCTGCCGATAGCATCAGTGTGCGCAGCAATGTGAATGCGGAATTGCTGGTCAATAGGCAATTTTTGGTACAAAACCCGGAGCGTACTGTCGGCGTCAGGCCGGATGTTTGCCTTCGCAAAATCGAAATATACTTCGGCAGTGGCCAGCAAGCGCAAAGAATCGAAAGGGGTCTGGCTCAAGGCAAGCTGGGCGAATGAGGCAACTATTAGGCACAGGAGGGGCATTCTGATGGTCATAGCAATGTTATTTGAGGGGGTTATGAAATAGATATTTTTTATTATCAAAATACCGTATGTCGGAAAAAGTTACAACTCATGTAGTTTTCGGCAGGATATTACATACCAGTTAGTTATATAATTTTGATTAAAAAGCATTGCAATAATTAATTGCCTATCAGTAGATTATAACATTTATTCATTGAGAAAATTGATAATAATAATAAAATATCTACCAAAGAATGGGACAAAGGGGCAAAAGTTTGGGATCACGATGTAACGATGAAAGACTTGGGGAATGGTAAAATCTACTACGAAGACTCTATAACTATTTATGGGGGAGTAATGACGGGATTTATAACCACATTCGCAAAAAGGTTTTATATTTACAAACAGAAAAGATGGCAAATAGTGGCAAAGGAGAAACTTAACCCGTAACTCCGAACTTTTTAAGGAATAGGCAACCCCAGCTTCTGGGCGACCAGCCTGGCGCGCTTCGGTATTTCAGCCGTCCGCCATTGGCCCTTTGCCTTGATCTTATAGATGCGCTCCAGATTTGGCTGGCGTAGCTATTTTGATAATAGAACCGCATTTCTTTCAATGGGCTTTGATACAACAGCCGCATCACAGCCCCGACAAACAGGGTTTGCCCCCATTGCGGAAAGCGCTTTTCCAATTCCTGGAGGATCGGCCCGCTGCGTTGTTCAAAATAATGCACCGCCCCAAAATGGCGGACGCTAATCGGTGAATCATCCTCAGGAGATTGCTCTGTTTTCTTGGGCTTGAACCCCTGCGGCGTGATACGCCCCAAATAGGGCCCGGTCTTCTTTTTCATATCCCCCAATTTACGGAATAGTAAAATTAAACAAACAACATCAACAAACCATTGATTTCAACGAACTTTTTACCGATTTCGAGGCTTAAAAACAACCTATTCCCTAAGTTTTTCGGAATTACGGGTTAATTGACCTTTTCAATTGGAAATGACATACTTATTGTACTCAAAATGTTGTTTTTCAAAACTTTATAAAATTGCAAATCGAACTTCGTAAATCGCAAATCGCATAACTTCACTCCCGTTGACCAAAGAGTAAGGTGCCAATGCGCACCATCGTACTACCTTCGGCTATGGCCAAGTGATAATCGTCGGACATACCCATCGAAATTTCGCGGAAAGCGGCATTCCCTACAAAATATTTGCCCTGCAAATGCTCAAAAATGCTCCGCAGCCTACGAAACTCCGCGCGTACCTGCGCCTCGTCGTCGGTGAAGGTAGCCATGCCCATCACCCCGACGATGCGAATATGCTGTAGCTCCTGCCACGCTGCTGAAGCCAGCATCGCTTCCGCTGTGGGCAGGTCAAAACCGTATTTGGTGTCTTCTTCGGCGATTTTGAATTGTAGCAAACAATCAATTATTCGGTCGTGTTTCGCAGCTTGTTTGTTTATTTCATGTAGAATTTTTTCGCTGTCGGCGGAATGAACCAGATGCACAAAAGGCGCAATATACTTCACTTTATTGGTTTGCAAATGCCCGATCATGTGCCAACGAATGTCCTTTGGCAGCGCCTCGTACTTGGGTGCCAATTCCTGCGCTTTGTTTTCGCCGAAGTCGCGTTGCCCCTGTTCGTACAAGTCGAGAATTGCGCTTGTCGGTTTGGTTTTGGAAACCGCCACGAGCCGTACGCCAGCGGCTTGCAATGTTTGTTGTATTTTTTGTAACATCACACCTTATAATGATAAGTGTTTGATAATCAATGTAAAAAATGCCCGCTGAATGACAAAGGCAACAAATCCTGGCCCGATTGTAGCACATAAATATCGCCGGTTTCGCCCTGCAAAACAATACGAATGGTTTGCCCAAAGCGCTGCTCGGTTTCGCAGAGCACTTGCCGGCAGGCTCCGCAGGGGGCGGCAGGCTGGGTGGCCGTTTTTTGCGCATTGGCAACGGTAATGGCAATAGCCTGTACCGGCACTCCCGGAAACTGCGCGTGTGCAGCGCCTAAGGCTACCCGCTCGGCGCACAGACACATCGGATAAGCCGCATTTTCATAATTGGTGCCCGTCAGTACTGCGCCGTTGGCTAATAATAGTGCCGCGCTCACCCGAAAACCCGAATACGGAGCATAGGCCGCAGGCAGGGCTGCTCGGGCTGCGTACAACAAGGCCTGTTCGTTGGCAGGCAATTGTTCTATGCGATCATACACCTCAACGGTGGTTTCAATGTGCAATTTGCGTTTCATTTTACTGTTTTTATAATGCTTTTTCGCCTTTTTTGGAAAAAAATAAGCCTCAATGGCGTATTGCTGTAAAAAAATAAAGAAAATTGCGCAAAATTGGCTATTCTTTCAATAAAATAAATTACAAAACAGTTTGGATGCTAATCAATACATTCTAAACGGCAAAAGCGCACCACGAATGTTTAATGAAATCCATAAATTTGCATTTATACAATTATACCTACATGAATAATATCCTCATCATCGGAGCGGGGCGCTCGGCGACAGCCCTGATACAGTACGTGCTCGCCAGAGCTAAGGAAAACAATTGGTTTGTCACTGTAGCGGATTCCAAGCCGGAGTATGCCGAAGCCAAAGTGGGGAATCATCCCAATGGGCGTCCGGCTTGGTTGGATGTGACTAAAGTGAACGACCGGCGCGAGCTGATCGGGCGGGCGGATGTAGTGGTGTCGCTGTTGCCGGCTTATTTGCACATGGAAGTTGCCTACGATTGTATCAAACTGAAAAAGCATTTGATCACGGCATCTTATGTGACTAAGGATATGTACAGCCTTAGCAATGAATTCCGCGACCGCGAGTTGATTTTTATGGGCGAAATGGGGCTGGATCCTGGCATTGACCACATGTCGGCGATGAAACATATCAACGATATCAAGGCAAAAGGCGGCAAAATTACAGCTTTTCGCTCGTACACCGGCGGGCTGGTATCGCCCGAAAGCGACGATAATCCTTGGCATTATAAAATAACCTGGAACCCCCGCAACGTAGTGCTGGCTGGGCAAGGTACGGCGCAATATCTTGAAGACGGCAAGTTCAAATATATTCCTTACAATCGCCTTTTTCAAGAACATCACCCGGTAGAAGTGCCTGGGCTGGGTACTTTTGAGGCTTACGCCAACCGCGATTCGCTGCTCTACCGCGAAGTGTATGGCTTGAGCGGCATTCCCAACATCTTGCGGGGCACGCTGCGGGCGCCCGGTTATTGTGATGCCTGGCACGCGCTGGTGCAAATCGGCTTGACGGATGCTTCTTTTCCAATTGTGGATTCGGACAAACTGACCTACCACGAACTGATGGAGGCTTACAGCAGCGCTAAAGGTGGCGTGGGTTCTGTCAAGGAGCGCATTGCGCAGATGTTGGAAGAAGCCCCTGAGTCAGGGGTAATGGAAAAATTAGAATGGCTGGGGCTATTTCGGAAGAAAAAAATCAAATTGCCGAATGCTACTCCTGCGCAGATTTTGGAAAACCTGCTGGTGGACAAATGGAAAATGAAGCCCAAAGACCGGGATATGATTGTGATGCACCACGAATTTGAATATGAATTGGACAAGCGGAAAAAATTGCTTACCTCTACCTTAGTGATGAAAGGCGAAAACGATGTAGATACCGCCATGACGCGCTCCGTCGGCTTGCCCTTGGGCATTTTTGTCAAATTAGTCATGCAGGGTAAAATTGTTTCGGCGGGAGTGCACATTCCGGTGTCGCCAGAAATTTACGAGCCAGTGCTGGAGGAACTGGCTTCTTATGGCATTGTATTTACGCATCAAGAACGGGATTTGTAAAACCGCAAGCACCCTGTCCGGCTTATCAATATGTTCAAATTGCGCATTCCCGAAAATTTATCCTTTCCTTCTCTTTCCAATGCGCAGGCGTTGCAGTTCTTTCAATTGCTGCGGCAGGGAAGCCTGATTCTGACGGCTATTTTATTGACCAAAAGCCGCCTGAGCTTGTCGGGTATCGGCGCTTACGAAATGCTGATGTACATTGCTTATGTGCTGAGTTTCTGGTGGGTGTCGGGACTTATGCAGGGGCTACTGAGCCGCTTGCCGCAATTAGATACCGTTGATCGTAAAAAACTCATTTTCAATGCGTATGTCGTTGTGGTTGCGCTTTCTGCTACTATTGTGGCGGTATGCTGGCTGTGGCGTTCGCAGGTGCTATTGCTATTGGTTGGGCAGCCTGATTTGCACTATTTTGCTGTGTTTGTGTGGTTTATGGCATTCCATTTTCCGACCTACTTATTAGAAAACCTGCTCTTGCTGCAGCAAAAGCCTTACGCCATCGTTGGGCTGGGTATTTTTTCTGCCACTGCTACTATGGTGGCCGTGTTAGTGCCTGTTTATGCTGGCTGGAATTTTCAGTGGAGCTTTGTTGGCTTGGCTTTCGTGGCAGTCTTAAAACACGCGTGGCTGCTGGCCAATGTCTGGCAAAATGGTATCTGGCAGTGGCAATGGCCCCTCGTGGCCAACTGGCTGCGGCTCTCTTCGCCCTTAGTGCTGTATGCCCTGCTTGGCGGCTTGAATACGGCGTACGACAACTGGTTGGTTGCGCATCATTATGAAGGCGACGAGGCCATTTTTGCCATTTTTCGTTACGGCGCGCAGGAGTTGCCCTTCGCGCTGGCGCTCACCGGCGCGCTTGGTACAGCCATTATTCCGGCAATAGCGACCGATTTGAACGCTGCCCTGCAATCCCTCAAAGGCAGTTCGCGCCGCCTTTTTCACTTGCTTTTTCCTATGGCGGTGGCGCTGATGCTCAGCGGTCATTGGTTGTTTCCTTGGGTCTTCAATCCGGCTTTTATTACCAGTGTAGATATTTTTAATATTTATTTATTGCTGTTAATCAGTCGTTTAGTTTTTGCTCGCCCAGTTTTGGTCGGTTTGCAAGCCAATCGGGCCGTTCTTTTTATTTCCATTATCGAATTGGTAGTCAATGTTGGGTTGAGCTATTGGCTGGTGCAGCATTTCGGGCTGCGCGGCATTGCCTTTGGCACATTAGTGGCCTTTACCCTCGAAAAAATATTGCTTTGCGTATATTTGTACTGGCGCTTCGGCGTGCCCGTAGGAGCTTACACGGATTTGCGCTGGTTTGGCATATACGCTTCGGCGCTGCTGAGCGCTTACTGGTGGGTGCGATACTATGGGTGATGGGTGATAGGTGTTTTATAAAAAGAGATTGTGAAGAGGAGCTGTGTTAGGGCAATCAAGTATTTTGATTTGAAAGCATATTATGATGAATAGATTAGAACAATTACAAACGCTTTTGCAAGAAAATCCCAGTGATGCCTTTTTGCTTTTTGCCATTGCCAAAGAATACGAAAAGATAGCCGACCGGCCGCAGGCGCTCGCTTACTATCAGCGAGTAGTGCACACCGACCCGGACTACGTGGGAGTATATTATCACCTGGCGAAGCTATATGAGAAAATAGAACAGCCCGAAAAAGCGTTAGCAATTTACATCGCAGGGATGGACATGGCCCGCCGCGCTGGCGACCAACATGCGCTCGCGGAATTATCGGCAGCTAAGCTGAACCTCGAAATGGGCGAAAGTGATTATTGAAGTTTTGCCGTATAGCTGTCAAAAAGTTGTAAAATTGTAGTCGCTGTTTCAACAATCATGGAAAAATTCTATATTTGATAATCGCAAGTGTGTCTTGGAAATAAGGATAGCCGGATTGCTGTTTTTGAAAAGTCGGAAAGTAGTACCTCTTTGCTACGTTTTGTGTCTAAAAACGGCTTTTCGACAAGGTAAAAAATTCATACAATGAGAAACAATTTCGGCTTTATCCTGCCAATCTTTTTATTGTTGAACGTATGCGCAGTAGCGCGTTTGATGGCGCAAACCACGGCCTGCGGTGTCACTGTCAATGCGGGCCCTGACCAGTTGATCTGCGATCCTGGCGAAACGGTTATGCTCAATGGCAGCATCACGGGCGATGTGCTCTCGGCTGCATGGTCATCGGGTGCGGTAGCCAATCCTGCGAATCTCGCTACTACTGCTGTTGTCAATGCCACTACTACCTACGTACTCCGTGCGCGTAGCGTCAATCCGCAAAACCTCGTTTTCAACGGCGATTTTAGCCTCGGCAATACGGGTTTTACCACCGATTACGAATTTAACAATACCGACGTGCGGCCCGAGGGGCGCTATGCCGTCGTTTCCAACGGGCGTATTCCGCACAATAGTTTTGCCAACTGCGGCGACCACACCGGCGGCGGCCTGATGATGGTAGTCAATGCTTCTGGGCAACCCAACAACGTCTGGTGCCAAACGATTACTATCCAACCCAATACCGAATACGTTTTCAGCGCTTGGGCGGCTTCGATGGTTTCGCAAAATCCGGCGCGGCTTCAGGTATCCATTAATGGCACGCTGATTGGTACGGTATTCCAGGCACCGGCGCAAACCTGCCAATGGCGCGAATTTATCGCCAACTGGACTTCGGATACGATAGCGGCTACGGCTCTGATTTGTATTGCGAATGTGAATAACACGCCCGCTGGGAATGACTTTGCGCTCGATGATATTTCCTTTCGGGAAATTTGCGAACTTTCCGACAGCTTGACGGTGCAGGTAGCTAATCTGAATGCCAACTGGAATGCTCCGGCCGGCTTTTGCCAAAATGATGCAGCGCTTGAGCTGAACACCTTGCTCGATTCATTGGCTACACCAGGTGGCACTTGGACGATCAATGGCGCACAGGCTACGGTTTTTAATCCGGGGCAGCTTGTCCCCGGCGATTATGAACTGCGCTATACGGTACAAATGGACAACTGTGAGCGCACCAATGCGCAAACCATCCGGCTGAGCCAACCTGCCAATGCTGGTATTGCCCAACTGCCGCCCCGCATCTGCGAGCGCGAGAGTGATGTGGTCAATTTGGGTAGTTTACTTGCGGGTGCCGATTCTGGCGGAAGTTGGTCTGATGTCTCCTCTCTGCCTGCTACCGGTGGTGCTTTCAATGCAGCGGCGGGCACGTTCAGTACGGCAGGGCAGGCTGCCGGCGTCTATTCGTTTACTTATCGGGTAGGCTCGCCAGCGCCTTGCCCCGATGCAGAAGCCACTGTGAATGTGGTCATTGAGCCAGCGCCAGTAGCCGATGCCGGCCCCGACCTCGAGCTCAATTGCGCTATAGATATGGTCACTATCGGCGGCCCGAGCACCACTACCGGCAGCAATATTCAGTATCAGTGGAGCGCAGCTGGAGGCAGTCCGATTCTATTGCCCAATATTGCCCTTACAGAAGTAGAAGCTCCGGACACTTATACCCTCGTGGTGACCAACCCCGACAATGGTTGCAGCAGCAGCGACGCCGTGACGGTCGTCTCGCGGATTACAGCACCGCTGCCCGAACTAAACATCCGGCAATTGACTTGCAATAGTACCAACGACGGGAGCATCGTGGTTACTGCTGTTAGCAATGGTGAAGCGCCTTTTGAATATGCTATTAATGATGGTGCTTTTTCACCGAAAAACGAGTTTCCGTTTTTGTCACCAGGCAATTATACCATCACCGTGCGCGACCGCAATGGCTGCGAAAACAGTGTATCGGCGGTGCTGGCCCAACCCGAAGCCTTGGCCGTAGCCCTGCTGGCAGAAGGTCAGAGCGACCGGCCGCTCATCAATCAAGGCGATAGCCTGCGCCTGCGCATTATTACCAGCAAACCGGAAAACGCCATTACTTCGGTGGTGTGGTTTCCGGATACTATTGGCTGCGCAACCTGCCTGCGGGCAACCGACCGACCGATGTTTGCTACTACCTACCTCGTACGTGTGACCGATGAAAATGGGTGCATTGCCACTGCCGATTTGACGGTATTCGTTCAAGAAACGCAACGGGTGTTTTTGCCGACGGCTTTCAGCCCCAATGGCGATGGTATCAATGACCTGTTTTATGTCAGTGCAGCCCAAGAAATACAGCGCGTAAAGGCTTTTAGAGTGATGAACCGCTGGGGCGTGATGGTCTTCAACCGGGAAAACTTTGCACCCAATGATCCTACGCTTGGCTGGGACGGCCGCTTCAACGGCGCGGCGCTGCCCAATGGCGTATATGTCTATGTCGCGGAGCTGGAATCAGCCACCGGGCAGACAATTGTTATTTCGGGCGATGTGACTTTGTTGCAATAGATTTCCTAAGTAAGTAATGGAGTATTGCTATTTGTTAACTGGCTTATTTCTTACATAATTGGTAATCAAATTATGATGTATTATTTTATGCTGAAATAACAATGCCCCATTACTTGCTAATAGCAGATGTAATCCCAATTCCGTACGTAGTTGGTTGTAATTCTGGTACTCTGTTTTCAAAACCTTCTATGATAAACAAGTAATTCTTTTAAGACCTTGTTGAAAAATTTTATGTTGTATTAAAGGCGATTTGCCAAAAACAAAATAACAATGTCTCCTTACTTATTTAGTACTTCATCATAAAAAACATCAATCTTTTCCACCTAAGCCTTTGGCCGTGCGGTCTTCAAGCGGTGGCGCAGGTGTCATCACGGGCGGATTGGCTTTGAGTAGTTTTAGCACTTCTTCTACCACTCTTTCCATTTGGGGGTCGCGGCCCTGCACCAGCAGATTGGGGTCGTCCCACACCTCGATGTCAGGTGCTACACCTTCACCTTCCCAGAACCAGTGCCCGGCATTGTCGTACAGGCGTGCGTCGGGCACGGTGATGCCGCCGCCGTCAATGAGCTGGTGCCCAGTAGCAGGCCCCACCAAGATGCCCAGTGTGCGCTCGCCTACAATAGGCCCCGCTTTGAGCACCTTGAACGCCCAGGGCAGCCCGTCGCCGCCAGAGCCAGCCCAGCCATTAATGAGCATACCCATGGGGCCAGTGTTGGTTTTGATGGGCTGGGTGTGATCGCGGCCGTGCCGCCAGTGCAGATTATACACCACGGGGCGCTGCAGCAATTCGAGAAAACGATCGGCCAACTGCCCACCGCCATTGAAACGCTCGTCAATGATGAAGCCTTTTTTGTCCAATTGTCCATAATACATTTGCACCAGCTCCAACTGCCCGCGCGCGGATGTGTTGGACATATAAACATAACCCAACTGCCCTCCGGAAAGCTTTTCCGCCATTTTACGATTGCGCTCAATCCATTCGAGATAGCGCAACTGACCTTCCTCATTCTGTGTCAAACATTTGATTGTCAGGTTTTTAACGTCTGCTCGGTTGCCAGTACGACTGATGCCGAGCACTACCGTTTCGCCTGATAAACCCTCGAAAGCGGCGTAGGGGTCTTTGGCCGGATCGAGCATTATACCATTCACCGATAAGATGTAATCACCTGCGCGCACATCCACACCAGGCTGGTCGAAAGGCGAGCGCACCTCCGTATCCCAAGCAGCTGGGCGTACAATGCGCTTGATACGATAGCGATTGTTTTGCAATTCCCAGTCAATGCCGAGATAACCAGTGAGCACAGGCGTTACTTCCTCGGTGTCGCCGCCGCGCGTGTAGGTATGGCCGGCGCTCAGTTCAGCCGCAAGATTGGATTGTAAAAAGCTTACATCCCAGCGGGTTCGGGCATCTTCGAGCAGGGCGCCGTAGCGCTCGCGCAGGGCCGGCCAGTCCACGCCGTGCATATTCGGATCGTAAAAAAAGTCGCGGTGCCGCCGCCAAGTATCATGGAAAATTTGCTTCCATTCTTCTTTAGGCGTCCAGTTCATCGTGAGGCCCTTTACGGGAATGGTTTTTTCAATTTTTTGCCCGGCTTCGGGTTTAATGATGCCGTATTTGCCTTGGCTACCCACCAATATTACTTTGCCATCCGCGCTCACCACCGCTTGATTCACATCGGAAATGATGGTTTTTTCCTCACGTTTTTCCAAATCATAAAGGATTAATGCGGCCGAATTATCGCCCGAACCGGCATTCGGATAACGCAAATACACTAATTTCCCATCGAAAGGCATCAATGCGCCAATGTTGCCCGCTTTGGGCGGTAGCAGCACGATGCGCGCCTCGAAGTTGTCAAAATCTATCCGAACCGATACTTTGGAAGTGTCTTTATCTGCTTTTTTATCCGAAGTAGGCAATTCATCGTTTTTAGCTTGCAAAAGCGAAGGCGTTTCCCGTAGCAGGCTCACGGCCGCAATGCGCGTGGCGTTGGGATACACCCAGGTGCCGTCATCCAGGTTGGAATATACCGCTGCCATTTCCCGGTTGGTTAAGTAAAATAAATATTTACCGTCTTTACTAAATACAGGATAGGCATCATTATAAAATCCGCTGGTAACTTGATGTGCTTTTTTAGCATCTACATCATATAATATGATAGCATAATGTGCATTGTCCAAACCTTTGGTAAAAGCAATCCATTTAGCATCGGGCGACCAAGCAATGCTATAACCAAACCGCGCGCCATGCCCGACGTTCCAGTGCGTATTGCCAGCCACAAAACTACTGCCGGTGGCTGCATCCAGCACCGAAATATCATTGTTTTCGTCCATAAAAGCCAGCTTTTTGCTGTCGGGCGACCAATAAAGCGTATAGCCGAAACCCTTGCCACGCTTGGATATTTGCTTCGCGGGGGCGCTGCCATCAGCTGCTTGCAGATAAACCTCGTACTCGCCCGAACGGTCGCTCCAGTACGCGATGTGCTTCCCATCGGGCGACCAAGCCGGCTGCCGGTCGAAGGCACCACTCGATTGGGTCATATTCATCGTAAAGCCTTCATTAGCAGGCACATTGAATAGCTCGCCACGCGCTTCAAACACCACGCGTCTGCCTTCAGGGCTGGCGCTCATGCTGCTAATTTGTTTGCTTACATCCTTAGTTTGTGACATTTCTATAGACAAATCGCTGACCACTTGCACGGGCACGGGCTTGTGCTGCTGCGTTGCCAAATCCATTAGGTAGAGGCTGCCTCCCATTTCAAAGACGATATCTTTCGGGCCGGCGGACATGTAGGAAATGTCAAAATCCTCAAAATCAGTCACTTGTGCAATTTGCTTGGTACGGGTATCGTACATCCAGATGTTGAGGCGCATATTTGCCCCCCGATCCGAGAGGAAATACACCTTGTCGCCTGCCCAGGCTGGCTTGCCGTCAATGGCAGTGCTTTGTGTAATATTTTCGGCGGTATTATTTTGCAAATCATAAATAATTACATCAGAGGAGAGGCCGCCCCGGTAGCGTTTGAAAGGATAATTTTCCGTAATTTTAGTAATGTAAGCTAAATAATTTCCATCTGGTGAATAACTTGCTAATTCGCCGTAAGGAATTTGTAATTTCTCCGCTAATCCGCCATTTTTATTTACTAAAAAAAACTGATTGGAAGAGCGTTGTCCCAACTCGCGCCGCGACGCAAAAAGCAATCTTTCGCCATCGGGGTGCCAAGTTACCATTCGGTCGGCATGCGATTGATAGGTGACCCGCACGGGCAGCCCGCCACCCACCGGCACGACGTACACATCCTGATTGCCATTGTAATTAGCTGTGTAGGCAATGGATTTGCCATCTGGCGAAAAGCGCGGCCACGATTCCTCGCCCGGCGAGCGCGTGAGTTGTGTGGCCAGTCCGCCGGTTTTGGGTACCGTCCAGATGTCGCCGCCATACACAAAGACAATTTGTGTTTCCGACACATCCAGATAGCGCATCAGTCGAGCATCAATTTGTGCCCACAAGCTTTGCGCCAGCCCAAGAAAAGTGCATAAGACGATGAATTTTTTCATGGTGTAATTTTTTAGAAAACCAGATTTTGGATGTTTATTGCAACCCTCTCAACCCCCAATCGCCTTTTCTAATAAAGATTTATCGCCTGTCATTTCCCAATAAATGAGCGAAGTAGGAATGATGCCGATGCGATTGATCTCGTCCATAAATGCTTTCAATACAAATTTGCCTTCGCGCTGGCGGGCGTATTCTGCGATGATGCGGTCGAATTCGAGCTTGCCAGTCACGTAGCTGGTACCGTAGGGCGGTTGTTGCAGGTAGAATTGCTCCTCGTGTGTGATGGTGCCGCCGTCGGCAGGGAGCAGCCCCCAGGGTGTCCATTTAGAAGCAAAGTTGCAGGCTTCTTCGTAGGTCATTTCTAAGCCGTGCTGATACAAACCTCCGAGTCCACGGGCCGCGCGCTGGGCCAGCATAATCCAGATGAGTTCTTTGGCACGGGGCCGGTTTTCGAGGAGTCCAGCATTCATCATGAGTTCTTCCATGGCGGTGGCGAGGCCCTCGGCCCTGCTATCGAAGATGTTGAATAAGAGCGGCGTTTGCCGAATAGGGCTTTCGTTGGGTTCTTCGCGCAGGCGAGCCAATTCTATCCAGTGGTAGTGGTGGGTACGCATCACGATGCCGTCGCGGTAGCCAATTTCGTCAAAGAAGCCGCGAATGCCGTCGTTGGGCCGGAATCGCCCAATCTGTGCGCGTAGGGCCGGGTCCATGTAGTCTTTCATGGTGACGATTTCCGCCTCTTCAAAGAATTGGATGTATTCGGTCACGGCTTCATTGAGTAGGCGATCGTAGTCGGCAGCATTATCAATTTTGCCTAGTTGAGGCAACTTCCGGTGGCGATGCTCGAACAGGCGCAGGGCGCTGTGGGCGCGGTGCAGTTCGCGTTGCAGCAGTAGTGCTTCATCCTCCCAGGTGTAAGGCAGCAGGTGTACTTTTTGCAAATTCCAGGTGTAGTGCTCCTTGCCTACGCCCGAAGTTCCGGTTTTGCTATCTGCCTGTGTATCAAGCCATTCGGCGAAATCGTCGGAAGCGGCGCGGGCCGCGCGGGCCGCGGCAGCCAAGTCGGGGTGCTCGGCTTGAATTTTTTCTGCAAATGCTTCTAAATCAGCACTTTGTTCGCGGATGCTACGAATGCCGGTTATCCAGAGGTCGCGGGCGTTGCCGGTAAGGTTGGTGCGGGCTTGTGCAAAAACAGCTTCTGCTTTGCGCAAACGGGTGGCTATTTCGGCGGCATTGGCGGTGCTCAGCGGCCAGGCATAGGCGGGCAATTCTACGCAACCGTAGATGTTGGGGCCTTCGCGCTCGGGCACATCCGAAGGGTCGGGATAAAACCAAACATAAAAAGCCGGATCGCGCGACCAGGGTTGCTTCACGCGGTGTTTGAAATCGAGGCCATTCATTTCTGCCCAAATCAGGTACCAGTCCACCTGATGTTTGATTGGCCAGCCGGTAGTGTCCACGGCGGCGAGGCGTTTTTGCCATTGCGGCAATGCTTGGTGCTGACGGCGCATGGCAGCGGCCGTGTAGTCGGGTACGCCATCGTTCATAAGCGGAGCAGCAAAGGTGCGCCATTGAAAGAAGAAATCCACGAGCGCAGCGTGGGTATTGATTGGCTCGGTAGCTGGCGTGTCGGCGACGGGATTGCAGGCGGCTAAGCACAGCA
>CALMSO010000105.1 GCA_937872385.1 uncultured Saprospiraceae bacterium
CCAGTACACCGCATTTCGAGTGCGGCCCATTCAACCACTCTGGCACTTCTCCGTATCAACGGGTAGCAAAACTACGACATATTCTACAACCGTAAAAGCTAAGCCGAAAGATTTAGGTGAAATTTTGTAAAAAATACCTCATCAATACCACACTTTTTATAAAAAAGCCTTGCATTTTGAAAAATCTTGTATTATCTTTGCACCACATGACTATGAACAACTATCGCCTGGCGCTCTAATCACAAACACGTTAGTAGTTGCCAGGCCTTTTTTTTGTCCTGCACTTTCGTAGTTCAATGCTTTCCAATTGATTTTCAATGCCATGCAGCAAACCGATATTTGCATTCTCGGCGCGGGGCCCGGTGGCGCTGCCACGGCGCTCAAGTTAAGCTACCTGGGCATTCCTTGTACTCTAATTGATAAGGCAACTTTTCCTCGGGATAAAATTTGTGGCGATGCTATTAGTAGTAAGGTATTGACCTTGCTCGGTCGGCTCGACCCCGCCATGTTGCAACGCTTCGATGATAGCCTACCGGTGCAACGTGTCAATAGCATTACGTTCATTGCGCCCAACTTGCGCGAGGTGTGTATTCCTTTTCAGCCAATGCCAAACCAAAACGCTGCCAATGCCCCCGGCTATGTAGCTCGCCGCCTGGATTTCGATCATTTTCTGATTGAAGAGGTGAAAAAACGAAATAATATTCGGCTGTACGAAAATGTCGCTATCGAACAATTTGAAAAACGTCCCGATGGTTTTTGGCTATCCGATAAAACTGGTAAATGGCAGTGGCGAACCCGCCTGCTGATAGATGCTTCCGGAGCGCAGTCGCCCTTTAGTCGTCGCATAGCAGGGCTAGCCAAAGACCCCCGTCACCATGCAGGCGCGGTGCGGGCGTATTACCAAAAAGTGGAGGGCTTGCGCCCCGATACCATTGAATTGCACTTCATCAAATCTATTGTGCCAGGTTATTTCTGGATATTTCCGCTGCCCGATGGTAGCGCCAATGTAGGGCTGGGGCTGCGCACGGATGTATTGAGCCGCCGTAAGGTCAATTTGCGGAAGTTGTTGCCAGCGCTTTTGACTACGCACCCCGGGCTGCGCGAGCGCTTTGCACACGCCGAATTGGAAGGGGCTATCCGGGGATTTCCGCTGCCGTTGGGCTCTAAAACGCGCCCGATTTCCGGCGATCATTATATGCTCGTGGGCGATGCCGGTCATCTGATTGACCCGCTCACCGGCGAAGGTATTGGCAATGCCTTTTATAGTGGCATTATAGCCGCCGAACTGGCAGAGCAGTGTTTGTTGCAAAATAATTTTTCGGCAACATTTATGCGGTCATACGACCGGCGCGTACAGCGGGTACTTGGCTCAGAAATGCGCTGGAGCTACCGTTTGCAGTTGATGTTGGCTTATCCGCGGATAGCCAACCTGTTAGCGAATACCATTGCGGGCAACGCCTATTTTGTGCGGTTCTGCTCGGAGCTGATGGAAGATCTTGGCCATCTCAAACGCTTGTTCAAGCCGGCTTTCTGGTGGCGCGCGGTTCGGCATTTGCGAAAAGCAAAAAGCAAATAGGATTACAACACTTTGCTAATAGCTATCACTCATCACCTAAGCAGCAGCACTGATCCAGAAAAAGGGTGTGTTTTCCCGTCATCCATTAACAATTGTGTGGTGTAAACATACAGGCCGTTGGGCACTGGTTGGCCATTATACAATCCGCGCCAGCCAGCGTTCGGGTCATTGGGCGGTAGGTTCTTTCCATGAAAAACGAGATTGCCCCAGCGATCAAAAACTTGCAAGGAAACAATTTCCGTTAAATCATTCCCGCCGAAGATGGTAAAACTGTCGTTATGCCCGTCGTTATTGGGTGAGAAGGCATTTGGAAAAAACACTTGATAAAACTGTAGGTCAAGATGCACCAAACTATCGCAGCCGATGGACGAGGTCAGCGCTGCGTCATAAGCGCCAGGACGGCTGTAACGACTCCGCCCCATGGCATAGGCATCCCCTGTGAAAATTTTTGCCCGCACCGTGTCGCGTTGGGTTCCCACCACGCGCAGGCTGAGCTGTACAAAACTGTCGCATTGGAGCGCAGTTTTCAAGGTATCCCAATAAATGCCGGATTCGGTCAGGTTTCGGCGATTGAAAAAATACTGCTCGTCTTGGCAAATAGTGGCGTTGGTTTGGGCGTAAAACACCGGGATACGATGCGCATAGGGGCGCAGCACTCGGCAGTCTTCGCGGCTCACAATTCTAACCTGATAATTTCCTTCGCCATCGGGCATTTCTAATCGAGGGCGGGTTTCGCCTACCAGCGCAATGCCGTCTTTGTACCACTGGTATTGTAGCGAATCATAAGCGGGTACTTGCAATCCAAATGCTGGGTCGCAGGGTTGCGTCGTAGCGGATATTCTGAAATCGAAAGCGCGCTGGTCGGCTAAAATCAGATTGTCGAAAAAGTAGTAAATATTGCCGCTGGCTGAGATTGAGACGCAATCCGGGCCGATGGCAATGGCCGCCATGTCTTCGCGGGGAGTAACGACAATGTTATATACTTTCCATTCATTAAAACCGCTTACCTCCACCTCGCCGAGTAGTTGCCAGCCGGGGGCATTGGTGGGGCAGCCGAAGTTGGCATCGCCAATACCAAAGGGTAGGTTTTGGCAGGCGGTTGTACCAAAAAGTGCGACCTTAGTTGGCGGCGATATTTGAGTGGTGAGGAAGCCAATATGAAACTGAAAACGATAGGTTACACCAGTTTTTAGGGGTGAGAGCAGGCAGGCTCCGGTATATTCTTTCCAGCCGGGCTGGTTGATGTTGCCAAAGCGTCCATTGCGAAAGCCCACCACCGCATCGCCGTCGGGCAAGGGCAGAGGGGGGCGTAGGTGTGGCCAGCCTGCCCAGCCGCAGGTGTGCAGATAGTCCGTTGTAGCTTCCGAGGCCTGCCGCCAGCCGGTAGCGCAGTGCAGTTGGCTGCGGTCATTGGGGCAGCAGTCCTGCGCTTCAAAAGACGGATTAGGAATCAGCGAAATCGGCGTAGCTTCCTGGCAGGCACAGTCTGGGTCATTGAGGTCAATTAGTCCGTCGCCGTCGTCGTCTATGCCATTATCACAAATTTCTTCGTTGGCCAATGTGCCAAGAGGTGTCAAAGGTAGTTGCAGGGCCGCAGCGGTTGCCATCCAGAGTAAAAAACGGATTGTCATTGGCTTAATCTTTAGGTGTGTTTTGCCGGGTTAATGCGCAAAAGTGTACACTTTGTGCGAAGTTAAGCGGGTTTTGGGATAAAAATACAACAGAGCTGGCAGAACTTGAGCACTTCATGGGCTGTAAACACTCACTTTATTCGAATTGGTCAAAGGGCTGGCATTTTTTTTAAAAAAATTCAGGAAAAGTGAAAAACAAGCGACAATCTTTTGTCCAACCTTATGAGAAATTGTTTGTTAATGTTGTCTCGTTTTCGGATTATAAAATAAAATTCTTCTTGTGAACCCCTGTTGAATCTTGTTCTTAGCCTATTCTGAAACAGATTCCAACTCATAGTTTTGCTAGCAAATCCAACATTACTTATCCGGCTTGGAGGCAGTATTATGTTCTGTAGAGGCAGAAATAGTAAGATGTAAAAATTGATAAAAAATAAACGAAAAATTTACGAAAGTAGCAACTTTTCAATACTTTCAATGCAGAATCAGAAAAAAAACGTCATTTTTTTATTTTTTTTGCTGGCAGCGCACAAGCAATAATTTTCGTTGTACTTTTAGCACAAGAAACAAATCAAATACTTTTTCCGGTCATTTATTTAAAATAAAAATACTCCCCAAGCAGCCAACTGTTGGCAATGAAACGAACAAACGTTAGTTCGCTCATGCGTTCAACGACTATACTGGAATTTGATTTTTTTAAAACACTTAAAACCCATTTTTTATGAAAAGGATTCTATCTATCCTGCCATTGCTGCTGGTGGCAGTCCTTGCTATGGGACAAAAGGAAGTATCCGGGGTAGTGACGTCAAGCGAAGACGGATTGCCGGTAATCGGAGCGACTATCTTAGTGAAAGGTACTTCAACGGGTACGGCCACGGATATTGACGGCAGATACACCCTGACAGTACCAGATGACAATGCGATTCTGGTGTTTTCTTACACGGGTCTGAGAACCACGGAAGTGACAGTAGGAAACCGCACCACAGTCAGCTTGTCCATGGAAAGCAGCGTCTCTTTTCTCGACGAAATTGTAGTAACAGGCTACGGTTCGCAAGGACGCCGCGTACTGACCAGTGCTGTAAGTTCGGTCAGCGCTGCCCAGATTGAAAATCTGCCTGCGGCCAGTGTGGATCAACTCGTGCAGGGGCGCGCCGCAGGTGTGCAAATCAGCTCCAACTCCGGCACTCCGGGGGGCGGTATGTTCGTGCGGGTACGCGGTACCACTTCGCTTACGGCCAGCAACGATCCGCTGTACGTAATTGACGGTATTCCGGTAGTGTCCACGCCGCTGGAATCCGAGGGCGTAGGGGGGCAACGCACCAACCCCTTAGCTGACCTGAATCCGGCTGACATCGAGTCGGTCGAAATTTTGAAAGATGCCTCGGCTACGGCTATTTACGGTGCGCGTGCTGCCAATGGCGTGGTCATCATCACTACTAAGCGTGGTAGAAAAGGCCAAAATGCGCGTGTAACGCTCAATGCCTATACTGGCATTCAGAACCTCTGGCGCAGCCCTTCCGACTTATTGGTAAACGCCCGTGAATTTGAAGAGCTAATGAACGACGCGGCTCGTCAGCGCAATGCAGCTACCTTGCCTTACCCCAACCCTGGGAGCGGCGGTGTTGATACCGACTGGAATTCTCTGATTTTCCGGGACAATGCACCAATGAATAATGTGGACCTCTCGATTTCTGGTGGCTCGGATCGGGTGCGTTATTTCATCAGCGGTAACCAGTTTCAACAGGACGGTATCCTGAAAAACAATCAGTTTACGCGCACTACCGGTCGGGTGAACCTCGATTTTGATGCAAGCAACAAAATCAAAATAGGTACCAGTGTGCTCTACTCGCGCAACCGACGCTTGCGTGCCAATAATGACGACAACATCAACGGTGCGATGGGGGGCGCTTATTTCTTGCCGCCGAATATTTCACCTTTCCAGCCAGATGGCACCCTGACCAAGTTCTCCATTTTTGAGAATCCTATTGCTGTAGTGGACTTCCAGGATTTGCAGATGAATGTCAACCGCGTATTGGCGAATGTATATGGCGAATGGGAAATTACCAAGAACCTGCGCTTTAAGACCAGTGGTAGCGTGGACTACAACCAGCTCAAAGAAGATGCCTACTTCCCAACGCAGATGAATACCGGTGCGCCCGTAAATGGCGTAGGTCGCTCTTCGGTTACGATTGATGACAACCTGATCTGGGAAAACATCCTGACTTTCCAGAAAAACCTCGGTGGCGAGCACTACCTGACGGTGCTGGGTGGTCAGTCGGTACAAACCTCTCGCAACGAGTTCACGCGTGCCATTGGTGAGCAGTTTCCGAGCAACGATTTCCGGCGTATCGCTTCTGCTGCCGTGCAGCGCGCTACTTCCAACGCGACGGAATGGGGCATTGCTTCTTTCTTTGGGCGACTCAACTACGATTTTGCTGGCAAATACATTGTAACTGTGAATGTACGCCACGACGGCTCCTCGCGCTTCGGTGAAGCCAATCGCTGGGGTACTTTCCCTTCCATCGGCGCTGCTTGGCGTCTGTCGGAAGAGAACTTTCTAAAAGATAATTCTTTTATCAACGAACTGAAACTGCGCGCCAGCTATGGTATCACGGGTAACCAGAACGGTATCAATGACTTTGCAGCCCGCGGCCTCTGGACGGGCGGTGCTAACTATACCACCGCACCGGGTACACGGCCATTGCAATTGGCTAACCCCGATTTGAAATGGGAAGAAACCACCCAAATTGACTTTGGACTTGACGTGGGTATTCTCAACGAGCGTGTGATTCTTACTTTCGACTGGTACAACAAATATACCCGCGACCTGCTGCTGGAAGTACCGCTGCCACGTACCACCGGCTTCAACAGCCAAGTACAGAACTTCGGCGAGGTGGAAAACACCGGCTGGGAATTGGGCATTAACGCTACACTTTTTGACCGTAAGGACTTCGCTTGGTCGGTTGATTTTAATACCGCTCATAATAGAGGCATTGTACGGAGATTGTTTGCCCCGCTGGAAGTTTATAACCGTAGCCCCTTCCGCTATGAAGAAGGCTTGCCGCTTTATTCGTTCTGGTTCCATGAGCAATTGGGAGTAGATCCGCAAACTGGCGATGCTATCTGGAGAACGGTCAATGGCGATTCCCGCACCGAGCAGTTCAATGCTGGCCGCGACCGCTTTTTTGTAGGCGATGCACAACCTGACCTCTTCGGGGGGATTACCAGCACCATGCGTTTCAAAAACTTCGACTTCATGATGTTCTGGCAGTATAGCCTTGGCAACGAGCAACTCTACTGGACGCGCTTCTTCATGGAGCACGGTGGTACCCGCAACACAGGCTACCTGAGAAGCCAACTCGACAGATGGCAACAGCCAGGTGACATCACGAACGTACCGCGTATGAGCCCGGCCAATTACGCGGCCGACCTGCGCCCCTCGCGCTTGGTAGAAGATGGCTCTTACGTGCGTCTGAAAAACCTCGTGATTGGTTACACGCTACCGTCCAACATTACCCAAAAAATGGGTATGCAGAAGTTCCGGGTGTATATCACTGGTCAAAACGTGCTGACGTTCACGAATTACAGTGGTCTTGATCCAGAATTGACCGGTACGGCTGCCAACCAGTTAACTCAAGGTATTGAATTTTTTACCTTCCCCAATCCGCGTATTTTTACGGGAGGCCTGACCGTTACATTTTAAATAATGTAACATGCAGCACATTTTTTTGGTAAATTTTAAAAAACAGTAATCATGAAAAAAGCAATATATATCTTCTTGCTCGCGGTCTTTGCATTTGCTTGTAATGTACTGGAGACAGAGCCGGAGGCAGCTATTTCGGACGGAATTGCCATTTCCAATAATGGTGCCCTCAATGCCGCCGTATCGGGTTTGTATGATGCATTACAAACCGGTTATTATAATGGTAAGCATTTTTTCTTGGGCGATGTGTCCAGTGATATTTCCCAAAGCGTAGGTACTTGGGATTTTTACCGCGAAATGGATACTTACCTCGTCAGCCCGGATAATAATGAAGTACGGGATTTATTCACTTTCATGTATCGGGTGGTGAATCAAGCCAATAACATCATTGCCGGTGCGCCCGGCGTAGCCGATGCTACTCAAGCTCAGAAAGATCGCGCCCTTGGCGAAGCTTACTTTGCCCGTGCGCTGGCTTTCTTCGATGCAGCACTGGTTTGGGGTGGCATTCCCGGTGTGTATGGCGACCTGGGCATTTCCCTGCCGCTTGAGCCTTCCCGTCAGGCAGTATTTCTGCCCAGAACATCCTTGCAGGAGACTTATAGCCAGATTGGTGCCGATCTCCAGCAGGCGCTCAATTTGCTACCCGACACTGGCTCGCCCGCTCGCCTGACCAAGGCGGCGGCCAGAGCCTTACTCGCTCGGTATCATTTGTATCTGAAAAATTATGAACAAGCCGAAAACTTTGCTAATCAAGTGATTAACGACGGCAAGTTCCAATTGCAAGAAGATTACGCCAATATTTTTGCTACTAAAAACACGTCCGAATCCATTTTTGAATTGCAATTCGACAACGTGGACCAAAGTACCGTGCGGTTTTGGTATGTACCTGGGGCTATCGGTGGCCGTGGCGAACTCGCTGCCCACGAAGAGTTTTACAACTCAATAGATGATGCCGACGAGCGCAAGCGCCTTTATGCTTTTGATAATGTGGCGCAGTTTTTCTATCCGACCAAGTACATCAAGCCGGGTAATATTGACAATGTACACATCCTGCGCATCGCCGAAATGTACCTCATTCGTGCCGAAGCGAAATTCTTCACCAGCAAGGGCGATGCAGTGGATGATCTCAACGCCGTACGCACGCGTGCAGGCCTGCCGCCGCTAAATGCCATTACTAGCATTGATGATATTCTCAACGAGCGCAAAGTAGAATTTGCCTTTGAAGGACAGCGCTGGTTTGACTTGTTGCGCACCGGAAAAGCCCTTCAGGTGCTGGCATCCGTACCGCGTAAGAATTCGCCCGGTGCTCCTGCTTCATTGACCAACCCTGCTCGTCAGGTATTCCCGATTCCGAGCGTGGAAATCAATGCCAACCCGAATACGGCACAAAATGATGCTTATCGCTAAATAATAAATAACCTTATTATTAAGCTGCATCATAATCCGGTTACGACTATTAAGTTGTAGCCGGATTTTTATTTGTTTTAGAAAAGTTTATGCAATATTTTATGTAAAA
>CALMSO010000106.1 GCA_937872385.1 uncultured Saprospiraceae bacterium
AATACCAAAATCAGATAATAAAACCATGTTCAACAACATCCCTCCTCGTGCTGTGGCTTCGGCTCTGCTGCCGGCCCTGCTGCTCGTACTCGTTTTTTCTGCCTGCAAACGCGACCAACGCGCCGCGGGCGTCCCCGAAAGTCTGAGTTCCTATGTGTATGGCTACACCTCAGGCTTGGTTTCCAAAGCCGATCCCATCCGGGTGCGCTTTGCCAATGCGATAGTGGACACCGACCAGGTCGGAGAAGCGGTAGCTACCAATGTGTTGTCGTTTAGCCCCTCGATTGCCGGCAAGGCTACTTGGAGTGATGATCGCACCCTCTTGTTTGAACCAGACAAGGAGCTGGCGTCGGGTACGGCTTATGTCGCTACGGTGAATTTGCGTAAGCTCATCCAGAATCTGCCAAAAGATGCCGCGAGTTTTTCGTTTGATTTCCGCACCCGCGACCAGCATGTAGAAGTACAAACCAATGGCTTCCAGGCGCCCGACCGCCGCGACATGAGCCGGCAGGAGTTCAGCGGTACCTTGTTCACCGCCGATGTGGCCGCCGAAGAAGACGTGCAAAAAGTGCTCGTAGCCAAACAAGGCAGCAAGGAACTGCCCGTCCGCTGGGAACACGAACCCAACCGCATGGTGCATAGCTTCACCGTGAGCAGCATCAACCGGGGTGCTCAGCCTTCCGATTTTAATCTTGAATGGAACGGCAAACCACTCAATGTGGTGCTGCGCGATAAAAAAGCGGTGGAAGTGCCTGCACTCAAGGATTTCAAGGTGACCGACGCGCGCGTGGTGCAGGAGCAGGAGCAATACGTGCTGCTGTTTTTTTCCGACCCCTTGCAAGAGTCCCAGAACCTTGATGGGCTGGTGCGCCTGAGCGATTATAGCGGTATGCTGCGCTATACCATTGACGGCAATCGCCTGCGGGTGTATCCTTCGGAGCGCATTGTGGGGCAGCGCCGCATCATCGTGAGTCCGGGCATTCGCACTATTGAAGACAAACGCATGGCCAATCCAAGCGAGTGGCAGGTGGCTTTTCACGATGCCAAACCGCAGGTGCGTCTGGTGGGGCGCGGCGTGATTCTGCCTAATTCCGACGGATTAATTTTTCCGTTTGAAGCCATCAGCTTGAATGCCGTGGACGTGGAAGTGTTTAAAATTTACCATAACAATATTCTGCAATTTCTGCAAACCAACGATATCAGTGGCAATTACGACCTCTACCGCGTCGGGCGGGTAGTGATGCAAAAACGCATTGCGCTCAACAACCTCAATCCCCGCGCCCGCAGCAGCGAATGGACGCGCTACGCCCTCGACCTCAGCAGTATGGTGGAAAAAGATCCTGAAGCTATCTACCAAGTGCGCATTGGCTACCGACCGGCGTATGCTACCTACTTCTGCGACGCCAACAGCAGCGCTGGCGGCACTACAGCTGCTAATCTGACAACGACCGCCGAAAATCTCGACGAAAATGGCGATTACATCAGCATCATGGATAGCTGGTACGGCATCGAAGGCTGGTACGATGGCTACAGTTGGGGGCACCGCGACGATCCCTGCTACCCTGCCTATTACAATACCGAACGCTTTTTGCAGCGCAATGTGCTGGCTTCCAACCTTGGCATTGTAGCAAAAGGTGGCAATGATAATTCGTTCTTCGCTTCTGTGGCCGACATTCGCACCACCGAGCCAATGAGCAACGTTACCCTCGAATTTTACGATTTTCAACAGCAACTGCTCACCTCAGCGCAAACCGGTAGCAACGGTACGGTGGAGGTACAACTGCCCCGCAAGCCTTTTGTGGTCATTGCCAAAAAAGACAAGCAACGCGGCTATTTGAAGTTAGAAAATGGCAACGCGCTGTCGCTCAGCCGCTTCGATGTGGCGGGCGAAGTGACGCAAAAAGGGCTGAAAGGCTATCTTTACGGCGAGCGCGGCGTATGGCGGCCGGGCGATTCGGTGTTTTTGAATTTTGTGCTGGAAGACCGAGGCAATAAATTGCCGAACAATTATCCTATTGCTTTTGAACTGACCGACCCGCGCGGGCAAGTGCAGGAAAAACGCACCGTATCGCCGAGTGCGGGCCAGATATATGCTTTGCATTTTGCGACCCCCCCCGACGCACCTACCGGTAGCTGGATGGCGCAGGTAAAAGCAGGCGGTGCAACGTTTGACCGAGTTATTCGCATCGAAACCGTCAAACCTAATCGCCTGAAAATCAACGTTGATTTTGGCAAAAAAGAATTGTCGGTAGCCGACCAGCCGCTTACCGCGAATTTGAACGCCACCTGGCTGCACGGCGCACCGGCCAAAGGGCTACGGGCTTTGGTAGAGGTAGAATTGAAAGCCACATCAACCCGTTTTGAAAAATTCAAAGACTTCCAGTTTGACGATCCGGCGCGCGATTTCTACGCCGAGCCTAAAGTTATTTTCGATAATACCCTCGATGAAAACGGCAATGCCACAGTGCGAGCCACCTTGTTGGATAATACCCTCGTGCCCGGCAAGTTGTCAGCTACGTTCAAAACCCGTGTTTTCGAGCGGGGCGGCGAGTTTAGTTCGGATAATTTCACCCTACCCTACCACCCTTTTCGGGCGTACACGGGCGTGCGCATTCCTGCGAATCAATTCGGCGACAAGCAATTGGATGTCAATAAAAACAATGAACTCGGCTTTATAGCAGTGGACGCTTCCGGCAAGCCCTTAGCCAATCGCAGCCTCAGCATTGGGCTGTACCGAGTAGAATGGCGCTGGTGGTGGGACGAAGGCTACGACTACGTGTCGCGCTTCAATTCCAGCGACCACTACGCGGCTGTGCAAAAACGTACCGTGACTACCAATGGGCAAGGCATGGCTACCTGGAGCCTAAAAGTGGACGACTGGGGCCGCTACCTCGTGCGCGTGTGCGATACGCAAAGCGGGCATTGCGCGGGCGACTTTTTCAATGCCGGCTACCCCTGGTACGAGGAAGACAATATGCAGGCGCGCTCGGCCGCAGCCATGCTGCCTTTCCAAGCGGATAAGGCCAAGTACAACGTCGGCGAAACCGTAACGCTGACCATCCCCACCGGCGAGGCGGGCCGCGCTTTGGTCACTATTGAAAATGGCACTAAAGTATTGCAATCTTTCTGGGCAGATGCACAAAAAGGTAAAAATACCATCACTTTCAAAACGACCGCCGATATGACGCCCAACGTCTATGCTCATGTCGAGCTATTGCAACCCCACGCGCAAGCGCAAAATGATCTGCCGATACGGATGTACGGGGTGGTTCCGGTGATGGTAGAAGACCCCAAAACGCGCCTACAACCAGTATTAAAAATGCCGGAATCCTTACAGCCAGAGCAAACCGTGACGGTAGAAGTATCTGAGAAGAATGGCAAGCCAATGAGCTACACCCTTGCCGTGGTAGATGAAGGGCTGCTGGGGCTGACCCGCTTCAATACACCCAATCCTTGGGATGCCTTCTTTGCGCGCGAGGCCCTCGGCGTGCGTACCTGGGATGTGTATGACTACGTGCTGGGCGCTTACGGCGGCGAATTAGAGCGCGTGCTCAGCATTGGCGGTGATGGCGAACTCAATCGCGCGGCCGCGCAGGATCGAGCCAATCGCTTCGAGCCGGTAGTAATGCACCTCGGACCCTTTGAACTCAAGGGCGGACGCTCGGCCAAACATCAAATCAAGCTACCGAATTACGTCGGAGCAGTGCGCACCATGGTGGTCGCTTCGGGCGATGGTGCCTACGGCATGACAGAAAAAATGACCCCGGTGAAAAAACCACTGATGATTCTCGCTACGCTGCCGCGCGTGCTGGGGCCGGGCGAATCACTCAAGCTGCCGGTGAACGTATTTGCCATGGAGCCCAAAGTGAAAAACGTAACGGTGACGGTTGCCGAAAACAGTGGACTGGCGCGCATTGCACAAAAATCGCAATCCATCAACTTCAATCAACCCGGCGACGGATTAGTAGAATTTGATATAAAAATGGCAGAAAATGTCGGCGTAGCAAAATTTACTGTCACCGCACAAGGCAACGGCGAAACCGCCAAACAAGAGATTGAAATACAAGTGCGCAATCCCAACCCGGTGGTGACCAACATTCTATCTAAAACCTTGAATGCCAATGAAGAATGGTCGGAAAATTTCGACCCCGTCGGGATGCGCGGCACCAATGAAGGCATTTTAGAAATTTCTAACATCCCACCGATTAATCTCGGCGAGCGGCTGAATTATTTGTTGCAATATCCTTACGGTTGTTTGGAGCAGACGCTGTCTGGTGGCTTTCCGCAATTGTACGTCAACAAACTAATGGAGCTAAACGATACCCAGAAAAAAGCCGTGCCCGATAACATCAAGGCGACCATCGAGCGCTTGAAGCAATTTCAAACCGAAAACGGCGGCTTCGCATCTTGGCCCGGCGGCAGCACTCCCGACCAGTGGAGCACTAACTACGCGGGGCATTTCCTCTTGGAAGCCAAAGCATTGGGCTATACCGTGCCCAGCAATATGCTCGATCGCTGGCTGAAATTTCAGAAAAAAGTTGCCCGCATGTGGGATCCGCGCCAGAAGGAATACGGTTTTGTGAGCGACCAGAGCCATGAGTTGAATCAAGCCTACCGATTATATACCCTCGCTTTGGCCAAAGATGCCGAAACCGGCGCAATGAATCGCTTGCGCGAAAGCAAAAACCTGAATTTGCAAGCCAAATGGCGCCTCGCCGCTGCCTATGCCGTATCGGGCAAACCCGAAGTAGCCAAAACCCTGACCAAAGGATTGGCGCGCAGCGTATCCGCTTACAATGAATTGTCGTACACCTACGGCTCTGATCTGCGCGATGCGGCGATGATTTTAGAAACGCTCACCCTCATGGGCGACAAAGAAACCGCCGGACAGCAGGTGCGCGACTTGGCGCAATCCTTGGGTAGCAGCCAGTGGTACAGCACACAAGCGCTGGGCTTTAGTTTGTTGGCAATTGGCAAATTCGTCAGGGCTTCGGAGGTGGGCAAGCGCTACACCTTTACTTATGCTTTGAATGGCAAAAGTGTCAATGCCGGTTCCACTACGCCGCTGTTTCAGATACAAGTACCTGCCGAAAGCGCTGGTAAGTTTTCGGTAAAAAATACAGGGCAAGCTATGCTTTTCGCACGCCTCATACTGCGCGGGCAACCCGTGGCTGGCGAAGAAACGGCTGCTGCTAATAATTTGAATGTGAGTGTTTTATACAAAACGCTTGACGGCCGTAGCCTCGATCCGACGCGCATTCCGCAGGGTACGGATTTTGTAGCGGAAGTGAAAGTGACCCATCCCGGCATGCGCGCTATGCCCTACCGGGAGTTGGCACTGAGTCAGATTTTTCCGTCGGGTTGGGAAATTCTCAATACCCGCCTGGACGACAGCCAGGGACTTTTGGCATCTGCTACGCCTAAGTACCAAGACTTCCGCGACGACCGCGTGCATACGTTTTTTGATTTGTTTCAAAACCAGACACAAACCTACCTGATTCGGCTCAACGCTGCGTACCAAGGGCGCTTTTATCTGCCTGCTACCGCTTGCGAAGCCATGTACGACCACACCATCAATGCCCGCAGCTCGGGCCGGTGGGTAGAAGTGGTAGC
>CALMSO010000107.1 GCA_937872385.1 uncultured Saprospiraceae bacterium
ATTTTTAATAATTTGATGTATAATAAAGCCCCGGTTTTTACGTTAGCATTTTATGCAATAACACAGTTGAGCTATATTGCCTTGTCATGTTAATTTAGTCGTGCCACATGATTCACCGATTTCCCTTCTACCGGCAGTTTGATGCCATGGATTGTGGCCCTGCCTGCCTGCGCATGATTGCGCGGTATTACGGTAAAACCATACCCCTGCGACAACGGATGAGCGGCATTGCCACCCTCATCACCGAAGACAAGAGCATACTCGAACGGATTTTTGAAAATTTTTTAGACATCGTCAAAAACCGGTAACTAATTGAACGAATGGATTTTACCAAAATATTTATTATGCATTGTTTGTGTCGCCAACAGCGAACAGCAAGTAGCGAAAAGCACTATAATGACTTATATCAACCCATCAACAATTTAACCTTTAAACCATAAAATATGAAACTCCTCGAACAACTCCAACTCCTCGACCGCTTAGATCAACTCATTCGCCTGAAAGCCACCGGCACGCCCGCGCAGCTTGCCAGCCGCTTAGAAGTATCCGAGCGGACGGTGTATAATCTCATAGATACCTTGCGGCAGCTTGGTGCGGAAATCACCTACTGCAAATACCGCTGTAGCTACCAGTACGAAAGTGAAATACAATTTAGCTTTACCATCACCGTCAAGGAAGGAAAAAGTAAAAAAGTTAAAGGCGGATTAAGCCTTCAAAAATATGGCACAGAAAGCTATTTTCCCGTATATTCTAAACTATTTCAGACTATTTCAAAACTTTAACACTTTTTCTTGCCCCGCTGCAAAATTTTTGCAGTGATCCCCCCTATCTTTGTACCATCAGCTGATAGGGGGATGCCGAAAACCCTGAAGAGAGTAGGTGGGAAATTCCGTCACTTCCTTATATAAAATAATACACGGACGTCATGATTCCTGACCGCGAGAAGGATAGGAATATTATCTAATTTTTTAAACTTGAATCTTATGGAAAAAGTAGTAAAACTTAACGTTGAAGAGTTTGAAAAGGATAAACTTACAGACAATCAGTTAAGAAAAGTTTTGGGAGGAGGGACAACATGGACTGACAATGATGGAGGCTCCGGTACAGATACCTGTCATGGAGGAGGGCACACAACATTTTCGGATGGCTCATATACACTGACAGGGGACGTAAATACTTGTCCTTAATTGCTGGAGTTAAAGATGGCAGGTGCTTTTTCTTTTGAGCACCTGCTATTTAATATGATTTTTTCAATAATAAACTTGCCGTTTATATGCATCATAAAGGATATTTCGTTTGGTGGAGTTTATCATGGGCATTAATTTTTTTTAATCCAGCTTTGGGGCAGGAAAATATATACATCCCTGACTCGACCATAGATAACAAGAATAGTTATACTTCATACAAGAAATTATTATTGTATTCACATAAAGAAGATTTATCTGATCCTAGATCTGATCATAAGCACAATATATTTATATCTTATTATCATTTAAAAGCACCTTCCGACACGGTTTTTAAATATATGCGTCAGGCGATTGATTTTGACCCCGTTACAGAATGTGACCTTATATTCAAAGGGGATTATCCATTTATTAAAATTTGTAGTCGTTTTTATTGTCCGGAGAAAATGGAAAAAGTGAAAAACCTATGTGATTCGGTTTATTCAAGCTTTGATTCAACATTAATAGACATTCTGTCTATTATAAAAGAAAGCGATCAAAAGTATAGAGCAGATCAAAAATATAGTCCATGGATAAAAGGAAATGAAAGTTATTGGGAAGAACAAGCTATTATAGATTCTATAAATATTTTACTCGTAAATAAAATATTGTTGAGGCATGGATATCCGGGAAGACAAAAGGTAGGTAGGGAGTTAGAAGATGTAGCATTTATGGTTATTCAACATGCTGATATTAAGAATCAAGAAAAACACCTTTATATAATAAAAAACGCTGTGGAACAAAGGCAATTGTACAAGTCCGCTTACCCTCTTTTAGTGGATCGAATTAGAATGAAAAAACATCTACCACAAATATACGGCACGCAGTTGGTTCATAATAAAAAGAGAGATCGGTTAGAATTATATAAAATGGAATCGCTTGAAGGCATTGATGAGTTGAGAGCTAAATATGGATTGTCAACGCTTAGAAGCTACCTGGAGCGTACAGGGGCTTTTATGCCGGAAAATTAATTATTTTTGACATGTATATTGTTAGTGAATATCGAGATTTGTCAACCGATTTGGTTATCGAGTATATTAACTATTTGTCTCATCTTGCTGAGTGTATAAGGATTAATTATGAAGATCGTATTGAGGGGGTTTCTATCACAATTAATAATGAGTTAAAAAAAGACAATGCGTGCTTTCTTCAGGATTAGAAAACTTAATGTTTTTATTGTACTTATGCTTTTACTCAGCTCATCTTTAAGCGCTGAAGTGCCTCTGATATGGAATCGGGCGAATAACAAAATTAAAATCACAGGAAAGATTGAAACTGGTGGCACAGATATTTTTATTATTTACTCCACTAAAAATCAGAATGCAGAGATATCCCACCAAAATGGCTTCTTTGAGCTTGAATTGGCATTGGAAGAACCGGAAATCATCTCACTTGCTTTCAGTTCCAATCAGAGGATCGAATTGTTTGTGCGGCCCGGCGACGCAATCAATATTACTTTTGATAAACATGACTTTCCGGGCTCGCTGTTAATCTTTGGCGACCGCGAGCGCGAAAATATTATGCTAGCAGAGCTAACTCGCATCATGGAAGTTACGCCATTTGTTAATATTGAACTTTTTGGCATGGAGGAATCAGCTTTTATAGAAAAAACGGAGGCAATGCTTGCTGAAACGGAGGCTGCGTTAAAAAAATACGCTGCGCATTATGGTGATGACGATATTCTTTTTACTAGATATGTAGGAAATTACATAAATTATACATTAGCTCATTACAGGCAAGTGTATCCTCAAAGATACCGGCGTTCAACGGGTGATAAATATTATACTCCAAGTGAACGCCTCAATTCCCTAACCGAAAAAATCATTATTGAAGAAGCTGATTTATTGAACATTCCCGCCTATCGTAATTATCTTTTTTCTATAACAGAAGAAAATGCTCTGGATCTTTTGACGCGGGATAGCGCCCTGAGTAGCGAGGTGTATTCATTTTTCCTGGCAAGGTATCAATGTATTGAAAAAGATTTTAGTAATGCAACTATCAAAGACTATTTAAAATATAAAGTGCTTAGAGGTCATATTTCAACGAATGGAGCAAATGGTATCGAAGAATTTTATCAATCATTTCTCAATGAATCTGTCAATGAAATGTATAAAAATAATTTGGTTAATATAATTAAAGAATTGGAACCATTAACTATTGATGCACCGACGCCGGATTTTACCTATCCGGATATAGACAGCTTCTTACATTCTTTAAGTGCGTACAAAGGAAAATATATTTACATAGATGTTTGGGCTACTTGGTGCGCTCCTTGCCTTGCAGAGCTACCACACTTTGAAAAACTTATGGACAGCTATGCCGACCATCCGGAAATTATATTCATGGGGGTATCCATTGATGAAAACAGCTCTGCGTGGCGAAAAATGGTAATTAATAAAAAAATGAGAGGCGTACAGCTACTTGCTGAGGGGGGATGGAATTCAAAAATATCAATGGATTATAGAATAAAAGGTATTCCCCGATATATTTTGATTGATAAAAATGGCGGAATCTTGTACCTTAATGCACCGCGCCCCAGCTCAGAAGCAGCTAAAAAACTTTTGAAGGGGTTGTTGGAGATGGAGTAAAGGAATGTAAAATTTAAGAAAATGGTTAATAATTCTTAGGGAAATTGAAAAAAACATGTTGAAATATTTCTTCCTTATAATCGTATGCCTTAATTTTTCACCTTTGCATGCTCAGCAGGAAGTATCAGCATATTATAAGATGTTACATGGAGAATGGAAGTCGTGGGGATTAGGTGATGCTTCTACATTTTATCGATCAGATTCTACTATTGATACTTATCTTTATGGTGACATGGCAAGAGCAGCAATGGGCTTTCAGGTTGAGGTGGATACCATTTCACCGTGGAAAGCCGGAGAAATGAAATACGCCCTTGAGTTTCAACATGACACGCTTATGATGTACACATACCCAGCCAACGAGGGGTTTTTTGAAGAGCAACATGATGCATCACAAATTTTGGTACTAAATGATTCTGTAAAGATATCCGTGAGTTTTAAGCGTGCTCAGGGAATAAAGGATCATATTGATGGAAAATTTGCCAGGGCACTCATCAATAAAAAATTTGGGAAAGATCTAAAAGGAAATGCCGAAATTTATTATGTAGGTAAATTGAAAGATATGATCGGGAAAACACCGGCTTTTATAGAAGAATAGCAGCAAAATTGTGAACGGTTTAACATCTGCACCGACTGCCGCGCTTACTTAGATAATTTTATTCTGATTGGGTGTTTTCTGTGTGTTGAAAATCAGATAGAAGCAACTTTGCTGCTTAGTAGATCGTTTATTTTTTGAGAGTTAAATGGAAATTATGAAGTTTAGCTATTGTTTTTTGTTAATAGTGTTCATTTTCCCCTGCAATATTCAGGGGCAAACTGGTTTTTATATCAAGGGGGAGTTAGAAAACGCCGAGGGTTTGAAAGTTTATCTTTCTTGGCAGGGCGACCGTCTGACTTCCATTACTGAAATACCGCTACTCGATTCTGCGGTAGTATATGGTAAAAGTTTTGAACTTACAGGGCAAGTTGAGGAGCCTGGTTATTACACTATTTTTATACAAAAAAAGGAAGGGTGGAAAACATTTATTCTGGAAAATAAAACGTATCAAATTTCGGGGGATGCAAATAAGATTTGGGATGCTAAATTAGAAGGCTCGGAAGAAATGCGAATCTGGGAAGAATATGCTACAGCCGTGAATCCTTTGATAGAAAAAGGGAATGCAGTGGCGGATAGCTCTCAGATGATGTACGCACAGGGCGATACAACATTAGGTAGAACGTACAGCGAACAGAAGCAGCTTTATGATAAACAAATAGCCATTCTTTCTAAAGATTTTATATTAAAATATCCGGATTCCTATGTTAGTTTATTTCTATCAAACAATTTAGATCAGGTATTTAATAAGGAAGAACGCAGGCAAGTGTATGAAAAATTAAGCAACAGAATAAGGCAGCATTCTTTTGCCCAAAAATTACACTACGAATTGTATGAACTGGATGATTTGATTGGCATAGGTAAGCCAGCCATTCCTTTCTCGCTTCGGGATCAATTTGATAATATGGTTCATTTGAGTGATTATCGAGGTAAATATGTATTGGTTGAGTTCTGGGCAAGTTGGTGTGGCAGGTGTCGAGTTTATTATTCCCCATTCCTGTTTGAGTTGTATCATCGTTATCAATTTAGAGGGTTTGAAATATTAGGGGTTTCTGTCAATAAAAATACAGAATATTGGAAATGGGCAGTTGAGGAAGATGGGCTACCCTGGCCAAACGTGCTGGATATTAAAGACGGCACGCATGGAGTGGCATTCCAATATGGTATCAAAACGTTGCCTACTAATTTTTTACTGGATGAAAATGGGGTGCTAATCGCCAAAAATTTACATGGTGAGGCTTTGGCAGAGAAATTGCGCGAGTTATTTAGGAATTAGGTCTTTTACTTTAAGTATAGCCTGTTTAAAATACTTTCATTTTGTAACCATTTTCGTATGAAAAATAAAGAAAAATTAGTATGTATTTGCCTGTGCTTTTTGATTTCAGTATGTGCGCAGTCACAAATAGATACGATATACTTAAACAAGAGTGTAAAAAATGCAAGCCTGCCAGAAGGTTTGGGTTCTATCTTGAGGTCAGAGACAGGTTGGTCTTTCCATGATAGTATTCCTGCAGGGATTTATCAAGATGATGAAGGCGAATTCAAAATTGGGCTTATAGATGCTAATTTTGATTCTTTTCAGGGCGAACCGGGTAAAGATATGGTACTTGTTGGTGCAAAAAGCATAGATGCAATGTGCTTTGATAAAAGTGCGTCTTGTCAAGTGGTTGGTAAATTTAATTATATCCGGCATCGAAATAATTTTTACAAAATAAATGAAATAGAGCCTTTTGGGGAGTTTATAGTAATAGAAAAAATTTCAAAGCCAGATACTTCAAAACAATTCATCCGTGTTTTAGATGAGATTCCAAATGTGGATATCAAAATGATAAATGGCGAAATTGTGAATATTAATAAATTTTTGCAAATTTTTTTAAAAATTTCCCTTACTCCAACAAAAACGCCAGCTCGCCCCGCGAAAAGCGGAGTGCTCCGGCACCGGCTATAATATCTTCCGCCAGTTGGGTTTTGCGCTCCTGCAATTTGAGGATTTTTTCCTCGATGCTGTCTTTGGTAATGAATTTTAAGGCAATGACATTCTTATCCTGCCCGATGCGGTGCGCCCGTGCAATGGCTTGCTGCTCGGCAAAAGGATTCCACCAGGGGTCGAGAATGAACACGTAATCGGCGGCGGTGAGATTGAGACCCGCGCCCCCGGATTTGATAGAAATCAGAAAAGATTGTACGGCGGGGTCGTTCTGAAATTTTTCGATGGCTGCCCGGCGCTGCTGCTGGTTTAGGTCACCCACCAACCAAGCGTAGGGCTGTTGGCTGGTTTCAAAATTCGTGCGAAAAAGATCAAGGTATTTTACAAATGAGCTGAAAATGAGCGCTTTGTGCCCGCTTCGGCGAATAACGTCCCACTGCTCCAGCACTTCGGTGAACTTGCCGCTGGCTTTGTCAAAATCGGGTTGTACCAATTTGGGATGGTTCACCAATTGGCGTAGCTTGGTTAGCGTTTGTAGCACCACCACCTGAAACTGCGGATTGTCGCTCTGAAAATTGTCCAACAGCAAATTGCGTGCCGCCGACTTCTCCCGCTCGTACAGCTTCTTTTGCTCCGGCTCCATTTCGCAATAATGCAGCGACACCGTGAGCGGCGGCAAGTCTTTGGCGACTTCCTCCTTCGTGCGGCGCAGCAGATAGGGCGCTACCAAAGAGCGCAGCCGGTCTTTTTTGGCTTCGTCGTTGCGTTTTTCAATCGGGGTGATAAATTCGCGTTGAAAAAAAGTAAAACTGCCCAATAGATTGGGGTTGATAAACTGCATCTGCGACCACAGGTCGGATAGCGAATTTTCAATCGGCGTGCCGCTCAGCGAGATCTTGTGCCGGGCGTTCAGTTCGTTAATGGCTTTAAAAATTTTGCTGTCCTTATTCTTAATTTGCTGACTTTCGTCCAATATAATGTACTCAAAATCAATTTTTTGCAAAATAGTTACATCGCGTAAAGCCGTTTGGTACGTTGTCAGCAACACATCAAAACGCGACAGCAGACGCGGGTCTTTGTGGCGCTTGTTGCCAATGTGCTGGTACACCGACAGCGTGGGCGCAAAGCGTTGCAACTCCGCAGCCCAATTGAAAACCAACGACGCCGGCAGCACAATCAGCGCATTGAGCGCTTGCAAAAAGTCGGCATCGGCAGCTTGAAACAGCCCTAACTGCTGCCCGTGGTCGGCACCGTTCTCCTTCGGTTTTTGCGCCTTAGCGTGCAATAATGCAGCGATGGTTTGCAAGGTTTTACCCAAGCCCATATCATCGGCGAGGCAAGCGCCCAGCCCGTTTTCGTAGAGTTGTACCAACCACTGCACGCCCGCCAATTGGTAGGGCCGCAGCTCTGCTTTGAGCAATGGCGATATTTGAAAATCATCTAATGTTTCGATGGAGACACCAGGGGCATCCTGCAAACCGATTTCCGAGAGCAGCATATAATGACTTTTCGACAGGCGCAGCCCCTCTTTCTTGCGGTCGGCGAATTGCGCCAGCGCCTTATACTTGGTCATCCACTCCTGCGGGATGAGAAAATACTCGCCGTTGGGCAATGGATACAAGCGGTTTTCGTCGCGGATATATTTGGCGAAAGCCAGAAAAGGAATACGAAACGTACCTACTTGCACCTCGCCGTGCAGGTCGAACCAGTCGTGCTGCTGCTCGGAGCGCAATTGCAAGGTAGAAGCCTGCAAATACAGGGTTTGCCCGTCTATCTGGGGTGCGGCTATTTCAAAGCCCAATTGTTCCAACTTTTGCCGATGCATTGCTAACCATTCTAACAGCGCAAGTGGATCGTCGGTGGCTGCTGCCAGTTCAAAGTAGCCGTTGCCGTCCTTGTGCAAGCCCAAGTTTTCCAACTTTTCTAACCAACCGGTTTCATATTTAAAATGGCGCAACACTTTAGAAATACGAATATCGTCGCCTTCGGCAAATTCGAGCGTGGTGCGCTGCTCTTTGAGGTCGCGCCAGAGAAACTCCGCGCCGGGGTAAAGCATCTTCACCGACAGCCCCCAAGCATCGCGCAGCCAGTCGCGCACGGGTTCGAGGCGGCAGCCCAGCATTCGGCGGTGTTGTACAATGTCGAAGCCATCCGCCTGAATATCAATAGCGGCCACTACGCGCAGAATAAACTTCTGAAAATACGGCTTCACGCTGCTACGCGGAATATTAATCTCCACCTTGGTGAGGAAAGGCTTTACCATATTGCCATTGATATGCGCTAAGCGATACAGGTGCCCGTCCACAATGAGCCAGCCAGGGGTATTGCTCAGTACCACTACCTCGCGCTTGTTGATGCGCCAGGGGCCATCGCGGTTTTCTAACCAAAGGCGATAGCGCACACCCTCATCGGTTTTTTCGAAGTACAAACGCGGCTGCAAAGCTTCCTCGGCAATAGACAGCAAAAAATCGCTGACCAAAATACGGCGCTCCACGTTCCAGCACAGCGGCAGCCGGTGCTGTACTATATGCGACAATAGCTCATCCAATTTTCGATCTACAAAAGCGGTAATGCTGCGTTTCACTTCCTCTTGCTCCAGCAGCTCCGCGAGCGGACGGGGCGCTTTTTTCGGTGGGCTGAAGCGCTGCTCTAAGGTCTTCACCTGCAACTGCTCGATGATACCAAACAATTGGCGGCGCAAGGGCGTCAGCTCCAATCCAAAGCCTTCAATCGTATGAGCATAGGCACGCTGCTGAATGTGCGCGGGCCTGCCCGTGGTGTCTAAAGTAGCGAGATAAGCCTCCGGCAGGCACAGCCCTTCGGCAGGAAACAGGTTGTAAATAAGCTGGTACGAATCAGTCGTCAAGGTTCATCATTTAATTTTGAGGGCTTGCCACGCAAGGCACCTTACCTACGGATTGCAAAAATAGGCAAAACAAGAGACTTTCGCTACAGCCAACCGAACAGGTTTTTGGGGAAGCCCAAAGCAGGTTTGGATGTTTGAATAGCAGATGTTATTTTTATGTGGATATTAAGTAATGCGGCATTGTTACTCCATAAGAGTGTATTAAACTCAAGAATATGAAACTTTATTTTCTTTCTTGTTTTTTGTTTATCTTGCTCAACAGCAATGATGTTTATTCTCAAATTGATATAGGGAGTAAAATATATTTACATAAAAAAGATTATTTTATTCCCTTCGTAGAAGATCGTTTCAAAGCGATGACATATAAAGGTAATATTGAGGCAGGGGTAAATGATAATTATCCTGCATTTGTATTATGGATAGCTTTGAGTAACAGATATGGTTATAAAATTAAACATTCAATTACTGAGAGTAACTATTTAATTGCTTTTTCCCTTTATTCAGATTCATTAAAAATTGATGGTCGCTTTATCAGCCAAAAAACACCTTCATTTGTCACAATAAAACTATCTGAGCTTGAGGATACTGGGAAAGAATCAATTAGAAATTTTCTTAATAATAATAGTATAACTGGACCTGACATACAATCCTTAAGTTTGTTAGATAACTTACCCATGAAACAATATGTAAATGAAAAAGTAAAAACTAATTTAATTTTTCATGATTTTGCTAGCTCGAGTCAAGCGCTTTACCTTACAAATAAGATTATAGACACTCTAAAAGTATGGAAATATGAAACAAGTAATGAAAACTTACAGCTAACCAATAATTCGTCTTTATCAGAATCTCAAAGAAAATTACCGCAATTAATAAATTCTTATGAATGGACTTTAGAAGAAAATTTCTACACCTGCTACATTAAAAATCAACTATTCCTTTTCACCGAAAGCGGGTACATTTTTCGATTGGGCGAAACCGCAGAAAAGCTTGGCCAGCTCCCGGATAATTTGATTGATTCTGCTATCGTAGTGGATAAAAATCACGACCGGCTTTATTTATTAAAAAAGATGCATATAGAAGAAGGACTTACTTTTGCTGAAATGCTCAAAAAGTATGCCCAAGAAATAAAGCTGCCAGGAAAGTAAAATGAAGGAACCAAGTAGCGGACGCAGTGTGGCACGAACGAAGCATATCGAACTAACCCCGAAGGGGTGAAATATTTATAGATAATTGATAATCAGTGCTTTTGAACCCCGGCGGGGTGACACGCTGTCACCATAATATATCACCCCGTTGGGGTTTTACACAGTTGACCATCAGTATTTTATAAATTTTCCACCCCGTTGGGGTTATTTTTTACAGTGGTGTCGATTTATTTGAGTTAAGTATGGGTTCAAATTAATTTGATGTTTAGTCTTTAGCGTAATATTTTGAAAATGAATAAATTGTTTTAATGAAATAGTGTTCATTTATTTGGTGTTTGTAGTTAACGATTATTAATCAAGTTTTAAATCAAGTGCAATGAAGTTTGTCAGGTTCTGTTCTATTAAAAAAACAATTTTTCAGGTTTGCTGTGTAATTATTTATTTCACATTGGCAGGTTCAGCAAAAGCTCAACCTGAGTATCAAAGTAAAATATATGTTCATAATGATACCTTTTTTATGCCTCTTGTCAAAGATAAATTCAAAGGTATAGTATATATAGACCAAAGTCGTAATGCGCAAGACAAAGAACTTAATGAATATGTATTGATGATTGGTATAAGTAGCATTTCTGATAATAAGTTAAAATACGCTCTGTTGAATAATAAAATTCTAATTTCACTTTCTCACATTGACAGACATGATAAATGGAGAACGCCACCCGCATTTGTATTGATACACCAAGATAGTTTAAAAAAATCCAATAGTGATTTACTTTCAGATTATCTGAAAAGATATAGAATGACAATACCTTTTATTGATTCATATTGGGATTCGGATACTAAGCCTTTCAGCGATAGATACTCTAATGGTGAGCCTGTTAAATTACTTCTTTACGATTTTAGCACTGATAATGATACTGTTTTTTTTACAATAGTATCCAATACTTATGATAAATTAGCCGTGTGGAGATACCCTAACGTGCTAAATAATAATCATTTGAACAAAGACACCTCTTCTCTACTTATAGCTCGCGAGTACGCTTGGACATCAGATGAAGATTTTTATACCCTATTTCTACGAGAGCAACTATTCCTTTTCACCGAAAGCGGGTACATTTTTCGATTGGGCGAAACCGCAGAAAAGCTTGGCCAGCTCCCGGATAATTTGATTGATTCTGCTATCGTAGTGGATAAAAATCACGACCGGCTTTATTTATTAAAAAAGATGCATATAGAAGAAGGACTTACTTTTGCTGAAATGCTCAAAAAGTATGCCCAAGAAATAAAGCTGCCAGGAAAGTAAAATGAAGGAACCAAGTAGCGGACGCAGTGTGGCACGAACGAAGCATATCGAACTAACCCCGAAGGGGTGAAATATTTATAGATAATTGATAATCAGTGCTTTTGAACCCCGGCGGGGTGACACGCTGTCACCATAATATATCACCCCGTTGGGGTTTTACACAGTTGACCATCAGTATTTTATAAATTTTCCACCCCGTTGGGGTTATTTTTTACAGTGGTGTCAATTTATGATTCATAAATTGCAGATAGGAAAGCTGAAAATTAGCGCTTTGTTACAAATTCCTCAATTATTAACACTACCAAAAAAATAAATCATGTACTCAAATAATTATTTCTTTTCTTTAAAAAAAAAGTTAGCTAAAGGTATAATGTATGTTTTCTTTTTTTTGTCCTCTCTCAATCTGACCGGACAAAACTTGAATTATACAGCAATTCAAGACAAAAGTTTATTCATGAATCTTCGAGAAAAAGATGGCTATTTATCAGATATTGTCAGGGAGTGTAATGTAGATAAAAAGGTGATACCTAAAATTACCTTTACCCCTATTTTATTAAGTAATTTTTTTCCTCATTGTTGGAAAATTTATAATTCACAGATTGTTTTGATAGAAGGCTTTGGAAGAAGCCCGTTCAGTTCAGTCTTGTCAATCAAAAACTTTCCAATGGAAAAAAGAGATTCAATTTCAGCCGCCAAATATTATGATTCTTTGCGAGTAGAATTTCAAAGAAATTACCCTAATCCAGAAGAATTTCAAAAGGCTACAAGGCAGAGACTTTTCAAAGAAGCTGAAAAAATTCAAGAACATAATTTTGCACCTGCATCTGATATACTAAGAGGATATATTGGTCAACCTTTTCCAAATGTTAGATTTAAAGGAAATAAATTAATTGAAAGTTTTAGCTATGATTTTATACCTGTAAATCATAAATTATTTATGTTTTATCTTCGAACAGATGATGAATTTACAGTTTGGAGGTTTCATTATCCTCCTCGTGGGGAAGAATCAGAAGCAACCAATTGGGAAGAGGTCATAACCTATTCTTCCGATAGTATTTATAGCCCCCCAGCCAAACGTAGAGATTCCGATGTGCTTCCATCTGGCGAAAAACACGTCTTTAAGGCTATTCAAGATACATCTTTTTTCAGAGGACACTTCAAAGCTATTATGCAGGAAAAGCACCTGTTTTTGATAAACATAGCGCACGGAGGAATATATGTAGTCTCTGATAAAAGTATTGATAAGATTGGTCAACTGAAGAATTTAGAGTCTTATCCGACTTGGATATTTAATAAAAAAGTATTCATAGAGGATAAAGATAATAAACGTTTAATTTTCTTCACCGAGGTAGAACAACTAAGGAAAGATTTACCATTTCCTGATGTGTTTATTATCAAAGAAGAACAAGCATTCAAAAAATATTTTCCATACATCCCATGAACCCGCCTGCGTACAGCGCATAAATAATATTACTTCAACAGGTCTCAATGTTCGCCCCAAGTTTTTTCGCCGGCCGTGATAGATAGCTTCAAATAATTTTCCGGGCTGGGTAGCGGGCAGGTGGCCCAAGCCGTGAATGCGCAAGGCGGATTGTACGCTTTATTGAAATCCAGCACGGTTTTGCCCTGGGCATCGGGTAGGGGAGCGTAAAGAAAACGCCCGGCGCCATAGGTGCTGTCGCCATTGGTTTCGTCGGCAAAGACGAAAAAGAGCTCATCGCCCGCCACCGTAGGGTAGAGGCGGTGCGGTTGGCCATTTTTTTCAAATAGGAAAGCGCCCGGCGAAGCTTGCATAGAAACGGTGCCAATCACATCCGCTACGCGAAGCTGAAAATCTGGGGCAGCCGGCTCAAGCGTAGCTTCTACGCGCCAAGTGGTATCGGATGGGAAGCGCTCAATGCCATTGAATTGCTGTACGGCAGGATGCTCAAGGTCGCGCAGCCGCACCAAAAAACGCTCGCCTCGCTGAATCACAAACCAGCGCAAAGACTGATGCTGCAACACCACCGGCGTCTCGGCTTTTGACCGGAAAATAATTGCCCGGTTCACGGGCTTCGCGTCTTGCCATACTTCGGCCGCAGGCGCTATCTCTACGCGCACCTGTCCGTTTTCGAGGATAAAAGCACCTATGTGAGCCTCGCCTTTCGGAAAAACGAGAGCATTGTCGGGGGCAGAGCCGAAAGTGTTACGTCCTGGTTTCAGCGCGAACAGCCCGGCAAGATTGAGCCAGCCCGCTTCGCTCACTAAGGCGGCCTCGCGTTGGGCCTGCCAGGCGTTAATGGCAGCTTCGTAAGTAGTATCGGTGGGCATAGCCGACAGCCCTTGCAGCCATAGGCATCCGATGAGGAGGAGCAATTGCTTCATGAGTTGGTGCTTTCAGGTGCCTGTTTTTGTAAAATACCGAAGGCAAAAGCTTCGAGCAGTTGCTTGACGGGCTCGAGGTCGCCTTTTACAATAGTAATATCGGTAAGCGACGGCAGGTGCTCAGCAAAATAAATATGATCGTTTGACATTTCGAGCAAGGTAGAGGCCAGTGCTCTGGGATAGGCAAAATCGGGATTGATTTCGCTGATAATATCTGCAATCACCCGACACAAAGACTTGTAGGTCAGGAAAAAGCCCTTTTTGTTTTCGGCGTCCACGGATTTGGTGCGGTAGGTTTTGATAGCTTCGGCAATGACGATGCGATGCAGCACTTCCTGGTGCACAAATTCAATCGTAGGATCGGGCAATGAGGCATCCACAACGGTAGCCAGCGCAGTGCGCAGCCGCTCGGCCGGGTCTTGAATATTGGTCGTTTTGTAAATAATACGAAATTTGATCCACTCCCAGTACCAGCTCAGGAGGTACACCAGCAGGAGGTGCTTATTTTCAAAATAACGATACACCGAGGCTTCGGTCGAATCAATGCGCTCAGCTAACTTTTTGAAGGTAAAATGCTCGAAGCCCAACTCGTCAATGAGCAGAATAGCATTCTGGATAATACGGCGGCCCAGCTTGGTCTCCTGTGGGTCGCGCAGGTACAATGCCTCATTCAGTTTTATCTGTATGCTAATAGCCATGAAAGCAGTTGGTTATGTACTAAATCCTACCAAAGATAATAGACCTTTTTTAAAATTAATAATTATCCGCAATGAGACATTTTTATTTGTTAATTTAAATATTTTTATGTTTTGATAATCAGCGATTTATAAATTTTTTTAAAAAAATTACGTATAGATGTTTATGGATTAATAATGAATGGCTATACTAAGTATTTTTGACTAAACTTTTGACGAGGTAAACCAGCATAAAAATGCACGGTCTGTTTTTGTAAATGACAGCAAACAATGTTAAGATACTTACGTGCAGATAAGGCGGGGACACAAAAAAGGAGAGACTAAATACAGCCTCTCCCATAAAGCCTCAGTCACCATGCGATTCCGAATGGGCCGAAGCCCAACGGAAACGATGCTCTTGATGCCGCCGCCAGGAGTAAGCGACAGGTTTTACTTGGATAGAAACTCTTTTTTGTACAATAGTTTTACTTTTAAATTTCATAAAATAGAACATTCTCCACTGGAAAAGGTTTGTGACTTTTGAAGGGAAGTGTGCATTTTTTGGCACGCTTCAGCGGGGCGGCACTTTTGTTATAAAACGCGAGCAGGTAAGCTTGCAAACTGTAATCCGATAATGTTATCTTTGGGTATAGATTATTAAATGCCGGAATTTATTGCAATTAGAAGCGATTGTACCGCTTTTTGATTATAAAAAAAGATAAACGAAATTACCAAGCCCATGACGCTATTACTTGATATTGCCTATCCGATCAAAGACCCAGTAATTGTTTTTGCCATCGTACTGTTTGTAATTTTTTTAGTGCCGCTGCTGCTCAACAAAATCAAGGTGCCGGGTATCATCGGGATGATTCTGGCGGGTACGGCGCTGGGGCCTACGGGCTTCAATGTGCTGGAACGCAGCTATGCTATCGAGCTTTTTGGCACGGTGGGGTTGTTGTACATTATGTTTCAGGCCGGATTGGAGGTGGACATGAACGATTTCAAAAAAACACGCAACAAAAGCCTCACTTTCGGGTTGCTTTCCTTTGCGTTTCCGCAAATTTTTGGCACGCTGGGAGCCGTTTATTTATTAGGTTTGAGCTGGCCCTCGGCTATTTTGTTGGCCAGTATGTTTGCTTCGCACACCCTGATTTCCTACCCCATCATCAGCCGGTTGGATTTGACTAAAAACGAGTCGGTTACGATTACTATTGGGGGTACCATTATCGTTAATATTCTGGCGCTGTTGGTATTGGCAGTCATTGCCAGCGCTGCTACGGGCGAGCTAAACGACCAGTTTTGGATTAACCTTGGCGTATCGCTGTCTATTTTTGTGTTTTTGGTATTGTGGGTAGGGCCGCGGGTGGTGCGCTGGTTTTTTCGCAATGTAGAAAGCGAAGGCGTTTCACAGTATATTTTCGTGCTTTCTTTTGTTTTTGCCGCGTCATTTGGTGCTAAGCTGGCGGGCGTCGAGGCAATTATTGGTGCATTTTTGGCGGGGCTGGCTATCAACCCGCTAATCCCGGCTACTTCTACTCTGATGAACCGAATTGACTTTGTGGGCGGGGCCCTGTTCATTCCTTTGTTTCTCATCAATGTGGGGATGCTCACCGACTTGCGCATTCTATTGCAAGGCAAGGAAGCGCTCATAGCGGTAGGTATCATTATAGGCTTGGCTGTTGTACTCAAATGGATTCCTGCCAAAATTACAGCTTGGCTTTTTCGCTATCGGCGAGAAGAAGGGCAACTCATCTTTGGGTTGAGTGTAGCACAGGCGGCCTCTACGCTGGCGGCAGCTTTGGTGGGGTATGAATTGCAATTGATTGACGACAATGTGCTCAACGGTATCATTATGATGATCTTGGTCACCTGTATGGTAAGTTCTTTTGCTGTAGAAATGGCTGGCAAAAAATTAGCCATAGCGGAGGCGCAGAAAAAACCGGAAGCAGCAACTGCCGAAGACCGTATTTTGGTGCCTATTTCCAATCCCGACACCACTGGGCCCCTCATCGAGCTGGCTATTTTGTTGAAAAAGCCTAAATCCAATGAGCCTATTTATCCGCTTTCTATTATTAATGACGACGAATCGGCGCAGGAACGCATTTTAATAACGCAAAGGGTACTGGAAAAAGCGGTCAAAAACGCAGCAGCTTCCGAAACAGTACTCAAGCCCATCACACGCGTGGATTTGCACATCGGTGGCGGTATTACCAGGGTAGTTAAGGAGCTAACGGCCAATCGCATCCTCATTGGCTGGCATGGCAAATACAATCCGAAAGACTATCTTTTCGGCACGGTGCTGGACTATCTGCTCACGCATATCTCGAAAATGATTATGGTGACGAGCCTCAAGCATCCGCTCAATACCATGAGCCGCGTGGTGCTGGTGCTACCGGATAACGCCGAGCGCGAACCTGGATTTACGGACTGGGTAGAGGTGGTAAAAAGGCTCAGCCATCAAATTGGGGCTAAAGTACATTTAGTTGGTGGGGCAGATACCCTTCAGGTCGTGGAGCAAGCCATCAAAAAAGACAAGCCGGTGGTGGAAACAACGCGCCAAGAATTTGACGATTGGGAAGATTTTCTCGTGTTGGTCCGCTACCTCAAGCAAAACGATTTGCTGCTGATACTGCAAGCCCGCGAGGGCACCGTGTCGCACCATGGCTACATGAGTCGCATCCCCCGTCATTTGTCCCGGCATTTCCAAGATACTAATTTTATTGTGCTCTATCCGGAGCAAAAATTATAACCCTGTAGCTGTTTTTAGACTATGCTAAAATTTATTTTTGATATTCCGTAATACCTTGTATCTTTGTGTAAAAAACAGGCTACAGGTATGCACTTAATTGAAGTATTTCAATACGAATGGGCGATTCGGGCGCTCGTGGCCTCTATGCTGGTCGGGCTGATGTGCGGCGTGCTGGGGTGTTTTATTGTGCTGCGCAATATGTCGCTCATCGGCGATGCGTTGGCGCATGCTATCCTTCCGGGGGTAGTGATTGCTTTTGTTGTAGTAGGTTATAGCACGCTGGGGTTCTTTGTTGGCTCGGTAGCGGCGGGGCTGCTGGCAGCGGCCGGCATCACTTGGATACAGCAAAACATCCACACGCGCAATGACGCGGCCATCGGCATTGTTTTCACCGCCATGTTTTCAATTGGCGTGATGGGCATTTCCTGGATTAGCAAAAACGAAGGCGTACACTTAGATTTGAAGGATTTTCTATTTGGCAATGTGTTGGGCGTAGCCAATCAAGACTTGTACCTTACTGCTGGGGTTGCGGTTTATGTGTTGGCCAGTGTAGTCGTTTTTTACAGATACCTGTTTATCAGCACTTTCCAGCCGGTAGTAGCCCGCACAATGGGTATTTCCGTCAAGCTTATCCATTATTTTCTCATGCTGCTGCTGTCGTTTGCGGTGGTAGCTTCTTTACAAACGGTAGGGGTTATTTTGGTAGTAGCCATGCTCATCACACCGGCTTCTACAGCACTGCTGTTGTCCAATCACCTAAAAACCGTACTGGTACTGGCTGGCGGCATTGGTATGCTGTGCGCCTTTTCTGGCTTGTTGCTGGCTATTGCTATCGAGACAACCCCCGGCCCGGCTATGGCCGTCACGGCTACTTTTTTCTATTTGGTTGCTGCTTTTTTTGCGCCCCGTCGGGGGCTGATTTTTCGGCTTTTACAAAAACGTAATTTGCGTCGGCGCATCCTATTAGAAGACATTCTCAAACAAAGTTTTCGACTCCAGGAAGAAGCTGGCAATATCACCGAAGTGGCACTGTTAGAACGGCTTACCTTTCGTTCGGCTATCTTACGGCGTGGCCTCGCGGCCCTGCGTCGGCGCGGCTGGATGGAGCGCAACAGCCTCTTATTGACACCTGCTGGTGCAGAACAGGCCCGCCGGCTCGTGCGTGCTCACCGCCTTTGGGAAACCTATTTGGCACACCAAACAGGGCTGGATGCCGAGCAAGTACACGAGGAAGCCGAGCGCTACGAGCACCTGCTGCCAGAATATCTGCTCGATGAGGTAGATGCTTCGCTTGGTTATCCAACCATTGATCCGCATGGCGAACCAATACCTGAGAAAGGGGAGTGATGTATGCCAATGAAAATGTTACATTTGCATTCGAAATTGTAATAGCTGTACTAAGTTTTTGACAAGGTTTTTAACATAGGTCATTTTAAAAGCGAACCGCAAACCGCGAAAAGCAAACCGCGAAAAGCGAACCGCGAACTGCAAACCGCGAATAATCCGTAACCATCTGATATGAAAGTTATTATAGTAGGCTTGGGAAATTTCGGTAAGGCGCTCTCGGTCTTACTCTCAGAAATGGGGCACGAAGTCATTGGCATTGACAAGTCGTACGAAAAAGTGGAGATGCTCAAGGACAAAATGTCGCACACTATTTGTATGGATGCTACCAACCCTGCCGCCGTGCAGCAATTGCCCATCAGCGACACCGATCTGGCCATCGTAGCCATTGGCGAAGACGAAGGTGCTTCCATTATGACCGCCGCGGTGCTCAAAACTTCCGGTTTTCGGCGCATCATTGCGCGGGCGCTCTCACCTACGCACGACAATGTGCTGGAGGCTATGGGCATCGAAGAAATTGCCCACCCGGAGCAGGACTCAGCCGAGCGCTTAGCCAAAAAGCTCAACCTCAAAATTGCCATCGAGTCGTTTGAAATTGATCGCAATTATTCCATTGTGGAAATCAAAACGCCGGAAGAATTTGTCGGCAAATCGGTACTGAAAGTGGATCCGCGCCGCAACCATGGCATCAATATCGTGACCATCCTGCGTAAGACCAGCCGCAAGAACCTGCTCGGCGCTCGCATCACCGAATGGACCTCCATCGGCGTGGTGAAACCCGAAGAAACTTTTATGGAAGACGATATTCTGGTGGTCTTTGGCGAGAATCCTTGCATCACTAAAATCTGCGTGGACCGATAAAAAAAAATGAGCAACGCTTGTTTCATCGTCACTCATTTTCGTGCATCAAATGGCTTTCGGGGTCAGAAAAGTGTTGTATAGTGTGTGCTAATAACAAATTCAAACTAAATACAGGGTTTCGCCACTTTAAGTAGAAAAAGAAAACTGGGCAGTTGTACTTTCACGACTACCCAGCCCGGAATAATAGCAACTATCTACTTATCTCCAATTGCCCTTCTGAAAAATAAAACACCCTATAATCTTACACCTTGCGAATGCCGCAGGTATGGTTTTATCAAAAAAAACGGGGGCAAGCGACCGGAAACGATGGCAAAATAATTCCGTGCGCAAAAATCTTTGAGTTAAAAGGCGATGTGTATTGGATTGTAAAAGGTCATCACAAAAACCCTCACTAATCAACAGGTTTCGCTCGCCCTACCCCCGTAGTGACAGCCCGCGGATACACTTGAATCCAGCGGTTGTCGGCTTTGTCTTATCATAAGGCTTTGGAAAAAATGCCCTGCGCCGTATGAGCGGCAGGGCTTCCGAATTGCCCTACGAACAAAAATCGTTTTATCATAGTATGTGCCGAGCGCTTCTGCCCGACTTGAAATTCTCGCTCTATCGCACTTCTGCTGATGGTAAAAAAACTGGACGGCAGCCATCTTTTGCCTACCGTCCAATCAAGCTAAGTGAGTCTTGAAATTAAGGACAGATAGATTGAGAAATAAACCAGATCCTTTGTCAATGTGGCGCGCCACCTCGCAAGGGCAGGCACGCCGTTTTTCTTACGCCATGTTTTCCTTCTTGTTGTATGTTGTAACCCTTTTGATTACGATACAAATATATTCCCTCTTTCGGCACAAGCAAAACCACCAATAGGGGTAAGTTGAGGTTTCTACCATTGTGCATTTGACTAAATGTGAAATTTAAAAATTGTTTATAATTATTCACAAACAGCTGATTTTTAATATTTTATGTTGAAAAAATATTTTTGTAACCATTACTTGGTTTTTTCGATTTTTTCACTAAAATTGAGGTTTCTAAGCTTTGAAAAAAAAATGATTTTTTTGTTAAAAAATGCAAATTGAATAAGGAAACGGTATTTTAAAGCCGGTGAACGGTCGAAATTATTCAGAAAATGACTTTTTTAGCTATAAATGCTTCCATGATATGAAACGCAGGGCAGACCTTTTTCAATTGATCCGCGCCATGTCCAGGTCGGAAAAACGTTATTTTACGCTCGATGCACAAAAAAGCGGCCGCAAAACAGCACGCTACTTAGCGCTTTTTCAGGCGATCAACGACATGGAAACCTACGACGAAGCTGCGCTGCGACAACACTTCCCGCGGCACCTGTCCACCGACAAAAACTACCTCTACGAAGCCATCTTGCGCAGTATGCGCGACTACCGCAGCGCCAATTCGCACGCCGCCCGCATCAAGGAGCTGATGCTCGACGCCAGATACCTCTACGAGCGCGGGCTGTATGAGCAGAGCGAAGAGCGGCTGGGCGTAGCTAAGGAGCTGGCCCAAGAAATGGGCGATCATTTATCCATTTTGGAGATTAATAAGGAGGAGGGCAAAATAGCTTTTGAGTTGAAAAGAAAAAATTATAAGCAGGTAATAGACCGCCTAATCGAGGCAAGAAACCGGGAGTTAGAACTGCTGGCCGAGGAGTTTTTTTATCTCGATCAATGCTACCATTTGATGTACAAGGTCATTCAGAATGTAGAAATAAAAGATGTAGCCGCGCAGCGCCAGTTCAAAGAGGAATTTGCAATAGAAAATGCTCCGAAACCCGATTCGGTACAAGGCGAAAGGCGCTATTATCAAGCATCTGCTATGTATTACCAATTGATTGGCGACTTTGAAAACGTCTTTTCGTTTTATGCTCAAGTATTGGACTGGTGGGACAATCATCCGCGCTACAAAGACGACGAATTTCCCCGTTTTGTCATTGATTTATCCAATTTTTTACACGCTTCCTTTACCAGAGGCGAGTACAAATACGTGGCGGCTCTATTGGAGCGGTTGGAAAACGAAAATCCGGTCAATTTTTATGATCAAGCTATTCTTTTTCAGAAAACCACTATTTACAAACTGATTTATTACATCAATACCGGACAAGCACCTAAAATAGAAAAACTGGAGGAACAGATTGAAAAAGACCTGCTACGGTACAGCGTCAACCCGGCCAGTACCATTGCCATTGCTTGCAATCTGGCGATGGGGCTTTTTGTGAGCGAGCGGTTTGAAAAATGCGCAGGCTGGTGCGAGAAAATAATCAAAAATCATCTGAACCTTCCGCCGAGAGTTAATATTCAAAAAAGTATTCACCTGCTCAATCTGATTGCCCTTTTCGAGGTGGGCGATATTGAAAAATTAGACAACCAATTTCGGGCGTCTCATCGGTTTCTTTTGTCAGTAAAAGATACGCAATCGTCTGATTATGAGATGGATATTTTTAATTTTATTAGAAAAACGGTGAATGCGCCAGTGGGAAATCTGCCTCAATTGCTCAGGAAATTTAGGGCTTATTTAGCGGGGTTGGAAGTAAATTTACTATTTGGATTAGACGAACTGATGATCAGGTGGATAGACAGCAAATTAGAGAAAAAATCGCTCTCCGAGATTTTCACGCGGCGCCATCAGGTGAAAGAGTAGTGGGTACGAGTGTGTTCGCCATTGAAACACCCGTTATGCATCCTTTTTTTGTAGTACAAAACTGCTTTTTTACTTAAATGGTTTCGCCGGTATCCCTTTTGGCGGGTATCACGGTGAAAATCAACGAGCTTTCCGAGCGCCGGATATTGAGCGTATCCGATTTGATATTAACCGACACTCCTTTGGCTACTAAAGAGCGGAAAGGACTCTCCTCTTCCTTGATTCCGAGGTCTATGTCGGTGACACCTATAACCGATATTCTACTTTGCTTCGGCAGGAAAGACACCATCCAAGATTGTGCAATGGTAGATAAAATCACGGTATTAATCTTGGAATCGGGTGGGGCCGTCAAAGCGGTGGTAACGACAATTTGTCCTTGCAAAGTGCCTATCATCACTCCGCCGAGGGCAAAGAGTGAATATGGAATAACTCGACCACTCTCGATGAGGTAGAGCACGTTCATATCTGGGGAAAGAGCGAGGGTATTGACACTGCCGGGCTGTGTAGGTAAGGGCAGCGGTGTGGGCATTTCCCGAATGGGTTCGCCTGCTTTTCTTGCGGGTTCGGTGCTGGTTTTTTTGCGCGCCATAATGGTTTTGGTGTAGTTTTTATTACAAAGCTGAACCCAAAAATAGGCATTATGTTTAGGAGTTCAAACCTTTCGACGCTAAAAGTTCGCCGTGTAGGGCGATTGGTTTTATCGCGTCAATTGATATTTGGCCACGACACCGTCGGCACCTCGCACCACGAGGAAGTAATTGCCGCTCTTGAGTGTGGCAAAGTCGAGTTCTTTCAGATGCGTCCGGGCGGCTTGCATATTCAGATTGACGCGGTCGAGTACCACAAAGGCTTCATCCAATAGCAATACGGTCACCTCCGAGGCTTTGGCTAAGGTGTAGCGCACAGTCACTTTGCCGGCGGCATCGCAATGGATGCGCGGCTGCGACGACCAGTCGGCGGGATCATTGGCGGGCGGCGTTGGCGTACTTTTGGCGGCACTCGTAGGCGTTTTGTCGGGTTGGCGTTGGCTGGCTGGTGGCTCTGCGGCAGCTATGACGGGCGGTTTTTGATAGAGCGTTACTACATCGCCGGTGGGCGGATTCCAGAGCGACAAGCCAATGGGTGGCTCAAAAGGATTTTTGTCGTTGACTTCACCTACATTTTCCGATACATCGGTCAGTACGACGCGCACTTCCACTTTATCCTCATCTACAAATATCCAGCTAAACTGGTTGAAACTGCCACTGGCGCGGGTCCAGGGTTTATCGTCATTGTTTTGCCGCAAAGGCGCACCCCAGCAGCCTTCACCAATATAGACCGTTCCGTTGAGGTCGTCGCGGATGAATCCCTCGCTGCTACCCGGCTCGCCGGAGGGGCGAATGGGGTAGGTCCATTTCACTACGTGCGAATCCGATTCGCTGACTAATTGCACCTTGTATTTGTAAAAAAGGGGCGCCCAGTGAAGCACCAATTCGTCTTTTTCTGGTTTGGCGCTGGTATGTGGCCGCATGGCGTGGTGGTATTGCGCAAAGCGCCAGAGGAAATGTCGGCTTTTTTGGAGGTCGTTTTCGAGCCAGTCGCGCTGCTCGCCGCCCGCGGGTATCATCGAATTGAGCGAATAAACGCGCAGCAGATTGCCGCCAAAACTCAGCTCATACACCAGCCCTGGATTGCTCACGTCAAAGATTTCGAGCAAGGATCGGTTAGAAGCTTCATGATTGCCCCGCGCTACGATGATGGGGAAAAGCCGCCCGTCGCTACCGATGGTGGACTGCCAGTCGTCGAGCCATTTGCGCCATTCGCCTGCGCTATCGTCGCCGGTCATATCGCCGTTGAACAAGACAAAATGCGGCCGGAGCTTTGCTACTAATTGGTTGGCGCTGCGGCGTGCCTCGCGGTTGTTGCGCGAATCACCACCGGCAATAATCGAAAGTCGCTCGGTGGGTTGGTTGGGGGCAGTTTTGAAAGACATTCGGCGGCTCAGCCCGTCGCTATCTCGGATGACGAAATAATACACCGTATTGGGCTGTAACCCGCTGAGGCGCACAAAGTGGTTGTTCATGCCTCGTGCTGCCATGACCAAGTCGGGGCGGCGGGAGTTTTTATACAAATCGGCTCTCTGACCATGATCTGTAACATCGAAATAAAGCACCGGATTGCTGCCCGATATTTGATCCCAGCCAATGACCATGCTGGTAGCCGGATCGTCGCGCCACATACAACGGAAACGCGTGCTGACGGCTTGGGCCAGCGATAAGCTACCAATTGATAATAGTAACAATAAAAAGAACCGACGCCTAATGTCTTGCATGGAATATTCCTCGATTTTTGCCAAAAATATAAAAAAATGTCATCTGACTGCTTGTTGCCAGCCTTTTCGTTGTAAAACAATATGCGGAACAGCTTCGCCCGGTCAGTGGACTGCTTGCAGATTTTTTTTGCAACTGTAATGTAAAGTTATGCCATTTGTCGGGAGGAATTGCTTTGGAATAAAAGCGTTGATTGCCGGAAATATTGTATTTTTGTAGCCAATTTAACAACCCTGTAACCAAAACTGTTTTGCAAATAAAAATATAAAATCGTCGTTCATGCAGAAAGACAAGCTCGTTTTCGACCTTATACAAAAAGAATTAGATCGCCAGCGCAAGGGGCTGGAGTTGATTGCTTCCGAAAATTTTACCAGCCAAGCCGTAATAGATGCTACCGGCAGTTGCCTCACCAATAAATACGCCGAAGGCTACCCTGGCAAGCGCTACTACGGCGGTTGTGAAGTGGTGGACGAAATTGAGCAATTGGCCATTGATCGCCTCCGGGAGTTGTTTGGGGTGGCTTACGCCAATGTGCAGCCGCACTCCGGCTCGCAGGCCAATGCCGCGGTGTACCTTTCAGTCTTGCAACCCGGCGATAGCATCCTCGGTTTTGACTTGGCGCACGGTGGGCACCTCTCGCACGGCTCTCCGGTCAACTATTCCGGCAAGGTTTACAAAGCGCATTTTTATGGTGTAGAGCCGGATACGGGCCTCATTGACATGGACAAGGTGGCAAGCATCGCGCAGTCGGTGCGCCCAAAACTGATTATTTGTGGGGCTTCCGCTTATTCACGCGACTGGGATTACGCGCGCTTCCGCGCCATTGCCGATGAAGTGGGCGCGCTGCTGCTGGCGGATATTGCACACCCGGCGGGGCTGATTGCCGCAGGCAAACTCAACAATCCGGTACCGCATTGCCATATCATTACTTCCACGACGCACAAGACCCTGCGCGGCCCGCGCGGCGGCATCATTATGATGGGCAAAGATATAGACAACCCCTGGGGCCGCACTACCAAAAAAGGAGCCCCCATTAAGATGTCGGCTATCCTCAATAGTGGGGTGTTTCCCGGTATGCAGGGCGGGCCGCTTGAGCACGTTATTGCTGCCAAAGCAGTCGCTTTCCAAGAAGCTTTACAGCCGGAATTCAAAACCTATGCGGCGCAAGTGATTCAAAATGCACGCACTATGACCGAGGCTTTTGTTGCCAAGGGCTATAAAATTATTTCCGGCGGCACTGATAATCACCTGATGCTCATTGATTTGCGTAGCAAGGGTGTGACGGGCAAGGTAGCCGAAGAAGCTCTCGGCGTAGCCGATATTACCGTCAATAAAAACATGGTACCTTTCGATACTGAGTCGCCGATGGTTACTTCCGGTATTCGCATCGGAACGGCCGCAATCACTACACGCGGTTTCAGGGAGGCAGATTGTTTGCAGGTGGTAGAATGGATAGACGACGCGGTGCGCCATGCTGAGAATGCCACCCGGCTCCGGCAGATACGCAGCGAAGTGAATGCTTTTATGGAAAATTTCCCGCTGTACGAAGCGCAGGCAATAATGCAAAGTTGAACGTTTTTATGCTTTGTAATTTTTTGATTACCAATTTTTTGCAAAAAAATTAAAAATACAGGCAGTCGTTTTTTTTACCAACTGAAATCAAACAAAATGCAGAAAGATTTGAAAAAATTGTTTGGCGAGGCACATGGATTAGATGAGAAAAGTGTAGATTTTTTGACCAAAGCGCTGGAAAAAAATAATCTTCCCGGCTTCGATTATATCGAATTCAAACAGTCGCTGGGCGCGCTGATGGCAATGAATATGGACGAAGTCACAGCCTTCCGATCGGCGTACGCTACGGCGGCCACGGTGGGTTTGACCAAGGAAAAACTGCTGAAAACGGCCGAGCATTACAAGGCAATTTTGCACAGTGAAAAGCAGAAGTTTGATGAGGCTTTAGAAAAAAACATGCAGGACAACGTCAAGTCGAAGCAAAGCGAGGTGGTGAAGTTGCAAAAGCAAATCGAGGAGTACGAAGCGAAAATTGCCGAAATGCGCCGAAAAATCGAGGAGTATAAAGCCATAGTAGCCAATGCTGACGAAGATATTCGCACCGCAGTAGAGAAAATTCAAACGGCTAAAGGCAACTTTGAGTTCACTTTGAAAAGCCTGATGAATCAGATTGACAAAGACATCGAGCACATCAACCAGTATTTGTAGATACTCAGCTCAGGTCGAATAAATTAAGTACTCCTAAGGTGCGCGTCACATTGAAGGCTTCTGCATATTCAAAACCCGCATCCCGGCCATAGGCGCGTGCCTTGGCGTAGAGGTAGTTTATAAAATCTTGACCAGAAATGGGCGTACTGAGTTCTTCGCGGTACTCTTCGGGGTTGTCAGGCAAGTTGAATTGTGAGCGAAAAGTGCGTACTAAGGCTATTTTTTCTTCGATATAAGGTGAAATATCCACCACAAAATCCGGACGCAGATTTCTATCCTGAATGTAGTGATACACCGCTCCGGGGCGCCAGCGGTCTTGTGTTTTTCCGGCCTCGTCGGTGGTGGTTATTTTTACCAAACCAGCGTAAAAGCAGGCGTCGGCGGTGAGTATGGCCGATTTGCCGTGATCCGGATGGCGGTCGCTCAGAGCATTGGTCAGTACAATATCGGGCTGGCACTGGCGGATTACTTGCACAATTTTCAGGATATTTTCCTCACTGTAGGTGATAAAACCATCCGGCATACCCAAGTTGATGCGAAAGGCAGCTCCCATCAGGCGGGCCGCTTCGGCCGCTTCTCGGTCGCGGATGTCAGCGTTGCCGCGTGTGCCCAGCTCGCCCCGCGTGAGGTCAAGCAAGCCTACGGTTTTTCCCATTTTCAGATGGCGCAAGAGCGTGCCGCTACAACTCAGCTCCACATCGTCGGGGTGCACCCCGATTGCTAAGATGTCCACTTTTTGCATAAAGGTTATTCGTTTTGTAAAAAAAGCCCTATAAAGTCGGAATAACAAAAAAAGCAAGCATTGGGTTGTAGGCTGTCTTTCCTATCGTCCAGGCTGCACGAGTTTCGGGGCGCGCGTGCTGTTGTTGGCAAGGTTGAAGGTCTGGCGATATACATTGCGCATCTGGTCGAAATAAGTGATTTCGATGGAAAAATTAGGGCTAATTAGCTCTTGAGCAGTAGCTTCCAGCAAGATACTGTAGGTTTTACCTTTTTCCAATTCGTGCCCAGCCAGCGCATTGCGGAACACGATGTCGCGGCGGCCGCGCACAAAAAGCGAGGTAAAAGTGGCGGTTTCGCCGTTGTTTTTAATTTTCAGAAAGGCATCTCGGCCGAGGGGCGAAATCTGGAAAACTTCGAGCACCAATTGCGGCGCAAAACGCTGACGACGGCGGCGGCGGGCGCGGCGGCTCAGAATGGGTATGAGGATGCATAATACTATAACGGCACTTAAAATAGCCCAGTGCAAGGGAGTAAATGTTTGAATGAGGTTTTGGGCTTGGGCGAGCAGTTGATCCATCATAGCAAGTGTTGGTTGGCGGTAGTTTTCAAAGTACAAAAGTAGGTATTTTTGCCAAAGCAACCCAATCTCCCCGCCGAAAAACCGACAGGGAGATGGACAAGCAGAAGCGCTTATTTCGTGCGCCGGAACAAGTAGCGGGTAATGAAAATACCCGACCCCGCGCTGGTGGCATCGCTGGTAACGCCAGGGCTATACACGCCCGCTGTGACATTGTACAACTCCCAGCCTTCTTCTGTCATGCGAGTGATTTTGTCGGTGATGAGGGCATCGTTTTCCCGCACATTTTTAAAATTGATACCTACCATACTGAAAAAGTTTCTCATCTCGCGCTCTTCGGTGGCGCCGCGTGCATCGCTGGTGATCATGCGCGAGCGCCCCAAACCGCCGGGCACTACGGATTCGATGGTGGTGACGAGCTTGAACTCGTACTGTTGAGGCTTTTCGCGGAAAGCAAACAAGCCGAGCGCACTCAGGGCTACAATAGCCAGCGCCCACAAGCTGTGATTGATTTTCATGTGTTGCAAGGTTTTTTTATAAAATAAAAACATTCGACCGGATAAGATACGCGATTGTCGAAAAAAAATGGCTTTTTAGGACAAGGAGATTATTTTAGCTGTGAAATTTTGTCAGCGAAAGAAAAACGGCTTATGCAAGCGACGAAAAACACCTCAATCCAACATTTTCTGCACACCCTGAAAATCTATCAAGGCGCTATTTTATTCATTCGGCAGCATCGGCTCTGGGATGGCTTGACACAATACGGCTGGCTGACGCGCTTCCTGATGCTGGCGGGCATATTCGTGGGGCTGAAGTTTTTCAGTATTTTTATGCGTTGGTTGATGCAAGCGGCCCAAACCGACACGGCGCACCTTTTCAGCATGGCTACGGGGATGTTTACGGATATTTTCCGGGAGGGCTACGGCAGCCTCTTTGGTGGAGGCACGAAATACCTGATGCTGATTTTGCTGGAAGTAATTATCTTTCATATCAGCCGGCGCACGCTGGAAATATTGCAGGGTAATACCGACGCAGATTTGTCGTTCGATGCTTTCATGCGGGCGCAGGTGCGTATGATCAAGGTGGCTGTGTACGCTTGGGTAATGTCCATGATTATTATCAAATTAATTGGCATTCCGTTGGGGATGCTGGGCATCAGTTTTACAAAACCTTTCTTTGCCTGGCTAGTGCATTCTTATTTTCTCGGCTTTGCTGTGATTGATAATTTTAACGAACAATATCATCTTTCGGTAAAGAAAAGTGCTAAATACACGCTGCAATATGCGGGCGTAGCCATGGCCGTGGGCTGTGTGCTGTACGTATTGATGCTGATTCCGGTGGCTGGGCCAATCTTGGGACCAGTGGTGGCGGCAGTTACCGCTACTGTTGCGATGTACGAATTGTCGGATTTGCCACAGCGAAAAGCCTTACCGCCCCTCGCAGCCGAGGAAACGGTTTGAAGGATATTTTTAATAAAATATGTAATGGAACTTTGACTAAATAAGTCTGATTAAAACACTTATTATCCATTGTTATATTGCAAAAAACAAATAGCATCATAATCACCCTGTGAAGTCTGCCACGATGAGCCATTTACCTTTTATTTTCTGCCAGATAAGTAAAAAATAGCCACTCGGCTGATCGTTTTTGCGCTCCAGCGTAAACTTTCCAGTCAAGGTAATTACCTTTCGGCTGCGCCGGCTCATATTGAGAATATCAAAGCGCAGCGTGCCCATCGCGTCGCGGTCGGGGTAGCGTTTTTTGTAATTTTCCAGTGTAGTTTGCCACCCGTAAGTGGGGCCATTGGCACCAATAAATTGAAGCGCTTCCGACGGCCAGTAGTGCGTCATAAAAGCCTCAATATCACCGCGATTCCAGGCTTGTTCTTGCTCGCTCATGGCCGCCTGGATGGCGCGAAAATCTGGATGCGCGGTATCTTGCGCACCGACACACACTGCGAAAAACAGGAGCAATAATGCTGGCAAAGTGTTTTTCATGCTATCTTTGTTTATTGGTTGTAATTTTTGCAATTTTGGGTAAAGAAAAACGGACTGAGGTAAATGGTTTATAATAGCGTTATTTAAGTAATGGGAAATTGTTATTTTGTTAATGTTATTTGGGGCAGGGTTTAAAAAAGTTAATAGGGTCATGGGGGAATAGGGTTTAGAAAGGTGTAAAGGTTGAGGGGTTGCAGTGCGACATAAAGGTTTAAAAGTTTAGAAAGGTTGAGAGGTTGAAAAGTTGAGAGGTTGTTGGGTCTAAAATCTAAAATCTATTATCTAAAATCTATCGTCTGGCATCTAAAAATCTGGTATCTATCGTTTATCGTCTATTATCTAAAATGTAACTATTGATAATCAGTGATTTACAATTTTCGTTTCACACTTAAAATAATACTATTTTCAATTGGAAATGACGTACTTATTTATGCCCAAAAGCTTGTTTTTCAGAATTTTACAAAATCGTAAATCGGACTTCGCAAATCGCAAATGGTATAATTAGGTTCCGGCGAATGGCGAACAGCAAAAAGCGAACTATAAATATTGCCTGTTTTTGTTGTGAATGCTTGGTTGTTATTTAGTTGTTGGTAAATTAGCATATCAAATAAATTATATGATTAGTATTGGTGTTTGTAAAAAACCGCATGGCGTTGGGGGCGAACTAAAGGTACAAATTGATGCGGAATATGTAGCGGGTTTTTTGGAATCGAAAGTACTTTTTATCGGTTGGCAAGGTAAGGAGGTGCCCTATTTTATTGAAAATATTCGGGCAGGACATGATATTTTTGTAAAATTAGAAGACCTTGATACCCGTGAGGCGGCGGCCGTACTGGCGGGCAAAGAAATTTTTTTGCGGGAGGAAGACCTTCAGTTCGCACCTGCCGACCCCGACGAAGACGACCCGGAAGCGTGGATTGGCTACCAACTGTGGGACGTGGAGCACGGGCTGATTGGCGCTATTGAAGATGTGGTGGAGTATCCGCAGCAAATAATGGCGGTGCTGACCTATCAAGGGCGTGAGATTCTCATTCCGCTCAACGAGCACTTAATAGAAGCCGTGGACCTCGACGCACAAACCTTGCGCATGAACCTGCCCACCGGGCTATTGGAGTTGTAGTGTAGCCGTTATAAGCAATACGATTTTCTTATTTTTTCAAAGATTGACGAGGCGCTTAGACCAAGTTTTGTTTTTGTATGTGGCTATTTGCAATATATAAACACCTCTGGGCCATTCCGATAAATCAAGAAAAATAGTAGTAACCCCCCGCCGGATGGGCTGGGTACGCGAAGTGACCAGCTCGCCACTTGCGCTGAATAGCTTCAAGGTAGCCGTATCGGCAAAGTTGCTGCGCACCTTGACCAATTTTCGATGTGCCTGCCCGCTATCGTGTAGCTCAAAACTCATCTCCCGGATAAACGGCAAAATCGTTTGTATTTCCGAATACTCGACTACACCGGTAGCACTCACTGCGCGGAGGCGATACGCCACTTCATCCTGCGGCAAGCGCTCGTCGTCTATGTAAAGATAGGCTGCTCCAGCGGCATCCTGCCCCACAGCTGCTACCCGACCAATTTGGGTGAAATCACTACTATTCACCGATTTTTCGATTTCAAAATCCTGCACATTACGGCCAGCGGGCGCTTCCCAAGTTAGCTCGGCGTAGGTGTCAAAGGCTTCTACCTGCAAACTGAAAGGGGCGGGCTTCATGGCAGCGGCACTTCCTTGCACCCACACCGAGTACGACCGGGGCGGGAGCTCAAGATAAACGGCATTCGGAATATTATAAATGCTATCCATGCTTACCGTCGTAAATGGCTCGGCAGAGCGGCCCAGCACATCGGTAAAAACATCGCCGATGCGTACATTCGACATATTGACCTGCTGCACCAAGCGCAGGGGCACGTTAGCAAAATTGATGACCACCAGCACATCGCTGCGGCTATTGGCGGCTTTTCCGGCGGGCGTATTGATGCCATCTATTTGAAAAACAAGGGTTTGGGCCGCATCAGCACCTTCGGTAGCTGAAAGATACAGCCCTTGTCGGTTGGTATTAAAATCATTGAGGTATTCAATGGTCAAAGCATTAGCAATAAACTGACGATGAATTTTCAACAGTTGGTCTATTTCGCGCTTGAGCGGAGCTTGGGTCGTTGAGCCGTAGTAATCGTCGTACCAAATTTCGGGCAGGCCCAACTGATTGTTAGTCAGTAGGTAAGCATAAGCTAACAAGGGATCGGCAATCGGGTCGTCATGGTCATTGGCTTTAGCGTTCTGATTTTGGTAGCTGAGGTCGTTCAGGCGGGTCACTACATTGAATCCAGTGAGTGCAGTGGCATCTCGCAGGCTCTGGCGGTAGAGCTTGCGCACGTCAAAAGCGGGGTTGGTACAAGCCTGGCGAAGGGCTTCGCGCAGCACGTTGTCATAGACGCGCACGCTGAGGTTGTCGCGGGTTTCTTGGGTGAGATTGTTGCCAACGCGGTTCACCCAAGCCGCTAATTTGGCTGCACTTTGCCACTCGGCAAGGTCGGCTACTAAAAGTTCGGGCAGCGTGTTGGTAGCTTGGCGGGCATTCAAAAAATTGGCGACCGCCACAGGGTCTGGATCGCCGTTCGCAGCAGTGATGCGAATACCTTTATTAGGTTGCTCAGCAACGCTAATGTTTTGAAAAACAGCTCCTTGTCGTGGTGCTTGCACTTCTGAAATAGCTTCGAATGCCGATTTGCGCAAAGCACTGTTCAAGCGGGATGCCTCCTTGCGCAGGCTGTCGGTGAGGGCAGGTAGGCGAAGCCAGGTGAAGCCCGCGTAAGCTAATTCGGGGAGCTGCGCTTCGAATCTTTTGAGCCGACCGTCTATGTCCATACTGTCTGTTGCAGCCATGGGGCAGGCCCAATAGCAGCCGTGCAGGATGAAGTCCTGGGCAGCCAGTACGTCAGTAGCAAGCAAACAGATAAAGAGGAGCAATAATCTCATAATCAGTATGTTGTGTAAAAGCACCTGTTTAATACTCTTTTTAATTGGAGATGACGCACTTATTTTATTCTCAAAATCTTGTTTTTCAACACTTTACAAAATCGTAAATCGTAAATCGGACTTCGAAAATCGTATAATATGTTCAAGGGGGAAAGGACAACTGTGGGCAATATTTTGGCACGTATATCGGATGGTGACCCCGCCAGGAATCGAACCTGGATCAAAAGTTTAGGAAACTTCTATTCTATCCGTTGAACTACGGGGTCTGAAAATTGACCTGCTCTACAAATTTACAAAATCCTGCTTTTGCTGTGCACATTTTGGAAAAATTCTACCGATAGACAGGATGGAACGAATAGCTTTTCGGTGGGATGTTTTTGTATAAAATAACATTTAAAATAGGAGCTTATAATCGAATTTCCAACCCGTCGTAGGCCAGCGCAACCCCCGGCGGCAGGTGCGGGTTCACATCAGCGTAGCGCCCCATGCTGTGGCCAATGTGAATAAAATAAGCCTGCTGCGGTTGCAAGTGGGCTACGAGTTGGAGTGCCTCTTCCAGATTGGCGTGCGAATGGTGTGGTTTATGGTGCAAGGCGCTGGTTATCAGTATTTTACTGTTGCGTATTTTATCCATTTCCGACACTGGAATGGTTTTTACATCCGTGAGATAAGTGAAATCGCCGATACGAAAACCAAGTACTGGCAAAGAGCCGTGGCGCACTTCTATAGGTACAATGCGAATGCCTTCTACTTCAAAAGGTGCGTCTTTGCTAATGGGATGCAACTCAAAACGCGGCGCGCCAGGGTAGGGGTTATGGTCAAAAGCATAGGCAAATCGGCGGCGCAGCTCTTCGTGCACAGGCGCTGTGGCGTAAATGGGCATATTGCGGCGCTGCATAAAATTGAAAGGGCGCACATCGTCCAGCCCGATGACGTGGTCGTTGTGTTCGTGTGTGATGAGAATAGCATCGAGCGTAGTGACGCCTGCGCGTAGCATCTGTTGCCGGAAGTCGGGGCCGCAGTCAATGGCAATGGTTTTACCGCCGGTCTGGATGAGGGCCGCGCTCCGGAGTCGCCAGTCGCGGGGGTCTTCCGATTGGCAAACGGCACACTGGCAGCCAATCACTGGCACGCCCTGTGAGGTGCCGGTGCCCAATAATGTGACTTTTATTTCGATGGTAGTATTGATTACTGGTTTGTGGATTCTTCCGGAGCAATTTGCCGGATATCCTTATAAAATTTTGCTGATTTTTCGCTCAGTTGCGTGTTGTCCACTTCCATTGCAGCGATGATGTCCAATAAACAATTAATGCGGCCCTCGGTTTCGTAAAATTTGTTGATAACGGCAATACGTTTGTTTTCAACTAAGCAGTAGCCCGACTGGAAGTTGCCTTTTTCGTAGCGAATAACGTAGCCCAACTCTTCAAAGAGGGTTTCCATTTTTTTTAGGGTGGTCGTGGTATATTTTACTGGCATTTTGAGCATTTAAAAAGTGAACAAAATCAAAACGGCTGCGCTAAAGTAAGTACTTTTGCCGGATACTGCAATCATTGCTTCGGCCCGATCCGTACAGTAAATTACAAACTTTTCAGGTGGAAAGCGCGCAACTCTGTTCGTACATTCCTATTTTTGCGCAAGACCAAATAATGAAGCGATGCAAAGATGGCAAAAGGTTGGTGTGATAATGTTGTTGTTGGCTCTGGCGGTAAGCGCCTCGGGGCAGCGTTTTGAAGGCGGGGTAGTGGCAGGTTTTAATCTGGCACAAATAGACGGTGACCGACTGGCTGGGTTCAATAAAATCGGTATCAATGCTGGCGGTCGAGTGGGCGCGATATTGTCAGACCGGTGGCAACTCAGCATGGAATTTCTCTATTCGCAGCAAGGTGCGAGCCGCTCTAGAGCTGATGATCCGGCGTCCATCTATGACAAAATCAGCCTCAACTACGTGGAAGTGCCAGTGATGATGAACTTCAAGGAGTGGAAGTTTCATGTAAGTGGAGGTGTCTCTTATGCTCGGCTGATTGATTTTAGGGTGATTGATTTTACGGGCGTGGATATTAGCGATCAGCAAAATTATAATGAGAACGTTTTTTCATTGCACCTCGGAGCCACGTATTATTTTACGGAAAAAGTAGGATTGGAGATACGCTGGTTTCGCTCTTTAAACAATATGCAGGCCGACGCTGCCGCTGGTACTTTCATTGGGCGCTCTATTAGCACTCGTTTAGTTTATTTATTCTAAAAAAACTGTACATCGTATGATGAATCGCATGGTATGCATTGCAATGATAGTCCTGCTGGCAAGTGCTTGTGGACAAAATGATGCTGGAAAGCAAAAAAAAACCACTCCGATCAACGTGCCGCAATTGGACATGACAACGCTTAACTACCCGCCTCTGCCCAACGACTGGGTGCAGCGCATCGGTCTTAATGGCGATCATATTGATGTTATTTTTTACAATCTGCCCATTAGCATCAGCCGCGAAAGTAATAAAGACGTACAGGCCATGCTGGCGCAGGTAGGCAGTCAGCCCCCGGGCGAGGTAGCCATCTGCCGGGCTATCGGGCGTATTTTTTTTCAGAGTGGTAGCGAAACCATTGCCGAAGCAGATCTTTTCTTGGGAGAAAGCTGCAATTACTACCTTTTCTACGAAAACGGCAAGCCTGCTTACGCCAATTTGCTATTGCCCGAAGGCATCCAGTTTTATGAAAACCTGGTACGCCCCTATCGCCGATGAAACCTGAAGAACCGCAACGCTTCGGCGTGATTGACCTCGGCACCAATACCTTCCATTTGCTCATTGCTGAGCCAGATGCCCAAGCGGTTTTCCGGCCCGTGTACCGGGAGCGGCATTTTATTAAATTAGCGGAAGAAGGCATTGAGCGTATCGGCGAGCAGGCCTTTGCCAGGGGTATCGCAGCGATGCAAATTTTTCAGGAACATCTCGATGCGCATCAGGTACAGAGGGTACAAGCGGTGGGCACGGCTGCCCTGCGCACAGCCCAAAATGGCGCTGCGTTTATAGCTGCCGTACAAGCCCGTACCGGTATTGAAGTGCAGTTGGTCAGCGGCGCGCGCGAGGCGGAGCTTATTCATAAGGGAGCCATGCTGGCGGTATCGCCTATGACTGAGCGGATGCTGATCATGGACATTGGCGGTGGGAGTGTGGAGTTCATCATTGCCGACCCGATGGGGGTGCATTGGGCGCAGAGTTTTCCGGTGGGCGTAGCGGTATTGCATCGCCTTTTTCATCGCAGCGATCCTATTACAGCACTTGAAATCGAGCAGTTGCATCGGTTTTTACAACAGGAGCTAAGGCCCTTGCAAACAGCGCTGCGTCAACATCCTGTGCAGGTACTCACGGGTGCTTCTGGTACTTTTGATGTATTGGAAAATGTGCTCGTCAAGGAAAAACTTCATCCGCATCATTCCTGGCTATCAATAGATGCCTTTCCGCCGTTTTATGAACAGGTGCGCGCCATGACCTTGCACGAACGCCTGCACATGGAGGGCATGCCCGCCGACCGTGCGGATATGATTGTGGTGGCGCTGATACTTATCGAGCATATTTTGCAAAGCCATCCTTTCCAGCAGATTGTTATCTCTGCTTTTGCTATGAAAGAAGGCATATTGTACGAAATGTTGCGTTGAGCATCTGTACGAAGTCCAGAAATTATCACTTCCATTCAAAAGACAAAATCGGATAAATAGACGCAGCGGCCTTGCGCCAGCGCGAGGAGGCGTGGTGGCGGCGTTCCTGCCCGTTGACTTCCAGCAGCAAACCGGCCGAATTAGGGTTTTCTAATAATTGCAATAGCGCTGCGGTGCTTATTTTGGCTCGGATCCGATTTTCCCACTTGCCTTTCACTTGCTCAAGGTACATGCGCTCTGTGGGTACAGTGGCGATGCGATTGGCACCAATGAGCAGTGTCAAATTGCCAATTTCCTGCACGAGAAAAGGCGTGATTAGAGAAGCAAGCACCACTACGGTGTCGGCGCCGGGGCCGGGATTGGTCAGTTGCGAATAAGTAAAATCGGCGATTAGGGCACCTTTGCCTTGCACCGCCTTGAATGTAATGGGCGCGATAAAATAGAGCTGGCCGTAGTCGTACTGGTTGCGGCGGAGGTATTTTTCGGATGATTGTGCCGCTGCCAATAGCGGAAACAGCAACAACAGCAGAAGGCAGTATTTGGTTAGATGCATTTTTTGAGTAATTTGATGATGGTAGCTTGTTGAAAAGCTTCTGTTGCAGTTAATGAATCGCGCGCGGGCAGGTCGAGCAAAGTCAGCACTCCGGCAGTACCTTTATCCGCTACGAGATGCCGCACCACAAAGCGCCCCGATTGCCGCACCAATGAACTGTGGTATGCTAATCCATGGGCATTGCTTGGCACCATGAGCAGGGTTTGTTCGCTTCGATTTTGCAAGAGCAAGGCGCCCTCCCGCAGTGCGGTCTGGTTAATTGTAGAAACGTATATGGTGTCCGCATTGTTATTATTTACTATAATTTTGCTAAAAAAATGCCGCGTGCTGTCCAATAGAAATTGCTCCATGTACTGGCGCTGGCGAGTCGTATCAATCGCTATATCGTAGCCATCTGCTTGCAGGCAGAGGTTGTAGCTCAGCGGTATGCCGTTGGGGGCTTGTTGGCTGGTGCATTGCCATAGCAGCAGGAGTAGCAGCGCTGCGGGTAAAAAGCGCATCATATTTGTAAAATTTTGTCAGCTAATGATATTCGCATTATTACCTCCTGTTAATGTTTGAAAATATTTGCACGAACCTTCCAAGCGGATTAGTCATATTTTTATTCAACGATTGAACGTATTCAGGTTGTTATACAGCGTATCACTGCCCATTAATTTCATCAAAGAAGCAACCAGCAGCCCCCGGCGCGTCCATAGCAAGTCGTGGGCGCTACCTTCGGCCATGACCAGCTCCGAGGAGCGCGCATTATGAAGGCGCTCGAAAGCATAAACAGCATTGGAAGGGTAAATGAGTTGGTCGGCAGTGCCTTGCAATACAATAGTAGCAGCGGTAATCCGATCCCAAAGAGGGCGCATCAGTTCTAATTGCCTGCGGTGCGAGAGTTTTTCGTGATTAGCTACTTTCAGCGAGCCGGGTATCATCCATTCTACCGCCGGATGACTGGTGAGGTAGGTAATATCATAAGTACGCTCGGCACCCGGCTCCAATGAGGCAGATTGCAGCAGCAGCCCGTCCACGAGGTGCGGAAAGTCCATAGCAATGCGCGCTGCTACCGTGCCCCCGTAAGAGGAGCCATGCAGAATGATTTTTTGATGCAAATGGCGTTTTCGTTCGAGGATACGCGCAATGAGCCGAGCTTGCTCCTGCACCGAAGTCTCCGGCCGGCCATAGCCAGAGTAGCCGTAGCCTGGCCGATCCACGGCGAGCAATTTGGCGTGTTGCAGCAGCAAACTATCGGTGAGCATTCCCCGCCAAAAAGCCGACGAACTCGGTGCCCCGTGAATAAAGGCAATCAGCGGTTTATTATCATCGCCAATTTCTACATATCGAATTCTACGCTGAGGTTCCTTATAATAGGAAACGTGCGAAGGATAGTCGAATACATTCTTATTCAAGGCCGTATGAAAAGTATCGTCGCTCACTCGCATTTCGAGTACATCATAAGCGAAGAGAAAAAAACTCGCCAAAGCCAGCGATAAATAGAACCGCCGCCGGCGCAACACATAGTAAAATAAATCAGACACGGGTAGCACTTTTTGTAAAAATAGGAACAGGCACGGCGCGGGAAAAGTTGCGAAAAAATACCGAACGGGAATTTAAAATCCTACAACCTTGTTGAAAAACAAAAAAAGCCCTAAATTTGCCCTGCTTTTGTAAAAAGGCGCATCTCATAGCATAGGTCCCGTAGCTCAGCTGGATAGAGCAACTGACTTCTAATCAGTAGGTCTCAGGTTCGAATCCTGACGGGATCACCCTTGTTTTTATAGACAATTATAAACCAGTCACTTATGCTGGTTTCTGACAATAAAACCAAAGATTAGGAGGCTTCCGGATGGTTAAATTAGCAAAACTATATCTTTTTTCTCCCCGGTCGGTATCGAAATATGAGAAGCAATTTATTAGTACACTCTTTACTTTTTCACCCCTGTTTGCCCTATAATGTAAATGCTTATCAATTGCCCTTTTTATAGGATGAGCGAAAAATTATCGTAAGCCTATTTCACTCCTCCGCCAGTATCATCCGCTCCTCCACCAACCGATCCATACTTTCCGCCTCCACTTGCTCCACCAGCCAAGCATGGATAAACTGCTCCGCAATTGCCTTCGCCTCTTCGGATAAGACGAGCGAAATGACCAATTCGTGAATGGGCGGCTGGTCTGCTTCCAGCTCAAAAGTATCCACCCAACCGGAGATGTGCAGGTCGCCGACTTCTTCTTGGGTGATTTGCAGGATGCGAATGGCACGATTCAGGGAAGCTACATAGGTATTAAAGATAGGATTGGCATCTCTTTCTTTTTCGCCGTTGGATAGGCGAGTATTGAGATAGGGTGCGTGTGAAAAATCGTGCTCGGTTGCCAATGCATCCAACATCTCTTTCCACATACTCTCGGCAGCATCGTAAGCAGCCGTATTTTCCATAAAATCAGGGTATAAAATCGTAGCCATTGCTTTATAGATTTAGTAATAAATATACCAACAAAGAGACAACAATTACACAAACAAATGCCGTTCCGCCGTTTATTTCTATATCTATGCGGACATTCTTCTCTTTAAAATTACGAAAGGTCTTATTTCTCGGTGCATCCACCCCCTGTGCATTTTCCACAAACCGCCGAGCGTCCTCCAATTGCTTCTTCCGGAGTTTCCGCTCTTGCCGGGTCAGTTGCGTTTCTAATTCTTCCAGCAGCTTCAAGCCGTCTTCTTTGGTCAGTGGGTCGTCCTGCGCCCAGGAAACCGATTGCTCGGTGCCGCCGCCCTGCGCCTGAAACCGACCACGGTGTTTTTTTAGCATCGGTTATAATTTGTGAACGTTTATCGGATCAATGAAAGTTCAATATTCTGAAGATTATTCGCATTTTGCAAATTTTTTGTCAAAAAATATTTACAGTAGAAATTCTACAAATAAAATTTCTAAACATTTGACCGTTTGGAAAGAAAAATTTAGCTTTGTAGCGATGCTACTATTTGTTTATTTTTGAGTGGTAGATCAAACCCATTGCTCCTTTGCCCAGATTTCGCAAATCGCAAAGATTTACGAAATCTCCGCCACCGGTTTGATACATTACCCATTTTTGAAAAAACAGCATGAAAACAACGCTCGGACAAGTCGCAACCATCAGCACGGGGGTATATGCCAAAACCAACGCCCCCGGCAATGTGCAGTACCTGCAAGCCAAATACTTTGACGAACGGGGCACCATACTGCCGATCTTGTCCGAACGGCAGGGCATTCCCTTCACAGCCCGATTATCCAGCCACCTGCTGCAAGACGGCGATGTGCTGTTCATGGCAAAAGGCGACCGGCACCAGGCTTGTCTGTATCGCCAGGAGATGGGTAGAGCCATCGCTTCCACTTCTTTCCTGGTGGTACGCATCCAAGACGACAAAATCATGCCCGCATATTTGCAATGGTTCCTGAATACCGCTATATTGCAAAAGCGATTAGCATCCTTAGCGAGAGGCACACACATTCCTTCTATTTCTAAAAAAACATTACAAGAACTGGAAATTCATATTCCTTCCTTGTCCACGCAGGAAGCAATCATTGACATCCATGCCCTGTGGCAACGCGAACAGGAATTATCCAAAGCGCTGCTCCGGGAGAAAGCGACTTGGTACGAACACCTTTTAATGCAAATGACCCACTAAGATATGACCACGCAACAAGACATCAACAACATCGTCTGGCGCGCCTGCGACACTTTCCGCGGCGTGATTGACCCGGCGCAGTACAAAGACTACGTGCTGACCATGCTCTTCCTGAAGTACCTCAGCGACGTCTGGCAGGAAAAAATGGAAACCTACCTCCAAAAGTACGGCGGCGATACCGAGCGTGCCGAATGGGCAATGAGCCGCGAGCGCTTCGTGGTGCCACCAGAATCCCGCTTTTCCTATCTCTTCGAGCGGCGCAACGAAGCCAATATCGGCGAACAAATTGACATGGCGCTGGAAGCCTTAGAAGAAGCCAACCGCGGCAAGCTCAGCGGGGAAGACGGCTCCGGCGTGTTTCGCAATATCAGTTTCAACTCCAGCAACCTCGGCGAATCCAAAGATAAAAATACGCGCCTCCGCCATCTGCTGATTGATTTCAGCGACCCCAAGCTCGACCTGCGACCTTCCCAACTGGCGGGCGCGGATGCCATCGGCGATGCCTACGAGTTTCTCATCAGCAATTTTGCCTCGGATGCCGGCAAAAAAGCCGGCGAGTTCTACACCCCGAAAGAAGTTTCCCTGCTGATCGCCAAATTGACCAAATCCGTACCCGGTGCCCGCATCTGCGATCCGACCTGCGGCTCCGGCTCTCTGCTCATCAAAGCGGGGCAGGAAGTGGGCTCGGACAACTTTTCCCTCTACGGGCAGGAAGCCAACGGCAGCACCTGGGCGCTGGCGGTGATGAACATGTTCCTCCACGACTTCGACAATGCGGTGATCCGCTGGGGCGATACCATTCGCAATCCGAAACTCATAGAAGGCGATGCCCTGATGAAATTCGATACCGTCGTTGCCAATCCGCCGTTCTCTCTCGATAAATGGGGCGCGGATGAAGCCCAAAACGACCCTTACCATCGCTTCTGGCGCGGCACGCCGCCCAAGAGCAAGGGCGACTGGGCATTCATCACCCACATGATCGAAATCGCCTACGAAGGCAAGGGCAAAGTGGGCGTCGTGGTGCCACACGGCGTGCTGTTTCGCGGAAGCTCGGAAGGGAAAATCCGGCAGCAAACCATCGAAGAAAACCTCCTGGAGGCAGTGATCGGGCTACCGGCAAATCTCTTTTTCGGCACGGGTATTCCGGCGGCGATTCTGGTCTTCAACAAAGGCAAAGGCACCAACAAAAACGTCCTGTTTATTGATGCCAGCGAACGCTACGAGCAAGGCAAAAACCAGAACAAACTGCGCGCGCAAGACATTGACGAGATCGTAGCCACCTACCGCCGTTTCAATCGGGGCGAACTATCGCCCGGCGTGGTGGAGGACAAATTCGCTTACGTAGCCACCTTCGAAGAAATTGCCGAGAACGATTTCAACCTGAACATCCCGCGCTACGTGGATACCTTCGAGGAAGAAGCAGAAATAGACATCCGGGCGGTGCAGCAAAACATTGAAGCCATCGAAACGGAACTGGCGCAGGTGCAGGCGCAAATGGCGGATTATCTGCGGGAATTGGGCTTGAATTAATGACAATTTTATAAAAAAGATTTCAGCGTACAATAACATAACCATGGCTAAATCGCAAAGTCAGATTATCATTTACCAAACCCCTCAGGGCAATACAAAAGTGCAGGTCCGATTGGTAGAAGAGACCGTCTGGTTGACGCAGCAACAAATGGCTGATCTGTTCCAAACGACCAAACAAAACATAAGTCTTCACCTTAAAAATATTTTTGAAGAAGGGGAATTGGAAGAAGAAGCAACTGTCAAGGATTTCTTGACAGTTCAAAAAGAGGGCAAAAGGAACGTGCAACGTTCACTCACCCATTATAACCTGGATGCCATTATTTCAGTAGGTTATCGGATCAAATCTCATGTGGCTACCCGGTTTCGCATTTGGGCAACTCAGCAACTTCGTGAATACATTATCAAAGGATTCGTATTAGATGATGAAAGATTAAAAGAAGCTCGCAATGAGTATTTTGATGAATTACTTAGCCGAATCAGGGATATTCGGTCTGCGGAAAAGGTATTCTATCGGAAGGTCTGCGACATTTATGCAACAAGTGTTGATTATGATCCTACTTCAGATATGACCCTGGAGTTTTTTGCTACTGTACAGAATAAGTTTCATTGGGCGATAACCGGACAAACGGCAGCAGAAATCATACACAATAGAGCCAATGCCGAACTACCTAACATGGGTTTAACTAATTATCCTGCCGAAAGCATTCGCCGAAAGGATGTGACCACAGCCAAAAATTATTTGACAGAAGAAGAACTGATACAGTACAACCTCATCGTTTCGCAATATCTGGAGTTTGCTGAGCTACAGGCTCGTCAGCGCAAGCCTATGCACATGAAAGACTGGATTATCAAACTGCATGGATTTTTGACGCTGAACGAACGGGAAATACTGCAACATAAAGGCAAAATAAGTGCAGAAACGGCTAAGCAGCATGCGCTGCAAACCTACGAAACCTACAAGGCTGCCCGTGATGCCAATGAGCCGGATGAATTGGACAAAGCCATCAAAAAACTGAAAAAAGGCACCACTGATGACGAATAAGCAAACCACCCATACCCCACCCCCCGGCTACAAACGCACCCCCCTCGGATGGATACCGGAGGAGTGGGAGGTAGTGAATATTAGAAGCATTGCTAAATTAATTCAAACAGGACCCTTTGGAAGTCAAATAAAAGCAAATGAATACGTTAATGGAGGAGTTCCACTAATTAATCCTTCTCACATTCGTGAGGATAGAATCTCACCTGATTTTGCAATATCCGTAACCTCTGATAAAGCGAAGGAATTAAAAAAACATCAGTTTAAATTAGGCGATATAGTGCTTGCTAGAAGAGGTGAGTTGGGTAGGTGTGCAATAATTACATCTAAAGAAATCAATTGGCTATGCGGAACGGGAAGTTTATTAATAAGGTTGAATTCAGAAGTCATATTATCTGAAATTGTTGCAATATGGATGAGATCAAAACGTATTGTAAATCAATTAAGAATGGAATCAATGGGTAGCACAATGAATAATCTGAACGCAAGCATTGTTTCAGGTATTCTTCTCCCCCTCCCCCCCCTCCCCGAGCAGCGCCGCATCGCCGCCATCCTCGCCACCTGGGATCGCGCCATCGAGCTGACGCAACAACTCCTCGCCGCCAAAACCCAACAAAAACGCGCCCTGATGCAGCAATTGCTCACGGGACGGGTGCGCCTGCCGGGGTGCCGGGGGCAGTGGCAGGAAAGCAACCTGGGAAGCATTCTAAATAAAATTATCGGAGGTGGAACTCCTTCAAAGCGAAAGCCTAATTATTGGAATGGAAACATTCCCTGGGCATCAGTTAAAGATATAACTAAATTTAATCCAAATGGTACTCAAGAATACATTACAGAAATAGGGTTAAAAAATAGTTCTTCAAATTTAATTCCAGCAGGAACTATAATAGTCTCAACTCGTATGGCTTTAGGTAAAGCTGTGATTTTTAAACGTGATGTTGCTATAAATCAAGATTTGAAGGCTTTGTTTCATAATGATGAAAAAGTTATTTTAGAATTTCTCAAGTTTTGGTTTGAATTGAAAGAAACAAACATAGAAAAACTTGGAAGCGGCAGTACAGTAAGTGGTATTACATTACAAGCACTAAAAAAATTAAAGATATTACTCCTACCTATACCAGAACAAACCGCCATTGCCCGTATCCTCACGACCGCCGACGCGGAGCTGGCGCTGCTGGAGCGTCGGTTGGCGGCCTTGCAGGCGCAGAAGCGCGGGCTGATGCAGGTGTTGTTGACGGGGAAGATTAGAGTGAAATTATGAAAAGAACCTACAATATTTACTGTGATGAGAGTACGCATCTCGAAAATGATGGGATGCCTTACTTAATGATTGCCTATGTGAGCTCTCCATACAATCAGCTAAAACAGCATAAAAAGGCAATCAGTCAAATGAAGGAGAAGCACAAATTCAAAGGTGAAATAAAATGGTCTAATGTTTCCAATGCACAGTATCCTTTCTATAATGAGCTCATAGATTATTTTTTCGCTACGGACTTGTGGTTTAGAGCTGTTATTGTTGAGAAAAGCAAAATAGATAATACTCGACCTGGATTCTCGTATGATGAATTTTACTTCAAGATGTATTACCAATTGTTACACCATAAATTAAGCATGGCGGATAATTACAATATATATATTGACATCAAGGATACGCGTAGTCATAAAAAAATAGCTAAGCTAAAAGAAATATTGAGTTATAATGCTTCCATTAGAACACTTCAAGCAATACACTCTTATGAGAGCAGTTTAATGCAATTGGCAGATTTAATCATGGGAGCAATTAATTACAAGCTACGGAATCTGAATAAGGTGATTGCAAAAAATAATCTTATTGATAAAATCGAACAAAACTTTAATGGAGTACTAATAAATTCAACTCCTAAACATGAGAATAAACTAAACCTGTTTTTCATTGACTTAAAGTGAATACAACAATCCTAATATGCCTATCAATTTACTAAAACAGTATGCTGATTTATTAGAATTAGCGCATTTGGAAGAGCGTGCTAGGATACAATCTTTGCGAGGTATTTTTAGACGTGATATAGAAGAAAATGAAAACTTATGTTTCAAAAAAAAGCAGATCAGACCTATTAAAAAGGCAGATGGAGAACCTGCAATGCAAACTTTATTTCATCATCTTACTACAAGAATGGATGAAAGTGAGGAAGGTAAAAAAATAAAACGTAGAATATTTGAAATGGATCGGTCAAAGCGGCTACACTGGATATTATTTCATGTAGAAGAAAGGAAACCGGAAACTTTAGAGATATTTAGTTATGAAGATCGAATTGATCGGCAGGATAAAATCAGAACCTATATTTATGATAAAGTAGAAGAATATGTAATTATTTTGGAGCCACAACGAAGTGGAAGAGATTATTATTTGCTTACTGCATACTACTTAAATGAAGTGAGAGGGAAAAAACAGATAAAGCAAAAAATGAAAAAAAAGCTACCCACTATTTATTGAAAACCGCAAGGCTCGGTACACATCTGGGTGTATCGAGCCTCGAAGCTCCTTCTTCCTATATCGGAAAGATGAGCATTGCAAAGTTACAACATTTGTTACAGATATGCAACAGTTGTTGTAGAATAAAAGTTTCAGAGATATAAAACAAGTTGTTGAATGTCAATAAATTAACCCATGAAAAGACCATCCTTTCGGGAAGACCACATCTCCCAGATACCGGCTTTGCAGATGCTGCAAAAGCTGGGCTACACCTACCTGGGTCCGGCGGAGGCGCTGGCGCAGCGGGGCGGCAAGACGTCCGGGGTGCTGCTGGAAGGTATTCTGGAGACGCAACTCCGGTCGCTGAATTCCATTCAATACAAAGGTCAGTCCTATCCGTTTTCTGATGCGAATATCACAACGGCAATCCATGCGTTGCGCTCCGTGCCGCTGCCGGAGGGGTTAGTGTCGGCCAATGCGTATGCGTACGATCTGCTCACGCTGGGCAAGGCGCTGGAGCAGTCCATCGAGGGCGATAAGAAAAGCTACACCCTGCAGTACATCAACTGGCGGGAGTGGGACAAAAATGTGTTTCACGTCACCGAGGAATTTCGGGTGATGCGCACCGGCAGCCAGGAGCACTACCGACCGGATATCGTGCTGTTTGTGAATGGCATTCCGCTGGCGGTCATCGAGTGCAAACGCCCGGATTTGAAGGATGGCATCCGGCAGGCGATTTCCCAGCATTTGCGCAATCAGCAGGAGGACGGCATCCGACCGCTCTTTGCTTACAGCCAGCTATTGCTGAGCCTAGCAACCAATAATGCGGGGTATGGTACGACGGCTACCGAGGAAGCGTTTTGGGCAAAATGGGAAGAACAACACCCCGACCGGGCAGCAGAGGCAGCATTTGCAGCGAAGCTGAGCCAATTAAAACAGCAGGCGCTGGACGAAGCACAGCAGAATGAGTTGTTTGCCGAGCGGTATGGCTATGTGCGGCACTATTTCGAGCAGTTATCCGCCGGACCGCTTACGGTCACCGAGCAGGATCGGTATTTGTATTGCCTGTGCCGCCCTGAGCGGCTATTGCATCTAACCTTCAACTACATCGTTTTTGACTCGGGTACGAAAAAAATAGCGCGTTACCAGCAGTTTTTTGCCATCCGAAAATCCATGCAGCGGGTGCGCGTGCTGGAAAATGGCAAGCGACAGGGGGGCGTAATCTGGCACACCCAGGGTAGCGGTAAATCCCTGACGATGGTGATGCTGGCACAGGCATTAGCGATGGATAAGGCGATTCGCAATCCCAAAATCGTGATCGTCACCGATCGGGTGGATCTGGATGACCAGATTTACGGTACGTTTCAAAAATGCCAAATCCCGGTATTGCAAGCAAAAACCGGCAAAGACCTAGTAGAATTGCTGGCGAGCAAGAGCGATGCGGTGATTACGACCATCATCAATAAGTTTGAAACCGCCGTCAAGCAGATCAAACGACCATTTGAGTCGCCCGATATCTTCGTGCTGGTGGATGAAGGACACCGCACGCAGTATGGCACTTTCAATGTCAGCATGGAGAAGGTATTCCCGAATGCCTGTTTCCTTGCCTTCACCGGTACGCCGCTCAGCAAGAAGGAGAAAAATACTGCCCGGAAGTTTGGCGGCATCATTGATGCCTACACCGTGCATCGGGCAGTGGAGGACGGCGCGGTGGTGCCTTTGCTGTACGAAGGTCGCCACGCTATTCAGCAGGTGGATGAAAATCCGATTGATGCCTATTTTCAGATGATTTCCGAGCCGTTGAACGATTATCAGCGAGCGGATATGAAGAAGAAGTTCAGCCGGGCAGATCAGTTGAATGTAGCCGATCAGAAAATCTATTGCATTGCCTGGGATATCAGTCGGCACTTTCCGGATTTTGTTGCCGGTAGCGATTGGAAAGGGCAACTGGTGTGTCAGAGCAAATCGGCGGCTATTCGCTACAAAAGATACTTAGATGAGATTGGCAAGGTGACCACCGAAATCATCATGTCGCCGCCCGATATGCGCGAAGGCGAAGACAGCGCCTACACCGAAACATCCGACGAAGTGAAGCGATTCTGGAAACACATGATGGATAAGCACAGTACGCCCAAAAAGTACGAGTATAGCGTCATCAACGGTTTCAAATACGATGTGCATCCGCAAATTATCATCGTGGTGGATAAGTTGCTAACCGGCTTCGACGTGCCGCGTAATGCGGTGCTGTACATTACCCGTAGTTTGCGCGAGCACACGCTACTGCAAGCCATTGCCCGGGTAAACCGGGTGCATCCGGGTAAAGATTTCGGCTATGTCATTGATTATTACGGCGTGCTGCGGGAGTTGGATGAAGCCTTGAAAACCTTTTCCAGCTACGATGAATTGGAGCGCCAGGACCTGGAGGCGACCTTCACGGATGTGAACAAAGAATTGGAAAAGTTGCCGCAGGTGCATTCTGAATTGTGGGATTTTTTCAAAACTGTTCCTAATAAATACGATGAGCCGGCTTACGAAAATGTACTACGGGATGAAGCGATTCGGGTGCAATTTTACGATAAGCTTTCGGTTTATGCCCGTTTGCTGAAGCTGGCTTTGGCAACCCTGGCGTGGAATAAGCGAACGCCGGAAAAAACAATCGAACGCTACAAATACGATCTGGGTTTCTTCGCCAAACTGCGCAATTCGGTGCGCCAGCGATACGCGGATGTAGTGGACTACAAATCCTACGAAGACCAGATTCAAAAGTTGATTGACAAACATGTCACATCGCATCAGGTGGATAAAATCACCGAGTTAGTTAATATTTTTGATACCGAAAAATTCGAGCAGGAAGTCGAACGAGTCGTGGGCGCGGCTGCTCAGGCGGATACCATTGCCCACCGCACGGCGAAGCACATCCATGAGAAGATGGAGGAAGATCCGGCGTTTTACAAGCGTTTTTCGGAAATGCTCAAAGAAACCATTCGAGCCTACGACGAACGGCGGATTTCGGAAGCAGAATACCTGAAAACGGTCAAGGAAATTCAGCAGGCAGTCATCAACCGGACGGGCAGCGGCATACCGGTGGTCTTGCAGGAGCGCTTGATTGCACAAGCATTTTACGGCGTGAGCTATGAGTTTTTCAAACGAAAGTTCGAGGATGTTGCTCATATTCAGGATATTGCCATAGAAGCCGGGCTGGGTATTGATGACATTATTCGCGGTGTTATCATGGATAATGGGGCGCCAAAAGTAGATTGGGCAAATAAGTTTGAGGGGCAAATCCAAATCGCTATTGGAGATTTTCTGATTGATGAGGTGAGAGACAAACACGAACTGCCACTGAGCTTTGGAGATATTGACGAAATCGTAGCGCAGTGCATGAGCATTGCCGAAAAGAGATACCGATAACGGATATGAGCATTGAACGCATTCAATTTGGCAGCCGGGAGATTACCTTTGAACTGATCTTTCAGAAGCGCAAAACACTTGGTATTACGGTGCATCCCAGCCGAGAAGTGACGGTGAAAGCGCCGTTGGATGCCCCGTTGGAGAAGATTAAAACATTGGTAAAAAAGCGCGCCCCCTGGATTCTTAAACAACAAAGCTACTTTTTGTCTTTCGAGCCCTTGAGTCCGCCCAGACGCTATGTGAGCGGCGAGACGCACTTGTATTTGGGTAAGCAATACCGATTGAAAATTTATGCGTCCGATCAGGAAAGTGTAAAGCTGAAACGGGGTTTTCTGGAAGTATATGCAACCGGTGATTCGGATGTAAAAACCCTGGTTCAGGATTGGTACCGTCGGCACGCTATGGTAAAATTTGCAGCGTATGCGGAGCCCTGGATTGAGCGGTTCCGGCGGTACGGCGTAATGCCCTCGGAAATGATCGTCAAACCAATGGAAAAGCGCTGGGGAAGCTGCACCCCCAAAGGGCGGATCATCCTCAACACAGAATTGATTCAAGCGCCGCGTGGCTGCATCGAATACGTCCTTGTCCACGAGCTTTGCCATTTGGTGCACCACAACCACAGCCGGGCTTTTTTTGATCTGCAAACCCGCGAAATGCCGGACTGGGAAAGGTGGAAAGATCGGTTGGAACGATTTTTAGCGTAGTAATATAACATTTGTGCAATTATGATGCCCATTCAATTTGCGAATGCCTCGGTGCAGGTTTTTGAAAGTGCTTTGTACCGAACCACAACGACGGTTTTGCAAACGCCCGACCTGGTGCTGGTGGTAGATCCTAACTGGCTGCCAGAGGAGGTTTATACCATCCGCCGATATGTGACCCAAATTCGGGGTGAACGTCCTTTATATCTGCTATTTACACATGCAGATTACGACCATATTGTTGGCTATCGGGCTTTTCCTGAAGCGACGGTTATCGCCTCGGAATACCTTGCTACGCGCCCCGACCGGCAGGCATTGTTACAGCAGGTGCGCGACTGGGATGAGCGCCGCTACATCATTCGGGATTATCCATTGGCCTATCCGGAGGTGGACATCGTAGCGCAGCACGACGGGCAAGTACTTCAGATCGGGGGCACGCGCTTAGCGTTTTGGCTGGCGCCTGGGCATACGCCCGACGGGCTTTTTACTATCGTTTCATGGGCTGGTGCAAATATTTGGTTACCAGGAGATTATCTATCCAATATCGAATTTCCATTTATTACGCACAGCAGTAAAGCTTATGAAGCAACATTACACAAAATCAAGGCGGCGCTGCCCGGCTGGAGCGCACAGAGTTTGTTGGTGCCCGGCCACGGCGACGTCACCACGGCGGCCGAAGAGGTGTTGCAACGCATCCAAGAAGCGGCTAATTACATTCAACAGCTACGCGCAACGGTACAATCCGGTCAGCCTTTTGATATCGAGGCACTCTGGCAGCGCTACGCTTTTCGCAAAGGCATGGAAGCCGAGCACACGCGCAATTTGGATCTGATGCGGCGAGAATATGCGGCCGCACAGGCGAGTTGATCATGCATAAATTACCTTTTTGCTACAATAAACACCGGGACATAATTATTTTAAGTACAAAAATATAAATTACTGTTTATCAAACACATAAACATTCAACCGAATAACAATTAATAAATAATAACATCGCCTTACTTAATAAATTTCTTATCAATTTATTACATTGCAAAAAATATTACAAACCAGCACGCGTACAGCCGTATTATAATGCAAAAAATAAAAAAACGCATGACAATGCAGCCAAAAGCGGCGTACATTTGTTTATTGCACAACAAACTTTTCTCCGGTAGCCCCGGTCCAGAAAAAATTACAGCGAATGCAGGAAGATAAGGACAGACCATACGACGATGCCAATTCTGATGAATTTTATGATCAGTACGACATTCACGTGGATGCGAAGCAGTCGCCTGTCCGGATTGACAAGTTTTTGATGGATCGTATTGAAAAAGCGACCCGCAATCGTATTCAAAATGCGATCAAGTCCGGTTCTATTTTAGTAGATAATAAGGAGGTAAAGCCCAATTTCAAGGTAAAGCCGGGGCAAACCATTTCGGTGGTCATACCGCGGCCACCGGGTGAGGGCGCGGGGGTGGTGCCGCAGCGCATTCCGTTGGATATTCGTTATGAAGACGATGATTTGATGGTGATCCACAAGCCCGCAGGGATGGTGGTGCATCCGGGCGTTGGGCATTATCGAGGCACCTTAGTCAATGCCTTGGCGTATTATTTTGGCACGCGCGATATGCCGGTGATGGAGGGCAATTATCAAGATCGCTTAGGGTTGGTACACCGTATTGATAAGAATACTTCGGGTTTGTTGGTCATCGCCAAGAGTGATTATGCTATGAGTCATTTAGCCCGGCAGTTTTTTAATCATACTATCGAGCGTACTTATTATGCCTTGGTGTGGGGTGAGCCTGCCGAGGACGCGGGCACTATTCGTGGCAATGTAGGGCGGCATCCGCGGTTTCGGCACTTATTTACGGTCTTCCCGGAGGGCGAAGGAGGTAAATGGGCGGTGACACATTATAAAGTGTTAGAGCGGATGTATTATGTAAGTTTAGTACAATGTAATTTAGAAACCGGGCGTACGCATCAAATTCGGGTGCATATGCAGCATATTGGGCATCCTTTGTTTAATGACGAGCGCTATGGTGGCGACCGCATTGTAAAGGGCACGATTTTTTCAAAGTATAAATTATTTGTTGAAAATATGTTTACGATTATGCCCCGTCATGCCTTGCACGCCCGATCGCTGGGTTTTGTGCACCCAACTACGGGCAAGGAGATGTATTTTGAAGCTGATTTGCCACAAGATTTTCACAATGCTTTGACCGAATGGCGGCAGTATATTGAAGGGCGCAAGGCAGCATTAGATAAGAATGTAAAGGAATGGCAACAAACCAACCAATGAAACTCGCTGAGCGTGTGTCAGTTATGGCGCAGTTAGGCGCGCACCTGCAAGGCACGGACGAATATCTTCAGGCGGTGATGCACCGTACTTATTTTCACAACAAATGGTTTACCATCGAGCAGCAGACGCAGGCGCTACGGGCCATTGCTGATTCGTTTCTCGCCGAAGATAAGCTACAACAATGGCTTCAGTATTATCATATTGATGATAACATTGAGCCGCAAACGGTGGGATTAGTGCTGGCTGGCAATATTCCTTTAGTCGGTTTTCATGATGTGCTTTGTGTATTTATGGCCGGGCATCGGGCTATGATTAAACTATCGGATAAAGATGCGTATTTGTTACCGTATTTATTTACTTTATTACAAAATTTTGATGCGCGTACCGGTTTTTATTTCAATGTAGTGGATTTTCTCAAAGGCTATAATGCGGTTATTGCAACCGGAAGTAATAACTCGGCGCGTTATTTTGAAACGTATTTTGGAAAGGTGCCGCATATTATTCGCCGCAATCGCAATGCCGTAGCGGTGCTTACCGGTGCAGAAACAAGCGATGAACTGTTGGCGCTGGGGCAGGATATTTTTCAATATTATGGATTGGGCTGCCGCAATGTATCAAAAATTTATGTGCCGCGCGGTTATGATTTTACACCCTTGCTCGAAGCTTTACATACTTTTCGGGAAATTATTCTAAACGAAAAGTATAAAAATAATTTTGATTATAATTATGCACTTTATATTTTGAATAAAAGGCCCCATTTAGCAAATGGCTGCATTATTTTAACAGAAGATACTTCGCTCCAGTCGCGCATTGCAGGCTTGCATTATGAATATTATGATAATCTCGCCTCGGTTGCCCAACATCTCGAAGCGGCAACGGATGCCATTCAATGTGTAGCGGCTCGTCCCAATGTGCTGTCCATCAATACATTACCTTTCGGGAAAACCCAGCAGCCGGCATTGTGGGACTACGCAGATGGCGTGGATACTATGCAGTTTTTATTGTCGCTGTGATGTAATAGGATATTCGCTATTTTGACTGCTTTTGTGTAATTACCTAAATTGCAAATCATAAAAAACTTACCGCTATCAGCACTTATACTGTTTTCAGTTGGAAATGACGTATTTGTTTGTGTTTAAAACTCTGGTTTTCAACACCTTAAAAAATCGTAAATCGGACTTCGTAAATCGTAAATAGTATTACTTTGTAAAAAGCGAACAGCAAGTAGTGAAAGGCGTATATTTTATTTTACAAAACATATGTCCCATTTTATTGAAATCCGTATAGTCATTATCATAAAAAAGCGGGTGGAAGAATGCTCTTCCACCCGCTTCGGCGTTATATTACGTTTATGCTTTGGCGCTTATTCGGTGCGCACCATTTTTCTGG
>CALMSO010000108.1 GCA_937872385.1 uncultured Saprospiraceae bacterium
TATGTCACCCCGTTGGGGTTTAAATCGCCTTTTTTATATCTTTATAATTATGCCACCCCCGTTGGGGTTCGTTTTTACGTATGCCTGATGCTTTATACTATTTTCAATTGGAAATGACGTGCTTATTTATACTCAAAAGCTTGTTTTTCAAAATTTTACAAAATCGTAAATCGGACTTCGCAAACCGCAAATCGTATTTAATCATTTGAACCCGATATTCGCATTTATTGTTTATTTAGTCTGCAATTTTTGAAGTGCCCGGACATAATTGTTGTTCAACATGAAAACACTCAACTATCTGATTGTCAAAAATATAAACGTTTCACCAAACAACATCCCCCAAATAACATTAACAAAATAACATTCAATAAATAATAATGTCCCATTACTTATTTAGCGTTCAATATTATAAATATGATGACGTTCTCTTTCAAAACACAGTTGTTGCTCATAGGGTTGCTCTTTAGCACCTACATAATGGCCCAGACCGAAGACCTCGTAACGCGCTTGAGCGGTCGTTTCGATAATTTGGCGCAAGTAACAACGCTACCCGACAGCATTAGCCAGAAGCCTGCCTTGAGTGGCGCTTGGCTCAATCCGCTGCACCTGACCCACCAACGAATAGACTTACCCTGGCTGGACGGGGCGGTGTTGTACCTCGAATGGCGCGAGGGCCATGCCGAAGGCGCACTCAATCGGCAGCGTTTCTGGGTGTTTCATACGGATACCACAGGCCGCACCACCATGGATTTTTACAGTTTTAAAGATGAGCAAAAATTTCTTAACTTCTTGTCAGACAACACCTTACAAGTTACTTTAACTTTGAATGATCTCGTAGCCTACCCCAATGGCTGCACCCTAAGTTGGCACTATGCCGAAGGCGTCTATACCGGACAGTTAGATCCCCAAACCTGCTCGGTGGTTGCGCAGCGCTCGGGCCGCCGGATGCGCCTACAGGCCGATATTATCGTCAGCGCTGAGGGCTTTACTTATCAGGAAGCAGGCGTGGTGGAAGCCGACGGCTCGTATGCTTTTAAAGTGCCAGGCTTAGGCGCGTATATCTTTCGGAAAAAGTAGCCCATCACGCTGGAATTATCCTGCTAATTGCCACCCACTGCCCGCATAAATGATACGAGCAGTGAATGGCAAATGACGCGCTTCAACGCGATTGTCTTTAAAAATCGTAGCTCAAGTATAGTAAAATCCGACGGGGCAACTGTACGTAGCCGTGCGCCAATAGGTTCTCAAAATTCGGGTTGCGCTGCTTGGTGCTCAGTGCTGTATCATTCTCAGCAATGCCAGCAATACCCTGAATGGCGGTGGCGTTGGTCAGGTTTTTGGCTTGCACGCCGAGGCGCATTTCGGTCTTTTTGATGGGCAATTTGGCGTAAGCCCCTGCATTCAGAATGGTCAGCGTACCGAGGTCAATGACGTTGGTCGCATCGCCGTAGCGGCCGGTGTTGATATTCGACGAAAAGTCAAATCCAAAATAGCGGTGCTCATAGGCCACCAGCGCATTCCAGATCATATCGGGCACGCCCGGAATGCGGTTGCCTTTCAAGTCAATCGAGTAGTTTTCCTTGCCGTCGTTGACTATTTTATTGCCAAAAAGTTCGCCATTTGGATTCACATTCAGGGTAGGTTGCCCCATCACGGTGGTTCTGCCCACCGGCACTAAGAAGTCCACAAAACGACCATCCTGCAAGGTGAGTGAGCTGCGCAGCAAGAGTCCACGTACGGCACGGGGCGCGTAGGTAAGGCTGAGTTCCCCACCCATGATACGATTTTGGCCTAAAGGCTTGGAAACCAGCAGTCCATCTTCAAAAACCGAGGCAAGACGATTGTCAATATTGGTGAAGAAACCCGCCACGTCAATGCCCAGATCGCCAATGCCCGTGCGATAGCCCAATTCGGTATTAAAAATCACTTCATTGGCATTGATGCCATCCGGAGCGCGCAGGAAGAAGCCCGGGCGCGCGGGGTTGCGTTCTAAGGAGGTGAAAGCCGAGTAATCAGGCATTCGGAAAGCACGGATGACGTTGCCGTAAATGGCAGAGCGCTCGGTGAGCAGGTAGTTCAAGCCGATGGATGCCGACCAGTCTTGGAAAGATTCTTGGCGCATCATCACTGAGTCGAAAGGATTTTTGGTTTCCTGCATATCGAGGTTGAGCATATCAAAGCGCAGCCCTACGTTGACAGTGAGCTTGTCGTCGAATTTCATTTCATTGCCCGCAAAGAAAGCCAGCACGCTTTCGTCGTACTCGCCGCGGCGTGTAATGCCCCCCGTAGTAGGAGCCGGCGCGCCTGGCGGGAAGATAGCCGACGCTTGAATATTGTTCGGATCGGTTGTAGAATTATACAAATAGCTATAAGTGGTGGGCAGCAAATTGATGGTAGAATAGTAAACTCCGGCGCTGATATTGTGCTTGCTGTTGCCAGCGTCTATTGCTTTAGAAATGCGGAATTCATTGATGATGTCCGTGTCTGTGGCGTCGCCGTCGAGGTAGAGGCGTAGCACCGAAGTAGTCGAGTAGAACGAGGGCAAGGCAAAGCCGTATTTTACACCACTGTCAATGGATTGATAGCGGAATTTATTGTCAATAGAGAAGCCATTACCGAGGTCGAAGTTAAAATTCAAACCTATGTGCCCACCGCGGCCGTAGCTGCCGCCCGCCATAGCATCGCCGAGATTACGATCAATGGGTTGCCCGTTCAGCAGTACATCTCGGGCTGCCGGGCCAGAGCCTTCGCGGATGCGAAAATTGATGCCCGCGAGGTTTTCCGACTGGTAGGTATCGGTATTTTTCCAGCCGTCGGCCAATTGCATAGTGGCGGGATTCACTGCCACGTCGGTTAGGTTCTGAAAGTTGAAATCCGAATACATGCCGTACAACCGAATGCTGCCGCGTTTGTTGGGCAGCAGGTAGTCGAGGTTGGCGCGTATCTGGCCGCCCTCATCTTTGTAGCCGGTATTGCGGAAGCCGTCGTCTTGCAGGTACCAACCGCCAATGTTGAAACGCAGGTTTTCACTGATGGGGCCATTGAGATTCAAATCAATCCGTGAATTGATATTGCCCGTACCAATAATATCATCGTAGAAAGTTACCTTAGCCGAGCCGCCGAGTTTTTCGCCGCCGGTACGGGTGATGAGGTTCACCACGCCAGCCGCCGAGGCGCGCCCAAATAGCGTAGCCGCACTGCCGCGCACCACTTCTACACGCTCTACGTTTTGGTCAAAACCAAAACCCGCTTCCGGTAGCTTGCCCGGCGTGCCAAAAGTCGGAATGCCGTCGAGCATAATACCTGTATAAACCAGACCGCCCGTAGGCGAGCCATCGGGGAAGCCCCGCGTGATGATGAAGCCGCGTCGGCCCTGCGAGGTATTGGTGAATACTCCCGGTGCCGAGGTAATCGCTTCGGCAATACCTTCGGGTTTAATGCGTTGTAGTTGTTTGGCACCGATCACTTCTACGGCGGTAGTCGTTTCGAGCTTGCGCACAGGCTGGCGCGTAGTGGTCACTACCACATCCGAGAGGGTGGTTGCGTCGGGTTCCATTGCTACGTCAATCGTATTGCCGGCACCTACCGGCACTTCCGTACGGCGCATTCCGACATAGGTAAACACAAGGGTTTGCCCTTCTGATGCTAATACGCTGTAGCTGCCGTCCACATCCGAAACGGTACCAGAATTAGTACCCTTCACCAGGATGCCCACGCCAGCCAGTCCTTCGTTCGTATCTGCCGAAGTCACCCGGCCGGTCACGGTTTTTTGCGCCGATACCGCCAGGCTGCTCACTAAGCACAAGGCGAATGCCAGTAATTTGAAGGTGTTCAAGTTCCACATAGTGAGATTTTTTTGAATGATAGAAACAATATGCAAAATGTTGATTTCCTTACTTTCTGCCTTCTGGCGCTCACTTCCCGGTTCCCACCTCCGCGTTCGTTAAAAATCTTATAAGGCGCTATTCTCTACGGTCGGAATTTTCTTTTTAAAAAAAGTGCGAATCCATTTTTTTTGTAAAGGTAAAAAAATTAGCTTTGTAAATAATTAATTTAGTTAACTATTATTTTTAAAAAAATTGCTTTTGCCATGGAATTGAAGCTTTTTCCGCAACATACGGGCATTTGGGAAGGTACATACACGCGCATCGCGCCCGATGGTACTGTGCTGCACCGGCACAAAAGCCGCCTTTCGCTCAAGCTGAACGGCAGCACTTGGTCGCAATCAAACCTGTATCAATTTGAAGATGGCCGCGAAGAGTTTCACAATTTTGGCAATTCGAAATTTGACGCGCAGGGCATAATGACCTTCGACAACCACCGCATTTTCGGCAAATCGTGGGAAAGCAGCGACAACATATTATTATGGTGGGAATACAAGGAAGAACCTGGCACCAAACTCTTTGAAATCATCACCCTGCTCGGCGATGGGCATCGGATGCGCACCTGGCAGCACAGCCGCAATGGCATTTTTGAAGGTTTGACCATGATCGAAGAGCGCCGCGTAGCCACTCAGGATACCATCCCAAATGAACACTACCAACAGGAGTCGTATGTGAAAACAAATTGAATTGTTTAAAACCTTCAACCGCTCAATCTTTAAACCTATCAGCCCAAAAATGACGATTACCGAAAAAATAATGGCGCGCCACAGTGGCCGCGACAAAGTAGTGCCGGGGCAATTGGTCTGGACCAACATCCACACCGTGATGACGATGGATTACCTCGGCAAGCAGACCTTCACGCAGTTGCACAAGTTGGGCCTTAGTACGGTTTTTGACAAAGCCCGCGTCATTTGTGTATCCGACCACTTGGTCCCGCCGCCAACACCGGCCTTTGCCACCATGCTCAACGAGTGGCGCGAAGTGGTGAAAGCCCACGATATTACCCATTTTTACGACCTTGGCCGGCAGGGCATCGCCCACCAGATCATGGTAGAACAAGGGCACGTATTGCCTGGTACCATTAGCATTGGCACCGATTCGCACGCCAATACCTACGGGGCAGTAGGCGCGGTGGGCAACGCCATTGGTGTCACCGATGCGGCAGTAGCAATGGCCACTGGCAAAGCTTGGTTTCGAGTACCCGAATCGGTTAAATTTCACATCACCGGCAAGTGGCAACCCTGGGTGATGGCCAAAGACCTCAGCCTGCACATCATGGGGATGATGCACTGGAATGGGCATTTGATTTACAAAACACTCGAATTTGACGGGCCGGCTATTGCCGAATTGGACATGGCCGGGCGCATGACGTTGTGCAACATGACGGTTGACCTCGGCGCGAAAAATGGCATCATTGCCCCAGACGAAGTGACGCGGCAGTACCTGTCTGGGCGTGCCAAGGGCGATTGGGAAATGATTGCCAGCGATCCCGACGCACACTACGAAGCGGTTTATGAAGTGGATGTGACCAAGGTGGGCCCAACCGTAGCCCTGCCCGACAAGCTCGATGATGTGGTGCCCATCGAAAAAGTGGTGGGCCGAAAATTCAACAAAGCCTTCGTGGGCACTTGCACCAATGGTCGTGTAGAAGACCTCGAAATCATGGCGAAAATTCTACAAGGTAAGCAAATTCATCGCGATGTGAATATGATTATAGTGCCGGCCAGCCAAACGGTTTATCTTGAAGCGCTCAAAAAAGGCTATTTACAAACGCTGGTAGAAGCAGGTGCTGCCATTGACACCCCCAGCTGCGCCGCTTGCGCAGGCATCCACACGGGCGTAGCGGGCGATGGCGACATTGTGCTCAGCGCTGGCAATCGCAATATGAAAGGTAGAATGGGTAGCAAAAATGCACAGATTTACCTGACGTCGCCGGCCGTGGTAGCAGCCTCTGCGGTGCGCGGGGAAATTACTGACCCAAGAACCTTTGATGTGTAATAAATGGTAAATAAAAAAATAAGGTACAAACGCAACAACAATGACCACTATCAAAGGAAACTGCTGGGTAGCCAGCGATTATGTAATGGCGTACGACATCATTGTGCAACAATACTGGACTTCGCCAGTGGACCCCACCGAAAATAGTAAATGGGTAATGGCTGGCGTGCACGAAGCATTCAACCGCGAAAACGGCTTCAAAGACCAGGGCTACACCTTTATTGTGGCGGCGCACAACTTCGCAGGCGGCGGCAAGAGCATCGAGCACGTCATCACCGGGCTGATGGGCGCAGGTATTCAGGCAGTTTTTGCTGACAGCTTCGCGCGTTTGCAATTCAGAAATGCCATCAATTACGGGCTGCCTTTTATCACCTGCAAAGGCATTGCCGAGCATTGCCGCACCGGCGACGAATTAGAATGGCAGGTAGAAAGCGGCGAAATTCATAACTTGACCAACGGAAAAGTATTCCAATCCATACCCGTAGCGCCCTTCGTGTCGGAAGTTGCTGCTGCGGGTGGGCTAATGCCTTTTATCAAACAAAAAATCGCCGACGGCAGCATTCACCAATTGTCCTGAACACCCCTATCAGCCAATTGAGACCTTAGGTAATAGGACATTGTTAGTTGTTATTCAGCTGAATGTTTATAAAATTAATAACCAATTCTTGATGTGTTTTTTAAAATAATTATATCCAGATATTTATTCAACCGCGAGCTGCGAATAGCGAACCGCATAACTACTTCATTGAAATACATATAAATATGAAACCCAATACCGCCAAACATAAATTGCAGCAAGGCAAACCCGTGTACGGCATCCTTTCGCCCACCACTGATCCGGTTATTTGCGAATACATCGGCTACGCGGGCTTCGATTTTTACATGATTGATGCCGAGCATGGCGCCATTACCCTCACCGAGGCGGCCCAACTCATACGCGCCTGCGAAAGCGCCGACCTGCCCGTGTGGGCCCGCATCCGCAGCGTGGACGAAAAGCTCATTTTGCAATTCCTTGATGCCGGAGTGCAGGGCGTGATGATGCCCGGTATCAAAACCGCTGACGACGTGCGCCGCTTAGTGGCTGCTGTAAAATATCCTCCTCTTGGCAGCCGCGGCCTCGGCCCTGTGCGCGCCGGCGACTACCTCATGGGGCAGCTTAACCAATTGGAATACATCGAATTTGCCAACCAAAATACCTTAGTGCTGCCGCAAATCGAAGATGTGGAGTGCATTCGCAATCTCGACGAAATCCTGCAAGTGCCCGGCGTGGATGGCTTCATCATCGGGCCGCGCGACCTGGCTATGTCTATGGGGCATTATGATGGCCCTGCACACGAGGAAGTGAAAAAAACAATAGACGAACTGATTGCCAAAGTAACCGCCGCCGGTAAATTCGTTGGAACGGTAGCTGGCACCGCCGAGCAAGCCAATGCACTGACAGACAAAGGTGTACGCATTGTACTTAATTCTACGCAAGGTCTGATACAGCAAGCCGCCAAGGGATTTTTTAGTGGGCTAAAAGCATAAAACAATTATAATTTTCAAAATTTAAAAACATGCCAACACTCATCGTTTTATTCAATTTAAAAAAAGACGCTTCGCCTGCAGATTATGAGCAATGGGCACAAACCACCGACGTCCCGACCGTCAAAGGGTTAAAATCAGTGGATGATTTCAAGGTTTTCCGCATGGGCAACATCCTCGGCACGGAGATGGCATCGCCTTATCAATATTGTGAAATCATTGAAGTGAATGATATGAATGGTTTATTTACCGACATCAGCACGGAGGCCATGCAGCACGTAGCCGCTGAATTTCAAGCATTTGCGGATAATCCCGTTTTTATCGTCGCCGAGCCGTTTGCATAATAATGTAATATTGGAAATTATACAATAGACCTTAGACAGTCATTTTTTAGCTCGAAGTGCCGAATGTTATAAAATCAAAGTCAAATGTACAATTTAACGAACAAAGTCGCCATTGTCACTGGTTCTGGGCGGCGCAAAGGTATCGGCGAAGCCATTGCTTTACGGCTGGCGCAGGAGGCTTGTCATGTTGTAATCTCAGATTTGGGTGCGCCCAAAGGCAGCGAATTTAGTGAAGCACACATTGGTACCACCGACGAAATGGAAGCCATCGCCACCGATGCCCGCGCGCACGGCGTACAGGCCATCTGTGTGCCCTGCGACGTACGTTACGAATCGGAAACCGCCAATCTGATTGCCGCAACCATCAAGGCTTTTGGTAAAGTAGATATTTTGGTCAATAACGCGGGCGTGGGTTACTTGATGGAGCCGTTTACCGAATTCAAGGAAAGCAGTTGGGATGCCGTTTTGGATGTCAATCTGAAAGGCGCTTTTCTCTGCTCCAAACAGGCAGCCATTCAAATGGTACAGCAAGGCACCGGCGGCTCGATTATCAATATTGCCAGCCAGGCCGCCAAGTCGGGTTTCCCGTTTGCAGCGGCTTACACGGCTTCCAAACACGGATTGTTGGGGCTAACCCGTTCCAATGCGGTTGAACTCGGCAGGTTTGGCATTCGCGTCAATGCCGTTTGTCCAAATCACATCACCACCGGCTTGGGTCACTGGCAAAATCAATTTTTCAGCGAAAAGTTAGGCCTGGATTACGAGACCTATCTACAAGGCATCCGCGACCGAAACCCGCTGGGCCGCACTGGGCTGGTGGAAGACATCGCCAAGGCAGTGGCATTCTTAGCATCCGATCAGGCAGCCTACATCACCGGCGAAGCGATGAACGTGAGCGGCGGCGAGGAGTATCATTGAACCTATTTACGATTTACGAAATCTGATTTACAATTTTGAAAAACTTAAAAACAAACGTTCCAAAATACAAACCGCGAACCGCAAATAGCAAACTGCAAATAGCGAACCGCAAACCGCAAAACCATGAAATTAGGCATAGACATTGGCGGAACTTTTACCGATCTCGTGCTGCTGGAAGCGCAAACCGGTAAGGCAACCTTTGCTAAAACCCTTACGACTTACCCCGACCCTACCGAAGGTATTCTCAATGGAGTGCGAGATATTTTACAAAAAACTAATTCACAACCATCTGAAATTGAAACTATTGTACACGGAACCACGCTCGTGACCAACGCAGTAATTGAGCGCAAGGGCGCCAAAACGGGTCTCATTACCACTGCTGGCTTCGAGGATGTGCTGGAAATCGGACGTGAACTGCGCTACGATATTTACGATATTTTTTTGGAAATGCCCAAACCCTTAGTGCCGCGCCACTTGCGGGTAGGCGTAGCAGAACGACTTGACCGGCAAGGAAATGTACAGACAGCTATTCAGCATGAAAGTCTTGATATTGCCATCAAAAATTTGGTCAATGAAGGCGTAGCATCCGTGGCTGTTTGCTTGCTGCACGCTTTCGCTAATCCTGTACACGAACAAGCCATTGGGCGCTATTTACAACAGCATTACCCCAAGCTGTATTTTAGTCTTTCTTCCGAAGTGATGCCCGAAATCCGGGAATACGAGCGCTCGTCCGCAACTGCCATGAACGCTTACGTACAGCCGACCACCGATCATTATCTGCAAACATTAGAAAGCAAACTGTGCGAGTTGGGCATTCATTGCGTCTTTCACATCATGATTTCCAGTGGTCGCCTGACGACCATCGCTGGCGCGCGCAAAGTGCCAATTCAGTTGCTGGAGTCGGGCCCGGCGGGCGGTGCTATGGCCAGTGTATTTTTTGGTAAACTGACCAATACCCCAGATTTGTTGGCTTTCGACATGGGCGGCACCACGGCCAAAGCCTGTATTATCAACCATTTCCAGCCGGAAATTACCAATCAATTTGAAGCAGCGCGGGTGCGGCGTTTCAAAAAAGGCAGCGGACTGCCGGTGCGCATTCCAGTGATTGATTTAATTGAAATCGGCGCAGGCGGCGGTAGCATTGCCAGAGTGAATCAATTAGGCTTGCTCACGGTAGGCCCCGACAGTGCGGCCTCACAACCCGGGCCAGCAGCTTACCATCGCGGCGGCGAACTGCCCACCGTCACCGATGCCGATTTGGTGCTGGGTTATCTGAATGAAAATTATTTCCTCGGCGGCACCATGCAGTTGCGGCGCGACCTGGCGCAAGAAGCCATTCGCCAACACCTCGCCAAACCCTTGGGTATCAGTGTAGCAGCAGCAGCCATGGGCGTTCATCGCATTGTTAATGAAAATATGGCCAACGCGGCGCGCGTTCACATCTTAGAGCGAGGACTTGACCCCCGGCGCTATCACATGATTGCCTTTGGCGGGGCGGGGCCGGTACATGCGTTCAATGTAGCGCGATTGCTGCGGGTATCGCGTTTTATCATTCCGGTGGGGGCGGGCGTTACTTCGGCGCTGGGTTTTTTAGTATCGCCGGTGGCCAGCGAGCACATGGTCAGCCACGTATCGGCTTTGAATGCAATGGACTGGGACAAAATTAATGCGCTACTGAGCGATATGGAACGCAAAGGGCTGGATTTTTTAGCACACGCCGGAATAGACCTCGCTACCGCCACCACTACCCGCACGGTGGATATGCGCTACATAGGGCAGGGGCACGAAATCTCGGTGCGCTTTCCGAATGGTGTGCTGGACGCCAGTTCCATTCAGGACATTCAAAAAGCCTTCGATGCAGAATACACGCTACGCTATGGCCGCACCACCCCAAATATAGCCATGGAAACCGTAACCTGGCGTGTAGTAGTGAGCGCCCCCTTACCGGGAATAGAGTTGCATCAAAATATACAAAACCCTGGAAATCAAGCTTTAAAAGGACAGCGCCCAGTGTATTTTCCCGGCCGCGAAGCCCCGCACGAAACGCCCGTGTACGATCGGTATTTACTGCCGGTTGGTACGAAAATGGAAGGGCCAGCCATTATCGAAGAGATGGAATCCACGACGGTGGTTGGTTTTGATAGCCGCATTACGGTGGATGATTATAAAAATTTGTTGGTGGACTTGTTATATGAATAATGCTTTATTTTAAGTAATCAGGTATAATTATTTTAAATAAAAAAATCACAAATCGCTGATTATCAAACCATGAAACCATGAAACCATGAAACCATGTAACCATGTAACCATGAAACCATGAAACCATGTAACCATGCAACCATGTAACCATGCAACCATGAAACCATGCAACCATGCAACCATGAAACCATGTAACCATGAAACCATGAAACCATGAAACCATGAAACCATGTAACCATGAAACCATGAAACCATGAAACCATGCAACCATGTAACCATGCAACCATGTAACCATGCAACCATGAAACCATGAAACCATGAAACCATGTAACCATGAAACCATGAAACCATG
>CALMSO010000109.1 GCA_937872385.1 uncultured Saprospiraceae bacterium
ATCAGTTCAACCCCGCTTTGCAACTCAATGTGGGAGTAGAAAACCTCACCGACCTACGCTATCGGCCTTATTCATCGGGCATCACGGCGCCAGGGCGAAATTTGATACTGGCATTGCGCGCCAGATTTTAACATGACGAAAACGCGCCGGGTCTCGAGCAAAACCGGGGCCCGGTGTCATTTTAATTGAAAATGATGTACTTATATGTTTGTAAATTATTGTTTTTCAATTTTTTATAAAATAAAAAATCCGACTTCGTAAATCGCATTTAAATATCATGCTGTCAATCTTTCTTTCACCCAGATTTTAATTTCTTCTAATCCTTTCAGGCTTTCGAGCGCTTGGGCAAGACAAACAAAGACTGCCTTTTCCTCGTGAGCAGGAGCGTAGAGTGCTTGCTTGAGGTGCTTGACAATAATGGATTCGGGCGACTGGCGCTTGTCTTTTTTGCGCAGATAGCGCTCGGCTGACTGGATGAGGTACTCGGCTACTTGTCGGTTGTCGAGTTGATAATGCAGCACAATTTGAAAAATACGCGACAGCGACTGAATATCTTGCCGTTCTTCGAGTTTGGGTTCGTTCAGGATGCGGTTCACCCAAACCAATGCCTCCGGATATACCTTTTCCAAAAAATAGGCGATGGCAATATTGTAACAAAAAGTCAGCTCACGCGATTTGGTAATATTGCCTTCATATTGTTGCAAACCAGCCTCAATGGCGGGCACCATACGGATGACTTCGGCGTATTCTTCGCGCACAAGGCGGTAGAGCATTTCGAGGTAATGCACATTTTGAAAAACGAGCGCCCGTAGCCGGAAGCTATCAGTTTTGGTGGCTTTCATTTTGGCGAGCACCGCCGGAAATTCTTCTAAGTGTTTGAGTAGAAAACAGTTATTGAGATAATTATTGAGCATATTGATATAACGCTCCGGGTCTTCAGCAATGAGTATCGGATAGGCTTCGTAGAGGGCGATAATGTCGCGGAGGTGTTGGTTGGCGGCTTGGTAGTCGCGTTGGAGATTGGCGTGGTTGAAATGCAAAAGATGATAACAAATGATCGCCTCGAAGGTGCGATCCTGCGGTTGTATTTTAGGAAAAATTTGTTCGGCTTGATCCACTACGCCTGCCAGCGATTGTAGCGCTTCGTTTTGGTTGCGATAGTTAAGAAAAATCGTTTCGTACAGGTCGAGCATTTGCAGCCGATATTGTAGGCGGCGCAGGGCCTTGTGGCAATCTGTTTGTTGTGCGCAGATGATTTCATCGGCTTTATTGGAAGTGTAGCGGCGGGTCATTTTTCTTTCTAATAGCATAATTTCCAGCAAGTGAATATCGTAATGATATTCGGCAGCTAATTTTTTGGCTTTACGAATAAGTTTGCCAGCTTGCTTGAGCAGTCCTTTTTCCATCAGCACCTGAACGTCCAGCCAAAGCTCGTGCAGGGTGGTGCGGGCCGAGCGCCCGGCATGGTAGCCGCGCAGGCTGCGCAGGAGGAGGTTGTACAAATAATTTTTGTTGGCAGCCAGATTTTTGGTGTTGCCAAGCCGAACTTGCAGGGCAGCCTCGTCGTAGGTTTCTAAAGCGTCGAGGGCTTCAAATAGGCGTACATACTGGTTTTCACCATTTAACACATGCCTTTTGGCAAATATTTTAAAATGGCGTTTTTCACTTTGATCCAAAGAATGTATCAAATCGTGTAGGGCGTCAGATGCAGGCATGATTGCTGATTTTTTCGATTATTGAGCAAACGTATCCTACTGATTTAAAATTGTTTACAAATTATAAAACTTGTATTTGACTTCTTAAAAATGCCAAAAACGAATTTGCAAAAGCATTTATAGAAGAATTATCTTTGTGTTGTACAATAAGGAAATAAAGATTATAAGCACAGCAAAATATTCCTTTAACCTATTTCAAAAAAGCTTCGATTACATGAAGAACAACACCAAAAACTACAACTGGACTCGCGCAGGGCTTTTAGCGCTCGTTGTTTTGCTCGCTTGGCAATGCGACAATACGCCTCCAACAGATGGCGACGAGGGCATTATCATTGACGATGTGGATACGATGAGCTTTTCCATTGTCACCGACGATGCCGATACCATGAGTTTTATGATTATCACGCCAGTGGTGAAGAAGAACGGACAAATCGAGAAATCCTCAATCGTGATTGACAATGTGGACATGACCCGCATGATTATGAAAAAGGAAACGCCGGCTTCTTTCCAGCTTGATGTACAAGAACGTAAGAAAAAAGAAGAGATGCCTCAGCAGCAGGCTCAGTAGTCATACCCGGATTTTTTGGCGCTTCGCGGCTTGCCCGCGCGTGAGCCGCGAGTAGCCAAATCCACTTACACTTACCAGCAACTATCCTGTCTTGAAAACAAAACAATCCCGTTTTATCTGTCAGCTACGGCTGGCCCGGGCTTTTCATGCCTTTTGGAAAAAAAGGGAACCAGAAATTGCATATCCCCGATTTCAGTTGTTCTCTGCTTTTCTTGGCTGCGAAACCCCAAACCCATATTCGTACCTGTGTAACCACAAAAACCAACTTCGTTTGACGACGACGCGGCTCCTAGAGTCCGTAATCCCATGTTACTAATCGAAGCGTTATAGGGCGTTTTCCGTTCATCTGAATTGCCGAAGGAAAGCGCCCGGCTTCGATATTTCCTCAGAACTTCACTTTGTTGAATCCCAGCGCGCTGATCATCCAATTGGGAAGCGGCTTGAGCGGATCGCGCTTTTCCAAATTCATGTACCAGTTCCATTTTTTGACGATCGGAATCTTGTGTGTTTCTACAAATTCGATGAGCGTGCCGTCGGGGTCTTCGATGTAGCTCCAGTGGCCCGCTGCTTCGCCCATTTGAAAAGAAGCCTGGCTATCTACTCGGAAAGGGAAGCCCTTGTCGGCGCATTCTTGCCGGAGGGCGTGCATACCGCGCACGTCGAAGCAGAGGTGGATATAGCCGAGGTCGCCCCAGTAGCGGTTAGCGAAGATTTTTTCTGGCGTGCGGCTCAGCACCTGTACTAATTCGATATGGCTTTTGCCGAAAAGACTACTCAGGCCGCCCACGCGGGTTTCGGTATGCTCCAGCAGCACCCGCCGGAAGGTTTCGCGTCCGCCGGGCAGGCTTTTGAAATCGTCGAAAACGCCGGTTTCGTCGTACACCACCTTGTCGTAGCCGAGGATGTCGCTATACAAGGCTCGCGCCCGCTCGATGTCGGACACGCCAATGATGCAGCCGCACACGCCGCCTACGTGCGATTTGTTTTCGCTGTACCAGGAGTTGTATTCAATGATTTGCAGTATATTTCCCTCATTATCAGCTACAAAGAAGAAAGGCGTGCCGTCGGGCGAGTGGGCGATATCGCTTATAATCTGTACGCCGTTGTTTTTGAGAATGCGGTAGCTGTTTTGTACATTTTTAGCCTTGACACTCACGGTGAAAATGCCGAGGTCGCCTAATTGTACAGCCGCTTGCGGGGCCTCCGGCTGGCGGTCGAGGTATTGCCAAAGCTCGTAGCCACTGCCGCCGCGCATGTTGATAGCTAAGATGGCCCGCTTGTCGTGCGGTTGTCCGCCCATGTAAGGTGCCATGTGGGTCGCGGTGTTGTTGTCATCAAAGACAAGAATGTTGGAGCAAAGATTTTTGCCATACCATTCGAAAGCCGCTTCTACATCTGCCACGCCGACCCCCACTTGCTGGATGCCATAGATTACCTTCTGTGTCATAAAAATCCGCATTAGAGTTGTTTAGAATTTGTCCAATTTCAAGAATAGAAACCCCGAAATTACACAATGCCCTCGTTTTTCCGGGTATTTGTCATGTTAAAAATTTTCGTTCGGTCATTTGGCAGCCATTTCCAAAACAGCCAGGGCGGTCAATTGTTTTCTGGATTAGCCATTGGCAAAACGGCCATACAATCCAGTGCAAGTTTGTACTTTTGTTGCTTTCAAGGAGTACTTTTATTGCCGTCTGTTATTTTTGCGATTGTTAAAAATTTGATAACCAAATACTTATATGGCAGGTAATTCATTCGGACAAGTTTTTAAAATTACCACTTTTGGCGAATCGCACGGCAAGGCCATCGGCGTTATTGTGGACGGCTGCCCGGCGGGGCTACCCATTGACGAAGCTTTCATTCAGCAGGAACTCGACCGGCGGCGGCCCGGGCAGTCGAGCATCGTCACCCAACGCAAGGAAAGCGATACGGTGCAACTGTTATCGGGGGTTTTTGAAGGGCAGAGTACGGGCACGCCCATTGCTATGGTCATTTATAACGACGACCAGCGCTCTGGCGATTATAGTCATATTGCAGAAAAATTTCGACCCTCGCACGCCGATTATACGTTTTTTGCTAAATACGGCCTTCGGGATTACCGGGGCGGTGGGCGTTCTTCTGCGCGTGAGACGGCAGCCAGGGTAGCGGCTGGGGCTATTGCCAAATTATTGTTGCAAACGCTTGGCGTACAAATTCATGCCTACGTGAGCCAAGTGGGGCATTTGCAATTGCTTGAGGATTATAAAGCATTGGATTTCAGCAACATAGAAGCAACGGATGTGCGCTGCCCCGACTTAGCGCTGGCCGAAGAAATGATTCAACTCATCAAAACCGTGCGCAAGGCCGGTGATACGATCGGTGGGGTAGTGACGGGAGTGGTGCAGGGCTGCCCGCCGGGCTGGGGCGAGCCGGTTTTTGACAAGCTGCACGCCGACCTCGCTAAGGCTATGATGAGTATCAATGCGACCAAAGGCTTTGAGTATGGCTCTGGTTTTGAGGGAGTTACGCTGCGCGGCTCAGAGCACAACGATTTATTTTACAACGACGAAGGCATCATAAAAACCCGCACCAACCACTCCGGCGGCATTCAGGGCGGCATTTCCAATGGGATGGATATTTATTTTCGTGTGGCTTTCAAACCAGTGGCAACCATCATTCCAGCGCAAGCGTCAGTGGACGAAGCGGGCGAAGCCGTGACGGTAGTTGGGCGCGGCAGGCACGATCCTTGTGTATTGCCCCGTGCAGTGCCCATTGTGGAGGCGATGACGGCATTAGTGCTGGCGGATCATCATTTGCGGCAGCGAATGGCGCGGCTGTGATGGCAAAAGTAAATGGTTTTTTCGGCAGTGATCTTTGGTCAAATATGGTGATTAGCTAAACATAGCACCCCTTATTTCCGTTTTATTGGTATAAATCAAAACTTAAAAAGTATTATGAAATTGGATGAAATGATTCAAGAAAAAGCAGCGGTCAATATCGGCATAGAGCCGGCGCACCGGGAGGCGGTGGCCCATGCTTTGTCTTTGCTGCTGGCCGACGAGCACGTATTGTATGTAAAACTGCGCAACTACCACTGGAATGTAACGGGCCCGTACTTCAAGCCACTGCACGAGCTTTTTGAAGCACAATACACAGCGCTGGCTACGGCTATTGACGATATCGCCGAGCGCATTCGCAGTCTGGGCTTCTTTGCCGCTGGCTCTTTGGAGGCTTTTCGCAATATGGCGCGACTCACCGAAACCGGACATCTCAATGGCGACGCAACCCGGATGTTAGAGAATTTGCTGCTCGATCACGAAGCGATTATTCAAATCCTGCGCCACGACTTAGAAGCTGCGGACAAGGAGTACAATGACATGGGCACCAGTGATTTTCTCACCGGCCTGATGGAACAACACGAGAAGATGGCTTGGATGATTCGCGTACACATGGCGTAAGCAGCGCCAGCCAATTGACAAAACGGAAAGCGGGGACTCGTCAAAGTCCCCCTTTTTTGTTTAAGAATTTGATTTTCCCATACCTATTACCAGCCCCACTACGCCGCCAGCCACAGCGCTCAAGGCAGTGAAGATCAGTACATCCACAATCGTGCCGGTCAGGTTAGAAAGATTGGACGTGCCGTAAATCATCAGGTCAAAACTTAGGCCGGTAAGCAAACCAATAATTGCACCTGCTCGAAGCCCGGTGGCAAAGGTGGAGATATTCGCCCAGCGCACAAAAATTACCGCCAGCAAAAACCCCCAAGCGAGGTTACCCAAAATAAGTGCCCACCAGTCCATTGGTTCTTTCATGACTCCGGTAGCGGTGCCCGCATTTGCTTCGAAAAATTTCATCAGCAGCACGCCATAGACTAAAAAGCCCAGCAGAAAAAAAGCGACGCCGCCTGCTACGCCACTCAATAATAGTTTGTTGGTGTTCATTTTGTTGTTTGTTTATTGGTTAGAATGAATAAATGTCTATACAAATATAGTCAATACTTTATTTTTTTATACACAATTCAGATAAAATTTACATTGCCGGGGACTGGGCTGAGCGAGATGAAATTTTAGCGACAAAAAGTTATTTTGAATTAGTCCAAATAAACTTTTTTGCCTTATTTTTGTAAAAGTTTTAAAAAGGTAAAAGATGAACAGGGCTATGGATTATGGCAAGTTGATTGCGGACTTTATTGAGGATCAGCACACGCAGGAGCGCCCGGCCGATTTGTCGGAATATGCCGATCCGGTAGGGCAGGAGTGGAGCGTAGTAGAATACGACATTGCCCCGCAGGACGGGCTGTGGGTGGTGTATTTGCTGTTTATTGACGTGGACAATCCGGCTTCTTTCACCCGCATACCCGTGAAAGCCTGCCGCACCCGCAAACTCGCGGAAATCACCGCCGGTTACTTGCGTCGGGCCCGTTCGATGGACACGATTATCACCTTTCGCGCTAATGCCGATGAATTAGGCTGTAGCCTGAATTAGTTTTTTACAGGGCTTTTCGCTGCTTGCGGTTCGCTTTTCGCCGTTGAAAATGAACAGGGCAAAAAGCTAATCAGAGTATAATATTACAAATAGAACACTCTGCCGTAAACCATGTACGATAGCGCGCTTTGCTTGTTGAACTAAAAACGTTTATACAACGGGCAAGTTATGCCATCCGTCAATCCACATTATCATGCAAATAGGCGTTGCCTTCGCGGAACTGCGGCTCCTCGTC
>CALMSO010000110.1 GCA_937872385.1 uncultured Saprospiraceae bacterium
GCTTGCATATCGTCGCCGCCCAGCAGGTGAAACTGATCGTTGAGATGGGAGTATTCTTCCAAAAATTTGAAATAGCTATCGCTCTCATAATCAGTACGTTGCTCCAATTCTTGGTGCATTTCGGCGAGGCGCGTCTCCAATCTGCGCAATTCATCGAAAGCCGTGAGCGTTTCTTCCATGACGGTTTTGCCGCTCGGAATATTCATTTCCTGATGCAAAAAGCCAAGCGTACTGCTGGAAGGGCGCGTCACCGAGCCTTCATCGGGAGTGACTTCGCCAGCGATGATTTTCAGGAAGGTAGATTTGCCGGCACCGTTGCGCCCCACGAGGCCTACTTTGTCGCGGTCGCTGATAACTAAGTTAATATGGTCGAACAGTACACGGCCGCCATATTGCAAATAAATATTGGATGCTGTAATCATAGTTTTTTTATTCAATAGTAGCGCGCGCAAAGCCGGAGTGCCTGCCTTTCTGAACCACTGCTACCGATTTCCGGGTGCAAAGATAAGGTTTTTCGGGGTAGAATGCAGGAATTTCACCCGCAACAAAAAAGGCTTTTATGCCGAAAAAATATTCTAAAAATAGTGGCGCAAAATTTTGAAATTTAATTTTTTAAAAATACCTTTACTCCCATATATTATATCTGCCACTACGAATTACTACACAATTCTTTTTTACACAATTCTGGCGCCTCACTACTTGCTAATAACACAATCTCGCGCAAAAGGAAAGCGGCCGGTCGTCCGGCAAGACAATACGATAAGCAACTGACAAATTTACCACGCCCAACGGTTTGCTCTACGCTTCGATACCATTTTTACATGCTGTACCATTCGGATTTTCCGGATGGCCATGCAAAGTGCCTGTGTTCCGCTGGTCGGCTAAAACAATTTGCGTATGAAGATGGCAATAAAAATAATTATATCGGCACTAATCATTAGCGGTTTTTTACTCTTTTGGTCGGCTTGCACCAATAAATACCGAGAGAAAATGGACGAATCATTTTGCAGCTTGCTGGAAAAAGATAATCACCGCGACTTAGCCAAAGTGATAGACGCTCAGGTGCGCCTTTTTGAGGCCAGCCGGGGGGCGGAGCCTTATCAAGCGCAGATTGTACAATGGTTTGAGGCACAGCCTTGTGTGCGTGATGTACGCTTCGCCGACGAAAACCTGCTGAGCGAGCCGCCGCAGTTGGCATTGTTATTTACTTTTTTTAATGAAG
>CALMSO010000111.1 GCA_937872385.1 uncultured Saprospiraceae bacterium
AAGTCTTTTTTTCGAGCTTTTAGCGCAGCTATTTGCTCGGCATATTCTGATTGAACGTGGGCTTGTGCCTTGTCTTTCTTAGCTTCGAGCGTTTCGATACCCGCGAAAATCTCATCAATGCGTTTTTTGGCGTTTTCCTTGAAGGTGTTGCGATCCATGTTGTAATATAATTTTGGTTAAATAATAGTGGAAGTGTAAATTTGACTGTTGACGAGCAATATGCACTTTTGAATTGTACTTATTTAATGCTCTCACCTTCATTATAATGTTTTACAATAAAAAAGCAAATTTTACATCATTATTAACATGGATTTAACGTTTTATGATGTGATTTGTGTCGGTTTTTTATAAATTTTATCACTTGGTTATTTATCAATGCTACATAAAGCCCGCTCGGTAAATGACGGACATTAATCTGTCTTTCCTGACTGCTAATGAGTAAGGTACCTGTATTGTTATAAATATGCACCATCTCTTGATGCACTGTGTTATGATCAAGATAAAGAACATCATTGACCGGATTGGGATATAAAATTATTTGAGCATCAGCGCTTTTTGATAAACCAGTGGTGACATCGCGCTCTAAAAAGACACGACTTTTCCCTTGTTTGTCTTTAAACTGTTGTAATTCTTGCCAGATAAAATTAACCATATTATTATAGTCATTTTGTATCATAGGGTGAATAGTAGCAGCTATATCACGAAAATCAGCCGGTGCTGGCTCCTGATAAATAGCCATGTAATGAATCAGTCCAGCCAAAAAATAAAGCGAGGGCGTTCCGTGCACTCCATCATAAAACCATTCTGTTACCGGGATATTTACTAAGGGCGTTTCGGTTAGTAATTTTGATATAATTGGGCCTACCGGTATCATACGTACATTTAGTTCTGGTCGGGCCTGTATAATTAAATCCTGTAATTCGAGCCACCAGTTATGAAAATCACCCAGTACGATATTATGATATTCGCTAAAAGCCTGAGCGCTAACCGGAAAGGAAAGCCCAGAACCATCGGGATTCACTGCGGGCCAGTTCTCGTAGATGTAAATACGCGGACCAAGCAATTGCTCGTTGACATGATCAATGATGCGCAGCGATAAAGAAAAAGGTGAATCCGCACCATTATTATACCAGCCCAATCGTTCGCTAGGGCGCAGACCGGAGTGCTGAATAAAATTTTCTATTGTAAACATAATATTATTAAAGCCGCTTACTGAGAATAGGCCCATTTCTTGGTCCCAGTAGCCATCGCTAAAATGCTCGAAGTTCCAGTAGCCTCGCGGCGGCAGATTGTTGGCATGATCTGTCAAAAAACCATATTGCCCCCCCACGCCGTAGCGGTGCCCGGCTTGTTGGGCGAGCAGATACACCCACAGTAGGGCGTGGAGAGGTGGTCGGAGGGGGGCACGGGGGCAGGCACGGTTTCGTCAGGATACCATTTAACGAGGCTATGTCCAAATATAAACTGTTGAATATCTTAGAGTTGTGCTTGTGCAGGAAAGCCGAACGAGCGCATAAACAAAAGCACAAGAAGGAGGTTTTTCATGGTTTTTCGAGGTTTAATACTATTTTCAATTGGAAATGACGTGCTTATTTATGCTCAAAAGCTTGTTTTTCAGCATTTTACAAAATCGTGAATCGGACTTCACAAATCGTAAATGGTATAATACATTAAAAAATGATAATGTAAAAATACAGCTTCTGTTTCGCACATGGAGCCATTGATTTCTTTTTTGTAAAATAGCTTACAAAAGCTGGTATCCCTCGCTACTTTTGATGTTGATACTATTTTCAAGCGGGAGTGGCGAGTAGCTTAACTTTTGATAATGAGTTATTTATATTGAAAAAAAAAGACCTTTCTTTTCATTGTGTGCTGTATCAAAAACCAAGTAGTAGCAAAGTGTGCTACACCAATTTGGAAAAAACACCATAAAATCATGTGACTTGCTGCCCAAGTTTGCGTCTCAATAGTGAAACTATTTCCAAAATTGGGTTTTATCTATTTTGAAAACTAAAAATCCTTATATTATGAAAAATCTGATTTCAATCTTCGCAATGCTGGTATTGTTTACGCCAATGGCTTTGGCCCAAATGACTCCCAAAGGCGGCAGCATGGTGATGGAAAGAAGCGAGGAAATGAGCCTCGGCAAGCAAACAGCGTTGGTGGTACAATTTGGCGAAATAGACGCTAAAATCATTGGTAAACAATGGGAAGAATATGTAAAAAAATACTACGGTGGCAAAGCCGAATGGCAACGCAAGCAAAAAGAGTGGTTTACCGATGATGTGAATATCCCGGCTATCGGCGGTGCTACTCCGATTGATTTGCACGCCCGCGTGGAAGGCAAAAAAAGCCAGCAATTCATGCTCTGGGTCAATATGGGCACCAATTTCCTCAATTCGCGCGACTACCCGGAGCAATACGCCGAAGCGCTGAGAATGCTGGAGACTTTCCGCACGGAGGTAGTGCGCGAGCAAACCCGCGTAGAATTAAGTAACCAGGAGCAAGAGCTCAAAAAACTGGAAAAAGAACTGGAAAAATTGACATCGGCGCACGACCGCTACAATAAGGAAATAGAAAAGGCAAAAGAAGCCATTAAAAAAGCCGAAGAAAATATTTCACAAAACGAGCGCGAGCAGCAAGAAACGCGCAAAAAAATAGAAGCACAGCAAGAAGCCGTGAAAGGTGTACAGCGAAAGCTGTCGCAGATTAACTAAGTCTGTTGCTTTTGTGAAAGCAGTGCTTTAACAAAACGGGCCGGAAGCAATATCCGGTCCGTTTTCTTTTGCAAAAAGCGGTGGTCGTTTTTCAGAATTTATCCACAAATTTTTAGAGCGCAAGCAAGGCAATCAGGAGCGTAGCAGTTGCACCGCACTTTCTTCTTTGTCCTGCAACGCCAATGCGGCATATATTTTTATTCAAATCAATTATATTTTTATCAATGTATTTATGATTGAAAAATAGGGTTGAAGCGCGAATTATCCACAGATTATCCACGATGTCTGCCATTGTTTTCCACAAATAAACCACCTTTGGAGTTGTTTTCAGACTGGCAATTCTACTCAGGAAGCGTTAATTTTGTAAATTGTGATTTCATCTAATAGAGACTTCAAGATTCAAGCGGCTATGTCAGACAGTAAAAATGTAGTAAAACCAGTGGGAGGTGCGCTGGGCAAGCCCGGTAATCGCCGTCGTAGCGAAGACCTGTCGGATTATGTATTCGGTAAGGTACCACCCCAAGCTCCGCTGCTCGAAGAAGCTGTGCTGGGGGCTATTATGCTGGATAAAGATGCCTTCGCTATTGTATTGGATATTTTGCGCGCCGAAAGCTTCTACGCCAATGGCCACCAGTTTATATACAAAGCCATGAAACGCCTGTTTGAGCGTTCGCAACCCATTGATATGCTGACCGTGCTGGAGGAGCTGAAAAAATCAGGTGAACTCGAAATAGCTGGTGGCCCCGCGTATTTAGCCAATCTCACCAATAAAGTGGCCTCAGCAGCCAATATCGAGTACCATGCACGCATCATTTCGCAGAAGTTTATGCAGCGCGAACTGATTCGGGTTTCTACCAGTATTATCCGCGATGCTTTTGAAGATACCACCGATGTTTTCGACCTGTTGGACACCGCCGAGCAGGGGCTGTACGGCATTGTGCAGCAAAACATGAGCCGCAGCTACGAAGAAATTGGTTCGCTTGTAAGCAAAGCGTACAAGCAATTGCAGGAGTTGCAGGACAAAGAAGACGGCCTCACCGGCGTACCGACCGGTTTTACAGACCTCGACCGACTCACTTCCGGCTGGCAGCCTTCCGATTTGGTTATCATTGCGGCTCGCCCAGGTATGGGTAAAACGAGTTTTGTGCTCTCCATGGCGCGCAATGCCGCATTAGATTATAAAAAACCGGTGGCGCTTTTTTCGCTCGAAATGTCGGGGGTGCAGTTAGCCCAGCGCCTTATTTCCTTGGAAGCCGAAGTCACTTCTTCTAAATTGCGCACTGGCAAAATGGAAAAAGACGAACTGGAAAAGGTGGTGACCGCAATTGACAGAATAGGTGAGGCGCCTATTTTTATTGACGATACGCCAGGTATCAATATTTTCGAGCTGCGCGCTAAGTGCCGCCGCATGAAGATGCGTCACGGCATCCAGTTGATTATCATTGACTACCTTCAGTTGATGAGCGGCGGCGGCGACAATCAGCGGGGCAACCGTGAGCAGGAGGTCAGCGCTATTTCGCGTGCGCTCAAGGGATTGGCTAAGGAGCTAAGCGTGCCGGTCATTGCCCTATCGCAGCTCAGCCGGGCAGTGGAAGTGCGCGGAGGCAGCAAGCGGCCGCAGTTGAGCGACCTAAGAGAATCGGGATCAATTGAGCAAGATGCTGATATTGTATCGTTTATATATAGACCAGAATATTATGGAATAACCGAAAGCCCGGAAGGCGAGTCATTAAAAGGTATTGCAGAAATCATTGTAGCCAAGCATAGAAACGGTGCATTGAAAGACGTCCGCCTGCGTTTCACCGATCAATTTGCCCGCTTTTCAGATTTGGATAATCTTGATTTCAGCGATTTTGCCAGCGCGCTGGAGCCTGCTGCCGCGCCGGGTATCATCACGCGCCCTTCCCGAATGAACGACGACGAAGATATTCCATTTTAAAAATATATAAACGCAAGATTTTCAGGCTATTGTCCTCATTTGTCGGTTTATAAAAGTGCTAACAAACACCATGACTATGGAGCGCCGCAAAAAAAAATTATCAGAGACCAAACGTCCCCGCCCGCAGCGCCCCCAGCCTAAAGCGACTGTGCCTACTAATGCTCCGCTCACCGAAGAAATGCGCCTGAACAAGTACATCGCGCACTGCGGCATTTGCTCGCGTCGGCAAGCTGCCGAATACATTAAGGAAGGGCAGGTCACCGTGAATGGCGAAGTAATAAAAGAGCCTTTTTATCAGGTGAAAAAGAACGATAAAGTACAGTTTAAGGGTCAACCGGTGAAGCCGGAAAGCAGGAAGGTCTATATTTTGATGAATAAACCCAAAAATTATATCACTACCCTCAGCGACGAAAAAGGGCGCAAAACGGTCATGGATCTTGTCAAAAATAAAATCGAGGAACGCATTTTCCCAATTGGGCGACTCGACCGCGCTACCACCGGGCTGCTACTGCTCACCAACGACGGCGAACTCACCAAAAAGCTGTCGCACCCCAGCCATCAGGTAAAAAAAGTCTATCATGTAGTGCTTGATAAACCGCTGACCAAGGCAGATTTGGAAAAAATTCGTACCGGCTTGATGCTTGACGACGGCCCCGTGACCGTAGATGGTGTGGACTACGCGCAGGGAGCGCCTAAAACGGAAGTAGGAATCGAAATTCATATCGGACGCAACCGGATTGTGCGGCGCATTTTTGAGCATTTGGGCTACGAAGTGCAAAAGTTAGATCGGGTGTATTATGCCGGATTGACCAAAAAAGACCTGCCGCGTGGCTTCTGGCGCCACCTCACCGAGCAGGAGGTAATCATGCTCAAGCATTTTACCTAAGGCTTACCTTACTAATCCGCCAACCAACCGAATCAGCTCCGTTTCGGTATTTTTCAGATTGAAAATAGCATTCAGTCGCGCCTGGGTAGCATTGATGTATGACAACTGCACCACTCGATAATCAAATACATTAATCAAGCCCGACTCGAAGCGGTCGCCAGCAATGGTCAGGCTGCGCTGAGCGTTTTGCACCAATTGATTGGTCACTTCTACCAATTGTTTCTGGTTATTGTAGGTGGCAAAAGTATTTTCTAACTGCGTATTCAAATTGCGTTTTTGGTCTTCGATGCCGAGCTGTGCCGTGATTTCTCGGAGTTTGGCCGTTTGGATGCCCCGGCGGCGGATGCCCCAATCCAAAAGAGGATAACTTACGGTAAATCCGGCGAAGATATTGAAAGCATTGGTGCGAATGCCACCAAAGTTGCGCTCGTCACCAGCTACAGAAATCGCATTAGCAAAAACATTGTAGCCAATATTATCGGAAACAGCCAGCCGCATATTCACCGTAGGCCGCATGCGCGTTTCCTCCAAGCGGGTGCCGATGCGGGCAATCTCCCGACCAATAATCATGTTTTGCAACATCCGGTTGTTGTCCAACATTTGCTTTTGCAAATCTTCCAGCGCGTAGTTTTGTACCACAAACTCAAGGCGGTCAGTCAGGGTATATCGGCGACTCAAGACGTCTTCGCCCATGGCTAAGTTGAGGTCGCGCAGGGCATTGTCGTAAGTATTTTGCTGAATCAGCCAACTGGTAGAGTCATTCAGGTAGGCATCCTGCGATTGTAATACATCAAACGAGGCCGCTTGCCCAAATTCCTGTCGCACTTTGGTATAATTGAGCCGGTCGCGCGAGAGGTTGAGCACTTCGTCGCGCACCTGTAGCTGTTCTTCCTGCACCAGCGCTTGGTAATAAGCTAAAATGATACGCTGAATGGTATTTTCTATTACAATTTGCACATTGCCCTGCCCTTGCCGTGCCAGTTCTTCCAACTGCTGCTTGGTCAGGCGCACCTGCGATCCATTATACAACAACCACGAAACTTCTGCTCCTGGCACCACACTCGAAGACAGCGACTGGATTTGCGGAAAGAAAGACGCGGGGTTGTTATTACTATTGTAATTATTGTTAATATTTAAAGTGCCGTTAACCAACGGATAGCGCCCCGCAATACTCCAGTCATCGTTGGTACGGGCGATATCCAGCTCGCGCTCGGCAATCTGGATTTGATAATTATTCTTCAAGCCAATTTCAATAGCGGCTTGTAAGCTGAGCATTTCTTGGCTGTAGCCCAATATTGGCAGCAGGCCAGCAAGGAGGAGTAGCAGGTTTTTCTTCATAATTGTGTATCGGATGTCTTGTCAGAAAGCTATATTTTTTATCAATAGCGGCATACTTTGGCCCTCGTTCGGCGGTTTTTCTCTTAGACAAACGCTTAGCTGCTTATTTTCCCGCTGCGCGCTCCTGCTGAAAGAATGCCCGAATTTCCGGCCAGTTATTCACACGCACATACCCCGTTTCGTGCACATTGTGCGAAGCCGTGTAGAGCAGCCCCTGCCCCTGGAAGGTGCGCAGATTGAACACATGATCGTCAATCATATAATCGGCCGCGATAATGCTTTTATCTCCGCAAAACACAAAGTTTTTCCAGTATAAAAAAGGAAAATGTCGTTGTAGCCAATCATATTTATCTTCGAGCGAAGCCCGAAACTCCATGGCGGCAGTCGTGATGAAAATATCATAGTATTCGGTGAGTTCGCGCACCACTTCTTGGCTGTCGGGTATGACCGGCAAATCGGCAAAAAAGCCCTTTTCAAACAGATGCGCGCGCAGGCGGTCGGCACCATTGATCTGATAAATTTTTTTGCCCCGGTAGTCGGCTTCCTGTAGCCGGATGCCCATCTCCTGTTCGTACAAATCGAGGAATTTCGGACGCACATCGGCAATGACCTCGTCCATATCCAATGCAATGCGCTTTTTCATATTGTGTCGGGTTTTATCTTTCGACAATACGGCGAAGATAAGCAATCCGCGATTAGTTCAACGAAAAAGGCATGACCGCCTCGTAAGAATTATGAAACATCAGCTCCGACACCACCGGCGTCATGTAAGGGCTGAGGGGCATGTCTGCGATTATTTCCATCACGGCAAACTCCGACTCCGCCTGCGCAATCACCCACAAGCGCGAGCGATCAATCGCCAAGGAATACGACTTGATGACGCCTTCTGCCATCAGATTATTGATGACATACCGCTGCCGAGGTATCAATGAGAAAAACTCCTCATCGGGCGCTTCTGGCAGGTCAAATTCAATCATGAATGCTCTATTCATAGCCTTTTCTGTTTTAAAAACACTTCTTATAAATGCTTTTAAACGGCTAATTGTTGCATTTTTAACGCAACCTTAAATGAAACGGACTTATACCATTTTTGATGCCAGACGTTAAATGACAGATGCCACAAGGGGCTGAAAGATAAGTAATGGGATATTGTTAATTGTTAATTGGGATAAATGTGAATAGCGAGTTAAGCCCGTTGGGGTTCGTTTTTACGTATGCCTGATGTTTTATACTATTTACGGTTTACGAAGTCCGATTTTCGATTTTTAAAGTGTTGAAAATCAGAATTTTAAATCCAAAAAAACACGTCACGTTTAATTGAAATCGGTATTAATCATTTGAACCCGATATTCGTATAATCAGCAATTTTATATGCTTTACTAAGAATAATTATACCCACCTACTTACTATTTACATGCTAAGCGATATAACTGATAGCGCGCTACATTTTCATCTATTTTTTCAAGATTATATAACAACAGCCCTTCTCGAGTCGGAAATAGCGCCAGCGGGTTCAGATTCCAAGGGAGTCGCAGCTCAGTTAGTGGCTCAAATTCATTACTCCAGACGCTTAAAAAGGTTTCATTTTTGCCAAATATGCCATTTTCTTCGCCATAGTTTTCGCTGAAATGCGCACGGTACCACACCTGTCGGTAAGGATCATACGTCATCCTAAAAAATGCCGGGTTTACAGCATTATATTTGTTGAGCACATTCTGGTCAAAAGTCGGCATTACCAGCGGCTCCGCCTCGTTTTTAGTAAAGTTCGACGCACAAGGAAACACCTGTGTCTGCTCACTGCGCAGGTCATACACATACACCGTGGCAGCATATCGAAAACCATATACTATTCTATCGGACAAAAAAGTAATATCAGGCGTTTTCAGCGTGCTAAAGCGCTCTTTTTGCAGGCGTTCCGGATAAAAAATCGGCAGCTCCGCTACGCGCCATTCGTTCAGGTGAATTTTAGCAGCAATGGCGCCCTCATAAAAGCCATCCTGGAAAATATCATATTGTGCGCTGCGCAAGCCTACGTAAAGACAGTTTTCAGCCGCATTATAATAAAGTGGGCTGTCAGCACCGCTTGTAATTAATTTTTCTGCAAAATCAATACCGTCCATCTTTACACTTTCGCGGTTGATGGGTTGTTTGAATAATACATCGCCCTGAGCGTTGACTAAGCCCAAATAGTAGGGGGAAGCGACAAAAATCGAATCGGGGTTGTGAAAAAAGAAATTAGTCAACTGGGTGAGCGCCTCCTTCCCTTCCTGCGCAAACCGAATAGACGGAATAGTGGCGCCGCCGTTTATTGCATTGAGCGCCTGTAAAGCATTGGAACCTTGCAAATTATTGTAAGTCAATATAGTAGGTATGCCGTTTATTTCTACTGTTTGTGCATTGGGGTGGAAGTCAATCATCTCATCGGTGATGGGCAAGGTACGCTGGCCAGTGGTATCTATCTGGCAGGGAGTGTCGGAGTTGCCCCCTTTGCTGGCTTGTTGGCAGGCGGCCAAGCCAAGCATGACAAAGCTAATACAGCATAGTATATTGGGTACAATTGGATTGAGCATATCATGAAAATTACAAAAACGCATTGTTTTTAGAATGAAATAATAATTTTAGCTATACACAAAATTACAACATTTAGTACAAAAAGGCGTCGGTTAAATCTTACCGGGCGTCCACAGCTCGAAAGTAATTTTATCTTCCTCATAATCAGGGCGCAGCGGATTAGAAGTAGAAATATACAGCCCCTCCCGCCCGACAAAAGATTGATATATATCATAATGCTGCTTTTTATTAAAGTAATGTTCGCCTACTTTATTAAGATTTTGGTCAAGAATCATAATAGAAAAAACCGGCGGATACTGATAAGCGTCTTCGGGCTTGAGGTCATCCGTAAAATCATCCATATTATGTTTTACTAAACGATAAAACAATTGCCGATATGGGTCGTATAATAAATTGCGATACAGACCTGCTTTTGCAAAATAATACGCCGGATTATTATAAGCAGTTACCGATTCAAACTCGTCGAGAAAGTTTGATTTTGCTAAGGTTCGGGTGTTTTTGCTATCATCTGATATTACATAAATATGATGATCGCAGTAAGGTGCATAAACAATTTTTTTACCATCGTCGGCTACGGCATACTCCGGCGGAAAAAGCTGATTTTGCTTGAAATAATCAGATGGAAAACGAGCAGACAGTGCAGTTACGCTACGGCCTGCCGGGTCAATACGAATAAATAGTGGGTGGTTTTTCAATAAAGATGCGGAAGGAATACGACCATTCAAATTCAACGGTTGCGAAAGTAGTAAATAATTATCCCGGAAAATTACATCATTGTAAGGACGAGAAAACAAACGAGAATAAGCCGGATAAAAATCACCGATGGCTTCATCGAAAGAAATACGGTTTTTCAGCGTGCCGGTAGTATCGGTGAGTAATAATAAGGGTTTACCCGATACGCCCAGGTAAATAGAATCTGGATTTTTAATCGTAAAACCTGTAATTATCCCGAATCCCTGGTCGCCCTCTACCGGAAAGTGAATAGTTTTGTAAATAGATTGGCCTTGTATATCATAGATGAGGATAGCATTATTATGCCCATTCAAATAAAAAAGGTATTCGATACCCGGCGCAGGAGAATGATATTTCATACAAAATGTACCAACTACCACCTCGGATGGAAGCGGCAATTCTAAAGTACCCGTATTTTGTAGCACAATGGATATATCATTATCTGGCTCGCGGGCACAAGCGGCCAGGAGTAACAAGGCGAGTATAAAACAGATACGCATAAGATTTCGTGTTTATACATTAAAGCCTGTTTATCAGAAAAATATAATACTAATTTTACAAATTTGGCTCAAGGCTTATCTGGTATGTTGTTAATTCATTCTTTTGGCGATCCATGCTAAAGATATAATCTTTTTGAAAAAAAACAGTACCGGATAAAATATCGGTAACATCTTGATATTCTACTTTTTGTTGGCCTGGTGCATAGCGATACAGTGTGTGCACTTTAGCGCCACTTTCATCATAATGCGTATATAAGTAAAAAATAAAATTTTGTGTAATTTTTAACCAGTTGAAATGCGCATTATCTTTTTTACCTTCAGCTATAAACTCAATGTCTGAGCCGACCATTGCTGCTTCTGGCGAAACCAGTTTATTGATATTGGCTTCCTGTTGAAAATGAAAAGGTGCCGGGATGTTGATTTTTTCTTCCTGGAAGGTAGCCAAGTCATAATGCAAAAGAAGTGTATCAAATTGCAATTTTATGTAAAATTTTTCATCATAACGATAAGCAATGTAGCCGGGATGATCACGAAATGTATTTTGCACCTTCAAATAATCAGGAATTTTTCCCAAAAATTGCTTTGGCTGTTTATTTTCTACAAAAGAAAACAAACCCGGAAAATCTTCTATAGGTGGCAACGCTAAAGCCGTGATCATCTTATCATCCCAGACATCTAAATACCCCCGCAATGCCCAATAGCCCGGGCTTTTGTAGTCTATTCGAGAGCGCCCTGTTTCCGTAAGATTGTAATCAAGCGTAATTATTTCTATATTACCAGCGGTTAATGTAATTTTATCATCCAGCAGGCAAAAATCTTCCAATTGAAATAAAACAGGTAAAGCGCTGCCCGAAGACGGATAAGTCAACAACTGTTTTGTTGTAATATTATATAAGCCGAATTTATTTTCCCCCTGTATGAAAAATATAAAACCTACCCAGTCATTTAGTTTTTTAGCTGTTAATAGGCTCATGCTAAAAAGGGTGTCGGCAAGAGGGTGGGTACTTTCCACACTCAGCAGATTGGCTTCTGTGTAGGCAACAGGCTGCGGGCTTTTGGTGCAACCGACCAGTACGGGCAAAACCACAAAAAGTAAAAGATTTTTCATGTTTAATTACATTTTTCAAGTTGTTCATAAATAAGATTTGACGCGATTTCCTTATGTATCATATTCTGGGCGGTTTTTGGCGGCAAAGTTGACAATTACTGCACGGCAAAAACGGTAAGTTCAAGTATTTCTTCATGTAATTCTTTTCTGTTAGGATTATTTTTAGCTATATACAGCCCGTCGGCACCAACAAATAATGAATAATGGTTATATAGATTTGCCGGAAACTTCCGGAAAGCGATTGCCTGAAACGCTTCGTCCAGCACTATAATAGCAAAAGGGCGCTCAAAATTTGCCATATAGCTGGTATGCCGCTTTTTATCAAAGGCAATAGGCAGAAGCGCTACACGATAGTATAATTTTCGATATTTATCATATAATATCCTCATGTAAAAAGCATGCTCCAAAGTATTTTTCAGCTCTTTTTCCGATTCGGGCTGATAGGCTATGTTCGAGGAAAACAAAGGAGAAATCCTTGTATCGTGCGCGTCATGTACATAAAATCGTTGTTTTTTACCATCATATTGCAAAAGGTAAGGCTCTTTGGGCCATGAGTACACAAATTGTAAATCCTCGCCCTTGTCTCGATAAGGATTGGCTACAAAACGATTCTGTGTTTTATTATGATAATGCTTTGGATAAGTAAGCGGTAACAAAATCAAGGAATCATTAATCAAATCATAACAATATTCAAATTTTACAGACGCATTGTAACTTTCAGGTAATTTAGCGTCTATTAAAGGAAAAGTCATAAAGAAAAGGCTATTTTCAATAAAATAAGTAGCCCCGCCCGATCCGGAGAGGTGATTAATTACAGGGTGCGCGTGCGCAACTTTGAGCGGTATGGGTTGCGTATTTTTACATGTTCCGTTCCAGTTTATTAACCGGGTGTGTACAATATGAAATTTGCTGAAAACAAAAAAGGAATCTTCATTTACCACGGTGTAGTCCTGCAGTTGGGGGATGCTTTCGGGGCCTTCCCGATCAAACTTAAAGCGTTTGTAAAAAGCGCCATTTGCTCTTAAATAGACGTCTATACTGTTGTACACTACATTAGTTAAAAAAATAAATGCGGTATCATTCAAGCGTTCAAAAGTAAAGTAAGTATTATCTATCGGAGTAATATTGTCGAGTTGCAGCCGGATCGTTTCCTTTTCCGTTAGTGTTTTATTATAATCGTGATACGTTGGCGCGTCCTGATGGCAGGATGTTATAAAAAAAATAGAGATCAATAATATCAGGCATTTTAAATGCATAGAAGAGTTATTAAAATCCTGGAAATGATGCAGCATTGTTTAAGCTTTACAATGCTGCATCTGATTGTTGCATACATAAACTACTTTATTGGATGATCGCAAGTAGTCGTTTGAACTCGGTAATTGTTCCCTCCGCTAGCGCAATGAGAGGGTTCTATCCAAGAAATTACTTAAAGTACACCGTGCTTTACATTAGAAAATAATTTTTTTAAAATAAATATTATTTTCATCAGGGGCCTCATTAATGCCCATCCGGATAAAAACTTCATCGGGTAAGGCTAGTATAACTGGTAAAAATTCATGATTCAGGTTTACTTCTGCCATACTTACAAAGTTATCATCAAATATTTGTAAACACAAGTCTCGGCGGCCTGTTTTTTCAATTACGGGGGTGTAGTAAAAGCGATAATACTTTCTTCGAAAGGTATCATAAGTAAATTGCCCGAATGTAGGATTTCGGTTTATTGTTTTTTGTAATTCATCAATTGAAATTGCTGTGAGTAATGGCTCTGCACGTTTGTTTGCATATTGCACATCGGGATTAAATTCAACCAGTTTTTCCTTACCAATATCGAATACATAAAACCGGCTTTCAAATCGAAAATTATAGACAATCCTGTTGCCACTATATAATATTTGAGGTTCCAGAAAATTGGGTACCTGCCCAAAGCCATTATATTCGGGTAAAATAGCTGGCAAAGGGATTTCGATAGGAACTAAATCTTCATGAGCGGATTCATTTATTGAATAAAGTAATAACCGTAGTTTTTCATCTTTAAGGAATTGCCGAGGGGCATCCCGATTATACATATAATAGCAAAAACTGCCCAATTCGTCATCATAATGTTGAACAACACCAAGTCCAGGTGGTCTGGTCATTCGCCATGGAATATCATTATACGTTACATATTTTGAGATTTTCTTTTGTGTTTTACCCGTTTGGTCAATAATAAAAATATGATGAAGCCCATCAATTACAAACTGATTATTTGATGTAGTATAATACAGAAAATCTGCATTTTCATTAATTCCATTTGGGCCTTCCCACTCCAGCGCAATTGCACGAATGAATAATTTATTCGTAACATCATAAAGTTCAATGCGATGTTCAAACCGGTTGTACAATGCGATGATGCGGGATTTTTTTTCTTGATATACAGCGTGATGGATATAATTAGAGGTGCCACCAGTGGTCAATGGGATAATCAAGGCAAAATCTGACGATACTTGAACAGTGGCTCTTTCTTCTTTTTTACAAGAAAATAAAATGGAGAAAGTAAAAAACCACAATAGGGTAATTTGGGAAGTGTGCATTATACTACTATTTGAAATAGATTGGTGGGCATATTAGCCCACCACATGAAACCTATCTTACTGAATAATATCTATAGTGCCGGATTCGCCAGTACAGTAATCAATGTAAGTAATAGAAGATCCGCCAGGGCAATTCGCCTGAGCGTCAGCAACATAGCTCAATACATCGCCACAGGGATAGACAGTGCCTGAGCAAGCAAAAGAAAGCGGTAGTGCCACAAAAAATAATCCCACAAAAAATAAAATAACTTTTTTCAGAACACATCATTTTTTAAAGATGAAATAATAACTTTATTCATTTGCAAAATTACAACATATAATGCAAAGAAACTTCGGTCAACTTCGGTCAAAACCAGTCAAATTCGGTCAGCTTGATGGACACACTTGGCGTCGCTCATGGCCCAGCATCTTCCGGTGGGGGCTGCGGGGTATTTGGCGGCGTGATTTCCGGCGGGCCGAGGTGCTCATAAATCACGATGTATTCTTCGGGCACGAGCAGCCGGCGGGGCAATCGCAGTTGGAGTGCCCGCAGCCGGCGGTAAAAGGTGCTATCGCTCATTTCATATTCGCGAGCGAGGTGCTTGCGGGTTTTGGAGCCCCGCAATAGTTGCGGCGGTATTTTTCTTTTTTTTGCCATGACCATCCGGATTAGTGACTATAAAAAACGTTATAGATTTATAACTGCCGGAGTTGCACATTTGTTGCCAGCCGGAGTTATGAAATGACTATAAATTGTCGTATTTTGGCAATACCGTTCATCGTTATAGATATTGCTGTTCGCGGTTGGCGGTTCGCTGTTCGCTATGCAGATACTGGACCAGAAGTCTGTTGGTGGGATTTTATTTGCTTGAAGGGGGAGGTGAAATGGTATAATGGTGAGGTGCTTGCTTGAAGAGAGTACATCGCTTTTAAATGCATTTTTAAGCGATTTCAACTGCCCACCAAAATCTGCCAAGTACAGGAACTTCAGCACTTACGATTGGGGGAGGGCTTGTACGAATTGCAAATGTGCTCGCTTTTAGGTTTGGTTTTTTTGGGGTTTCATAAATATTGATATTAAAAGTCCTATACCTACAATTACGTCAACTATATTCCACATTTCTCTACCAAGTGCTATTTTGAAAAACGGTTGAAATAGCAATGCAAGACCACCATAAATAAATATTTCTGTTTGTCTGCCTTGCTCGTATGCTTGAAAGGCTAAAATTGCAAAGCCAATCAGTCCTACGAACCTTACAAACTGATAGTAGCCATAAGGCATATCTGCTATACAAATGAAAAACAGAATTGCCAAAATAATTTTTATGCTGTTTTGACTATTCATCTTTATCAAGATTTTTCAAAATGTCATCATCAATAGAACTAATTAGTTCAAATTCAGGTAAAGCTTGGGTGTCAAAAAAATCGGCTTGAAGTCTTGCCAAATAAGATTCACTAATAATGTCTTGCTCCAAATATTCTTCAAAATCAGGGTGTATTTCTAAAATTGGGTCATTTTCGATTTTTAGTTTACTCCTGATTACTTTGAAAAACTTAATCTCACTATATTCAACTTTGTCATCTGCCTTTATTGTGTCAATTGCCACTTCAATTAATTTCAATTCGTCTGATTCTGACAAGCTGCTTGATTTTAATTCATTGAAGTAGCTTCTTAGGAATTTGTGGCCGTCACGGTTTATTTCCAATAGCAAGTTGTCTAGCTCTTGATTAATGTCGATTTCACCAAAGATTTTATTTTCTTGGTGCATTTTCTTTATTAAAACTACTTCTCTCTTGTCAATGTCTCCGTCACAAGCCATACAAGAAAATGCAGTCTTTAAAAGAAGTTTGTTAAAGCTTATCTGTTCCATTTTTTAATTGTTTTTAAAACCAATTCTTGGTCGTTCGCTTATGTTCGATTGTTGTCCTTGCATTTTTGCTCTGATTTCTATGTAACTGTTTAGCTCAGAAAGAGAGACTGAAGGCTTGTTTAATTTTATTGTTTCTAAAAGAATTTCCTTTGTAATTCTTGATTTTGAACGTAATGCCATTCTTGATGCTTCATCACACAAGAACTTGATGTCGCTTGAAACATAATTTTCTGTTGCTTTTGCAAAATCAGAATAGTCTAATCCAATTTCAGTGGGTCTTTTCTCTAAATAAAGTTTGAACATCAACTTCCGTGCCTCAAAGTCTGGTGGAGGCAAGTAAATGTGTTTGTCTAATCTGCCTGCCCTTAAAATTGCAGGGTCAATTAAGTTTGGTCTGTTTGTCGCACCAACTATAAACACACCATCATCACCACTGTTATTCATTTGTACTAAAAATTCATTTACAGCACTCGTATTCATGTGGTTAACACTTGAACTATCTCGATTTGGAACTAATGCATCTAATTCATCAATGAAAATGACACTAGGTGCGTTCATTCGTGCTTCTTCAAAAAAATTTTTAATGTTTTCTTGTGAAGCGTTTACCCACTTGCTTTGGATGTCAGAAGGTTTGATTTGATAGAAATTGAATCCAATTTCTTCTGCCATTTTTTCGGCAAAGAATGTTTTCCCGCAACCTGGGGGGCCATATAAAAGCATTCCGTTTGGAATTGTAAGTCCATATTCAGCATACTTTTCTTTTTCATTCAAGGCGTCAATAACATCCAATTTTATGGTGTCTTTAAGTTCTTGCATTCCTGCAATTGATTTGAACCCTTCGCCTTTCTTAACTGACTTCAAAGTTTGGGTTGAATGTGTCGATTTTTCAAGCACAGGGTTGTCAACTATGATTTCACCATTAACAGCCTGAATAAATTCTTTTAAGTTCTTGAATCTATTCTCTGCATCAGGTTGTAACGCTTTTGCTATGATGTTGAAAGTATTGGCTTCAATCTTGGAATCTGAACTAACAACCTGTAAAGGCTTTTCTCGCTCCTTCAAAATTGCATCTTCCAATTTCACTTTATCAGATTTGAATTTGGACAATTCCACAAACCAAGGCGGAAGTCCAACCAATAAATGATAGTACAATGCACCTACTGAGAAAATGTCACTTTGAACCGAAAAGACTTTGTTAAATGTTTCGTTGGCTGAATAGAAAGGATTAAGACCTTCTTTTTGAAAATCTTTATTAGACTGGCTCAAAAATCTTGCATAGCCAAAATCAATTATTTTCGGAACGGATACTTGACCCGATAAATCCAACATCACATTCAAATTGGTAATGTCGTTATGGATAATTGGGTTTTGTTGATTGTGTAAGTAGTTAAGCCCGTTAAGCACCCCAAGAATGATGTCTTTCGCTTCATAAGGATTAAAGGTTTGTTCCCTTTTCATTTTGTCTGCAAGGGTTTCACCACTTATAAAGTCTAAAATAGCATAAGCATATTTTTGATTTTCTATTAAAAGATTACCACTATCAATGAGTTTAACGATATTCGGGTGCTTTAACTTTTTCAGAACTTCAATTTCAAGCACATCACCATTTTGGTCAAATTGCGTTCTATGCAATTTTGAATAAGAAAAGAGCTTCAAGAGTTTGGTTGTCTTTTGTTTGTCTTTTACACGATAGGTTTCTGCGTAACTTCCTTTTTTCAAAAAGAAAGTTATGGTATACTTGTCACCAATGACTTGACCATTGGATAATATGTGTTTTGTTTTATTCATTTACAAAGCTTCATTTGCATTACTTGGGCGTGTGCTGAAATTTCCACTTTGCTGAAGTATCAGCTCATAAGTGAGAATGTCATTTGACAAGGCCTGGGGGCTATCTTTTCCAAAATCTTCATTTGTTATAAAACCACCTTTAAGTGTACCGCAAGTAGTTTGCTTCATTACTTTTTCTGGATTCCAACCCTTTCCATAATAAAAGAATGGCTGATAAGTTCCATTAGGTAGTTCAAAAGTGTAAGTACTCCCGCCTCTTATGAAAGCGTGACGCACCACTTTTTCTCCTTTTTTTATTGTAACCAATACATCCGAATTGTAAGGTGTTTTAACTTTTATCTGAGAACAACCCCAATCAGAACAAGAACTATTACGACCAAAACAATAAGAATAAGGTGTTGAGCCTGTGCTTAACGAGTTATTAATATACTTGTCATAGATGGCTTTTTCCTGCCTTTCTTTTTCAAGCCTTGCTTCTCGTTCAATCTTTTCGGCTTCTTCACGCTTTTCTTGTTCAATTCGTTCTTGCTCCAATTTAAAAGCACGTTCTGCTTCATCCGCTTTACGCCTTTCTTCAAGTTCAATTCTCTGTTTCTCTTCTATTGCTAATCGCTTTTGTCTTTCTTCTTCTGATTCGCAAGAAGCAAGGACAAAGGATAATAGAATGATTGGGATAAAGAATTTTGCTTTCATATTATTAACTTTTAACCAACTAATACCGAATCATCACCACTAGGTCTTTCGTCTGCTGGTAATAAATCAATCAACGAAACAACAATCGGATGCAATTCATCTACATCTGGACTTTCACCTATTTTTTGTAAACCTTGATTTAAAAGTGTTCTTGCTTTATTTGGGTCTCTCCATCTGTAAGAACCAAAGTTTTGATTATGATGACGGATAAAGCCAATGAGCTGATAAATGAAAGTTAGCTGAACAAAGAAGCTGTTGATTTCTTCTAAAAGTACATTGCCAAGTTTTACATCTTTAACCTTGATAACTTCTTCTAATTGATTTTTAATTTGATTTACAACCTGCGTTGTTTTTTCGTTACCAAGTTCCTTGTTAGCTTTTTCAAGTCTGTAATACTCTTCTTTTAACTCGGCTTCCAATTTTGGCCACTCTGTTGTTTCGTTTAGTTCATCAATGGTCTTGAGAGTTTTGCGAAGATTGGTTAGTACTTCCTGTTTTCCGTCAACATCATTCTTATTATTCTCAAATGATTTTTCGATTTTTTCTAACTCTGATTCTGCTTTTTTCAGTTTTGCATCATCAGAATGATTTCCGTCTCTTTTCAATTCTGAAACAGCTCCTTTTGCCTTTCTAATTTCGTTAGATAACCATTTTGTATCAACGGATTGAACTGTGTCGGTTGGAACTTCAATTTCAGAAGTATGGTCTAAATATGGAAAATATGCTTGAACAGTCATTTGTTGAGATTTGTCCAAGTTAATGGTCAAATCAACATCTGAATTTTCAGGCAATAAGGCAGGTAAGTCTGTACCACTAATTATGATGTCGTAAACGTGTTCATTATAAATTGCTCTTGTACCTTCTGAACCGTGTTCTCCTTGATAAACTGGAATCTTTATAAAGTCTGAATCCATTCCTGGGCGAATTTGCTTTTGTGTTTTCAGACCATTCAATGTTCCCGTAGCTGGTAAAGATTGGTTTTTCTCCAAACCTTTGACAGTGGTAAAAACAATTTTTCCTGTGGTCTTTTGTTTAATCTCGATACCTATATTGTATGGCAAAGTTGCGCTACCAATTTTAGAACCTTGAATAACGCTAAATGAATTTGGCTCGCTTTCAAGTAGATTTCCTTTGTCGTCATATAGGGTAACACCAAAAACATTGGTTTTTCCTTCGTTCAACTGAACGTCTATTACTTCACCTATTGTGTTTATCTCTACTTTGCCACTTGACCAAGCGTTATCACCCCTTTTGATTTCAGCAAAAACTTTCTCGGGGATTTCTCCATCAGTTTTGTCTTCTAAAATTTTTAGCGTTACAAATTCTTCTGTTTCAACGGTTGATGATTCGTGTCCGATTTCAAGTTGAATTTTTGTTTTGTCTCTGGTTTGTTCTTTGATTTCTTCAGACAATTCTACAGTTGAAGCATATAAAGCAGCGCCTTTTGAAACAACTGTCATGGGGTCAACACTTGTATCAGGTTTGCAAATTTGTTTTTCCAACATTTCTCTTAATGTTGGCGATAAAGTCGGACCACCAACCAAAATGAGAGAATCCAGAGAACTACCTTTTAAATTATTCCTTTTTAAAAGTTTCAGGCTGCAATCAATTGCTTTTTGGAAGATAGGAGCAAGGACATTTTTAAGTTGCTCTTGTGTAACGGTCAGGTCAATTTCAATTTCTTCACCTTCATCATCAATGCCACAATTTCCGGGCTCTTCATAAATATTGTGAGATTCATTGAATGAAAGATTGTTTTTCATGTCTTCAGCAAAAAACTTTAATGCAGACCTAAAAGCTGCCTTTCTACTGTCATCATTAAGCATATCATCGATGGAAAATCTTTCTTGGATGTGTGGAAGGATTAGTTCGTCAACAATAGTGTAATCTAAATTCTTACCACCTAAGTAATTGTCTCCTTCTGTGTCGATTACTTTCATTATGCCATCTTCAACCTTGAGTAATGCAGCATCAAAAGTCCCACCACCAAAGTCAAATACTAACCAAAAACCATCTTTCTTTTTACTATCAAGACCATAAGCCATTGATGCTGCAACAGGTTCTTGAAGGACTTCTACGTGCTCTAATCCTGCCAATTTTCCTGCTCGTCTTGTCGCATCAATTTGATTGTTTTTAAATGCGGCAGGAACCGTAATGACAGCTGCGTTTATATTTTCATCTTGAACGTACTCTTTTAGCCTTTTTAATACTTCTGCTGAAAGTTCTTCAGATGTAAATTCTTTGGTGAAGTCAGGCGAATAATCAACTTTGTATTTTTTGTCAGTACCCATTGTCCTTTTGAACTCAACAAAGACATTGAGCGGTTTATTCTGAGATAATGCTTTTAAGCTATCAATTTTGTACGCTTGGTACGCTCCATCTCCAACATTTAATGTTCCATTTTTTTTGATGCTCACACATGAAGGTGTAGTCTCCTTTTTTCGGTCTGGAAGTGCTCTGATTATTTCAACTTCTCCATTATGCATTCTTGATATTGCCGAGTTGGTTGTTCCTAAGTCAATTCCATAGTCAATTTTTGTCCTTGCCATTATTTAGATTTTAATTTTGTGAAACTTCAACTTGTGCTCTTTGTATCAAAACTCCATTGTGTAGAACTTGGGGCCTGATAACTCTTGTAATTATTTTTTCGCCTTTGGGTAAACTTTCGTCATCCAAAACATTTACAACTTCAATAGTCATTCTATCGTCAAACTTTTTATTCAATAAGTCTGTCATTTCATAACCATTGGCTGCAAAGTTTGCTTGAATACGCTCAATTCCCTTTTCCAATGGTTTTAGACCTTTTATGTCTGCATCCATTCGTGAAATATTCTTCTGCATCCTTACGATTTCATCAGCTACTTTTAACGCAAGTGAATGGTCTGCTTTTTCGTTTGTTGCAATTGGTTGACTTTTTGATTCTTCTTGTTGAACTTTGAATTGGGTTTCAAGAACTTCAATTAGTTTGTTGTCAAGCTTTATACTTTCTTCTTTTAATGATTTTTTGGTATTTCTAATTTGGGTTTCTAAGTCAGTTTGACTTGACTTTATCCGCTTGCCCAAGAATAAATACATCAATGCACCGAGAAGTAGCGTTACTAACGTGGCAATAATCCAATGCAGTCGATTTTTCTCAACATCCTCGCCAAGTTCAGAAATTCTGGTTTCGGTTTGTTCTTCTGTTTCTTGAATCTTAGTTCCTAAATCATCTGCAATTGTATTGATGTTGCTTCGGTTTGTTTCGATAAGGCTACTTAAACTGTCAACTGTATTTTCAAGTGAAACGGCTTTACCGTTCAAATCGTTAATAGAAATTCGTTGCCGGTCTATAGTCGTTTGTTGACTATTGACTTTTGATGTTAAACCGTCTATTTCTTGTTTTTGCTTTTCAATAGTTGTTTGAATAGCTGGAATTTGTTTAATCAACAAACTATCTGATTGCGTTTGAGCAAAAAGATTTGACGCTCCTAATAGAAGCGATACTAAAATTATTTTCTTCATATTATTAAGTTAAGTACGATACCCAAATAAATGAACAATATTTAATTGAACTAATTCATTCATTTTCAAAATGTTACATCAAAAAATCGAGCATCAAGTTAATTTTAACTCATACTTATTCTGCACAGGCTCTGATTAAAATGATTATAAAAATACCCCAACCTATGATTTTCAACCAAGGAACTTCACTTCCAGATGAACTAGAAGAACTGCTGTAAGTTGAGCTTGTTGTTGTTCTTGATGTAGGAATAGAAGTACTTCTTGTCGTTTGTACTGTCTCCCAATACTGTAGATACTGAATTTTACTTTTTTGAGAATAATTAAGCTTGTCGATGATAAATTCAACTAGCTTTTTGTAATTGCTTGTTTTAGAAGCATTCTGATTATTCTTGATTTTATCAATGCTTTGTCTTGGAATTACGTTGAGAATTAACTCTACAACTTTGTCCCAGTTAATAGAATTTCTAATTAAGGTATTAACTTTTGACCAATTTATTGATTGTCCATAGCTTAAAGATGCTTCTTGAATTCTTACTTGTGTTTTTATTTGTGCTTCGTTAGTTTCATAAGCGTCTTTAACTGATTTTAATAAAGCGATTGCTTGTGAAATCTCTTTATCTTTAAATTCTTCGATCGCTTCAATGTTCGATTTGATTCTTTCAAGGGTTTGGCTACCTATTGCTATTGATTTAGCATAATTTAAAAGTTCCAATCCTTCTTCAGTTGGATCTTTCTTTTCTTGTAATTCTTTAAAGTACTCAATTCCGCATTGCATAACTTCTTTTGCCAAGTTGTCTGCAATCATTTTATATTTTAAATCGCTTGTTCCAAGTAATGATTTGAGAGTAGCTAAATCAGCTTTACAGCTCTCAAATAGTTTTACCCCGAATTCATAAGCACCGCTTTTATTAAACTTACGCTTATTCTTTGTGCTTTCAATTTGCGTTTCGATTTTGTGAAGTGGTTCTTCTGTAAACTTCTGCGACAAATACTTTTGAGTTGTTCCATTGCAATTGCTAAATAGCTTTAACGTATCAGTATTTGAATACTTTCCTTTGAACTGTTTCAACAAATCATCAACAAATTTTTCAGCTTGTTTTTGATTATCAATTGTGTAGGTTTGGTCTGCAACTGTATGAACAAAGTTGGCAAAGCTTGTTGACTCAATCAATTTGATTTTTGCTTCAATACCTGCTTTAATTTCTTCTTTGCTGTTGCCAAGCAATTTGAGTGTGCCTACATTATTAAAGCAAGAGTAGTTTTTTGAATTTACTTCCTTCCCATCTGTTACCTTTTCCCATATTTCAATTGCCTTATCCTTATCACCATTGATTAAATGAGTGATAGCTGTTTCGTCAAAGGGATTTACCTTTAGAAACCAAAATAAGGACTGACTTACTTTATCCTGATTTTGCTCGATTCCTGAAAATGCTTTATTTACCGCATTTGCATCAGTCCTATCAACATTAGGCAAAAATGAAAAGTCAAATTCAGATTTTACTTGCTTTCCAATTGGTGCATACCTTGTGATTTTGCCTTTTTGTCGAACAACTTCTCTTTCAGAAGCATTAGCAAGGATACCTGCGATTCGATATGGGTTGTCTTGAATCAGTTTCATTTACATTTTATTTATAGTCTTTAATTCGGGTTTTTAAGCGCTATCAAAAAATAGCTATTCTGCAAAAATTGGATTATAGGTTCGCAAAAAAATATTGGTAGTGTGAGTTCAAAGTGCTAATTTTCAGATTCTCTGTAGGGAATCCGTCATTCAAAAAACGACACTAACAAATTGTTTTAAAAAATACACTCTGTACAAGAATAAAATACAGAAGTTTGGCGTTACGGTTGGCTGTTTGATGTTTCACCTGCTCCGTTACTTGTTTGTGTTTTATTCTGTGGCTCATTTTTACGCTGTTATTTATATAGAATTGTACACAACTCCCCCGCCGCCCCCCTTTCACTGAGCTTCCCTAAAATTTCGTTAGTATATTCCATAATCAATCCCTCCTTTCGAAGACCCCAAAATATTCTACGGCAGACATACCCCCTCCAATTCCCAGTGCGCGCGCTGCGCCAAGTTATAATGCTCGTATAACGATTGTAAGTAAATAATATGGTATGTAATATCAGGAGGAAACGAAATACACCACAGGTACTGTGGCCCGCGCTCCCGGCTCTCGGTTTGCTCTGTAAGTAAGATGGCACACTGTTTTTTAGTGCGATGACAAATATAGGAAGATTGGATAAAAAAGTCAAGCGCTCTTCTTTATTTTTTTTACGTTTTACGTATTTTTTGGTAGCTACAATGAGCGGAGCGGGGGGTAAGCGCAGCCGGCGGTAAAAGGTGCTATCGCTCATTTCATATTCGCGAGCGAGGTGTTTGCGGGTTTTGGAGCCCCGCAATAGTTGCGGCGGTATTTTTCTTTTTTTTGCCATGACCATCCGGATTAGTGACTATAAAAAACGTTATAGATTTATAACTGCCGGAGTTGCACATTTGTTGCCAGCCGGAGTTATGAAATGACTATAAATTGTCGTATTTTGGCAAAAGTATTTATCATCTGGTAGTAAAATTATGTAGCCGATTGCTGCGTTTTGTAATTAAAAAAGCGCTCGTTATGATGTTTGAAGAACAGGAAGAACAACTCAAACGCTATTATAGCATCAGCGAAGTGGCGGATATGTTTGGTGTGTCCAAGTCGTTGGTACGCTTCTGGGAAAGTGAATTTGAACTGCTCAAACCACATAAGAACAGCAAGGGCGACCGGCGGTTTACGCGACAGAATATTGAGCAATTCCGGCTGATTCATCATTTGGTGAAAGAGCGCGGCTTTACGCTGAGCGGTGCGAAACAGGAACTATTGGAACAGCAACAACGCAATAAGGAAAAGGCGGCCATTATTGAAACGCTGGAAAATTTGAAGGCGGGATTATTGGCTTTGCGCGAGCGGTTGTAATGAAATGGGGGGAATTTTGGGTTTAAAGTTTTGGGGTTTTGCGGTTGAAAGCCTATAATTTGAATAAAGCATTATTGTAAGTAATAGGGGATTGTTATTTTGTTAATGTTATTGGGTAGTTATTATTGGGCGAGGCGTTTATATAATTGATAATCGGCGATTTGTGCTTTTTTATAAAATCATGCTGTTCGGGTGCTTGTTTTTATTTAGTCAATTCGCTCTTTTCAACTTTTTATGATGTATAAAGTCTATTATCCAAGGTCTATGAGCTTACGTCAGAGATCCAAACGGTATTATTTACTTAAAATCAGGGATGGCTATGGTAGTTTCACAGCAAAAAAAATCTTCTTCTACGTTGGAAGCTACGATGGTGAGTCGGCCGGAGGGGGCAAATTGCTGCATCAGCTCTTGGTACCAGGCCATGCCTTGCCGATCGAGGGTAGCGGTGGGTTCGTCGAGGAGCAGGAGGTCGGCGTTGGAACAGATGGCGAGGGCTAACTTGAGGCGCTGTTTCATACCAGAGGAAAATTGTCGCAGGGGCTTGTTGCGGGCGCTTTCGAGGCCAAGTATAGCAAGCAAGTCGTGCGGGGTACGCTGGTCGAGGAAAGGCTTAAATTGCTGATGAAACCGCAGGGCTTCGAGCAGGGTAAACTCCTCAATCAGGTCTATGTAGGGCGCGGCGTAAGCCAGATGGCGATACAACTCGTCGGCGGGGAGGGTACGCGTACCGATATAATGTGCGATTGAGCCACGAGAGGGCGTCAGATGCCCAGACAGGATGCGCAGGAGCGTGGATTTGCCGGAGCCATTGGGACCTGTGATTGCATAGGCTTGGGTGTCATCGAGTTGTAGGGTCACCTGACGTAGGATCCATTCGGTTTTGTAGCGCTTGCCAACTTGTCGGAGTTCAATCCTCATCTGATACGCCTCGTTCGCCGCTTTCTACCTTGCTGCCATTGATTTGGCGGAATCCTTTCATAATGCCAACTTCCTTTTTCGAATCCGTAGCATTGCGCACAAAAGAAGTGATGCGCTCGCGCTCGCCGCTGGGCGGTATTTCCTGCTCGATGATTTCCACGGCATTGGACACCTTGTATCCCTTGACAAAAAGGATGCGATAAATATCCTGAATATGATTAATCTGTTCGGGGCTGAAGCCGCGTCGTTGCAGACCGATTACATTCACGCCTGCGTAAGAGAGCGGCTCGCGGGCTGCCTTGACGAAAGGTGGCACGTGCTTGCGCACCAAAGAGCCACCGGCTACGAAGCTGTGCTCACCAATGCGAATAAATTGCTGCACCGCTACCAAGCCTTCTAAGATAGCCCAGTCTTCGATGCTGACATGCCCCGCCAAGTTGACGTTGTTGGCTAAGATAACATGATCGCCCAGTACACAGTCGTGCGCAACGTGCACGTAGGCCATGAGCAGGCAATGGCTGCCTACGATGGTCGTATTGGCGTAGGAAGTGCCTCGATTGATGGTGACGTACTCGCGGATGGTGGTAAAATCTCCGATTTTAGTGGTGGTTTTTTCGCCCTTGAATTTGAGATCCTGCGGAATGCCGGAGATAACCGCGCCAGGGAAAATCTGACATCCTTTGCCGATGCGGGCACCATCGAAAATAGTGACATGGGCACCAATCCAGGTATTGTCGCCGATTACCACATCGCGGTCAATGTAGCAGAAAGGACCGATTTGGACGTTCTCCCCGATTTTTGCTGCGGGATGAACCACCGAGAAGGCGTGAATATTATTCATTGAATGATCGCTTGACGATTTGAGCAGTTAATTCAGCTTCTGAAACAATTCTATTGCCAACGTAGGCAGTACCCTGCATCTGGCAGATACCTCGCCGAATGGGCGCCATGAGTTCCATTTTGAACAGCACGGTGTCGCCGGGCACTACTTTATGTTTGAATTTTGCATTCTCTATTTTCAAAAAATAGGTATCCCAATTGCCGGGGTCTTCTACGGTAGAAAGCGCCAGAATGCCGCCGGTTTGAGCCATTGCTTCGATTTGCAATACACCGGGCATCACCGGGTTGTTGGGGAAATGTCCTTGAAAATAATATTCGTTAAAGGTAATATTTTTTACTCCAACTACATGATTTTCTGACAATTCTATGATTTTGTCAATCAGTAGGAAAGGGTAGCGATGCGGGAGCCACTCGGCTATTTGCACCGTATTGAAAAGCGGTTCTTGGTCAGGATGATAGCGGGGCTTGCCTTTCAGTTTTTTCTGTTCCTGATAGTGTTTTTTTAATAATTTAGTAAATTCCACATTCACTGTGTGCCCCGGTCGGGTAGCTACGATGCGCCCCTTGATGGGCACGCCGAGCAGCGAAATATCGCCCATTACATCGAGGAGTTTGTGGCGTGCTGGCTCGTTGCGAAAATGCAGCGCGAGGGTGTTCAAAATACCCGTATCTTCTACTTTGACGCTGGGCTTGCCGAGGAGTTTGGCCAGTTCATCCAATTTGTCTTGCGACACTAATCGGTCCACTATTACAATGGCATTATTCAAATCACCGCCTTTGATGAGGTCTTGGTGATAAAGGTATTCTAACTCGTGCAAAAAAACGAAAGTACGACAAGGTGCGATTTCTGTGGCGTAGTCGTCTGTGATTTTCCAAGAGGCAAACTGCTGCCCCAGCACAGGTGAATTGAAATCAATGAGGGTAGTGACTTCAAAGGTTTCGGCGGGCAGGGCCATGATTTCCGAGCCGGTGGTTTCATCCCGATAGACGATTGGCTCTTCTACGATGAAATATTCGCGCATTTCGTCTTGCTCTTCAATGCCCGCACTGCGCAGCGCTTGCACAAAAGGCGCGGCGCTGCCATCCATAATGGGTGTTTCTGGCCCATCGAGTGTAATGAGTACGTTATCAATTTGCAAACCTGACAAAGCTGACAACACGTGCTCTACGGTATTCACCTGCGCGTGGCCTGCCTGTATGGTGGTGCCGCGTTGAGTAGAAGTGACGCGACTGACATCGGCATTGATAACAGGTTGATTATCAAGGTCAATACGCTGAAACTTAATGCCGTGATTGACTGATGCGGGCTGAAAAGTAAGGGTAGCAGAAGCGCCGGTATGCAAACCCACGCCTTTTACCGATATCGTCCGCTGAATCGTATGTTGTTTTGGCATATTGGCTATTCGCTGTTTATTTTTCGTTCTATTTTGGCTATTGTTTTGTACAATTCCGGCAGTTTTTTAAAAACAGCATAAGCGCGCACGTAGCTGTTGTAAGGAATAGCAGGAGACCCGAACAGTGCGGTGTTGGGTTCCGTAACGTGCGATGCAATGCCGCTTTGGGCCTGTATCTGGGTGCCATCGGCAATGTTGATATGCCCAGCGAAGCCCACCTGCCCGCCGATGCGGCAGTTTTTTCCGATTTTGGTGCTGCCAGCAATGCCGGTTTGGGCAGCGATGACGGTATTTTCACCGATTTCTACATTGTGCGCCACCTGAATCAGGTTATCTAATTTCACACCTGAACGAATGATGGTAGCACCAATTGTAGCTCGGTCAATGGTAGTGCCTGCGCCAATTTCTACGTGCTGTTCAATGATGACATTGCCCGTGTGCCGGATTTTGCGATACGTGCCGTCAGCCTGCGGGGCAAAGCCAAAACCATCACTGCCGATAACCACATTGGGGTGCAGCACGCAGTGGTCGCCTATAGTGCAATCTTGCAAAATACGAACGCCAGGATGCAGGATTACATTTTCGCCGAGTACCACATTTTTGCCAATAAGTACCTGACCGGCTATCTGGCAGCCTGCACCAATGCGGGCACCTTCCTCTACAATAGTGAATGCTCCAATGGACACCTCCTCGCCGATTTGCGCCGACTCGTGCACCGCCGCTTGGGCCGAAATACCTGCGTTGGCACGGGCTTGTCCGCCAAATTTTTCCAATAAATACGAGAGCGCAGCATAGACATCGTCCACTCGAATGAGCGTGGCTGCTATAGGCTGGCGCGGCTGAAAACTTCGATTGACCAGCAACACCGAGGCCGTAGTGGTGTAAGCGTACGCCTCGTACCGCTCATTGGCTAAAAAGGTAATAGTACCTATGCCGCCTTCTTCAATTTTACTGGGACGGCTGACTGTCGCGTCGGGGTTGCCCTCTACGCTGCCGTTTAATAATTGTGCTATTTCTTGTGCTGACAGTTGCATCCGGCAAAGGTAAAAAAAAGCCGGAAGTTTATAATCAGATTATAACACTCGATTGACAATCGGCGCAAGGGCATTTATTATCTTTGCAAAAAAAATTGTTTTGAGCAGAACCATCCGAATCGGTACCCGTGGCAGCCGGCTTGCTCTTTGGCAGGCAGAATTTACCCGCCAGCAACTCGCGGCGGTGGGTGTAGCCAGTGAATTGACCATCATTAAAACCAAAGGCGACCAGATACAACATCTGGGTTTCGACAAAATCGAAGGCAAGGGCTTTTTTACCAAAGAAATTGAAGATGCGCTGCTGCGCGGCGATATTGACATGGCGGTGCATTCTATGAAAGACCTGCCAACTACCCAACCCCAAGGACTGGCAATCACGGCGGTTTCCTATCGAGAAAATCCGGCCGATTGGCTCATTGTGCGGCCTACAGCTATGCAAGAGGGGCAGCTTTTTCAACTTAAAAAAGGCGCCATTGTGGGGACTTCTTCTGCAAGGCGTAAGGCGCAATTGCTCGACTTCCGACCCGATATTATCCTCAACGACATCCGGGGCAACGTACCTACGCGCCTCGACAAGCTGCGGCAGGGCAACTTCGACGCTATCATGCTGGCCGGCGCCGGGCTGAGCCGCCTCGAAATAGATTTGTCGGAGTGGCACACCGTACAATTCAATCCCCGCGAGTTTGTACCAGCTCCGGCCCAAGGCGTGCTCGCTTTTCAAACGACAAAGGACGACCTGCCGCTGCGGCGCATCCTCCAACAGATTCACCATCCGGAGGTATCAGCGGTGACCAACGTGGAGCGCAAAGTGCTCAAACTCATGGGGGGCGGTTGTCACATGCCCATAGGCGTTTATTGTGAGCGCGATGCCGCCGGCAATTATCACGTATGGGCGGCCGTAGCCGATGTCTGGGACGCACCGCTGCGAAGGGCACACTTGTCTTCGAGCACGCACTTCAATCTGGCGGAGCGCATGGTGGAACAATTGCAGAGAACATCTGTAAATCAACCGTTGTGAAACCTCGCGTTTTTATCAGTCGGGAGCTAGCAATAAATAGCGTTTTTCTACAAAAGCTAAGGGCTGCGGGCTATGAGGTGTTGGGCGAGTCATTGGTCGCTTTTCAGGCGGTACCTTTTACGCTTCCGCCGGAAACCGATTGGGTGTTTTTTTATAGTAAAAAAGCGGTGCATTTCTTTTTAAAGAATCCACAAACGGCTGATTATCTGAATAATAAGCAAACAGCGGTGCTGGGCCCGGGCACTGCCGCTGCCCTGAGTAAACGTGGCTACAACGCAGATTTTGTCGGCAATGGCGAGCCTGAAACCACCGCCGAAGCATTTGGCAAATTAGCTACCGGCAGGCGTGTGCTGTTTCCAAGGGCCGCGCACTCGCGCCGGTCGGTGCAGCAGCTATTGGAAGGGCAAATAATAGCGCAAGATTTAGTCGTGTATCACAACGAGCCGCGCACGGATTTTACCTTGCCAACCTGCGAATACTTGGTCTTTACCAGTCCGCTCAATGTGCAGGCTTATATGGCCAAGTACGCCATAGCTGCCGAGCAGAAAATAATCGCTATTGGCGGCACCACAGCTGCGACGTTGCGCGAAAGCGGCATCACAGAATGGCGGGTGGCAGACTTGCCCTCGGAGGAGGGGTTGGCGATGGTGGTATTGAGATATTAGGATATTGGGGTATTGGGATATTGGGATATTTTGAGCGAATGATTACCTTTGCAAGGCTTATATAGCAAATATTTGGCAAAAATCATAATGTGCATACAATCCAGTCTTGCCGTTCTATTACAAACAGAAAATTAAAAGCAAGACCTCATGTGCCGAAAAAACCTGTTGCACTGGTGTTTGCCAGTGCTTGTTTCATGGTTGGGTGGTTGTACCGGTAGCGATGTGCAGCCGGACATTCAGACATTTGAAGCCTTCTACGAGGAGTTTCATAAGGATAGCACTTATCAGATGCTGCACATTACCTTTCCGCTCGAAGGGCTACCCTCTGATGCGGATGCAGAGACCATCGCTGCCGGTGATTTTCGCTGGGATGCTGAGAACTGGGAGCTGCATCGCCCTTTCAACTTTGCTACCAATGATTTCGAGCGCGACCTTATCGCTTTCGGCAATGATATTGTCATCGAAAAAATCATACATCGCAGCGGTCAGTTTGGCACCATTCGCCGCTTTGCCAAAATGGGCGACGAATGGTACCTCATCTATTATGCAGGCATGAACCGCATTGCACAATAGACTTTTTTACTGATGGTAGGCAGCGTTGTGTACCAGCGGATTGCCACAGGTAGCACAGGTACCCGCCGAGCCTCCTCCGCCAGCGCAGCCCCGTTCGCAAATGTAATGATACACGCCCGCTGCGTTTTGAGCTGGCTCTTGCTGCTGTACTTGCGGCATTTGTGGTTGCTGCATTTGAATTTGCGGCTGCTGTTGCTGCTGCGGCATTTGCGGTTGTGCTTGTGCGCCAGGGCCTTGCGTGTGGTAGGCATCATTGTGCAGATACTCCGAGCCACAGGTCGGGCAGGTGCCGGGATTGTCGCCACCGCTGCCAGCACAGCTGTTCGGGCAGATATAATGTTGAATGGCTACGGCCGTAGCTGCGTTGTCGAAAGTGGGTGTGGTAGTAGTTTGATTGTTGCGTTGCTTGCCGTCGTTGGTACAGGCGGCCATCAGCACTAAAGTGAGTGCTGCGAGTAAAATTTGATTAGCTTTCATCTTTTTTTTGGCAAAGGTATTAAAACTTCGACGGAAAAAACATTCCGGCAAGGCCGAAAAGCAGCCGAAGGTCGTCGGCGCGTTGTTTTTAACTTTTTTGGCACCTTGATAATCAAGTATTTGCTACAAACGATTATTTCATCGCACAGGAATTTTTTTTCTCGAAAAAAGGTTTTGCATTTTACGAAAGCTCATTACCTTTGCGTTCGCTTTTAAAAATCGCCGTGGCTACAGTGCTGCGGCGTTTCTAACAACCGGAGGGGTGGCAGAGCGGTTTATTGCAGCTGTCTTGAAAACAGCCGTGCGTGATGAGCGTACCGGGGGTTCGAATCCCTCCCCCTCCGCCCAACAGAAATGACCAACCATGGAGGACAGCCGTTGGTCATTTCTCAACTATCCGTATGAAAACCTTTGCCCGTCAGGTACTCGATTTTACGCAGTCTCTGCATCCAGATTTGCCTTTGCCGCCTGGCTTCGAATTGCTCTTTCCCTACACCAAGCCGGAGACCCTCCGCGTGATGACCCAATTCTACGAGCGTTTTTATCAGGATATGCAGCCGCGCATTTTTATCTTTGGTATCAATCCGGGGCGCTTCGGCGCGGGCGTGACGGGCGTACCTTTTACCGACCCCATTCGCTTAGAAACGGAGTGCGGCATTGCCAATGATTTTGCCAAAAAGCCGGAATTGTCGTCCGATTTTGTGTATCGGTTCGTGCATGCTTATGGGGGCACGGAAGCCTTTTACAGCCGGTTTTATATCACTTCACTGAGTCCGCTGGGTTTTGTACAAAACGGAATCAATTGCAATTATTATGATGACAAGCGCCTGCAAGCGGCCGTTGAGCCTTTTATTATCAAAAGCATCACTACCCAAATGCAATTTGGTACCACACCTCGGGTAGCCTTGTGCATGGGACAAGGTAAAAACGCTGCTTACTTTCAGAAAATCAATGCGATACATAAATTTTTCGAGCGTATATTAGTGTTGCCCCATCCGCGCTGGGTGATGCAATATCGCCGCAAACGCTTGCCCGAATTTTTGCAATTGTATGTAAATACCCTGCGCACCGCAGCAGTTTTCGAGCATTGATTTGATGGCAATTATACAACCCTTCAATGCTCATTGACCAAGCACCCACGCGCCTTGCGCCTGTACATCATACGTGCGAATGCCCATCGTTGCTGCTTCCGTCTGCCATTGCGCTACGCTCCGCCAGTTGTTGGAAGCATCGAAAATCACTTTTTGGTAGCCCTCGAAAGGAGCCAGCAAGGCCTCGAGCGCTACGCGCGGGTTATGGCAAATAAGTACGTAATCAACTGATAAAGAGGGGGATAAATCGGTTTGAATTGCGTTTTGTACAATAGCAAGCGTGATTTTACCCAATTGATACACTTCAAATGCTGCCGCTGGGTCGAGGTCAATCGCGTGTGGCGCATGGCTTCGGCGATACCAACGATGCGCTTCCTGAGCAAAACGCAGGCTCTTGGCCGGAGCATCCTCGTCGGTCAGGGCTACCAATTGTTTCCCATCAAAATAATCTATCGCCGTATGCCGATTGAGGTGATAAACCGCGACCACCGATTGCTGGTGCACCTGCCACTGCGTGATGCCGTGCGCCAGACCCACCGCCGCCAGCCCGCCCAGCGCGGCCATGAGCCAACGAAACTGCCGGGTATTAATGGCAATGATAATGAATGCAATGATGCCGTACAACGCCAGCACTACGCCGAAACTAATCCAAATGCCTGTGACCAAACTTCCCGGAATTTGCTGAATCAGAAAAATCGCTTGATTGACCAAAGCAACAATACCGTAGAGCGCCTTGCCCAACAGCCAGCTCCAGCCGGGAATCATGTCGGTGATAAACAATAGAAAACCGCCCGATAGAATGACTACTGCAATGGGCACAACTACCAACCCCGACAGCCAGAAGTATAGCGGAAACTGATGAAAATAGTACAAACTGATAGGCAGCGTAGTGATTTGTGCAGCCAAAGATACCGCCGACAACTTCCAGATGTAATCGCCGAGCTTGTTTTTGATGTAAAGCAATTTATAAATTTTGGGCTGAAAATATACAATGCCCAGCACCGCCAAATACGATAACTGAAAGCCCACTTCCATAATGTAATAAGGATTGAGGCAGAGTAGAAAAAAAGCCGAAGCCGCCAGCGTATTGTAAATATTGGTGTCGCGCCGCAAAGCTCGCCCAACGATGATAAAACTGAACATGGTGCTGGCTCGCATCACCGAGGGCGAAGCGCCCGTGAGCAGCGCAAAAGCCCAGATGCCTAATATCTCCAGCACGGTACGGGCTATTTTCCAGCGGCGATCGCGCGATTTGATTAGCCCCAGCAGAAAACTGATACCCAAATAGACGAAGCCCACGTGCAGCCCCGACACCGCCAGCACATGCATGGCACCCGTATTGGCGTAGGCAGTGCGCACCTCTTCGGTAATTTCGTCGCGGTAGCCAAGTATGAGTGCCGAAGCCACCGCCAGTTCATTATCCGTTGGGAAATGCTTGCGCAAAATAGCCACACAACGGTCGCGCAGCCGATCAGCCACCAGCATGGGGTGCAGCCCTTCGGCTGGAGCCACTAATTCATAATCACCAGGTTTGACGAAAGCTTGATAATGAACATTTTTAAAATGCATAAACCGTGCAAAATCAAAAGATTTTGGGTTTTTTGCTACCTCAATTGGGCTGATGCGCGCTTGTAGCGCAATGCAATCGCCATAATCCCATGCCATCAGGGCCTTGCTGTCGAGATAGACGAGCAAATGCCCCGTAGCCGGTTGCCAGCTCGCGCTGCTATCCTGAATAGCCGCCACGCGGAGTTGTGCACGCGCCTTGCCGGTGCTGGTGGGCTGAAGTTGTTGAATGTAGCCCGCAATTTGATTTTCATCCTGCAAATACTGCTGGAAATGATCGGAATAATGGCGCTCGTCGTGCCGGTAAGTTCGTTGCCAGCCTACAGCCAACAGCAAACCTGTAAGGCAGAGGCCATACAGCCAGCGCCATTGCCAGCGGGTTTTCGCAAAATTGAGGTAGAACAGCACGCCGGCACACCATGCACCTACTGCCAGGAGCCACTGCTGCGGCAAATACCCCGGCAGGTAAATGTATAGCAAAATACCGCTAATGAAAGGCAGGAGCAGTCGTACAAAAGGTATTTCACGCCAGTTGATCATGGCTATCAGTTTTAAAAATGTGTGTAAATTCAGATTACTGGTTTCAGGCGATGAAAGTACCCCGTAGTTCTTGTATATCAGATATTTGGTCTAAAAGCGCCCAATTGCTACTTTTGTCGTATTAAAAATAGTCCGACTTTTGCAGCGTCATTCATGCAGGCACCAAAGTTATATGGTAACGTGATTCGGTAGCTTGCCGCAAAACAGCACACAAACGCTATGTTTTTTATACGAACAAATTATCTAAAAGTCACCAATCAATGAAAACAAATTTTCTGCTGGCAATGGGTGTTTTGGCCCTTTTTTTACTAAACGCTTGTGGCTCTACAACGCCGCTGCAAGTATTACAGCCTGCCGAAATGGTCGTACCAGATCATATTCGTGTAGTAGCTACGTTAGACAGAAGCAAGCCGGAGAAAGGCTTCCTCAACTTTTTGGAGGGGATGATTTCCGGAGAGCAAATCGGGCAGGACCGCCAAGGCCGCCGCTACGCACTCGAAGGACTAACCCAAGCACTCACGCGCACGCCGCGTTTTGAGGTGAAACACACCGGTATAGAACTGACGGGCAGCCGTGGAGGCAACAGTTTTGCCGCACCCTTAGAATGGGCAGAGGTAGAACAAATCTGCCGCGACTATGGCGCCGACGCAATCGTCACAGTCGAAACTTTTGATACAGACAACAGCATTTCCTATCAGGAACAACGCAACAAACGCAAGGACAAGGAAGGCAACGAATACACCGAAATTCGCTATGAAGCGCGCCTCGATATGGTGATGCGGGTAGGCTGGCGCTTTTATGACCCCAAAACGCGGGTTTTGCAGGATGAATTCACCACTATTTCGCGTGCCCACGATTCGCAAACCGATGAGACCCGCGACAAGGCGCTGCGCCGACTGTATAGCCAGACGGCTATTACGCGCACCATTAGCTACGATGCAGGTACGCAGTACGGTATGCGCATCGCACCAGTATGGGTGACGGTCTATAGGACTTTTTATGACAAGGGTAAAAAAGATAGCCGCGACCAGATGCAGCAAGCAGCCCGTTTTGCGCGGGCCGACCAGTGGGAACGCGCCGCCGATATCTGGCGTAATGTATTGCGCAGTGCCCCGGACCAAAAAACGGCCGGAAGGGCTGCCTACAACATGGCAGTAGCGAATGAAAGAGCTGGCTTGCTGGATTCTGCCTTAGAATGGGCCCAACGCGCCTACACCGATTTTGGTAACAAAACGGCTCGGGACTACATTCGTACCTTGCAAATACGCATTAGCGACCAGGAACGCCTTCGGCGGCAGTTGAAAGAAAAAGTGTAATCTGACATCAGGAAGGATGAGGTACGGCACGATGCAGAAAAATTGCTTTTTGCTTCGTACCTCGTCCGGTTTTATTAGCCTTCTTCCCGGCGGCGATTAATTTCGTCGCGGATTTCGGCTGCGCGCTCGTAGTCTTCCTCGCCCAGCACTTCATCGAGCATTTGGTTGAGCGTTTCGATAGAATAAGAAGAAAGCGAAGCCTTGACCGTAGAAGCCACTGCGCCGCGTCGGTCGGACCGAGTAGGGGGTTCCTGTTCTTCAGTTTCTTCGAGCACCACTCCGGCCGCATCAAGGATGAATTCGTAGGTATAAACCGGGCAACTGTAACGCACGGCCATCGCCAGCGCATCGGAGGTGCGGGAATCAATTTCGTACAAATCGCCGTCTTTCAGACAAATCAAACGAGCGTAAAAAATGCCATCCAACAAATTGTTAATAACCACTTCTTTCAGTTCGATATGAAAGGTATCGAGCGTGCTCTTGAACAGGTCGTGTGTCAGCGGCCGATTGGGGGCCATGCGCTCCATTGCTACAGCAATGGCCTGAGCTTCAAAGCTGCCAATGACAATGGGCAGGCGCCGCACACCGCTCAACTCACCCAATACGACGGCATAATTGTGCGACTGGGTCACACTGTGTGAAAGGGCCACTATTTCCAGTTCTATTTTTCTCATAATTGTAAACAAAGCTTTTTGAAAACTACAATAACACCACTGTTTCGGGGAAAATTTACGACGATTTTTGCAAAATCTCAACAATAATGGCGCAAAGGTAAATGGTTCAGCACAGAAACTCAAACCTTTTTTGCTTCATTCCAGAGCGCGTCCATCTCCTGCAGGCTCATCTCGCGCAAGTCGCGCGGGGCATGTGCCTCGATGTATTCAAACCTTTTTTTGAACTTACGGTTCACCCGCTCCAGCGCCGTTTCGGGGTCAATGCCTTGAAAACGAGCGTAATTGACCAAAGAAAAAAGCACATCGCCAAATTCTTCCTCTACCCGCTCCGGCGAGCCGCCTTGCATTACTACCTCGTGCAGTTCTCCGAGTTCTTCCTCTACCTTAGCCCATACCTGTTCGCTGTTTTCCCATTCAAAACCCACCTGTTTGGTTTTTTCCTGCATCCGGTAAGCTTTTACCATGGCTGGAAGTGAATTGGGCACGCCCGCCAGCACTGATTTTTTGCCTTCCTGCAATTTGAGCTGCTCCCAGTTGCGTTTTACATCTTCTTCATTTTGCACCTGCACGTTGCCGTAGATGTGCGGATGACGCTTGACCAGCTTGTCGCAAACGGTGTGCAGCGCATCGGCAATATCAAAAGCGCCCTGCTCATCGGCAATGCGCGCATAGAAAACCATGTGCAGCATCAGGTCGCCAATTTCTTCCTTGACTTCTTCCAAATCACCCGCCAGAATGGCATCCGTCAGCTCGTAGGTCTCTTCGATGGTCAGGTTGCGGAGGCTTTCCATAGTCTGTTTCCGGTCCCAGGGGCACTGCTCGCGCAGCTCGTCCATGATGGTCAATAATCGGGCAAATGCCTCCTGTTTTTCCGCTTGCGTATGCATTTTTCGGTTACTTTTGCGTTATTTTTTTAGAAAACCATTT
>CALMSO010000112.1 GCA_937872385.1 uncultured Saprospiraceae bacterium
GGTTTAAAGGTTTATAAAAGTTGAATGGGGTGATAGGGGAATAGAAAGGTTGAGAAGGTTTAAAGGTTGAGAAGTTGAGAGGCTGAGAGGGCAGTTCCAAAATCTGGCATCTGGTATCTAAAATCTATCATCTAAAAAAGCATAAGGTCTAAATCAATGCCTGCGGCAACGAAATATCATCTTTTGGCGGATCTGATCTCGACGCTCGAGACGGATGGTTTCGTTGTGGGTACTGGCAAGCACTTGCAGGTGCAGGAATTGCTCAGCAAGCTACCAGATGATATTGCGTTGGAGTCTTTAGAAACCGTACTGGCACCTATTTTTGCAACCAATCGGCAAGATCAGGAGCGCTTTTACGAACTATTTGGGCAATGTTTGCAAAGGGTACGCGAGATAGAAGCTGTGCGCAAAGGCACTCTTCCCTCGCCCCGCTCAAAAGACGTTGAACTTTGGCGCAACATCGTACTTGCTCTTTTTTTGATTTTGGCAGGTTGGGCCGGTTATATTCTCGAATTAAATATTTTCAAATGGTGGGGCAACCCCACGTTCCTGCTATTGCTGGCACTGGCCAGTGGCGGAACTTATTTTGCTTTCAGCGCTTTCAAGTACCGCTGGAAAAGTATTTTGTACGTATTTTTGCTGACAACCGTAGTAGCGGGTGGCCAAGTACTCAAGCGTTATCTGTTGGTACAAAAACCAACCGCCACTTACGTTGGATTCCAGATTCAACCCGGTAGCACCACTACCCTGCCCGTGCCGCTTCGCGCCGATCCATTGCTGCGCATGACCCTCTGCAACGGCGCTTCTATGGACACCAGCGCTACCATTGGCAGCTTTTTTGTGGATACCCTCGGCAACCTGACTATTATAGCCAAAGATTCTTTCAGCTTCGATATCCAAGATACCATTTGCGTTTTGGCAAGTTACGCTTCGGTACAAGACACCACCTATTTTGTAGCAACTTATCGCCTGCCCGATTCGCCACCGCCCTCTACCAAGCCAGACGACGCACCAGCTATGGCAGAATTGGATACCTTGCCAATACCTTTCCCACGCGACTTGGCACAATTGCAAATAGACCCAGAACAACAAGCCAAAGCCGCTTTTTATCAACGGAACGCCTGGTGGATCAAACTACTGCTGATCGTCCTTTTCGGGGCTATTCTTTGGTCGGTAATGAAATGGCGCGAAAAAAAACAACGCCGCCTCGTAGCACAATTAGAGCAGCGCGACAAACCGCCCTACATCTGGCACATTCATGCCGACCAGCGCGAAGACCTTATTTTTGGTGATAATGCCCGCATTGTGCTCAACCAAGTGCGCCGCCGCCGCTTAGACGAAGCTTACAAACTCGACCTTGGTAAAACCGTAGAAGCCACCGTGCGCAGCGCTGGCCGCGTGGATTTTCGCTTCCGACAGCAAACCAGCCCGCCGGAATACCTACTGCTCATAGACCGTTGCGGCCTGCACGACCATCGAGCCGAATTGTACGAACAGCTCTATTTAGCTTTCCGGGCCAATGATGTGAACGTGGAACGCTTTTTCTATCGTGGCGACCCCCGGCTTTGCTTCAACGAACGGCATCCTCGCGGAGTCAACATCAAGGAATTGCAACATCGGCACGGCGATGCACGGCTGCTCTTGGTAGGTAATGGCTACGAATTGCTCAGCCCCAGCACCGGGCAACTGTCCAACTGGGCTACTATTTTCACTACTTGGCGCGAGCGCGCATTATTTACGCCAAAACCGCTCGGCACCTGGGATCGCCGCGAGGCCCAATTAGCCGAGCGTTTCTATCTGATGCCTGCTTCCATCGAAAGCTTGGGAGCCACCCTCGAAGAATTTGGTAGCAACGACCCACGTAGCCCACAGGAGCTAATGGCCCGCCTCGAGGATGTGCAATGGCGCCCTATTGAGCTAAATGGCAGCCTTATCAGCACCTTACGCCAGTATTACGACGAGCCAATGTTGCAATGGATCGCAGCCTGCGCCGTATATCCACATTTGCAATGGGATATTACACTTTTCTTGGGCAGCGAATTATCCGCTGAGCGCAACTCCTTACTTTCTTTAGAAAATATTTTGCAACTTACTCGTTTACAATGGTTTGTAGAAGGTCGCATCCCGGATGCCGCCCGCGAAGAGCTCTTAGATTACCTTGCCGCACAAGGACTGGAGCAGCGCATTCGGCAACGCCTACACTGGCTCTTCGACCATACGCCCCAGCCTACGCCCGAATCGGTAGCTTTCGATGAATACCGCATGAATAAAGCCGGCAACGAATGGCGCTTTACGCAAAACCGAAGCCGCCGCCGCGAATTGGAAGAAGAACTCGCCTCCTACTACGCCGCCGGGCACAATCTGGATACCGTCGTTTTCAAATACCTGCACCGCGAGCGCACCCGCCTCGATTTTGAGGCTCCGGATACCTGGAAACGCTACATTTTCAATAATGGCGAAGCTTTTTTCGGTCTGCGCGACTGGGTGTGGGCATTGCCGCTCTGGGTATTGCTAACTATGGTTATTCTCTTTTTCAGACCCCAATACGAACTTTGCCGAGGCGAGCGCATCCCTTGGCAGGGCAAGGAATTGTGCCTGGCCAATGGCTCAGATTATTTGATGTATTACGAATCCTTGATTCGAATGGCCATTGCCGAACAAAAACTAACCACCGCAGATAGCCTGCTCAATGATGTCCGCCAACGACATTACACCACCGGTATGCTCGAAATGCGCCCCGATGCCACGCCACAAACGCCCATTAGCGAAGCCACCCGCCCCGAAGCCGTGGACACGGTCTGGTTCTTGCGCAATCTTGCTGCTCATTATTACAATGCCGGCGTCAAAATTCACAATGAATGGCTGCATTACAGCGATTCTATCCGGCTGGAGGTAGAACGCGAGCAAACCCTGCCTCAAGAACAAGACGACGCGGACGCGCAAAACGAACGCCTCCTGCGCTATCAGCGATGGCAAATGCACTCGGACTCCTTGGCCATGCGTAGTTGCGAAAACTTCCGGCGAGGCAGCCAGCTCTTTACCAATGCGACCCGAGGCGCAGGCTACGACTTTCTATTGGCTATGCAAAAAACCTGCAAGCAAACACCAACTATTGTACCTACGGAAGAAGCTTTCAGCGGTACGGTGCGCCTTGCTGGCACCAACCGACCCATTGCTGGCGTATTGGTAAAAACGTTGAATGGGAACGTCATGGCGCGCACCAAAGCAGACGGAAGATACGAGCTGTTATTACCTATAGCATTGACCGACAGTTTAATACGCATAGAGTTTTCCGCATCGGGTTATGCAACGCAGACGGAAGAACTCCGCGTACAGGAGCCGCTCGCTACGGTAGAATTAGAGCCATTGCAGGAACCAAAGGAGAGCGTAGAAATCTATACCTACAACGGAATGAGAGGGCTGCGGACAACATCCGGTCGAAATATTCTGCCCGCAAATTATTATAATATCGAGCGAGACCCCGCCAGTGGCCTCTACCGTGTACAGGTGATGCGCAAATCGGGGCTGGAGATGGGCTACATCAACGAAAACGGCAACATTGTGGTACCGATAGAATACCGCGTGCTGGGTTTCCTGCGCGACGGGCTGATTCTGGCGGCCAAGGAGCGCTATGGCTACCTCGATCGCCGGGGCAATATCGCCATTTCCTTCATCTATGAAGGTGCCAGCGATTTCAATAGAGGCGAAGCTGAAGTCATTCAACTTCTTGAAGGACAGCGTTTTACATTCATCATCAACAAAGATGGGCGTTGCGTGCGCAGTTGCCCTCCGGAGTCGGTTTATGTACAACAAAAAAGTGCCCAGCAAGTCCGTATTGTAGAAAATATCGAGCCAATCAGCCTGTATTTTGATGTGGACGCCACGGTATCTGGCAATTCGCTTTATAGTGAACTCTACGCTCGGCTGGTCAGTGCCAAATCCGATTACTACCCTGACCCCAAGCGGCAAAATATAGCGCCCGACCAAGAGTCAATTGACGTTTTTTTCCGGGACATTCAGGGGAATTACAACCGCTTCAATGAGGCTATGGCCACCATTGCCCGCTACCTGAGCAATACCGGCGGCAAGGTCGAAATCACCCTGCGCGGCTTTGCGGTGAACAGTACGGACGCCTATAATCAGATTTTATCGGTACGCAGAATTGGTGCCGTCAAAAATTCTATCATGGAATATAACAACGGTGAATTCCGGGCTTACGAGGCCAACGGTCGGCTCATTGTGAAAGAAGAAGCGCTGGGTTCCAGCCAATTGGATACCAAGCAAAAAAATGCACTGCGTACCAGTGGTAATAATCTGCGCAACCTGCCCAACCTGCAGCACAGCCGTGTAGAGGTACTTGTGCGCTTTGCGAATTGAACCCGTCAAACCGATAGTTTTCGTCGTGCCTCGCTAAAACAGTTGAGCAGCTTTTGAAAATCGCTCGCATCATTATACACATGCGGCGACACCCGAATGGCATTGCCCCGAAACGACACATATACCTGTTCCAAAGTGAAATGTTCTGTTAGTTTTTTCGTATCAAAAACCTCATCGCTGATGCGAATACCGAATAAATGTCCGCAGCGCTCGGCCTCGTCGGCAATTTCACAACCCATTTCCCGCAGCACCTCCAGCGCACCAGCGCCCAGTTTTTTGGTATAATCCTGAATATTCGCTACGCCCCAGTCCAATAATTGCTCCAGCGCCGCCGCCAGCATAGGTACTAACACAAAATTGCTCTGCTCGCCTACCGAATAACGCGCCGCACCCGGCTGATAGACCGGCTGATAACGTACTAAATTTTTAAAATCTTCGCTATGCAAACGATTGATCCAGTTTTCTTCAATGGGTACGCCTTCATCAAAAACAGCCCCGTAATACGCCAAACCAATGGAATAAGGTCCAAGCAACCATTTATACCCTGCGCAAATAAGTGCATCGGGCTGCAGCACAGATACATCAATGGGCAAAGCCCCTACCGATTGCGTACCGTCTATCACCAACAGGGCGCCCACGGCGCGCGTGCGTTGTCGAATGGCCATCAAATCAAACAATGTACCGTCCGCCCAGTGCACATTGGCGATGGCCACCACGCGTGTACGCTCGTCAATAGTTTGCAAAATCTGTTCGTTCCAAGCGGCTGCACGCGCCTCGGACGTAGGGGCATGTATCACGCGCAATTGCACACCCGGTGTAGCTTCCGCGAGGCGCTGCCAGCTATATACATTGCTCGGAAACTGGTCTTCTACAGTTAGAATACAATCGCCGGGCTGCAACTGCACGTTGCGGGCCACCGTAGCCATCCCATAAGAAACCGACGGAATAACGGCAATGCGCTCCGGCTTTGGGCTGTGGATGAGTTGTGCAAAAAGCGACCTCAGTTGTGCTATCGGCTCAAAAAAGTCGTTGATCTGCACTTCAAAAGGCAAGTTTTTGCGCTTCATAGCGGCTATGCCAGCTGCTTCGACGCTGCGCAGTTGCGGCGACAAATAAGCGCCATTTAGGTAGCTGACCGTTTCCGGCAATTGGAACAGGGATTTTTGGCAATCGAGCATACTTTCGAGTTGTCTTCTTTGGCCCTCAAGGTACAAAAATGCCCCGTTTTTCAACGGAAATAACGCACCGCTGATAATTGCACCCGCCGATTGAAAGATTGAAAATTCGGGTTTTTAATCATATCGGTCATTCCGTGTTGGTATTGCAAACGCCAGCTCCAACGTTCAGATGGGTACCAGTGCACTCCCAGCAGCGCCGACATTTCTACACGACGGGTCTCGGATATCTTGAGTCGGTTGCCAGGTGCATCCGCAAAATTGTAGAGAAAATTACGCACCGTTGACTGGTCCATTGTAATCGGGCTATTGTCCGTGCGCGACAGAAAGCCGCGCTCCCCTTCGAGGCGACTGACTTGCAACAAGTAAGCTGTTTGCCAACCTGCTTCCAAGCCCCAGCGAGCAGTTGGGCGATAAACGAATGCGAAGGGTACGGCCAACTGACGGGCGGTCATTGAAAAAGCAACCGGCTCCGCAGGTTGAGGCACTGCTGAAGGGCCAAAGACAGGCTCATTGCCCACGCGCTCTGCCTGCATCATCTCGCTTTCTTGCCGTTCTATGGGGCGGCGCTGCCCGATCCAGTTGGCGCCAGTTTGCAGTACCCATTGGCGGCCGCGTAGCGGTACGTCCAGTACGAGACCAGCTGTGTAACCGCTCGGCTCAATGGCGTTGCGCAGTTGAAAACCAGTCGTTGCGCCCCAGCGCCAGTTAGAAACTTGCGGATGCGGTTGTACCATAATTGGCTCCGGTGTAGCGGTGCGCAGCAGGAGTTGTGGTGTATTCGTTGGCAACCAATTGTAGGTCATAGGCGCAGGTGTGCTGCTTACGGTCGTTTCGTCGGGTAGCTCTTTGAGCATGGGTGCAGAGGCGTCGGGCGTATCGGTTAGCAAACGGCTATTCGCAGTTGTTGCTTCCTGATTGGATGCTGTTGGTAAATCTGTTTTAATACCTGCTTCGCCAGCGCTGGAGCTGTTGTCCGTCGGTTGGTCTTCATTCGGATGCACAGCAGATGACTCAACCAAAGGTACCGATGGTACGTGCATAACTTCTGTATTGGGCTTGGCTGGCGCGTGTCCGGAAGATGCGTTGCGGGAAGTTGTGGTACCTACCGAAGACGAGGTCTCCTGCGCAGCGGGTGCTTGAGCTACGGGGGTATTGGGCTGAGGTTTGGCTTTAGCTGGCAGCGCTGGCGGCGTGTCTTGATGATGATGCCACCACCAAATGCTACCTGCGCTCACACCGAGCAGGAACAAGGGCAATAGCCACCACCAGAAAGCGCCGCGCCGTCGCTTCTCTTGCACAGGCATTTCTTGGTCGAGTAGCTGCTGCATTTGCTCCCAAGCATGATTAACAAACTGTTCATCCAGACGATTATCCGGCATGGTAATTCACATTGTAAAGTTGCTGAATCAAGTCTTTCAATTTTTTTCGGGCGATAGATAAATGCCATTTAGAGGTACCTTCGCTCATGTTCATTCGCTCGCCAATTTCGGCGTGGCTATACCCTTCAATGGCGTACAAGTAGAATACTTCCCGGGTAGATTCGGGTAGCATATCTACCAATTTTATAATATCTTCAAAGTATAAATTGCTGATAGCGTTGGCTTTCACTGGCGCGTCGCGGTCTTCTACATCCAAGAAATGAATGGTATGCTTGCCTTTTTTGAAATAATCGGACAGGCTGTGAAAAACCAGCCGCCGAATCCAGCCTTCCAAAGAACCAGCAAAAGCAAAAGTGTGGATTTTTTGAAAAACCCGTAGAAACCCGGTATTGACGATTTCCATGGCAATATCTCGGTCATCGGTGTAGCGCAGGCACATCCGCATCATGGTCGGAAAAAACCGACGAAACAATAGTTCCTGATGGCGGCGGCTGTTGTTCACGCAACCTTCCACCAGCTCCTTTTCCGAGTATTGCTCAGGTTCTGTCATGCAATAAAATAAGTCAATTGTCAAAAGTCGGGTGTAAAAAGCCAAACATTCAAATAATGTATTTTCAAAACAGCACACCAAAGCGGAGGCAAAGGCGCTTATACCAGATGCGCTGCTCCTGACGTTCAACGCCGCCCCACCAGAAATTCCATTCGCGCTGTAGCGTCACCTGTTGAAAGCGATAGCCAATATCGAGCGTAAAGTTCACATCTTCGCGCGCGCCCATGCGCAGCCCCAGCGCCGGATGCACCAGCAAACCGCCGGTAGCTTTGGTGATTCCCGCCTGCTCATTTCTAAACGCTGCACCGTAGCCTGCCGCCACATGGTAGTAAAGCGAGCGCGGTTGTGCTCGAAAATAGCCACGCACCTCTGCCGTGATGGGTAGCACTTGGGCCGCCACGTTATCCACCACTGAATAGCTATCAAATCCAAGCCCCAGCCCTACTCCCAAAAGGCGGTGCCATTGGTAGCCTGCGCTGGCGGCCATGCCAAAACCCAGATCAGCATCGCCAAAATGAGCCTGCCCGAAAGCGGGGCCGCCCTTGAGGCTGTAGTATATTCCCCGTTCGCGGAAAGCGTACGGAACATCCGCTGCCACCGATTTAATTTTTTGTCGCCCAGCATTCGTTCTGCGTAGGGCCGCACCTGTCGAATGAATGTGCATACTTTCAATCATGCTGGGGAATAGCTGAATGACCCGATATTCTTGCAATTCCGATACGGTTGCTGCATTCGTACGACCAGCCGACCACTTTTGCAAGGCTGCCTGTTCCAGTATGTCTGGTATGTTAATTTCAAAATGGATGCCGCGCCGAGGATGGTATTTCGTGAGCGTACCAACTAATTGGCGACCGTCGTGCAGGGTCAGCGTGTCGAGTCCATGCTGGGCTGTGCCCGAATTTGCTATGAGCAAAAACAACAGGCAGGTGCTTATAATGGTTATGATTTTCATTGGCAGCATTTTGTCAAGGACATGGACAAGTATAAATAGTTGCTTTCTATTTCCGGGCAATGGATATCCGGCTCAGCTCGCGCAATTTTGCTGGGTCGGTGATGTCAAACTGGTACAGCCCGTCGCGGCCAACCACGATGGCAAGCTTGTCTTGCGGCAAGGCAATGACATCGTAAGTGCTGAAATGCCGCAAGTGCGAGCGGGTTTCGAGCTTGCGCCAGTCCGTAGCGTCTAATACTTTGAGTCCGGCGCTGCCATCGCAAAGATACACGATTTTGTCCACGACCGAAAGTCCGTGCGGATTGTGCATAGAATGTGTTTTCAAGAGCTTGGGATTGTACAGGTTGCTGATGTCCACAATGTCCAATTGATTGTCGCTGCCCTGGCAGAAGTTGCCGTCGCGCAGGGTAACATAGGCCAAATCGCCTTCTACGAATACGGGGTCGCAATTGCGCGCATGCGCGAAAGTAGAAACGAAGCGCGGCTCAAGGGGATTGGTATTATCAAAAATAAACATGCCGGTTTGCGAGCCAATAAATAGGTGATCTTTGTACGGAAAAATGGTCTCGATGCCCCAGCCAATAGGTACGGTATTGGACTTGCGCGGCGCGGCGAGGTTGCTGAGGTCGAATACCTGCAAGTTGTTGTTGTCCACGGTATAAAGATAATGCCCGCTCATAGTAAAGCGCGCCATGGAGCCGCCCACACCGCTCACCGCCGCACCGGATACCTGCCCGCCGCGATTGGACTGGGCAAAATTAGTCATCGCGTCGGCAGCTACAAACACCCGCTCGTTGCGCCAGAACCAGCCGCCATTCGACTGGTCGCAGGGCACTTCACGGGTTTCTTCGGTCTGATTGTAAGCCACGATATGCCCGCGATGCTGGTCAAAACCCAGCGACGGAAATACCTCTGCGGTACGGCTTACTAAGGCGGGTTGCTCCGGGTTTTCGATGTTAATTGCCAGTAGGTCTATGTAATTATCGGCATAAAGCATATTGAAACGCACCGCCATGTCCACATTGCCAGGAATGCGGATGAAAGAAAGGTTCACGGGATTACGGGGGTCGCGGTTGTTGATGATGTGAATGCCTTCGTACAATTCATTGACGAGCAGATAATCGCCATAAACATAGATTTTGCCGGGGTTCTCTAAGGAGCGGGGGCCTTCTATTGTCGGGTCTTCCCGAATTTGCTCCACCGTGCGATACACCGGCTCGAAGGAGAAAAATGTCTGGGTAGCATCGCAGCTATCCTGCAAGCAGCCGCTCAGGCTGAAACTCAAGCCAAGCAGCAGTAATACGCTCAAAAGTGTAGATTGTTTCATAAACGTTATTTTTTTGTGATTAAAAAACGGGCAATATCATAATGCTGTAACCCATTTTTGCTGTTTAGTGCTCAATAAATCCGTATGTTTTTATAGTCTTTAAATCCTTATTCTTTACTTTTGCGCAGAATCTTTTTCCACTCTTACAATGACAGGCATAACAATTTTGTATTGTCCCATTATTATCAATGCCTACATTATATAAAGTTGTTCCCAGATTCTCAAAGTATTCTTTAAGGTTATTTACCAGTTTTTCGTCTTCCTGATCATCATGTCCCCAGGGGTCTGCACAATAAGTTTGTTCGTAAATAATACAAGTTCGATTATTGGTGTTCTTGCAATCACAATTTTTATAAATTATATCATCCCTATTACATCCAGCTATAATGCTGAGAATAAACATTATTATAATTAGCCTAAATTTTGAAATATTCGTTTTCATAATTTTATTCACAATTGCAGACTTATCGTTTCAGCAACAAGTCCATGCAGCTGATTTTTATCGCTGATTATTATCGCTTGTTACTATTGCCAAGATAGACGGAGCGCTTGCCGCAAAAGGTTGGGATGCAGGCAGATTATTTTTCGCGGTAGGCTATAAAAAGCAAAACAGCAAGCTCCGCTTTGCGAAACCTGCTGTTTTTGCGTGTGTGCTAACAACAAATCTGTTGCTTTAACGCACAACGTACAGTACTTCTTTTACCGCCCGGATGATTTTTTCCGGATTGGGCAAATATTCTTCTACAAAGGTAGGGGCGTAGCCCAGCGAAGTATCCGCAGCGTTGATGCGCGTCACCGGTGCGTCGAGATAGTCGAAAGCGTATTTCTGTATTCTATAAGCAATTTCAGCCGATACCCCAGCGAAGGGCCAGCTCTCGTCAATGACAACCAAGCGGTTGGTCTTTTTCACCGATTCTACAATGGTGTCAATGTCGAGCGGGCGAATGGTACGCAGATCAATCACTTCAGCGCTGATGCCTTCTTTTGCTAATTCCTCGGCCGCCTTGAGCGTCGGTAGCATCATTTTATTGAACGATACCAAGGTCACATCGTCGCCATACCGGCGCACAGCAGCTACCCCGATGGGCACAAGGTACTCTCCTTCAGGCACTTCGTCTTCGTAGCCATATAGTAGCTCCGATTCCATGACGCAAATCGGATCGTCGTCGCGGATAGCCGATTTGAGCAATCCTTTGGCATCCGCCGGGTCGGTGCAAGAAATGACTTTCAAGCCGGGCACATTGGCCAACCAGCTTTCAAACATTTGGGAATGCTGCTGTGCTAATTGCCCCGCCGAGCCGGAAGGCCCGCGAAAGACAATCGGGCACTTGAATTGGCCAGCCGATTGCGACAGTGTCTTGGCGGCATTATTTACAATCTGGTCGAATGCCAATACTGCAAAATTCCAGGTCATAAACTCTACTATCGGGCGCAAGCCGTTCATCGCAGCCCCCACCCCGATGCCAGCAAAGCCCAGCTCGGCAATTGGCGTATCAATGACCCGCTTAGGGCCAAACTCTTCGAGCATGCCCTTGCTCACTTTATAAGCGCCATCGTACTCGGCAACTTCCTCGCCCATGAGGAAAACCGTTTCATCGCGGCGCATTTCTTCCACCATTGCCTCGCGCAGTGCATCGCGCAGTGATAATTTTCTTGCCATAAGTCAATTTGTATATTTGCAGCGCGTTCTTTTTTTTACAACACGCTGTTTATCAATTGTTTTTGAATAAAAACCGCACTCCGGTTCGCCCCCTCAACCTCTAAACCCCATTCCCCTATTTGTCCTATTAACCTATTTGTCCTATTAACCAATAACAATACCCCATTGCTTACTTGCGCGCACAAAAATAAGCAGTGTAAAATTTTTTACACACCTATTGAACAAGTTTTTGTCTAAGGGGTTTGCTACAAACAGTAAAAGCTTTATTTTGCAGTCGTTTTGTCGTTTTTTTTATCAAAAATGAACGTTTTGTGCTCGCTTTTTGTAAAATAAGCGGCGGCTGCGAATCGTTTATGGCGTAGTGACAAACCACAAGCACCGCTAGACCGACAAATCTATACATTGAAATACCAATTTCTGTCATTTAAATCTCTGAACATATTTTAAAAATAACGATTATGAAAAACAAAACCCTTGCCAGCCGTCTGTCCGCCACTGTATTAGCTTTGGTAACGCTGGCCCTGTTATCCTCTTGCAATCGCGGCGTCGGCTGTCCGACCAATTTCTCGACCGATATTTTCGATGCCCTGTACCAAGTATTGCAAATTTTATTCTGATTATGCTCAAATGGGTAGCCATCGAGCGGGAAGAACAGGTAGAAGCCATCGCTGCGCTGTCGCACTCCCGTCCTTGCGTGGTATATAAACACAGTACGCGCTGTTCGTTGAGCAGCTTGGCCAAATATCGTTTGGAAAAGGAATGGGATCTGGCAGAGGATGCAGTAGCTATATTCTATGTAGATATCATTGCGCATCGTCATTTGTCTCGATACCTATCTGAACGTTTCGAGGTGCACCACGAGTCGCCACAAGTATTGCTTATCCGAGACGGAGAATGCACCTACGACGCTTCGCATCTCGATATTTCCATAGCAGATTTGCGCTCGGCGGGGCTGGAAAGTTAATTGCCGAAAGGCGCGTGCCCTATCTGCCCGTTTTTTATTGAATCTGCTCGTTTTGTTGAAAGCACCATGCGCCATGCAAGATTTGATTTTTGAAACTCAAGACGGTTCCCATTCTATATTGTCACAACAATACGGCGTCAGCTATCACTCCAAATACGGAGCGGTGCAGGAGTCAAGGCACGTTTTTATTGAGGCTGGATTGTACCACCAAACCTCGGAACAGAAAAGCCGCTCGGTATTAGAATTTGGCTTCGGCTCTGGGCTGAATGCCTTGCTCAGCCTGCTCGAAGCCGAGCGGCACGGCTGGCATATTCAGTACGAAACGCTGGAAGCTTATCCCATTTCGCTGGAGCAAGTGCACCAACTGAACTATCCCGCCCGCCTCGATGCGACGGATTTTGCAACTGCCTTTCGGCAAATGCACACTTGCCCACCCAACTTGTGGCAGTCGCTCAGTCCTCATTTTACTTTTCGCAAGTTGATTACCCATTTTGAAAATGCCGAACTCGCTGCCAATAGTTTCGATATTGTCTATTTTGATGCTTTTGCACCTGGCGCGCAACCCGAACTCTGGGACACTCTCACGCTCGGCAAGGCTTATACAGCATTGCGTCCTGGCGGCATCTTAGTGACTTACTGCGCCAAAGGCAGCGTAAAAAGAACCCTCAAAAGCCTCGGTTTTGTAGTAGAAGCCCTGCCCGGCCCGCCTGGCAAACGCGAAATGACCCGTGCTTTCAAACCATAATTGTTTTCGTGGGTAAATGGCTGGTAACTGACACGACCATCGCAGGCCCGAATGCATCACACATGAGCAAAACAAACAACTTGCCGTTCCGATCCCTAGAAATCCTCCTGCTCGAAATCGCTTTTTACATCGTGCTGTGGCTGCTCGACGAATACATCGCTACGCTGCTTAGCCTCATTTTGGGCAGTATTTTCCTATTGCTCCTGCTTTTTGCCTTAGTAGCCGAATGGATAGAGCGCTCAAAAGTGCCGCGCTGGTACTTCTGGTTTATGTTGGTATCCGTTTTGGCGCCATTGGCCGCAGCAGTCATTTATCTTGCCATCCAAGGGGGTTTATTATGGTTGCAGCCATGAAATTTCAATTTTTTCTGAAAATTTTAAACCGATTGCAAACAGGCTTTCGAGTCGGAATGTTCAAAGTTTTGTAGTTTTGGACATTGAAAACAGCCCGTATGGTCAAATCGCTCAGCACAATCAAAGAACCGGTCGAACAGGAACTGCGCCAGTTCGAGAGCCATTTTCGCAATGCCATGCGTAGCCCGGTGCCGCTTTTGGACAAAATCACCTATTACATCGTGCGCCGCAAGGGCAAGCAGGTGCGCCCCATGTTTGTTTTTTTGGCGGCTAAGCTCTGCGGCGGCGTCACCGAATCTACCTATTCGGCAGCTTCTTTGGTCGAATTGCTGCATACCGCCACGCTCGTACACGACGATGTGGTGGATGATTCCTACGAACGGCGCGGCTTTTTCTCGATCAATGCCTTGTGGAAAAACAAAATTGCCGTATTGGTGGGCGATTATCTCTTGTCGCAAGGGCTACTATTGTCTTTGAAAAACAAGGAATTTCGCTTACTGGAAATCGTTTCGGAAGCCGTCAAGTCTATGAGCGAAGGCGAATTGTTGCAAATCGAAAAAGCACGCCGCCTCGACATCGAGGAAAAGGTGTATTATGATATTATTCGACAGAAAACCGCTTCTTTGATTGCCTCGGCCTGTAGCGCCGGTGCCGCTTCTGCTACCAAAGACGAAGGCATCATAGAACAAATGCGCCTGTTTGGCGAAAAAATCGGTATTGCTTTTCAAATCCGGGATGACCTTTTCGACTTCGGCGCCGATGATGTGGGCAAGCCACTTGGCATTGACATCAAGGAGAAAAAACTTACCCTCCCGCTCATTTATGCGCTCGACCATGCTACCCAAAGCGATAAGCGCCGCATTATGCACAACATCCGACGCCACAGCACCAAGCCAGAAAAAGTAAGGGAAGTGATTGAATTTGTACACCAAAGTGGCGGATTGGAATACGCCCGCGAGGCAATGATCCGATACCGCGACCAAGCCTTTGCCGTATTACATGATTTTCCTGCCGTGCCCGCCCGGCAATCATTAGAAGACCTCGTTGTGTTTGTCACCGACCGCAAGAGATAAGCCCCAGCGGTTTCCGCCTGTTTTTACTGCCTGTTTCTGGTATTTTGATTGTATCTTTGTAAACAATGTAATTATTGCTATCATCCTTGCTGGTGTGTGCGCTCGCTGTAAGATAGAGCAGTTGCAAGATTTTAGCTGAAAAATAGATATGAGAATACTGCAAAGTAGCCGGAGGCGTATCAAATTGGGACGACTGGCGTGGATCACTGCCGTGTGGACGTTCTTTGCCGCGCTCGATGCCCTCAACACGCACGTCATGGCTGGTAGCGAGTATATGCACCCAACCGCTATCTACAATTTTGAGCTTTATTTCAGGGTACATACCTTAGCGGCTTTTGCGGCGGGCGTTATTTCCGGTTCCATTTTAGTGTTTTTTTTGCGGGAGCGCTTTCGGGCCAAAGCCTTTGGTTTTACCATTCTGACCAATAGCGTAGTCATTTCCCTACTCAATTTTGGCATCAGTATGGTGGCTTATGCGCTGTTTCTGAGCGTGGAATCCGGAAAAAATCCGCTGCACATTGAAATCATAGAAGCCACAGCTACCTTGATGCAAAGCGCATTCTACCTGAAAAACTTAGTATTCTGGTTGGTTTTAGTCTTTATCACCATCATTTTTCTGCACGTCAACGACAAATATGGCCCCGGCGTGTTGATGAAGCTCATCATGGGGCGTTACTACCGCCCACGCGAAGAAGAACGTATTTTCATGTTTGTAGATATGAAATCCTCTACAACCATTGCCGAACGGCTGGGGCATATCCGTTTTTTCAATCTGCTGAATGACTTTTTTCGGGACATCACGGATTCCATTCTCTATACAAATGGCGAAATTTATCAATACGTAGGCGACGAAATCGTCATCTCCTGGACGATGAAGCGCGGCATTGCCAATGCCAACTGCCTGCGTTGCTACTACAGTATGCAGGAAGCCATCCACCAGCGCGCCGGGCGCTACCGCGAACGCTACGGATTGGTGCCGGAGTTCAAGGCTGGGCTGCACTGCGGCGAGGTGACTATCGGCGAGATCGGCGTTATCAAAAAAGACATTGTTTTCTCTGGCGATGTGCTCAATACGGCGCACCGCATTCAGGCTATTTGCAATCGCTATGGCGTTAAAATACTGATTTCCAAATACTTGCTCGATAAATTAAGCTTGCCTCCCAGCGATTTTAACCCTTTGCGCGTGGGCATCATCCAACTGAAAGGCAAGCAACAAATGCTGGAGCTTTATACCTTTTCGGAAAGCACGCTGCCCGAAGAAATTCGACTGCCAGCGCTTTCTACCTGAAAGGGTATCAGCGGTTTTCGATTATTTTCCGACACCAAGCGTGGAACGTTGCGCCATATCTTCCAGGCGATTTTGCTGCCAATAAGGCGTCAGCACGGTACTGCTTTTTTTAGCTACAGTACGGCGCACTTGCCCGTTGAAATCAGGATAGGTCTCCGACCAGCCAGCAATGTGATACGGCGTTTTGTTTTCAAACACAATCTCCAGCGTGCGGTTGGTACGCGGAAAGCGCACGCGATACGCCTGCAAATCTGCGCCAGCAAACTCATCACCGGTGTAAGCGGCCAAACTTGCCTCAGTGTTTTCTATCTGGAATGGCTGATGCAATAAGCGCAAAATAGACAAGCTGGGCACCATCTGTACTTGCCCCGTAGGCAATGCCGCCGGATTGAGTCGAATACGATTGAACAACTCGTCTTCCAGCACCGCACCCGACACGCTTAGGTTCTGGTCGTGTTCTTGTTCAAAATAAGAGCGAATCTGCGCCTGATAGGCATTGTCGCGCCAGTTCAGTTGCATAAAAGCTTGCCCGCACCAGTCTTGCGTGGAGTTGGTTACTTTTAGTGTACGCGGCAGGGTTTTGGTATCCACCGGTGTGAAGACAGAGGTCATCACTGAATAGTCGTACAGTCCTGTCGTGAACCTTCTCAACTGATTGGTTTTCAATATTTTGACAGATTTTTCATCTTGATATCGCTCGTTTTTCACTTGCTTATCGGTTAGAAAATCTTCTGTCACAAAAATCAGCACCACTTCACCGGGATGCACATCTTGATAGCGATTTTGTTGCAATTCGTAGCGACTTACCTCGCCCTTGCCTTGGTACCAATATTTGTCGAGGGGTGGGGCCGAAGTGTCGGCCGTTTTCAGTGCCGTGCCTTGTATAGCTTCGGTAGAAGGCGCTTGGCGCGTGTCGCAAGCAGTTACAATGAAAATAGATAACAACAGAAAGAGGAACTTTTGCATGATATGAGGATATTTTTAGATAAAATAAAGCCGAACGGTGCGTCCGTTAACGATTCTTACAATAGAAAAAAAATGCGCCTAAAAAGTTGTACTGGCTCAGTGCTAAAAACGTCCTGTGCTCTACATTTTATTGATTTTTTGTTCGCTATTCGCTGTTCACCGTTTGCTGTTCGCTGTTCGCCGTTCGCTGTTCGCTGTTCACCCACTTCATATAGGTACGAAAAAGTGCCGGAGCGACAACGCGCGCCCCAGCACCGAAAAAATTTGGGTACTATTAAAGCAAAAGTTTAGTCGAAATTGAGATAGGGTGCCAGTTTTTGTACTAATAATGGTGGGAGCGCTTGAATCCGGGCTACGTCTCCCACCGAAATAAAGCCCCCATGCTGCTCGCGGTAGCTGACAATAGCCGCTGCCTGTCGGGCATTTACATAGGGGTGAGCCTTCAACTCCTCAACACTGGCAGTGTTGATAGCCAGCTTCCGCAATACCGGAGAAGCTTGCAGTTGAGGCTGTACCTTTTGCAAAATACTGTCTGGGAGTCCATACGTCTCAGCGATTTGCTCCACATTGCTAAAGCCACCGAGCTTATCCCGATAATTGACAATACGCTGTGCATAGCCAGCACCGATGCCGGGCAGTTGTTTCCATTGCTCAACGGTTGCCCGATTGATATCAATCATGGCAGGCATGGCCGCAGCACGCTTCGGCGTTTCGGGCGATGGGGCGACCGTGGCTAACGTCACCGGTTTTGCTTCGGCAGCATGCTCCTGCACCGGAATTTGTAAATATGGCTCTAACCGGTGGTAGTCTTTCTCTGCGATACCATAGATGCGCCGGAAGTCTTCTTTTTTGCGAAAAGCGCCGCCTTTTTCCCGGTATTTTACGATATTAGCAGCCGTTTTAGCAGAAAGCCCAAGCCGTACAAAATCGCGCTCGGAAGCCGTATTCGGATCGAAATCAAACAGCACTGCCGAGGATTGCGGCCGCTCGTAGGAGCGCTTCTCAGCAGCATATTTAGCAGCATGGCTGCCAATGCGGACATAAGGCGCGAGCCGCTCGTAGTCAGTTTCACTGAGTGTATAAATGCGCTGCAAATCTTCGGGACGGCGAAACTGCCCACCTTTCTGACGATAATTGTCAATCGTTTGGGCTAATTTGGGCGAAAGCCCCAGCGCCACAAAATCGGCTTTTGAGGCGGTGTTGGGATCAAATTCAAAAAGTATGGCATCAGCAGCGGCAATAGTCGGGTGCGCAGCTTCCTCCGCCAGATGCGACAATAGCAAAGCAAAGTCGGGTGATTTCGTTTTTGGTAGCAATGCCGGAAATACGACCGGCGCGCCAAACAGCAAGATACACAGTGCGCCAAGCGCGAGGGCACCGTTTCGTTCGGCGCGGGTGTAATAGAAATACTCGTAGAGAAAAGTTTTCATAATTGCTATTGTTTTGTTGCTGTTGTTGAGACGGCGCGCGCGCAGGGGCGTCACGCGATTATACCTGCGAAGTACACATTTTGCAGATTGGCGGTTACGAACGGCAAGATTGGGTACACGAACGTCGAAATGAGCAAAATAAATGAACAGTTGTTTCTTACATTTGCAATATGAATTTCTCTTCTAAACTCATCGAAGAAGCGGTACAGGCATTTGCCTCTCTGCCAGGCATTGGCAAGAAGACGGCCCTGCGATTAGTGCTGCATTTGGTCAATCAACCGACCGAGCAAGTAGAACAGTTTGCTGAAGCCCTCACACGTATGCGCCAACGGATTCAGTTTTGCGAAACCTGCCATAATCTGTCGGACACGCCGCTGTGTACCATTTGTGCCAATCCGCACCGCGACCGCAGCGTGGTGTGCGTTGTAGAGAGCATCCGCGATGTGATGGCTATTGAAGACACCGCGCAGTACCGAGGGCTGTACCATGTGTTGGGTGGCATCATCTCGCCGATAGAGGGCATTGGCCCCGGTGATTTGAATATTGACACCTTAGTGCAGCGCGTACAACAGGGCGAAATCCGCGAGATTATTATGGCTGTCAATCCAACCATCGAAGGCGATACCACCATTTTTTATCTTTCTAAGAAACTGAAGGATTTTGATGTAAAAGTAAGCACCATTGCCCGAGGCGTGGCTTTTGGTGGCGAATTGGAATACGCAGATGAACTGACCTTGGGCCGCTCAATCGTAGCCAGAGTGCCTTATCAAACGGGTGAAGGGTTGAGAGGTAGAGAGGAGTTTTAGAAGGGGGAATAGGTTTATGGGGGAATAGGGGAATAGGTTGAAAAGTTGAAAAGTTTAAAGGTTGAGCGCATCTAACTTCTATCGTCTATCATCTAAAGTCTAAGTATTGATAATCAGACTTTTGCAATAAAATTATACTGAAAATAATAATATGGATAACAAAGGAGTCGGCTAAACCGATTCGTAAACAACTTATACCTGATACCTTAAAACCTATGAAGCAAAAACAACATCTTTCGTGGCTCTACGAACAACTACCGGACTGGGTGACAACCGGGCTGGTTGACGCAGAGCAAGCTGAAAAAATCAGGCAACATTATGGCAATGCGGACGACCACCAACCGGATTACAACACGGCGACTATTGTCATCAGCATACTCGGAGCCTTATTGATAGGCGGCGGCATCATTTTAATTGTGGCTTACAATTGGGACAACTTACCCAAATCCGCACGGGTGGTGCTGAGTTTTGTGCCTTTGCTACTAGCGCAGCTTGTTTTCGGCTATGCCTTTTTCCGGCGGCGGCAGTCCATTGCTTGGGCCGAGGGCGCGTCTGTTTTTCTGATGCTGATGCTGGCGGCGAGTATGGCTTTGGTCAGTCAAACCTATCATATCTGGGGTGAGCCAACCACTTTTCTGCGCAACTGGCTGCTGCTCAGTATTCCGCTGCTCTATCTTATGAATTCCAGCCTATGCACCGTGGTATATTTGATTGGCACTGCATCGTGGGTGCTGCAAATGCGCGGCTCCGAATCGGTGCTGTATTGGGCAATGCTGGCGGCGGCGCTCCCGCACTTACTACCAAACATTCGGCAGACGGAACAACCCGTGAGGCGCAATGTATTGGGATGGGCATTAGTCTCAAGCTTTATTTTCGGCTGGTTTGGCACCATTGAAACCCAAATCGAAGCATTCGGTGCATTTGGTACAGCACTGGTTTTCAGTACTTTTTATCTATTGGCACTTCAAAATGACTCTCCCAGCCAGTCAAACCTCGTGCAGCGTCCCTTTGAGGTATTTGCCATTGCCGGCGGTTTTGTGCTGTTAATGGTTTTTACCTACGATGCGTATTTTGACCCTTTCAACCTCCCGCAGCTCCTCTTCGGTGTCTATTACGCGCCCTGGGCGGGCAGCATCAATTTTGCCGTCCTGTCTTTACTTAGCATCGGTGCGAGCATTCTTTTCGTTCGTCATTATAAGCGCCTTTCGTTGCCGGGGCTCCTGCTGGTAGTGCTACCGGTGTTCATTGCCATGTTTATAATGGTCAGCCGCGCGCTTGGACCTTTTGTAGCGATGCTCTTGGTCAACGTGTACGTCCTCGGCTGGGGCATTGCCTGGCTCACTGTGGGCATCCGGCAGGCACGCATGAGCGCGGTCAATCTGGGAATGCTGATCATTTTGGTGCTGGCTACGGCCCGTTTTTTCGATACCGACTGGAGTTTTATTATAAAAGGTGTAGCGTTTATCACGCTGGGGATTGGTTTTTTGGTTGCCAACTGGGTTTTGTCAAGGCGCATTAAGTTAAAATCTTCTTAATACGAAGAGCGCTGGCGTCCAATTCCGTATTTTCTCTGTATTTTAATGCCAGATATTTTATAGCAAATAAAACACCTGAGAGATGTCTGCACTCAAACTTTCCATCAACGGGAAATCCCACACCATTGAAGTAGATGAAAATATGCCCATTCTGTGGGCCTTGCGCGAAGTCGTCGGCTTGACGGGTACCCGCTACGGCTGTGGTATTGCCCAATGCGGCGCCTGCACCATTCACCTCGACGGCGAGGCGGTGCGCTCCTGTAGCCTGCCCGTGTCAGCAGCAGTTGGCAAAAAAATTATTACCATCGAAGGCTTATCCGCCAAAGGCGATCACCCGGTGCAACAAGCCTGGGCAGAGGTAGATGTACCCCAATGCGGCTACTGCCAGTCGGGGCAAATCATGTCGGCGGCCGCACTCTTGCGCGAGAATCCCAAACCCACCGACGAAGACATTGACATCGCCATGCAGGGCAACATTTGCCGTTGTGGCACTTACACCCGTATTCGCAAAGCGATTCATTTAGCTGCCGAAAAAGCGCGGTAGCCCATTTTGTCGTATTGTGCTATTGAATAATGCACCTTCGGCAACCTACATTTTTTTACATTCAAAAAGAAAATATCATGTCTGCATATACCACTTTCGATCGTCGCTCCTTTCTAAAAGTAACCGCTACGGCGGGCGGCGGTATGCTCATCGGATTCCAATGGCTCACCGCTTGCCAACCCACCACGGCCGGAGCTGCCAACACTTGGGTGGAGTACAACGCCTTTCTGAAAATTGCCGACAACGGACAAGTGACCATCATGGCTCCCAATCCGGAAATCGGGCAACACGTTAAAACATCTCTGCCCATGATTGTGGCGGAAGAATTAGACATTGACTGGAAAGCGGTTCTCGTAGAACAAGCCCCGCTCGATACCGACAAATACCAGCGCCAGATAGCCGGAGGCAGCGGCTCGGTACGCACCAACTGGGAAACCCTCCGCCGGGCCGGAGCTACCGTCCGCGACATGCTGAAAGAAGCCGCCGCTCAGGAATGGCAAGTCCCCGTCTCAGAATGTACCACCGAAAACGGCATGGTAAAGCATACTTCGGGCAAGTCGCTCGCCTACGGAGCATTGGCAGCCAAAGCGGCCGAGCTACCCGTACCGGAAGAAGTGATTTTCAAGGCACCTGCCGATTATAAAATCATTGGCACACGCGCCAAAAGTGTGGACTTGGATAATATCGTGACTGGCTCCCAGCAATATGGCATGGACACCAAACGCGAAGGAATGTTCTACGCTTCCATCGTGCGGCCGCCGGCTTTTGGTCAGAAATTAGATAATTATGATGACAGCGAAGCTAAGGCAATGCCCGGCGTCACTGACGTCGTTCGGTTCGATGATAAAATCGCGGTAGTTGGTACCTCCACTTGGGCGGTCATCAGTGCCAAAGCCAAAATCAAAGCCAATTACTCTGCGGCTGCCAAATTGGAAAGCACCGATGGCTACATGCAAGCACTCGACGAATTGGCTGCCAAAGGCTCCGCCGAGCCGCGCCGCCAAGATGGCAATGCCAAACAAGCCTTCCGGCAAGCGGATAAAGTATTAGAAGCCACGTACCAAGCACCTTTCCTGCCGCACGCGCCCATGGAGCCGATGAATTTTTTCGCACATGTGCAAGAAGATGGCGTAGAACTGTACGGCCCTACCCAAACGCCTGCCAGCGCCCGGCGCGAAACGGCAGCGCTGCTCGATATTCCGGAAGATAAAATCACCGTAGGAATGACCCGCATGGGTGGTGGCTTCGGCCGACGCCTGCGCACCGATTTTGTGCTGGAAGCGGTGCAGGTTTCTAAAGCTATTAAAGCTCCGGTGAATGTCATTTGGACCCGCGAAGACGATATGACCGGTGGCATCTATCGCCCGGCTTATGTCTATCATTACAAAGCGGGTATCAAAAATGGCGAACTGGCAGCATGGTATCTGCGGGCTGCTTCGGTTAATTCCGGCAACGGCACTCGCCAAGACAACTTCCCGGCTGGTGCGCTCAACAACTGGCAGGTGGATTATAACGATTACGCATCAGCCATCACTACTGGCGCTTGGCGCGCACCCCATCACAATTTTGCCGCTTTCTCGGATGAAAGTTTCGTGGACGAAGTGGCGCACGAATTGGGCAAAGACCCCGTGGCTTTCCGCTTAGAGCTGCTGGAAAAGGCAAAATCCAGACCCGGCGGCGAAGTAAAATTCGATCCGGATCGGTATGCCGGCGTGATAAAATTAGCCGCTGAAAAGGCTGGCTGGGGCCAATCCAAACCAACTGGTGTGTATCAAGGCATTGGAGCGCATTTTTCGTTTAGCACCTACGTGGCCCAAATCGCCGACGTATCCATCGAAGATGGCAAGCCCAAAATTCATAGAATCGTTTGTGCGGTAGATTGCGGCATCGTCATCAATCAGAGCGGCGCGGAAAACCAAATCGAAGGCAGCATCATTGATGGCTTGAGCCATGCAATGTACAGCGAATTGACCTTTAAAAATGGACAACCAGAGCAACATAATTTCAATGCTTACCGCGTCATGCGCATTGGCGAAGCGCCGGTCATTGAGGTGCATTTTGTAAAAAACGAGGAGGCGCCTACGGGATTGGGTGAGCCTGGGCTGCCACCAGTCATTGCTGCCGTTGGCAACGCCATTTTTGCCGCTACTGGCGTGCGCGTCCGCGAGATGCCATTCACCAAAATAGACCTTAGGCCCAAAGACAATCTGCTGGGCGAACTGATCAAATAGTTTGGCAAGATAAAATTTACAACATACAAACGGGTCGGAAGCAATGGTTTTCGACCCTGTTTTATTTTTAGCAATCAATTACTGCGCACCCGCAGCAAGTCGCCTAATTTTTGGAAGGCTTCTTCCCAATCTTTTCCAGCAAACACCCATTCCCCCTTTTTATACCCTTTCATCAGCGAAAAAAAGACGTTCTGGCTCTTCCAGATGTCAAGCCCAATAGACATAGACTCAATGGTTTCCAACACCTGAATGAAGTTTTCTACATCGCGCAGGGAGGTTTTTCCTGCTTCTATCCGCTTCATTTCCAAGAAGATACGCTCGCTGGCCGTTAGTTTGAACGATTGCTCGTTGGTCAGCGAAATATCCCAGCGTTTCAACTCGCTGGCCAAACGTTTCAGCTCGCGGATATTGAGATTGCCATTGGCAAAAAATTCGTGCAAATCGTGGTTGACCACAAACTGTAGCGCACTCAGATAGGCCTCCGGCACGGGTATATCGCTTTGCGCAATAAGCGACATGAGCTGATAGTTTTCGTTGTAAATTTCTCGAAATTCGCGCTCCACCTTGCGCAGGCTGTTGTTGGTAATGTCGCGTAGAATTTTCCGTTTTTCGTCCCGAAATAGGTGCTCAACGGTGAATTTTTCCGAACCAAAATAAGTTTGCATCACGCCAATAACCGCGCCAAGATTGGTAGATTGAAAAGCCGCCACTATCTTTTCTTTCATCTCATCGAAAATCTCGCGGCTCATGTCTAACGAAATATTGCCAATAATATTTAACTGCCCCAAGTACAACACCGCAAAGCTAAAGTGCTTTTCCGAGTAAGTAATCTTGGAATTGACCGTGGTGCGCCCCAGCGCCAGCCGTTGGATACCAGCCTCGTGCCTGTCAAATACTTCACTGATTGCCAAATAGTTAAATAGCTCTAACTCCTCTGGTGTCTCCGCAAAAAGCGAAGAGGCGGCATAGTGCATAGCCACCCGGCTGAGGTCCACTCGCGCCGGCATTACGTAGCGCTTATAGCTTTCGGCACCATTTTTATACACATTGCTGGGCGCTTCGGCTAATTTTTGGATAAAATCGTCGTGCAATTTCAAGTTGCCCACTTGATTGGCATAATAAATCGCTCGGTTGGCGTATTGCAAAATCTGGTTCGTTTCGATACCCGAAATCTCATCAAAAAACCAGCCGCAACTGGTGAACATCAGAATCGCGTTGCGCTGCATTTCCATCAGTCGCATCAGGGTAGTTTTCTCGCCATTATCAAGCTCCTTGAGGGCATGATCGCGTATAAACTCATTGACGCTGCGGTCTGTACGCTTGAGCAATACTTGAATATAATCATTGCGTGCCGCCCAAACATCCTTGACATATTTGGCAGCTTCCCGCTCGTAAATCGGGATGAGTTGGTCGCGCAGCCAGTTGAGCGTTTCGCGCAGCGGGCCGCGCCAGGCCTGAGTCCAGCCGGGGTGCCCCCCTGTGTTGCAACCACAATTGGAACGCCAACGCTCCACACCGTGCACGCAGCTCCACGAGCTGTTTTCGTGAATCTGGACTTCGTACTCCGGTGGGTGTTTTGCCAAAAAGTAGGCATAATTGGTGATGCTAGCCAGCTTATTTTCCTCAATATAATTAAGGCAATCCGCCAGCGCCATTTCGCCATAGCGATGGTGATGCCCGTAGCTTTCGCCATCGGTAGCAATGTGCACAAGTTCCAAGCTGTCGTCAGCCGTAGCGGCATTGAGCAGTCGGTGGGCAAAGTTTTTACCATTATTGAGCAAGCCTTCAAAAGCCACACCCTGCGCCACATCGCCGTGGTAGAAGAACAAAACGATGGTTTTGCCGGAAGGCAACTGGCACAAATACGGGCGGCGGGTTTCTACACTATCGGAGGGAATGTCTCGCCATTCTTTGGTACCGATTTTGCGAAAAGCTTTGGCCTGCCGGGGCGCCAGAATGGTGTATTGAATGCCTTGCTCGGCGAGGATTTCTAAGGTTTCGGTATCAACAGCGGTTTCGGCTAACCACATACCTTCGGGCTGCCGACCAAAGCGGTGCACAAAGTCGCTGATACCCCATGCAATCTGGGTCTCCTTGTCGCGCCGGTTGGCCAATGGCAAAATGAGGTGGCTATGTACCTGGGCAATAGCAGAGCCATGGCCGTCGAAACGTTCCTGGCTTAGCTTGTCCGCATCGAGGATACCGCGGTAGGTTTCGGGGTCAGCCAATTCTAACCACGACAGGAGTGTAGGGCCAAAATTGAAACTGATTCGAGAATAGTTGTTAATAATTTTTGTAATGTACTGGCGATTGTCGAGGATACGGGCCGAGGCATTGGGCGCATAGCATTCAAAGTTGATACGCTCGTTCCAGTCGTGAAAAGGAGCCGCAGAGTCCTGTCTTTCTACCACTTCCAGCCAAGCGTTTTCGCGGGGCGGCTGATAAAAATGCCCGTGAATACAGATAAATTTATTAGTAGCACTCATATAATATGGCTTCTGTGAATGGCAATAATGCCCTGATTACAGGATTTGCTTGCTACAAAAATACCGATTTCTATTGGTGTATTGGGTACAATAAGCGGAAACATTTTCCACAATATCCATTTTGCAAAATCTTGCTTTCACTTTACAAATACTTAACAATTCGCTAATGTACGCTTTGCGGATTTGCCCATGGAAGTTCGTACTTTACAGCCAGACCTTATTTTTCATAACAAACCCCGACCGGCATGGACGCAATTATTGGCAATCAAAAAATCGAAAACTGGGTAGTCATTCGCATTTTGAGTTTTCTAAATGCGGCTACATCTGCCCGTGAAATTTCGGAAAAAATAAAAGATGACCCCAACTCCGGCGCGCCTGGCCCGGGCGTGGGCATCGGCGAGGTAGTGGCGGCCCGCCTACTCGAAAAACGCGACAGCTTGCAGCCCTTTCGCCGCTTTACAAGTATCAATGAATTGGAAGGTATTCCCGGCTTAGGCCCCGACAAAATCCGCGACTTGATTTACACCTTCGAGGAGCGTGCAGCGGATGCTTTTCGGCGGGTGATGTACGAAAAGCGTTTGATTTTAGATAGCTGGAAATTAGAGCATTACACCTCTTTTTTTGATACCGATGAAGCCTTTCGGCTGGTGACGCGCAATGATGCCAATCTGAGTGATTTTGTGGCCCGACAGGTGGAGCGCATTGCATTTGACAAATATTGTGACAATCGGGGAGCCGCCTTAGCCGCAAGTTTAGTGAAGCGTAGCTACTTGGAGCGCTATGAAGTAGCCGAATTCGGAGCCTATGCTTTTACTTTCTGGTGGTATCAAATCGCTTCCGACAACTGGTTCAGTTTTGAAAACCTACGTGTGGTGATAGCGGAATATCTCAATTATTATGCTTACATGAACGCCGACCGGGAGCAGCAATTGTTGCTTTTCAAGGGCTTTCCGAATGCGCCCGCGCTGGTGGAGGGCATCACGCAGCAGGATTTGCCGGTAGTACTCAATCCGGTGGAGCGCGCCATTACCATCTGGACCTCGGAGTTATTTGATTGATGTTTTTCTAATTGCTACCATGCTATACATACAAAAACCCGATACGCCAATTGTAGCACATCGGGTTCTTGGAAAAGCGTGTATGTTACGCTACCGCTTATTGCGATTGCAAGGGAATATTCTCTGCTCCGCCGGCACTGCCCACTAATAAGGTAGTGATAATGCACAGTACGAATAAGGCAATAGCCAGATACCAGGTAATTTTCTCGATGAAATCTGCAGACTTGGCAGCTCCGAACATTTGATTGGCTTGCGTACCGCCAAAGGTAGCATCCACACCACCGCCCTTGGGGTTCTGGATAAGAACCGCCGCCATGAGCAGCACACAAATCAAAGCAATCAGAATGGTTAATGCCGTTAACATTGTTAAGGTCTTTTTAGTTTGAAAATTTGCGCTGCAAAGTAAGCGCTTTTTTCGGGAAAAAGCAAAATTAATCGTTCATACATTTTCACTGCGCGCTCGTATTGCCCCTGTCGGGCTAATAAATTGGCCAAGGTTTCACTGGCTACTCCGTCTTTTTCGGCAAGGCTGTCGAGGGCAATTTTTTTAATCGCATCTTCTTTTTGCTGCTTCGATGCCTTGGCCGCAGGCACTACCGCCGGAATCTGAAGCCGCGGTGCTTGATAGTCTGACCAGCCGCTAAAGGCGGATTTGGGCGTTGGGGTTGTCCCAGTGGGGCGCTCGTCGGCAGGAGGCATGGCGGGCGCTTCTGGGGTAGTCGCTTCCTCGTCAGGTGGCAGAGCATCCTCCACGGCTGGCGTCGGTTCTGGCGCTATGTGCACCACTTCCGGGGCCGGGGGCGGCGTCATTTCTTTCGCAATAGGTGCTTCCGGTGCGGCTACTTTTTCTAAAGGTGCTTCTGATACGGGCGGAGGCGGAGGCGTTTCCTGTATGGGCGTGGGCGTTTCTTCCCTTACCGGCACGGGCTGGGGTGCTAATTGCAATGGTGACAAGTCGCGCAGCTCCAATACTTCATCAAATCGAAGGGCTTCGGTGGGTTTTTCCTGCTCTAACACTGTCTGCATCTGCCGGAAAAGCAAGGTGCGATTGAGGCTGCCGGTGGAAGTTTTTTCCAGATTGGCGTCGAAATCACGGTGGTGGTCCAGCCCGCTTTTATACAATAACAGCCATTGCAAATTCTGACAATAAGGGTATTGCAAAGCTAAACTTTTCAGTTCTTGATAGTTGACTTGGTACAAGCGGGAGGGGTTTTTCAGGTATTCGGCAAAGTTTTCTGCATTCATCTCCTTACTGTTTGCTGATTATCAAGGACAAAGATACACTTTTTTCCGGATGCCGAGTTCGGGATATTTGACCAGCAAAAATTTTCTAAATCGCCTGACAGCAATCAACCGCCACATTACGCCTATCTAAACTAAGTCTAAATAAATTTGTTTTTTCAGTAGTTCTTCCTATTTTCGTGCACAAAATTATTAACCCTAATATGCAAACTATTTCCATCATCTTGGCGGATGCGCAATACCTGACACGCCTGGGACTTCGGCAGCTCTTTGAGTCTATTGCCACTTTTCGGGTAGTATCAGAAGCTGGTAACGAGGAGGAACTGGTGATGCAACTGCAACGGCACCAGCCGCAGGTGGTTATTCTGGATTACAACCAGCCCGGCTGCTTCAGCCGCCAAACCGTGGAGGAAATTAAGCGGGTAGCGCCAGCAGTCAAAGTGTTGGTTATCAGTGAAGATGATGAAAAAAGTGCCATTTACGAAGTGCTGGAGCGCGGCGTGAGCAGCTTCCTGACCAAAACCTGTGGCGAAGAGGAAATCATTGACGCCGTGAATGCTACTGCGCGCGGGCAGAAGTTTTTTTGCACCAAAGTGCTGGATTATCTGCTGGAAAAATCCTTTGCCAAAGAAGACAACTGCGCCCCTACTCCACTCACGCCCCGCGAGATTGAAATCGTTCAGCTCGTTGCTAAAGGTCTCATTGCCAAAGAGATAGCTGATGTGCTCAACCTGAGTCCACACACGGTTTATACCCATCGCAAGAAAATAATGAAAAAGCTGAAACTCAGCACCTCTTCCGAATTAGTACTTTACGCCGTGCACAAGGGCATTGTAGAAAACCTATAAGTACTTGGACATAAATGTTAGATGATAGATTTTAGACAATAGACAATAGATGCCAGATTTTAGGACGGGACACTGTTCGCTGTTCGCTGTTCGCTGTTTGCTGTTCGCCGCACAGTCAGTAGGCGTTATATCCTCCACCTCTCAACCTATTTGTCCCGTTCCTTAACTACTTACCTAATATTGGGTATCTCATACCTAACACCCACCGCTAATTCTTCCTCACAAAAAGGTATTGCACAAAATGCAACTGGCCTATACCTTTGCCTCGATATTACTTATTTAGATTTAATCCAAATATTTTTTATAAAATGAAATCATTCGTCACTATTTTATCTATAACCAGCTTAGCACTGCTCTGCCGTACAACGTCTCAAGCGCAGGAAAACAATCTCAGCGCCAGCACAGACAATAGCACCGCCCTAAAAAACAGCCTTAGCGCAAATGCCAGCAACGATACCCTACTATTCTACGAAATGCCTGCCGTCAGAATACTCGGCGAGAAGCCTCGCCTGATGAGCGATGTACCAGGGTCGGCTACTTTTTTGTCAAAAAAGACATTACAATCGCTTCAACCCATCAATGGTAATGAAGTTTTGCGCACCGTGCCCGGTTTACACATTGTAGAAGAAGAAGGCATCGGAATGCGCATCAATATTGGTATTCGGGGGCTAGACCCCGACCGTAGCAGCCGCGTATTAGTACTGGAAGATGGCATTCCGGTAGCACTCAACCCCTTTGGCGAGCCGCAAATGTATTATACCCCGGCCATTGACCGGATGGAAAGCATCGAAGTGCTGAAAGGCAGCGGGCAAATCCTGTTTGGTCCCCAAACCATTGGTGGTGTGGTGAATTACATCACCGCCGACCCGCCCGCCAGTAGTGCCGGTCGTGTGAAAATCACAGGAGGCGACGGCGGCTTCCTCAGTACGCTACTCGGCTACGGCAATACCGTAGGCAACGTCGGATTTCAGGTAAACTATTTGCGCAAGCAAGCCGATAATGTGGGCCCGACATCCTTCCGAATTAATGATTTGACGACCAAGCTCAAATTTCAGCTCGGCAACAAATCTACCGTGGGTGTCAAACTCGGCTATTACGATGAAAACTCCAATTCGACCTACATCGGGCTGACCCAAACCATGTACGACCAGGGCGGGCAGGACTTTGTGCGCATGGCCCCCGACGACCGGCTGGCCGTGCAACGCATTTCCGGTAGCCTAAGCCACGAATATCGTTTTAATCTGAACGTAAAATTAGCCACCACCGCATTTGCCTATTCAACTGTGCGCAATTGGCAGCGGCAGGATTTCAGCGAAAACCCAACAGTGTCTAACCAAACTGGCGTAGTGTGGGGCAACCCAGAGGTACCCGGCGGCGCCATTTACATGCGCAACCAAAACGGGCATCGCAACCGACAATTTGAAGTAGCCGGCATCGAGTCGCGGCTGACGGCGCGGCACCGCACCTTGGGCATTGGTGGCAAACTGGAAGGAGGGCTGCGCTACATGACCGAAAAAGCCTTTGAACAAAGGGTAAATGGCACCAAAGCCGACGCCCAATCTGGCGCCTTGGTCAACGACGAAATTCGCAGCGGGCAGGCCCTGAGCGCCTTTTTGCAAAACAAATTCTACCTGAGCGACCGGCTGACCCTCACTGCGGGGCTGCGTTCCGAGGTTTATTTCTACGAGCGCAATGTGCTGCGTAGTAGCCAACGCGATACCAGCATTATAGCCAATACGGACATCACCCAACTCTTGCCCGGCGCAGGTTTGAATTATAATTTCAATGATAACTGGACCGTTTTCGGAGGCGTACATCGGGGCTTTGCGCCGCCCCGGGTAGCCAATGCCATCACCACTGAAGGCGTGGTGTACAATCTTGACCCGGAGCTGAGCTGGAACTACGAACTCGGACTGCGGGGGCAAATTGGCGAAGCTATTGCATTAGAAATGACGGGTTTTTATATGGATTTTTCTAATCAAGTGATTCCGATTTCCGAGTCGGCGGGCGGAGCTGGCAGTGGTTTAATCAATGGCGGCAGTACCCTCCACCGAGGCATCGAGGCGGCGGTGAATGTGAATGTGGGGCAATGGTTGTTGCCAACTCAGCACACCCTCGAACTCATCGGGCAGGTCACTTACGTAAATGCTTTTTACAATAAGGATCGCTTCCGGGGCAGCGGCGATAATCGAGTGAACATCCGGGACAATCGGACGCCCTACGCACCGGAGTGGTTGGTTTCTTCCTCCATTCGCTACGAAGCGCCCTTTGGCTTGCAAATGCGCCTTACCGGCAATTATATATCCGAACAATTTACCGATGAACTCAATACGACCACGCCCGCGCCCAATGGCCGCGTCGGCCTGATGCCCTCCTATTTTACTGTAGATGCCGCCGCTGGCTATGAAATCACCAAACTCAATCTCACTTTTAATCTGGCTGTGAAAAACCTGACCGACGAGCGCTATATCGTGAGCCGCCGGCCGCAGGGCATTCGCGTGGGGCTACCGCGCTTCGTAACCGCTGGAGTGGACTTCCGCTTCTGATAAAGTCCGCACTGCGTTATGCTACATTCCGACCTGTGAGGTGCCCTGCCTGCCTCACAGGTCTTGTTTTTTTATCAAAGTGCCAAAAAATTAATATCAAATTAACATTACAGCCTGAAAAAATAAAGTAAATTTATTACATTTGCAATGAACTTTTAAATAACAACTCCCCACTTAAACTGCGAGGCTTTACCGTTTTTTTCTTCCCAGACAAAACAGCGCAAACAGGCTGCCCACTATTCACTAACTAATTAAAAAGTGACATCATGAAAAACGCATACTGTATTTTTCCGGGTAAGTTATGCGCTTTATTTACCTGTTTATTATGCGCCAATATTTTGAACGCCCAGTTGCGTTTCAGCGAATTATCTCCCGATTCGGGTAATAATGACGGCACCAACGACGGGATTGTAGAACTTATTAACATCGGTAATACGCCTTATGATGCTGGCTGTTATGTAATTTCCAACTCCGAATGGTTAGTGGTATTACCACCTGGCACGATTATTCAGCCTGGTGCGGTGTTTTTAATCGCTTGCAGCGAAGGACAAAATACCGGCACTAATCCTAATCCGATACCTGGTTCCGGTTTGGCTTGTGCCACCTGCGATTTTCCGAATCTGCCCATAGATTTTGATGTTTGCGACCCCGCCAACGCCAATTTTATTAACTGGGCTGCTACTGGCTTTACCATTGATAATCAATCGAATACAGATGGCGACCAAATTGTATTATTTAGTCCGGACGGTACTATTATACAAGCAGCTAAATGGAATGGTGGCGCTACCAGCGTATTCGATAATACGGCGGTGCAAAGCGGCCCTTACACCCTCGGCACACCGGGTACAGGCGGCGCAGGCTTGTCGTCGGCACAATTGCCCAATGCCTTGCTGCCCGGCGGGCTGTGTTATGATGCGAATGTAATGTATATCATGCCAATGATTACCGACCCCGTCTATGAAGACCTGAGCAGCGTGCCCAATCCTGGCGGCAAGGCCATCAACGCGGGTGCGCTGCAAGGCTGCAACTCAAGCTACATCTACGATCCGGCTACCGATAGCTGGCGCAAAACGGATTATCCGACGCCGGGTTTACCTAATGATACGCCTGCTTATCAGTATAGCTTTTCTGCACCGCTGATGCAATGCGCACATAATATTGAGTCGGTTATTATTACACTCGAAGTAAATAACTGGCAAGCCGTTACACCCGACGTACTCAATGCCAAAGGTGGCGTGGGTTCGTTTGTAAGTTTTGATGGCGGCACTACGACCATTCCTTGGGACACCTACGCGCGCAATGATGCGATCGGCGTCACCACTTTGACTTACACTTTTATGCCTTCCGGCAATGGGGTGCTGAGCTTGGTTTGGAACGATGACAACAGCTCGGCCCTTGCTTCCACGCCTACTGGGTCGAACTCGACGACGGCTGTAGTGCGCAATACTACACCCAGCGATTGTTATACCATTGAACAATATAATATAAGGATTATTGAAAATATGATGGTGTCCCAAACCGATATTACATGTCCGGCAGATTTTATGATGGGAACGATTAACGTGGGTGCACTGACCACCGGCGGGCTACATATTTTTTATGAATTATTTGATAATGGCGTATCACAAGCACTCAATAACACCGGTATTTTTAGCGTCCCGAATGACTTTAACGGCCCGATTACGGTAGTGGTTAATGATGCCTCCGGCTGTAGCAATCCGGCTATTATACAAGTAAATAACAACTGCCGACAAGCGCCAATTTGTCCGGATAATCTTGCGTATGATGCCTGCACGACGCCCGCCGGGGCCACTTGCCCAGGTGATATTATAATGCTCGGACTAAATGCTGACGACCTGCCCGTTGGCGGTATTATAGAATGGGTACAATTAAATAATCCAGATGATGATCCATATCATAATGGTAATGTAATTGCTACGCAAAATATTATACAAACCATTAGTAGCCCCGACTGCCCCGCAGATGGCGCGCAAGTAGTAATCAATCGCATTATTATTCGTCCGGCTATGAACGATGGCGGCGGCGGCGATGAATATTTTCAATTGGTGAACCTGGGGCCCTGCTCGGCGGATATTTCCGGCTATCGGTTTACCTATGGTAGCAGTGGTTTTGGCTCGGTTTTTACACAAACGGTGGCCGCTAATACGATTCTGGCTTGCGGCGAATTTTATTCTGCCAATTCTAATGTAGCTTTTAGCAACAGCAACGGCGGCTTTTGGCTCGTCAATAGCGCTAATGAAGTGATCCAATCCATTGGCTACGGTAGCGGCTCTACTGGCGGCATGAGCGGCGGCATTACCTATCCGGCTACCACCGGCAATTTGGGCTTCACAAGCAGCAATCGCGGCATTTATCGAAATGCTTCTTGCGTGTATGCGGCTTCCAACGTTGAGATTCCATTCGGCGGCAGCAGCCCCAATAGCCCGGAAACGGGTGGCCAATGTCCAGCCAATTGCAGCGGCACAGCGGTGACTACACTGGAGCCAGCCTGCGCTACCCACACCATCCCGGCAGACGCCTGCAACAGCACCCTGCACGTGCGCCCGCGCATTGCACCAGTGGATGCAAGTTGCAATAACCCAACGCTGGCGGCGCGCAGCTACACCATCACCTGCCCAATAGCCACGCTGAGCGGCGGCGACATAGCCTGTGCGGGCAGTTCGGTTCCATTGACGATTGATTTTGACAATTATGCTGGGAACCCAAGTTTTACTATCGAATACACGATTGATGGTCAGCCCCAAACGCCGATTATGACGATGGATGATCCTTACATTCTAAATGCTGCAACTGCCGGTGAATACATTTTGACAAGCGTTGCTGTAAATGGTGACAACTGCACGGCGACGGCCAGCGGCTCGGCGATTGTACAAATCAATGAGAACCCGATGGCTACGCTTTCCGGTACGATTGACGAAGTGTGCATTGACGGTTTTGCCAATATTCCGCTCACCATTGGACAGGGAACGTTGCCAATGATCATTACCTACGATCTTGATGGCGGCACCCCGCAAATGGTTGAAATTTTTAGTGCCCAGCTTAATATTGCAACGAATGGATTAGATGCCAATGAAACCTACACCATTAATATTATAGCTATAATAGATGACAATGGCTGCGTGGGTACGGCTTCCGGCTCGGCAATTATCAACACGATTAACTGTAGCTTTATCTGCCCTACAATCACGGCGCTGACCGCACCGGACGAAGTTTGTCTTGGCAATAATTTTGACATAGAAGCCACCGGCTTAGCCGATATGGCAATGACCGACAACAGCGAAGCCGATTTTGGCATTGCTTTTGTCTATTTTGCGGGTGCCACGCCTCCGGCCAATCCTTACCTCGGTGGTACGCTGCTGGGAATGGTTGCGCACGCCGCGCTCGCGGGTACGTCACCCAATCAAACCGCATCATTACAAAATGTAAATATTAATACCGTCGGTACGTATCAGCTTTGCGCTATACTGAATGTCTCGCCCGACGAAGAAGACTGCCAACCATTTGTTTGTCAAACACTTACCGTTGCTGCTGCTCCCATAGTCGCATTGAACGAATCGCCCCGTGCCATTTGCTCAACCCAAAAGCTAAGCCTACAATTATTAGATGGCAGCATCACGCTCGATGGCCAGCCTTACACTGGCACCTGGAGCATCCTCGAAGCGGATACCGACGGTACCTTCCTCGATGCCAACCTGACCGACCTCGGCACCACGGCAGCCTTTGGCGTAGCAGTATTTTACCAACCTGGCGATGCGGATGCCCAGCGCGGCTTTGTCACGCTGGTGCTCACCTCTGACGATCCGGACGGAGCCTGCCCGCCTGCCAGCGCAACTGCCAACGTGCGCGTTTTGCGCGTCAATTGTGGAAACTTCCCCTGGCCCGGCAGCGACAACTAAACAGCGCGCAGCAAGGCTATCGAAAATTTTCCCGATGGCCTCGCTGCGCTGCATGAACTGTATGTTAATTTTTTGATGAAAACAATCACTTAAACCTTTGTAAATCAATTTTTTATAGAAATTACAAAAGTTTTATCCGCGAAAAGCTTGAATTAAAAGGGGTTTGTCGCTATATTTGGGCTTATAAAGTGTTTACCCTTTTTCAAACAATTTCCAGCTGATTGTAGCGTGCTGTCACTCGCTGTGCAGATATAGTGCTACATGCTGTGTATTGGATAATTTGGACGACGACCATAAAAGACGAAAAAGACGCTAACAAATCGTAATCAACATGAAAAATTGGATGCCATAGCTTGCCATTTTTCTATTTCGGTCCACGAGGGTACACACTTTCAACTCACCTCAGCGACCTTTCCATGATTGTTAGTGATTTTCAGAAAGAAAAGTCCGTTTTATTATGGTCTTTGCGCGTAGCGTTTTTTTGCAAAAGCGCTGTCCAAAATTGATAAAAAGACGACCATTTTATTTCTGAATAATTGTAAAAACCTAACAAGATCATAATCACATGGAAAAATTTTACCAAAGAAAATCTCTTAAAAGGCAGGTGCTATCCATAGCTTTATGCCTTTTCTCAGGGTTATTATTCTTATCAAAGACAAATGCCCAGGTGGCCGTACCCAATACGGCTTTCACGTATTCGCAGAATTTCAACACCTTAGAAATCTCCGGTACGCCTGCATGGAGCAACAATACCACCTTAAGTGGATGGTTTCTCTTTCGTCAACCTGCAAGTTCACCGGTAGCTATTACCACCTACATTGCAAGCACTGGCGGTTCCAATTCAGGTTCTTTTTATAGCTACGGCAATGCAGCGAGTACCGACCGTGCGCTGGGCGGCTTAGGTTCAGGTGGTGCCTATTTTGGTTCGCCTGCTGCCGGAGCAGTAGCTGGCTGGATTGCGGTGGCATTCACGAATAACACCGGTAGCACCATCAACAGCATCAACATCAGCTTTGATGGCGAACAATGGCGCAATGGCGGTAATACTGATGCCCAAACTATGGTGTTGGAGTATGGCATCGGCGCTACTTTTGGCGCTGTAGCCACTTGGACGGCACCCGGCGGCAATTTTGACTGGACCAGCCCGGTAACAGGGGCTTCCGGTACTGGCATAGACGGCAATGTGGCGGGTCTGGTAAGCAATCGTGGTGGCACGCTCAATATGCTCAACTGGGCAAATGGCGCAACCCTCTGGATTCGCTGGATCGAATTGAATGATCCGGGCAATGACCACGGCTTAGCTATTGATAACTTCAGTTTCTCGATCAATGCGGCTATGAGCGGCACTGCCAGTCAGCTCACCTTCTTCGGTGTACCCGCCACCGTCGTAGAAGGCGAAACCTTCAATATCCAAGTATGCGCTACGGATGGCAATATGGCTGTAGCCACAGACTACGCTACTACTATCAACTTGGTGCAAAACATGGGGTTGAACAGTGCAACCATCATGCCTATGCCAATGATTGACCCCACTGGTGGCTGCGTGACCTATATGATCACCCCTGGCGCTGGCGATGACGTCATTCAATTCTTAGCAGCCAGTGGCAGCATCAATAACCCTCCTCTGCTCACGGGCTTCTCCCCGACTATCCAAGTGACGGATCCCAAGTTAGCCATTGCCGACGACTGCTCGGTGTTGGTTGACTTCAATGGTTTTACTGGTTCGGGCTTTACGCCGAATCCGGCAGCAGGGCAACTGTCCTCCTTCCACTGGGCGGCCACCGGCTTTTCAGATGGCAATCTGGATTTTGGCGGTACGCGCACCACAGGTGATTTTGCACGCGGAACAACCGCTGGCGGCGTTAATACTGGTGGCATCTATGCGCTTAATTACACCGATGCAGCTAACCAAGCAAATACCGCCCTTTGGATACAGCCAGCAGGAACTGATTTCACGCCAGGTAGCATCACGCTGCGCGTGTGCAACAACTCCGGTGCAACCATCCCGTCGCTTGGTATCGGTTTCGATTTTATTGTTCTGAATGACCAAGACAGAAGTCAGAGTTTTGATTTAGGATATTCCTTTATGTACTCAATGGATGGTACTGGGTTTACCCCCCTCGTTGATGCTATGACGCCCGGCCCTCGTGACGAGATGGCTGAACTGATGGTATTGCATCAAGGAGCTTGCATTCCCAATGCCAATTTAGCCGACGGCGAATGTATCTTCTTGCGCTGGGAAAGTGATGACATAGATGGAATGGGTAACCGCGATGAATTTGGCATTGACAACATTCGTGTTTGTCCGGCACCGGTATTGGAAGCCGAAGTAGCTGCCGCTTGTACTGATGACGACGAGCGTTTCAAATATAATATTGTAGTAAGCAGTATTGCTGGCGGTTTGGGTGCGCCCTATACCGTAGAGGTAGATGGTGAAGAAACACCCTACGAAGGCGGTGAACTGGTACTTGGCCCATTCGACCACTCGCTGCTTGACGGCGGCAATGGCGGCGTAGTGAAGCAAGTGATTATCAGAGATGCTTCGGGCATTCCTTTCAAAGTGAGCGTGGCAGAGGTTGTGTGCGGTTATCCGCAAGATTCGGCATTCTGCGACTGCGATGAAGATGGCGAAGTATGCGAGGATGCCGAGGATGAAGAATGCCGTTTGAATGCGGGCGCTATTCTGTCGCAGGCAGCACCCGGTACTTTTGAAGTGGATCACGCTTTCCAAGAATATATTCTGACGCAAGGTGGCAATATTTTGCAGGTGAATAAAACCGGGCTTTTCTTCAATTTGCCCAATGGCAATTACAGCGTATATGCCATTAACTTCTGCAAAGATGATGAAGACGCCATTCGTCCTTTCCTCGCGGTAGGGCAGCCAATACAGCCTTTAATTGACAATGTAGGTGTAGATGCGGAAGATGGGTTGGGTAGCCTGTGCTACACGATTTGCGGTCCAGCAGATTATCGCGTTGGTTGCACTATTCTTGCAGAGGATGTTACCTGGACGCTGCCTTCCTGTAGCCGCGGCGAAACATTGTACTACAATTTCAACCTGCTGGGTACTATCTGTGCTACGGACGATCTCGACCTTGATTTATTAGACATTGACTTCGGCGATTTGGAAGATAATTTGATTGATAATCCGAATGCCCGTTTAGCTAGCCAACTGCCGGTACCACGTACCGAAGCTACAGGTGACAATGTTACTTTCGTAGAATATGCCCTCGAAATCACCCCGGATGATGCCGGAATCTATCCTGTAACGATTCGTTTTAATGGCGCAAGTGTTACGATTAGAATCCAAATACTGGTACGCGAGCCGGAAACCGATTACCGCAACCTAAGCTGCAATGCTGAAGTGAACGTGCGCTTGGATGAAAATTGTGAGGTCGAACTCAAGGCTTCTCAAT
>CALMSO010000113.1 GCA_937872385.1 uncultured Saprospiraceae bacterium
CTCGCCTACGATGTCGCGGCTGGCGTAATAGTTTTCTCGGAAAGGATTCTCCGTCTTACTCGGCCAAAGCAAAAAGCCATCGTGGTGCTTGGTGGTCAATACGACGTATCCCGCGCCGACATCGGCAAATAGCTTCGCCATGGCATTGGGATCCCAGCGCGACACTTCCTCATTGAATTTTGGAACAAAATCGTAATAGGAAAAGTCTTCGCCGTAGGTCTGCTGATGGTATTTTTCGGTGCTACTGCCCTCTATTTTCAAGGAGTTGAGATACCACTCTGCGTAGGGGTTGTTCATGAACCAGGTCAGTCCGCCATCTTTCGCTAATGTTTCCTCCAAAGGCATATCCGTGCCTTTGGCCCAACCCGGAACGGAATAAAGTCCCCAGTGAATGAAAATCCCCAGCTTGGCATCCTGATACCAGGCAGGCAGTTGGTGCGTAGAAATGGACGCATTGGTTGGTTGGAACTGCGCCAATAAAGGACCAGTCCCAAGCAAAAAAATGCAACAAATAAGAAGTAAACGCCTCATAATGAATGATTTTATGTTTTACAAATTCAACCAATACGTAGCTTTGAAGACCAAAGCCCGATTTTTTGGTTGTAATGCTTCGGGAAAATAATTATCAGTATAAACGATAAACAAATCCGAAACCGGACGAAAGCGCCACTGCAACCGGCTGTTTATGTTGATGTTATCAAATTGGCTGTTGTATTGTACAAAAGTAGTCAAAAACAGGCTTCGCGTCAGCGTCAGGTCAATGCGGGGGCCGACCAGATAAAGCGTGGCATCATCAAAACCTTCCTTCAGGTCAATGCGATTGATGGTGTAATTGACGGCTACCGTTGCATATTGCCGATAGCGATAGTTAAATTCGCCGGACAATTGCCGCAAATTGCCATTAAAAAAGCCGCCGCTGATCAGTTGGATGCGACCAAAAAAGGCTTTGCGCAAATCGGTATTGTAAGCAGCCAGGAAACCGGTTTGTACAAAATCATCTCCCGGCTGGAAAAGCTGCGTCGGATTTCCGGTCGGATTAAATGGCGCAAAAAGCTTGACATAATTGGACAAAAGAGCAAAGGCAAACCCCGCAGAGCTTTGGAAGTCGAGGGTATAATTTAGAGCAAAATTATAATCGGTCAGCCCCCAGGTATCGTTCCAAATCAAGTTATTGGACAGGAAAAACTGATGCCGATTGATCTTATCAGAATTTGGATAAATATTAAAACCAACGACCGGATTCGCCCGGCGAAAATCCCGGCGCGGCACAAATCCGACTTTGGTATCAAAGTCTTGCCCGATGATCTGGTGCTCCCAACTGGCAAAGAATCGCAGTGTATTATAAGCAATCCGAGCACCATGAGAGAAAGGCGCGGGGCCAGTATCGTCATCAAAAGTCTGATGATAGTAAGCTTTTCCATTCCATTTTCCATCGGCGGAGGCGAGGTTATAATCTATCCCTATGAGTTGGCTGGAAGCCCCATCGAGTGGGTTGCTGATGTCAACGGGTTGTTGATCAAAATTGGCTTTATTGACAAAAATGGCGCTGATGTTGGAGCGTGCGAACACCTGTCGCTGCACGGCCGCTACGGTGTAATTGTAACTCGGTTGTCCGATACTTTCGTCGCTGGCGGTTTGCATATTCAGCAAGCCGACCCGCCAATTGCGATTTAACTTGCCGCTGAGCCGCGCGCCCAGCAGAATGCGGTTTTGCACGTTTTGTCCGGTCGCGGAATCAATCGCTACGCCAATGCGGCGCGAGAAAAACGGTCGGGCATTATTAAAGCCAAAGCTGGCAAACAGATCGGCATTTTCTAAAAAGAACTGCCGCCGCTCCGGGAAGAAAATTTCAAAGCGATCAATATTCGTTTGTTGTACATCCACTTCTACTTGCGAAAAGTCAGGATTGAACGTCACATCCAGATTCAGGGATGGCGTAAGGGCAATCTTGGCGTCTCCGCCCGCGTCTAATCGGCCCGTCCAATCTTCATTAGCTAAGTAATCTCGGCTGGTGCCTCCTGCCGCAAAAGGAATTAAAGTGACATTGCCCCCGGTTTTATCAAGCGGGCGATCCCATTCCAATGTGCCGGTAAAAGCCAGATTTTCCAAAAGTAACTGCCGTGGCACCCTCGACCAAACGGATCGTTCATTGTATTTGGTGTCAATTCTATAAAAGTTGATGCCCCATTGCGTGGCGCCGCCCCGGAAGCGCAGTGTCGTGAAGGGAATTGCCATTTCTACTACCCAGCGGTCGTCATATACTTTGACCTCTCCTTGCCAGATATTGTCCCAGCTCAGGTCAAGGTCTGCGTCGGTTTCTCCGCCATTAGCAATCAAGCCTTCTCGGTGCACACCAAAGGGGTTGATGCCAAAGAAAAAGCCATTGGTTTGATCCCGGAACGGGTCAATGACAACGGAAAAGCCATCGGTATTGAGGCCTCGAAAGTCTCTTCGTAAAGACTGGGTAATGTATTCGCCCGGCAAAGAATCGTACAAGATAGCAGCGATGTAAATGTTGTTTTCGTCGTGCATCATTCGCACTTCAGTACGCGCCACCGCCATAGAAGTATCGAAAGGGAAATATTGCCAAAAGCCACCCACCGGCTCCATCGCCTCCCAGCTTGCCTCGGTGAGCAATCCATCTAGCACAATCGGTTCCTGTATCTTCCGAATAGAAAGACTGGGGTTGTTTTGTGCCCATTGCATGGATGGCATTAAGAAAAAAAACAATAGATAACTGGCTATCCGGGTATTCATTATTTTTGATTAGGTAGCATAGGGGAGTCCGGTCATTTTCACCGGACTCCGCCCGAAAGGCATTCCATGAATTTGGATTACTTATTAGCTTGCTTGAACTCGTAGCGAACACCCAACTGGATCCGTCGTGGGTTGAAGGCAGCGACTGGATTTCCGAAGGTAGGCGCTGCGGCACTCACCTGAAAATCGCTGAAATTGTCAAAATTGAACAAGTTGAAAGCGTCTAAGCGCAATTCCACTGCATTGCCCCTACCCAGCCGGAAGGTTTTAGCGATGTTCATATCAAGGCTGCGATACCAGTTATCAAAACCCGTCGGACGCCAGTTGAAGGGTTGTCCTCCAAGGAAATCGTTGCCTGGATCACCATCCATATTATCATCGGTACCGGTTATTGCGTTGCGTGGCGTTGGGCTGGCCAATGTAAAAATACCGCTCACTCTGATGTCCCAGGGCAGGGTGTAAATGCCGGTGAATAAAAAGCGATGCCGCTCGTCCGTACTGGCAGCCACATCTTTGAAAACGCCTTTCTCTAATGGGCGCTGTAATTCGGTAGTGACTCTTGCTAAGGTATAATTGAATTGGAACATCCATCCATCATTAAAAATTCTGCGGATGGTCATCAACATTGCTTGGTATCTGCTCGACCACACGTCGTCTGCTAAGAAAATATCCCCATAATCTGAGGTAGCCCGGCGGGTTTGCCCTCCATCAATAAACGGGTTGAAGTTGTAACTGGCGAAACCATTGCCCATATTTTTGGCAACTAAGTTAAAGCTACCAGAAATTTTGGAAGTCAGCCGTTGATTTACACCAATTGAAAAATCGTCGAAGTAAGGATTCGCTACGTCATTGCTGAGCAAGGTTACATTGGGTGTAATATTTTCGACCCCTAAAGACGCAGCATATCCGCGGAGCACTGCCGGATCAGCAGAATACGGGAAACCGCCCAAAGCCTCAAAAGGAACCGTTGCTTGCAGCCAATTGAAGCCGCGTTCTTCGGCATTAATATCATTCAGAGGTGGCCGGTCATAAGAGCGAGCGTATCCACCAAACAAGACGGTGTTGTTGTCGCCACTTAAATCATAAGAAAACCGGAGGCGTGGTGCAATGTTGTGATAATTTTTACGGTTGCCAGTTGCAATAAACTCTTCCGGCACACCTGCCGAGCGGAGCTTGGTAGCATTCGTAGGGTCTAATGCAAAATCATTATTGAGGTGCCCCAAATTACTGGAGTATCGTAAACCGAGAGACAGCAACAAGCGTGGGGAAATTTCCCAGTCGTCCTGCACAAAGAAGGACAATATATGAGCTGGAATTTTCGTGAAAGCATCATTGGTAGTCGTTTGGTCGGTTCGACCTAAACCGATTTGTGCCAATAAAGGTACGCCTGGCTGCGCGGTGATGATGAAAGGTTGCGAAAGCAGCGGCCAGTTATAGCTGAGATCACTGTACTCGTAGCTACCCCCAATCTTAACGACATGTTTATTGGTCACAATTTGAAAATTGTTGGTGACATTGTACTGTGTTTCCAATTGTTCCAGCGGCCAGATAAGATTGAGTGGCCCCTCAAAAAAACCGTAATTAGCATGCAAAAACAGTGGATTATCCGTGAGCGAGGTGGTTAGCCACTGATTGAACCGAATAGAACCGATTAACTCGTTGGAAGTCCTTTTCCCAGATGAAGTACGAAGCCGAGCCGAAAAAATATCCGTAACCTGATCTTGCGTCCATCCCCATTCTGCCGTATTCGCACCTGGGAGTACTACATTGTGATCATCGCGGCGCGCAAACCAAGCCAGGTCGAAGGTATTGCCTGAGTTGATTTGTGCCGTTAGCTTTGCCGACCAAAGCGTGTAGCCTACATCATTATTGATCAAGCGGTCGTATTGCTGGAACTCAGGATCGTCGGGAATGGCAAAAGCTACGGGCTGCACTTCATCGTTGCGCTCATAGGAAGCGGCAAAAAAGAGTCTGTCTTTAATGATGGGACCACTCATAAACGCTCCTGACTGGTAGCGGCTAAAATCTTTCGGTTTTTCAACCTCCAGCGGCCCCTGCGCACGCATCCAATCTTGATAGCCATTAACGAATGCCTGCACTTCTAAGTTGTTGGTGCCTCGTTTGGTTTCTACAACGGTTACTTCCGTACCACCTTCATATTGTGCATCATAACCATTTGTAATGAAGCGCATTTCTTCAACTGCCAACTGGCTTAGCCAAACGTCATTCACATTTCCGGTGACGGAAGACCCCGCGGTACGTCCTTTGGTATTCAAGCCGTCAATCATATACTGACCAAATACCGCCCCTGTTGCAGACTGAACCCCCGGCTGAGAGGAGCCACTGCTGAAATCCGCCGCTTGCCCATCGAAAGATCGAGCGCCCGGAGCCAATTGCCCCAGCGACAAAATGTTTCTTGAAAAAACTGGCAGATATTCTATCTGTTCTCTCGAAATCGGCGTTGCTACCGACGTCTGCCGCATTTCCACGGCTTCTGCTCGCCCGATTATCAGTACCTCTGAAATATCTATCCCCCCGGACGCTAGATCGAAGTCAAGCCGCAAAATTTGACCAATTGCTATGGTAATGTCTTGCTTTTCAACCGATTGGAATCCTATGTAGGAGGCGGTTATGTTGTACGTTCCCCGAGGTAGAGATAGTATTCGGTAATTGCCATCTACATCCGTCACAGCACCGCGCGTAAGATTCGTGTTTTGCTCTACTGCGACGACGGTCACGCCAATGAGCGCCTCGCCGTTGGTGTCCTTAACGTATCCTTCAATGGAGCCTGGGCTTGATTGTCCTAATGCCCAAAAGGGCAAGGCGAGGAGTAGTATAACGCCTTTCATGTACTGGCTAAATAGGTTGTTAGCCAGGATTAAATGTGGTAACGGTTTAGAAGTTTTCATATACCAGTGTTTAAACGTGAAAAAATAATACCATTTTAGTTGGATGATGACAGATTTAGTAAACGCGCGTTTAAGTCTGATTTTCAATTGCTTGTGTTTCAGTTTTTAACAGGCAATAATTCGTCGTAAATGGTTTCTGTGCGTGTATAACTTTATACCACTTTATTTAAAATGATATAAAATCGGTCTTTTTATTACATGTACATTCAGGGCATAAGAATATCAGGAGTTCTAAGAACTCAATCTTCCATTTATCCCTTTCTCGAAGGTCAATCTGGTGCTTTACTTTTGCGTAAAGCCGCAACTTGGTATTATCAGGGGTACTCCAATTACTGCCTGCCGGTACCGGTGCAGGCATTTTCTATTGTCATATATATAGGACAACCAGGGCAGTTCGTGCGCCCTGCGCGCCTTTCACCAGTGATTGCTCAATGTCTGCGGTCTTGGAAGGGCCTGCTACAAAAAGACCGAAGCCCAACCCTTCATAAGATAAATTTTCGTAAGCTTGGTGCATATTCGCCACCAGGTTTTTCCGGTGCAAGCGGATGATCAGGTGTTGGGTGATAAAAGGCAACACGCGATGTGGTAGCGGATCTTCGGGCAACCAGATCGCTCCATTTTCGGCTACGCCCAGCGTTCCTTCTACAATCGCTACATCAATATCCCAGAGATCGTGCGCTTCGTTTGTTTCATGTAGCATGTCTATTCCTGCTGCTTGTATGGCAGGAACGGTCGTTACGATTCGGTGTGCATTTTTATAATAATTCGATAAAAAAACGCTCCAATCGCCCATCTCTTCTTCATGTACCCACTCTGCACCCACGGTCAGCAACTGGCTGCAAAAAGTGCTGAGCAGGTCTGTACGGCTGCCCGTTGGCTCCTGCGGAAAGGAGGGACGCTCTTTCGCTTCTGGTTTATTTTGCCGAATGGCTTGCAGTATGGTTGTCCGTGCGTTCATTTCACGATTTATTTTTTGTGTACCATTCCTTAAAACTCTGCTTTGGAATTTCAGGCAATTCGCGCCCTTTGCCCCAGGTATTCATTTGGTTATATGTTATAAAACGAGGCAATATTCGTAACGCCCACCGCGCCAGCTTACCCATCCGGTCGTACCTGCTCGGTTTTGCCAACGTCCAGCCCGCCAGGCGCATGGACCATCGCTTCGCTGCCGGCAGTGCATTTTCTTTGGCTATTTCCTGTCGCCACCAGTACAACTGCTCGTGGATGTTTATCTTGACCGGACACACATCCGAGCAGGAACCGCAAAGGGTGGAAGCAAACGGCAGATCGCTGTACTTCTTGAGATCAATACCCGGCGTCAGAATCGAGCCGATCGGTCCGGGTACGGTATAGCCATAGCTGTGCCCGCCGCTCCGCCGGTAAATCGGACAGGTATTCATACAAGCGCCACAGCGGATACATTTCAAGGAATTGCGAAACTTTTCGCGCCCTAATTGCTTACTTCTGCCATTATCAACCAGAATGATGTGCATTGCTTTACCTGGCTCCGGACGATGATAATGAGAAGTAAAAACCGTAATCGGCTGTCCGGTAGCGGATCGCGCCAACAAACGCGTGAACACCCCCAGGTCTTGCCAGCGTGGGATGATTTTCTCAATGCCCATGCAATGAATCTGTACCGGCGCAAGGTGTACGCCCATATCGGCATTCCCTTCGTTGGTGCAAACCACGACGCCGCCTGTCTCCGCTACCGCAAAATTGACACCCGTTATAGCTGCATCACACGCCTGAAATTTCTGACGCAGGTGCTGCCGGGCCGCCTCGGTTAAGTATTGAGGATCGCTGGCGCCTGCTTCGGTACCTAATTTTTCATGAAAAAGGTCCCCGATCTCCTGTTTTTTCAAATGAATAGCCGGCATCACAATATGGCTGGGCGGCTCGTCCAATAGCTGAATAATACGCTCCCCGAGGTCGGTGTCAATGACCTCTATGTTGTTCTTTTCCAAATGTTGATTCAAATGGCACTCTTCCGTAAGCATGGATTTGCTCTTCACCACCCGACGCGCCTGGTGCTTGTCCAGGATTGACTGAACGATGGCATTGTGCTCGGCGGCATCGGCTGCCCAGTGCACCTGCACCCCATTTTGCAATGCATTTTCTTCAAATTGAACCAGATACGTATCGAGATTTGCCAGCACATGATCTTTGATATCCGATCCCATTTGCCGCAAGGCTTCCCATTCTGTAATGCTTTTAGAAGCCCGATCCCGCTTTTCGCGCACCATCCACAACGAGGCGTCATGCCAATCGGTGCGTGCTTCATTGGCTATAAATGTCTCCGCCTTTTTAGCATGTTGGCTCATATCGAGTTTCCATTTAATATTTCAGCAATGTGCATCACCTTGACCGCGCTCTTTTGCCGACGCAGAATGCCTTCTAAGTGCATCAGACACGACATATCTCCCGCTGTGATCACCTCCGCGCCCGCCCGGGTGTGATCGGCAATGCGATCTTTGCCCATTTTCACCGAAATGGCTGGCTCCGCCACTGCAAAAGTGCCGCCAAAACCACAGCATTCATCGGCGCGTTGCAATTCTATCAATTCAATATCTTCCACCATTTCCAACAGTTGGTTGAGCTTGCTTTCTTCCTCCATATTGCGCTCAGAACCAGTGCCAAGCCGCAGCCCCCGCAGCCCGTGACAGCTCTGGTGCAGCCCTACCCGGTGCGGGAAAGAACTATCCAGTTTGCTGATTTCCAATACATTCAACAAAAACGCTGAGAGGTCCAATACTTTTTCCCGTACCCGCTGTACCGGCTCCGTCTGCTCGAGTACATCGTAATGATGCCGAACGTGATAAGCGCAACTTCCCGAGGGCACGACGATGTAATCGAACCCTTCGAAGGTTTTTACAAAATGGCGATAGGTTTGCACAGCATCTTGTTCACAACCACTATTCGCCATCGGTTGCCCACAGCAGGTCTGAGCCGCCGGATAGGTAACGCGACAGCCCAGCTTTTCCAGCAGCTCCAGCGTTGCTATCCCTACCTGCGGGTAGAATTGGTCAACGTAGCATGGTATGAATAATGCAATCTCCATCTCATTCTATAATTTAAAAATGCATTGCATTGGCATCCACTTTTCGCCGGGTTCCGCCATGGGCAAAGCTTGCTGATAGGTCCACATCAAAGCTTCCCATTCCTGTACTTTCGGATTTGTTGCGTCTCGTTCCGCTTTTTGCGCAAGCGAAAAATCATCTTCAGTTTCCATGATCATGAAGAGCCGGTTGCCGACGCGATATATTTCCATGTCAATGATGCCGCTTTCCCGAATGCTCGCCAGAATCTCCGGCCACACCGCCTGATGATGGGTTTCATACGCCCGGATCAATTCAGGGTCATCCTTCAAATCGAGTGCAAAACAGCGTCTTTTCATAAGCTATCCGGTTTATCTAAGCCAGCCAGTGCGCGATCCAAATGCACGTAGCCGCCATCCACAAATAAATGCTGCCCGGTAATATGAGCCGCTCGGTTCGACAACAGAAAAAGCGCCATATCCGCTATTTCCCTCGAAGTCGTCATCCGCTGCGCCAGCGGAATATACTTTTCAATCGACTGCTGCTTGGCATCTGGATCCGGAAAAGAATCCAGCCAGGAACGATACAAAGGTGTCATCACCTCCGCCGGTACAATGGCATTGACGCGGATTTCGTAGGGCAATAATTCCACCGCCCACTCTCTGGTAAGCGCCAGTTGTGCACCCTTTGCGGCGGCATAAGCCGAGGTGCCGCCCTGCCCGGTCAGCGCTGTTTTAGAGCTGATATTCAAAATACTTCCCTTGCTTTGCTTGAGTGCCTCCAGCAGGTAGTGCGCCAAGAAAAAGTAATGGTGCAAATTGGTTTGTAGCGAAGCTAAAAAACGCTCCGGGCTGCCTTTTTCCAGACCCACGCCATCATTTATACCTGCATTGTTGACCAAGCCGTCTATACGACCTTTTATGCTTAAAGCTTGTTCTGCCACGCTTTTGCAGCTTTCCGGCGTTCCCAGGTCCATCGTGATGGCATAGGCGCCCGGTAAATCTACGAGTAAGCGGTCTGCTTTTTCCTGATTTCGACCGACGATGATCGGAATGGCGCCTTCCTCGTACAGCGCACGCGAAATGCCTTCGCCAATGCCGCTGGCGCCGCCCGTTACCAAAAATACTTTATCTTTTAATCCTAAATCCATGCGTTACAGTTTGTAAAATTTTTCGGCATTACCACCAAAAACAGCGGCTTGCTCTTCCTCCGTCCATTGGCTGGCAAATTGCTCCACAATTCCAATCACGGTGGCATAGCTATCCGCCGCCAGCAAGCAAACCGGCCAGTCGGAACCGACCATGAGCCGCTCCGCCCCAAAAGCTTCCGCTGCGACCTCCAAAAAGGGTGCAAAATCTTCGGTTTTCCAACTTGTCCAATTTGCTTCGGTCACCAAGCCGGATAACTTGCAAAACACATTCGGATGCTCCGCCATCGTTCTGATACCTTCGATCCAGTTCTTGGTCGGACCACCTTCGATCTTTGGTTTGCCCAAATGATCCAGTACAAATGGCTGATCGGGGCAACGCTCCAAAAAGCGCAGCACCGCCGGGAATTGTTGCTCAAAAACTAGGATATCGTACGTCAGTCCTGCTTTTCCTAAGTGCTTCACGCCCCGAATAAAAGCTTCCCGAAGTAAAAAGTCCGGATCAGGCTCTGCCTGCACGATATGCCGGATGCCCTTGAGCGCACCGAAAGGACGATAGGCATTCAATTTTTCTTCCAGATCATCCGCCTGCAAATCCAGCCAGCCTACGACCCCCAGTACCTCCGGGAAACTATCGGATAATGATAGCAAGTACGTATTTTCCGCTTCGGTTTGTCGCGCCTGCACCGCCACGCAGCCCCGCATTCCTTGTGCTTGCAGCAGGGGCTTTAGTTCAGCAGGGCCAAAATCCTGTTTGAGCACAGACATCTCTGCATTGATCCAATCATATTCTTGCGGATCATATTGCCAAAAGTGCTGATGTGCGTCTATTCTTTTCATGCTACTTGGCTATATTTTCATAAGCAATTGCCCGCTGTCGGCTCATGCCTAATTTTTCGATGCCCAATTCTACCGCATCGCCATTTTTCAAATACAACGGCGGATTCAAACCTAAACCAACCCCGAAAGGCGTCCCCGTAGAGATAATATCGCCGGGCAACAGGCGCATATACTGACTGATGTAATGCACCAAATGCGGTATTTTAAAAACCATATCCGAGGTATTGCTATCCTGCATCATCTCGCCGTTTAGCTTTAGCCACAAGCGCAAATTGTGGGGGTCGGCGACCTCCTCTTTGGTGACTAATGCTGGTCCGATCGGTGCGAAAGTATCGCAGCTTTTTCCCTTGACCCACTGGCCGCCTCGTTCCAGCTGAAAGGTTCGCTCGCTGTAATCATTGTGCAACATATATCCCGCTACGTAATCCATCGCAGCTTCTTCCGAAACGTAGGAAGCTTCCTTGCCAATGACCACCGCCAGTTCCACTTCCCAATCCGTTTTTTTGCTGCCTTTTGGTATAATGAGGTCATCATTCGGACCGCAAATAGCCGTGGTCGCTTTGAAAAACAAGACCGGTTCCTTCGGCACATCCATCCCGCTCTCTTTGGCATGCTGGGCATAGTTCAGTCCCACGCAAACGATCTTGGAAGGGCGGCAGACGGGCGGCCCCAGCCGCTCATTTTCATCAACTATTGGACAATCAGTAAGGTGATCGCGCAGCCATTGCTGTAAACGGCTCAGCCCGTCCGCACCGAAAAATGCTTCGTCGTAATCCTGCCCAAAGGCGCTGACATCGCGTCGCTGTCCATTGGCATCTATAATGCCCGGTTTTTCGGCGCCGGGTGCGCCAAATCGGATCAATTGCATCAGGTATTCAGATTTATAAAGCCTCCATCAATGGGTACATTGGTTCCAGTAATAAACGCCGCAGCATCCGAGCACAGGAACAAAGCCAGTTGCGCTACTTCCTCAGGTGTGCCCATGCGCCCGATGGGTTGCGTTTTGGATAATTTTTCAAACATTTCCGCCTCGCGCCCGGGGTAGTTTTTGGCAATAAAGCCATCCACAAAAGGCGTGTGAATGCGGGCCGGTGCTAAGCAATTGCAGCGGATATTATAATCGAGATAATCGCGCGCTACCGTGTAGGTCATGGTCAATACCGCCCCTTTGCTCATCGAATAAGCGAAGCGATCGGGCAAGCCAAGCACCGAAGCGATGGAAGCCATATTTAAAATGACGCCGCTTTTTTGTTTTTTCATTGTATCAATCACGGCAAACATGCCATTGTAAACGCCTTTTATATTGACCGCGTAAATCCTGTCTAAGTCGGCTTCGGCGGTTTGCTCTAAGTTGCCAACCTGCGCAATGCCAGCATTATTGACCAAAATATCTACCCGGCCGCTCGCCTCGACAATTTTTTCAACCGTAGCCAACATCTCCGCCTGACTGCTGACGTCCACTTTCATAAAAGTGGCTTTGTAGCCTTCCGCGTTGATGCTGTTCGCTACTGCCTGTGCGTTCGACTCATTGAAATCCAGCATATAAACCTGCGCGCCGGCATGAGCAAACTCTCGGCTGATGCTTTCACCTATACCGCTACCGCCACCGGTCACCAGCGCCACTTTATTATCTAATCGAATCGTCATTTATCAATTTTTTAGTAGTAGTTCAGATCGGCTGAGGTTTGGTACAGATTTCGCAAATCTCAAAGATTTACGAAATCGCCTCCGCTCATTTGACCCGGCAATCATTTTTTCTTTTGATTTCATTTCTTTCAAATGGCTACCTCTTCCGGGGCTATGCTTTGCCATACGCTACCTTCTGGGAAGGCATAGTCTCGCAGGGTCTCCGCTTTCATGGTAATGGAATAACCGGGTGCTTTCGGCGGCATGTAGCATCCATTTTGTATGACCACTGGCTCGATAAAATGCTCGTGCAGGTGATCTACGTATTCGATAATCCGGTTTTCTAACTTTCCGCTGATGCACAAGTAGTCAATCATCGAAAGGTGTTGAACGTATTCGCACAAACCAACGCCGCCAGCATGTGGGCAAACTGGCACGTCAAATTTAGCGGCCATCAGCATCACTGCCAGCACTTCGTTGACACCGCCCAGGCGACAACTGTCAATCTGACAAAAGTCAATGGCTCCAGCTTGTAATAACTGTTTGAAAATGACCCGATTCTGGCAATGCTCGCCCGTGGCTACTTTGATAGGCGAAAGCGCTTCGCGGATCGTACGATGCCCCAACACATCGTCTGGGCTGGTGGGTTCTTCTATCCACCAGGGATTAAAGCGAGCCAATGCTTGCATCCAACGGATAGCCTCGCCAACGTCCCATTTCTGGTTCGCATCCATCATAAGCCTGCGGTCAGAGCCGATCTCTTCGCGGATGATGGCTGCCCGTCGCATATCGTCTTCTAAGTTTGCGCCTACCTTCATCTTCAGGTGGGTAAAACCTTCAGCGATGGCTTCTCGGCTCAATCGGCGTATTTTTTCGTCGCTGTAACCCAGCCAACCGGCAGAGGTCGTATAGGCAGGATATCCATGTTGTAATAAATAAGCCCGTCGTTCCTGTTTGCCAACTTCTTTTTCCCGTAAAAGGGCAAGTGCTTCATCGTAAGTAATGGCATCCGAGATGTATGTAAAATCAATGCAATTCACCAATTCTTCTGGCGTCATATCGGCGATCAATTGCCACAAGGGCTTGCCTTCCATTTTAGCATAAAGATCCCAAACCGCATTGACCACCGCAGCCGTAGCCAGATGGATAACCCCTTTTTCCGGCCCCAGCCACCGCAGCTGACTATCGCCCACGATGCGCCGCCAGAATCCTGCCATATCGGCTACGATCTCGTTCATGGAAAGCCCTCTGATTAAATAAGCCATTACCTCCAGCGCTTTGACGCAAATATCATTGCCGCGACCGATCGTAAAGGTAAGCCCGTGCCCCTCCAGCCCTTCCGGATGGTTCGTTTTTAGTATCACGTATGCCGCCGAATAGTCAGGATCCGCATTCATTGCATCCGAGCCATCTAAGCTCTGGGAAGTGGGAAAGCGCACGTCTTTGAAATATATGTCGGTAATAATAGTGTTCATTGACTTATAATTACGAGTAATATCTTGATGCAAAATTATATTCTAAATATGGCTTGCGCTATACGAAGATTTGCCAAAACTTCATAAATATTTGCACTTCGCGCTCATTTTTGTCCGAAATTGCAAATTTCTATCAGATTGTGTTGTTATAGAATGAGGAAAAGCCTGTAAGAAAGGTGCTTAGAACTGGCCCTGTGTGAGGCAACGAAGGTAAGCTTTCGGCGCGTAGCCGGTGATGATTTTAAACTGCCGGTTGAAGTTAGAGAGGTTGTTGTAGCCCACTTCAAAAGCGATTTCCGATATTGTTGTATCTGTTCTTTCCTGCAAAAGCTTGCAGGCATAGCCAATTCGTATCTCGTTGAGATACTGGGAAAAGCTCTTTTTGGTCACTTTTTTAAAATACCGACAAAACGCCGATTTATTCATCAGGGCAATATCCGCCACATCCATTAAGCTAATATCACGATTGAAGTTGTTCATAATATATTCGTGCACTCGCCCCAGCCGGTCGTTGGTTTCCCGAAACATTTTAACGTAGCCAGCACTCGACAGCGTGCGGCTGTCTTCTGCCTCCGACAGGCAGCGCAGAATTTGCAAAAAAGTAAGCAAACGATCGAAAGCATCTTGGTTTTTCATCGCTTTCAGCAAATGGCAAACCTGCTTTTGGGTTTCTTTACTAAACAATAACCCTACCTTAGACCGCTCTAACAGTTGGCTAATTTGTTGGAATTCAGGTACATTTTTTAAGCTGATTTGCATAAAATCCATAGAAAAGTGAACCGCCATTGATTCGGCTTTCAGCTTGCTGTCTTTTCGAAAATACTTCGGCTCATTGAACCATCCGTGCGGAAGATTAGAGCCCAGCAGCATGAGTGTGCCCGCGCCAAAGCGTTCAATCGCATCTCCAATAAAGCAAGTGCCCGCACTACGAACAACATAGACTAACTCAAACTCCGGGTGATAATGCCAAAGATCGAGGAAATGGGGGGCAATAACATATTGAAAGGAAATGGATTCCAGATAATCTTTCCGATTGCGTTTGAGCAGTTGCGGTTTCATATCTCATTTTGATGGTGAAATTGTCTAAAGTTTGAAAAGCAGTTGCTGCAAGTTAAGCTCGGAAATTCGACTTAAAAAAGCACGGCAACGATGCTCAAATTAACGAAAAAATGGTCAATGAGCGATTGGTACGTCCTATTCTACACCATTTTAGTAAATTAAAAATAGAACTGTGGCAGCACTCATGCTAAGCTTTAGACAACTTTAGCAGAAAAAAAGTGGCAAAACATCATTTTTTTTGCAAAATTGTGTGACTTTTGATGAGCGTTCGCGTCTAAAAAAAAGTTTCTGTGTTAACTGTCCGGAAATCTCCTTTCAAGCAATTGCACAAATCAGATTTTGCCCTTCTTGCTTCGGCATTTGCGTTGGATAAAGCCCTGCTTGTCGAACCTTGCGACGCTGTATATAAATTTCAGTTATTATATTCACCGTAAAATAATCAGGCTTGATACGATTAACCAGAAAAATTATGAAAAAACAATTCCTAACAATTGCTTTCCTGTTGGTGTTGGGCTGGCAAGCGGCTTTCGCCCAATACGAAGATGCAAAGGACGGTATGGGCGTGCGTGGTATTTTCCTAAATTACCAGTTTCCCATTACTAATGAATGGCGCAATGACCAGTTCACCACCGGTGCTGAGGTAGAATACGTTCGCCATTTGAACAAAGCACTTAACCTGGCTATCCCGCTCCGATTAGCCAAGGCCGAATTTCCAACCGATCGCAACGGCGGCATCAACGATTCGCCATTGATTGGCCTCGACGCTACGCTGCAGCTCAAGTTTTTCCGAGAAAATGCCTTCATTTATCCTTACTTGTATGGCGGCATCGGCGCGATTAATGAGCGGTTTGAAGAATTTTCCTTTTCGGCACCGGCCGGGCTTGGGCTGAATTTTCGCATTGCCAAACACACCTACCTGAGCCTGAAAGGCGAGTATCGCTTTGGTTTTGATGATTTGCGTGACAACATCCAGTTGGGCGCTGGTCTTTTAATTTTTATTGGCGAAGGCACTACGCTCCCGCCCGCCCCGAAAGATACGGATGGCGATGGTGTGCCTGATGACCAAGACGACTGTCCGCTGGTGCCTGGCTTGCCGCAATTCAGGGGCTGCCCGGATACGGATGGCGATGGTATTCCTGACCGAGAAGACGAGTGCCCGAACGAACCCGGCCCGGCCGCTACCAAAGGCTGCCCCGACCGTGATGGTGACGGCATTCCGGATAAAGATGACCTCTGCCCAGATGAGCCAGGAACAGTGGCTACGCAAGGTTGCCCCGATCGCGATGGTGATGGTATTCCGGACAAAGACGACCTCTGCCCAGGTGAGCCGGGGCCTGCAGCTACCCGCGGCTGCCCCGACCGCGACGGCGACGGCATCCCTGACAAGGACGACCTCTGCCCCGACCAGCCCGGCCCGATTGCTATCAAAGGCTGCCCTGACCGCGACGGCGACGGGGTGCCCGACAAAGACGACCGCTGCCCGGATACACCTGGACCAGCATCCAATTTTGGCTGCCCGGAAGTGCAACAGGAAGACAAAGAAACCCTCGACTTGGCCATGAGCGCCGTACAGTTTGAAACAGCTAAAAGCACCCTGCTGCCAGCTTCATTTGAAGTCTTGAATCAGATTGTAACCATTATGAATCGCTATCCAGATTATAAAATGCGCATCAGTGGCCATACAGATAGCATCGGCAGTGCTGCTTCCAACCAAACCTTGTCGGAAAACCGCGCCAAAGCCTGCTACGATTACTTGATTGTGCGTGGCATCAAGCCGGACCGTCTCAGTTATGTGGGCTACGGGCAGACCCGACCCATTGCAGATAACCGCTATAAAGCTGGCCGCGACAAGAACCGCCGCGTCGAGTTTGAATTGTACATTGAAGAATAAGCAGCCATTTAGCAGCTAAGCTGAATATAATATTACTTACAGCGCTGACATCACTTTGCGAGGTGTCAGCGCTCTTTTCTCCATGCCAATTGCTTATCTTTGCGGCATGAATGAAAAAATCCTGATTCTCGACTTCGGGTCGCAATATACACAACTGATTGCCAGACGCATACGCGAGCTAAATATCTATTGTGAAATTGTACCTTACAATAAAATTCCCACTCCATTGGACGACAGTATCAAGGCGGTAATCCTTTCTGGTAGTCCTTTTTCCGTTACGGATGAATACGCACTCAAGATAGACCTGTCGGCGATTGTCGGTCAGCGGCCGGTGTTGGGCGTTTGTTATGGGGCCCAACTCATTGCGAATCACTACGGCGGCGAAGTGCAGCGCTCACTCAAGCGCGAATATGGCAAAGCTAAACTCAGCCGCATAGACCGAGAAGATGCCCTTTTCAAGGGTATTGGCCTCGGTTCGCAGGTTTGGATGTCGCACGGCGATACTATTATGGCTATTCCGGAGCATTTCGAGTTGTTGGCTGGCACAGACAGCATCGAAGTGGCGGCTTTCAAAGCGGCCGAAGGGCAGTTTGCGGCACCGGTGTATTGTTTGCAATTTCATCCGGAGGTGACGCATAGCCTCGATGGCAAGCAGTTATTACAAAATTTTGCCTACGACATTGCCGGTTGTACGGGCGACTGGACGCCCGCCTCGTTTGTAGAGCACACTATTGAAGAATTGCAGCAGCAAATTGGTCAGGAGCACGTGCTAATGGCGCTTTCCGGCGGCGTGGATTCTACGGTAGCCGCCATGTTGTTGCATGGGGCCATCGGGCATCAGCTTACCTGCTTTTTTGTGGATAATGGGCTGCTGCGCAAAGGTGAATTTGAGCAGGTGTTGCATTCTTACGAAGATATGGGCTTGAATATCAAAGGAATAGATGCCAAAAACCGGTTTTATAAAGCATTGGCTGGCGTGAGCAATCCGGAAGAGAAGCGCAAGATTATCGGTCGGGCGTTCATCGAAGTATTTGAGGAGGAAGCGGCCAAAGTAGCCGAAATCGAATGGTTGGGGCAAGGAACGATCTATCCAGACGTTATAGAGTCGGTGTCGGTGCATGGGCCTTCGGTGACCATCAAGTCGCATCACAATGTAGGCGGTTTGCCCGAAAAATTACAACTCAAAATCATAGAGCCGTTGCGGATGTTGTTCAAGGACGAAGTACGCCGGGTAGGCGCGGCCCTTGGCATTCCGCAGCAGATACTGGGGCGGCATCCGTTTCCGGGGCCGGGGCTGGGCATTCGTATTTTAGGGGACATTACACCCGAAAAAGTGGCTTTATTGCAAGAAGCAGACGCGATTTTTATCAATAATCTGAAAAAATTCGATCTTTACGACAAAGTGTGGCAGGCAGGTACGATATTACTGCCGATTCATTCGGTAGGAGTCATGGGCGACGAGCGCACTTACGAGCAAGCCATAGCCCTGCGGGCAGTCAATTCTACCGATGGGATGACCGCCGAATGGAGCAATTTGCCCTACGAATTTTTAGCCACCGTGTCCAGCGAGATTATTAATCATGTAAAAGGTATAAATCGGGTAGTTTATGATATTAGCACCAAACCTCCGGCCACCATCGAGTGGGAATAAAGTCCTGTTGCTTGTAGCAGCCCTTATTTTGCTGGCCTCCTGCGATTTGTTCAAACCAGTACAAACCGAGCGGCCCGCCCGTCCGGCTGGAGACGAGCGCCTCGACGAAATACAAGGGCGCAAGGTTTATGACCGCACTACTGGTACTTATGTCATTATTGATAATGCTCCGGCCGAACCAATGGACACCATCCGCTGGCGCGATATATCAGACAATAAGCAGGTGATTCGTTCGAGTGCGGTAATGACGGCCACCGAAAAACCGGTGGATGCGCCTTCGGTACTTCAAAGTAAACCAATAGAAGGTAATGTCAATACTGAATTTCTTTCAGCGTATAATGTATCGGTAGTGCTGCCGTTTTTGTCCGATCGCTTTGCTGGACCCACCGGCCCCTTGCCACCCAACTCCGACTGGGCGCTCAACTTCTATGGGGGCGTAAAAATGGCGCTGGAAGACTTAGAGCGCGAAAATGTCAAACTGAACGTATCCGTGATAGATGGCCGCGAAACTTCCGAAACAGCCGTGCTGCAACTCACGCGCACCAATACCGATCTGCAAAAAGCGCATCTGATTATTGGGCCGTACCGCCGCGAAACGGCACGCATCCTTTCCGAGATGGCCCAGCGCACCGGTGCTGCCATTCTTTCGCCTTATACCACCGCAACGGATGTAGCTGTCAATAATCCAAATTACATCCAAGTGAATCCGAGCTTGCGCAGCCATTGCGAAGCCATCACGCGGCACGCGCGCCAGCGTTTTCGGCCGGAGCAAATCGTGCTGGTATGCCGCGACAAAGACCAAGAAATGGAGCGCCTGCAATTTTTTCAGGATGAGAATGCGCGTCTCTCCGGCGGGCAAAATGTACAGCGCTTCCGCGAATACACGCTCGCAGACAATGCCGAATTTAATAACGCCGATATGCTCTCCCTCATTCGGCTGTCGGATACCACCGTTTTCATTGTACCCTCATGGGCAAACGAAACGTTTATTTACTCACTATTGCGCAAGCTCGACCTGGCGCGCCGCGAGCGCACGAGCATAGTGGTGTACGGTATGCCCCAATGGATGAATTACGAAGTAATTGATTATGATTATTATGAACGGCTCAATGTGCACGTCAGCTCTAGCACTTACATTGACTTGCTTTCCACCGATGTACAGTTTTTCCGGCGGCGCTTTTTTGATCGCTATGGCAAACCCCCTGGCGAAGAGGCTTTTCTGGGCTACGACATCACGATGTACGGCGGCAAAATGCTGAAAAACAACGGCACTAAATTTCAATATGCTCTTGAGCGCACCCCGACACAAATGCTGCATACGCGCTTTGATTTTGAGCGAGTAGTGACCCCGACCGGCGGCCGCACCGAAAATCTTCCCATTCAACGATTTGAAAACAAATACGTCAACATTTTGCGCTTTCAAGATTATCACTTCCGGTTGGCGGATTGATTTGGTCAGCGGCCGAGATGAAGGTGTATTATGGCATTTATTTTTGGATAAAAACCTGATTATCATTGGGTTTTAATTACGAAGTTTCGATTATAAAAATCGTTTGAACACCTTTTTTATTCAAAAAATGATGTATGAAAAAACAGTTACTTCTGCTCTTGATTTTATCAGCGGCAGCGCTGCTACCGGCGCAAAATGTACCCATTGATCGGGCTAATTATGAACTGGCGGCCCGGTTTTCGCCAGAGCGATTGAAAAAAATGGTCTTTTCTACCAGCGTGGACCCACATTGGCTCAAGCTCAGCGAGCGCTTTTGGTACACTTACGAAACCAGCGAAGGCAAGTCTTATTACATAGTAGATCCTGCCCGCCGCAGCAAACGACCGCTTTTTGACAATGTGAAAATGGCCGCCGATATGTCGCGCCTGACCAAAGACCCCTTCGATGCGCAGCATTTAAATATTGAAAACCTGAAGTTCATTAAGGATGAAACGGCATTGCAATTTGAAGTAAAAAGTAAATTAGTGGAAGAAGCCGAGAAAAAAGAGGAAGGCGATGAAAATGGCGACACCCAGGAGCAGCGGCAGCGTAGCGCAAAGCCTAAAATGGTAGCCAAAACTTGGTATTTTGAGTACGACCTGGCACGCGGTGCGTTGCGCCTGCTGGAAGATTTTGAAAAACCGAAAAAACATCCAGACTGGGCATCGGTAGCCCCCGACGAGTCGTACGTGCTTTTTGCCCGCGACTATAATCTCTACTGGATGGACAGTGAAAACTACGAGAAAGCCCGTAAAAACGAGAAAGATACCACCATTGTAGAGCATCAATGGACGAGCGACGGCGTGGAGCACTACGGCTACGACCGGGGCGAGCGCGGCCAAACCAATGTGGACATTGAGAAAAACAAGGACAAACGCAAGGCGGTCAGCGTAGTGTGGTCGCCAGATGCTCAGAAGTTTGCTATGGTGCGCACCGACCAGCGGGCTGTAAAGGATCTTTGGGTGTTGAATTCGGTGGCTAATCCGCGCCCTACCTTAGAGACCTACAAGTACCACATGCCCGGCGAAAAAGAAGCGCCGCAGCAGGAAGTGTTGATTTTTGACTTCCCGACCAAGTCGCAGCTTACAGTGCCTGCTGAGGCATTTAAAGATCAGAATATCAGTGTTTTATCAGCACCTCGCTTGAAGAAAAACCGCGATGATGAATTGAAGCCGAACCTTTGGTTAGCCCAAACACCCGACAAATTGTATTTCAGCCGCACCAGCCGCGATTTGAAACGCATTGACATCTGCATGGCAGACACCAAAAGCGGCGAAGTGAAGGTGCTCATTGAAGAGCGCCTCAACACCTACGTGGAAACGCGCAACCTCGGGTTAGTCAATAACGGGCGCGAGCTGATTCACTGGTCGGAGCGCGATGGCTGGGCACATTTCTACCTCTACGACGGGGAGGGCAAGCTGAAAAATCAGATTACTTCGGGGCCTTTTCACTGCGAAAATATCGAAGGAATTGATGAGAAGAACCGAGTGCTTTACTTTAGCGCCAACGGCCGCGAGCCAGGCGAAGACCCGTATTATCTGCATTTGTACCGCGTTAATTTTGATGGCACGGGCTTGAGATTACTCAATGCTGGCAACTTTGACCATGCCGCGACGATGAACGACGCCGCGCAGTTTGTCGTGAATAACTTTTCGCGGGTGAACACCACGCCGCGCTCGGTACTGTTGGACAACCAAGGGCAGCCATTGATAGACCTCGAAACCGCCGATTTGTCGCAGCTTTTTGCGGCGGGCTACCGTTTTCCAGAACCTTTCAAAGTAAAAGCCGCCGATGGCATTACCGATTTGTATGGCGTTATGTATAAACCTTTCGATTTTGACTCTACGCGCCTCTATCCAATCATCGAGTACGTGTATCCGGGGCCGCAGACGGAGTCGGTTTTCAAATCTTTTACAGCCAATATGGATCGCACCGACCGGCAGGCGCAGTTGGGTTTTATTGTCATCACCGTAGGTAATTTGGGCGGGCACCCAGCGCGCTCGAAATGGTACCACAACTATGGCTACGGCAATTTGCGCGATTATGGATTGGCAGATAAAAAAGCAGCGGTGGAGCAGTTGGCCGCTCGGCACGCATTTATAGATATTGATAAAGTGGGTATTTTTGGGCACTCCGGCGGCGGCTTCATGTCCACAGCGGCGATGTTGGTATATCCTGATTTTTTCAAAGTGGCGGTCTCCTCGGCGGGCAATCACGAGAACAATATTTACAATCGCTGGTGGAGTGAGAAACATCATGGTGTAAAAGAAATCACCGATGACAAGGGCAATGTCAGTTTTGAATATAATATTGACAAAAACTCAGAATTGGCGAAAAACCTGAAAGGCAAGCTCCTGATTTGTACCGGCGATATTGACAATAACGTGCATCCGGCTAATACCATTCGGATGGCGAATGCCCTCATCAAAGCCAACAAGCGCTTCGATTTTTTCATCTTCCCAGGGCAGCGGCACGGTTTTGGTGATATGAACGAATACTTTTTTTGGTTGCGCTCGGATTATTTCAGCAAGCACCTGCTCGGCGACGAGCGCGATAGCACCGATATGCTGGAAATGAACCGCGACAAGCCAATGAATGGCAAACGATAAGGGCGCGCCGGTTTCCTGCGGGCGAATGGCTGGAGTCTAAAAAGGATTTTTTATCTTTCCGACCGATTGCGAAACTTACTAAAGCGATACGGTGAAAGTAAAGACGAAGATACCTTTGGCAATTGTTCTGGCGGCTTTGGCCGTCTGGATGGCTTACGAAATGTACGCGCGCGCGCAGGCGGAGTTGTTGTGGGGGCATCGGACGCTGGTGCTCCTGCTGGCAGGCTGGGGGCTGTTGGTCTTGTTTTTTTATCCGAAAAACCAGCTTTTGACCTGGGCTACGCTGAGTGGCGCACTGCTGGGGCTGGGTATTCCGGGCTGGTTGCCCTTGCCGTTTCTGATGTTCATTGCGTTGGTGCCGCTGCTTTTTGTAGAATATGCCCTGCGCGACCGTGCCGATAAGCCCGCAACATTTCAGGTTTTCCGATATAGTTTTCACACATTCGTAGTCTGGAATATCCTCAGCACCGCTTGGATTGCCAACAGTTCTATCGCGGCGGGTTTGTTTACCATCATTGCCAATAGCTTGCTGATGACGGTTCCCTTCGTGCTGGCGCACCACACGCGTCGGGTGATGGAGCGGCTTGGTTATGCACCTTTGGTTGCCTACTGGCTGGTGTTTGAATATCTTCATTACAATTGGGAATTGCATTTTCCCTGGCTGACCTTAGGCAATAGCTTTGCGCAATTACCTGCTTTCGTGCAGTGGTACGAATATACTGGCGTGCTGGGCGGCTCGCTCTGGGTGCTGCTGGCCAATGTCTTGTTTTTTGAATGGCTGCAAGTGGCCCATACGCGCCGCCAAAAGTTGCTCCGGCTGAGCGCATGGATAGCCCTGCCGATTGTGTTCTCTTTGTATCAATATTTTACTTGGCAGGAAGCGGAGGCGGGCATTGAAGTGGTGGTGGTACAACCTAATTATGAGCCGCACTACGAAGAATCGAAAGTAGAAGAAGCCGAAAAGTTAGCTAAATGTTTGCGATTAGCCGAGGTGCAGGTCACCGAAACCACCGATTATCTGCTGCTGCCAGAGGCGACCTTCGGCTATGCGGAAGTCCGTCAAATGGAAGTCTATCCAACCTTTCAGGCTTTGCGCGAATGGATGCAGCGCTACCCCCGCCTGCACATTGTTTCCGGCGCCAATGTCTATCGAGAGCTGGCACCCGACGAGCCGGCCACGAAGGTCACACGGGCGCGCCCGGGGTCTTCTTTTCGCTACGAAGCTTACAATGCGGCGGTACAACTGCGCCCTAACAGTCGGCAGGTACAATTGCACAAAAAGTCAAAACTGGTACCCGGCCCAGAAAACTTTCCTTTTCGGCGGGCACTTTTTTTTCTGACACCCTTGTTGGAAAGATTTGGGGGCACTACGGCTGGGCTGGGCATAGAAGAAGAGCCTGTGATTTTTGAGGGTGAAACGGCTCGGATTGCACCGCTTATTTGCTACGAATCGGTTTTTGGTGCGTACGTGAGTCAGTTTGTTCGGGGCGGGGCGCAGGCAATTTTTATCATGACCAACGACGGCTGGTGGGACCGGAGCCCTGGACATCGGCAGCATTTATATTTTGCCTCTTTGCGCGCCATTGAGAGCAGGCGTAGCATTGCACGGGCTGCCAATACCGGCGTTTCGGCTTTTATTAATAGTCGTGGCGATGTACTGCAATCCACTCAATATGGCGAAGCGGCTGCTATTAAGGCCCGGATTAGTCTTCATCGTGCTCCTACGTTTTACTTACAATGGGGCGACATGATCGGGCGCTTGTCGCTGTTTGTAGCGGCTATTTTTTTATTGAATACGCTGGTTCGTAATATCTTGCAAAAGGAGGGGTAGAGGCGGTTTAAGGTATAATGGGTAAGGTATAATGCGGATTACTGGATAACCAATTTTTAGGGCAGGCATTGTATGAAATAGGGAGTAAAAATATGCCATTAGAAACGGTATTGTTATAAAAGCACCTAAAACATCCAAAACGATGAAAAACCGATTGTTTATCGGATTGATACTATGTTGTCTGATTGCCTGTGGGGCTTTTGGGCAGAGCGACACTATCGCGGCTTTTGCTGAAGAAATATTGCCGGAAGTTACATTTTCACGGTATCAATTATCGGCACAGGATGATGGGCTGTTGTTCAAGGTGGGCAATATCATGGGCCGAGCTTCCGTGCAAGTCAATGGCGAATCAGCCGCGCTAATCTTCGAGGACGGATTAGCCAGACTCCCCACCGATACGGATGCGCGGGGCAAACTGCTGCTGATTACGACGGCCAACGACCATCATCAATTGTATCATTTGTCGCTACGCAAAAACGGTACGCTGCGCTTACGACATATTCCGCTGTGGCTGTCTATTCTGCCACCCTTGATTGCCATTGTGCTGGCCCTCATTGCCAAAGAAGTGATTATTTCGCTGTTTGCGGGCATCTGGGTTGGTGCTTTCATTGCAGGCGGCTTGCGCATTGAGTCCTTGTATTATTTTGCACTTAGCATTTTATCCGTTGTAGAAAAATATATTATCAAAGCGCTTACTGACGGCGGGCACTTGTCTATTATGGTTTTTTCGCTGCTCATCGGTGGCATGGTTGCCATTATCTCGCGCAATGGTGGCATGGCGGGCGTGGTGCAGGTGCTTTCGCGCTATGCCCGGAGTGCGCGTAGTTCGCAGTTTATCACTTGGCTGCTGGGAGTAGCGATTTTTTTTGATGATTATGCCAATACACTGATTGTAGGCAATACCATGCGCTCGGTCACCGACAAGTTTCGCATTTCTAGAGAAAAGTTAGCCTATATTGTGGACAGTACCGCTGCGCCGGTATCAGCAGTGGCGTTTATTACCACTTGGATTGGTGCCGAATTAGGCTACATTGACGACGGTATAAAAATGCTCAGCGGTTTTGATGCGGGCATGACTCCTTACGCCATTTTTATCAGCTCGCTGAAATATTCGTTTTATCCAGTACTGACGCTCATTTTTATTCTGATATTGATTTACACCCGGCGGGATTATGGCACGATGTACACCGCCGAAAAACGAGCCCGCAGCACCGGTGAAGTGTCGCGGCGGGCAGTAGTGTCGGGCGCGGAGGCTACCGTAGAAGATCTTCAGCCAGTGAAAGGAGCGCCGCTCAAGTGGTACAATGCGTTTTTTCCGGTGCTGGCGGTGATTCTGATGACCATTTTCGGGCTGATTGATACGGGCATTGCCAATACGTATGCGGAGTTGCTGGAGCAAAATATTACTGTTGGTTCGGAAAACTGGCGCGACGTGTGGGCGGTCATGGGTGCCCTGCTGGAAGGCGACTCGCCTTCGTTTTTTATGAAAACGGGCAAGCTGATCGGCAATGCCGATTCTTATGTAGCGCTGCTGTGGGCCTCCCTGTCGGGGGTGCTGCTGGCTATTGTACTGACCTTGTACGGACGTATTATGAATCTGGCGGATACTATTTTGACAATGACGACGGGTTTCAAAGCTATGCTGCCCGCGCTGATGATTCTGACTTTGGCTTGGTCATTGGCCATTACCACCGAAGAACTGCACACAGCTACCTTTCTGACGGCGAGCCTGCAAGATAGCTTGAATCCATACCTGATGCCGGTGATTACTTTCATTCTGGCGGCGCTGATTTCATTTTCTACCGGCTCAAGCTGGAGCACGATGGCTATTTTATATCCGATTGCTATTCCGACTTCGTGGGCGATTTGTCAGGCGCAGGGCATCGCGCCGGATGTATCCTTAGAAATTTTGCTGAATGTAATTGCGGTAGTGCTGGCGGCTTCAGTATTAGGCGATCACTGCTCCCCGATTTCGGATACCACCATTCTAAGCTCCTTAGCCTCGGATTGCAATCATATTGACCATGTGCGGACGCAACTGCCCTATGCACTGACGGTGGGCGCGGTGAGTCTGGTGGCTTGTGGGCTGGCTACCTGGTTAGGCGGCGGCTGGGGCATTAGTTTGCTGATTTTACTAGTGAGCATCGCATTGTTGTGGGGCATTGTACGCCGATTTGGAAAGAAAGTGGAGTAATGCTGTTGGCAATCAACCTATGTATTCTGAACATAATTAAAAAACATAAACAACTGATTATCAAAGGCAAAAGCACTGTCTCAAATAATAAAATAACAACTAATGCGAATATCGGGTTCAAATGATTGAAGCATCAGACATACGTAAAAACAAACCCCAAAGGGGTGACATAATTATAATATAAAAAAAGACGATTTAAACCCCAAAGGGGTGACATATTACACCAACACGGTGTCACCCCTTTGGGAATCAAAACCATTGATTATCAATTAACTATAAATGTTTCGCCCCTTCGGGCTTAGCTCGATATTCGCATAAGTAACAAATAACCAGATAACAATGTCCCATTACTTATGTTCTTTTCAACCCTTATAAAACCATTTACACCGAAAATTCTGAATTATGGCATATAAAATAGCAATATTAGGCCCCATTCCGCGCGATCATATCACTACCAGCAAAGGGCAGGTAATTGAAAAATTAGGCTGCGTGACGCACCCGACCATCGGGCTGGCGAAGCTGCTGGAGGGGAAAGGCGAGGTAATACCCATCACGCACACCACCGAGCAGGACGCACCGGGCATCCGGGCATTGCTGGGCACCTATCCGAATATTCGGCTCGACGGTATTTACACCCATCACAATCAGGGCGACGTGGTGCGGCTGCGCTTTGTAGATCAAAACAATCGCTTAGAAAAACAAACCGGCTTCATGCCGCCCATTACTCCGGAGGATGTGCAACCTTTTCTCGATTGCGATGCCTTTGTCTGCATCCCGATTTCGGATTATGAAGTGCCTTTGGAAACCCTGCAATACCTCAAAACCCATGCCCGCCCCGATGCAGTAATCATCTTCGATGCACATGGACCTACCACTACGGTGACGACTACCGGCGACCGGCTGCGGCGTTTCTGGGTGGAGCGCGACCGCTGGCTGCCTTACATGGACGTGCTGAAAATGAATATTGAAGAGGCCGGCTGCTCTTGGTTTAAAAAAGAATATCAATTGGATGAACTGCGCGAGGAGTATTTAGAACTCTCAGAAACAGAGATGGCGGCCTTTGCTGAGCATGTTTTGCAACATGGAATCAAAGCGGTTTATATCACGCTCGATGCGCGCGGCTGCATGCTTTACATGCTTGCCGAAGGTCGCTTGCAGGCGGAGTTCATCCCATCGGTGAAGGTAGAAGAAGTGATTGATACCACTGGCTGTGGCGATTCCTTTGCTGGCGGGCTGGCTTTCGGGCTGCTGGGAGACGGCACAGCCTATCAACGCGCCGCCTGGTACGCCAATGCGCTGGGCGCTCGCCGCACGCAGGGCACTACTTTCGAGGTTTTTTGGCCTTTGGACAAGACTCGCGAGCTGATTCGACGCAATTATCCAACCGCTGACTCAGCATTATAATAATTTCAGTAAGCACCTGAGCATAATTATTTTAAGTAATAAAATACAAATTACTGATTATACGAATGTCGGGTTCAAATGATTAAAGCATCAGACATACGTAAAAACAAACCCCAAAGGGGATGACATATTACACCAACACGGTGCCATTCTTTTAGGGATTTAAAGCTATTGATTATCAATTAATTATAAATTTTTCATTCCTTCGGGCTTAGCTCGATATTCGCATTGATTATTAATTATATAAACATTTAATTAACTAACAAGGTCCCATTACTTATTTCGTTATGCGCTTTTAACACCGTTCATTTTCAAACCGCGAACCGCGAATAACAACATTCATCGCCGCTGTCGTTGTTGAAATTTTTCTACAGCAATTTCTTGCAGTGGGCGGTTTTCGATTTTACTTTCTAACCACGAAATGATATCAAGATATAAAAAGGCGCGTCGTTCGTAAGGGTCATCTTGTAGTTTTAGCAGTTTATTTTTTAGAATGACAAATTGCTCTCGCATTTCAGCGGCGCGCATGCGGGGTACGCGGCGCACGAAGCGGAAAATTTCCTGCTGTACGGCTTGTAGTTCCTCCATTTTTGCTAAAAAGCGATAGACCGATTTTACCTGGTATTCCACTAATTGGGCGTTGCCGAGTTCGTAATGTGCAATGAGGTTAAGGATACGTGCAAAGCACTGAATATCAGCTCTATAGTCAGGATTTTTTTGATTAATAATCAGGTTGAGGTATTCAATGGCGTTGGCATTGTCGCCGCTACCAAAGTACAGGCAAGCAATGCGATAATAAAAAAGCATAATGCGATGATTGTCCCAATTATATTCATCGGCATCTATTAGTTTAATTAGTTCCGGTATCAGTAAGGTGCCCTCCCGGAAAGTGCCTTCCAGAAAATGTTTTTTGATGCTGTGATTATACCAGAAAAGGTAATATAATCCTTCGATGTTTTTATTTTGTGTAATATTATATTCATCCGGAAAATTCTTTAATTCGGTTAATATTTTTTCAAATTTTTCATAATGCAATAAATTAAATAGGGCATTTAGTAAATTATGTAAGCTTTTTAAGTAGAGTGGCACATTCAGTAATTTCAGCTCTGGCTCTTCATGAAACAAATCTAACCAGCGCTGCGCATAACGATAGCTCATAGGAAAATCCTGCGCTAAATGATAATACCAGATATGCGCTTGGCAATAATAGACCTTGCCAAAAAAATCGAGCTTCCGGAACTCGATGTCTGGCAGGTTGGTTTGAAAAAAACTCCGCACGTAGTACAGCGCCTTTTCATCGCGCACAAAGCCCACCTTGAGGTATAGCCCATACATTTGCAGCGAAAGATTAGAAAAAAGGTTGGTATCGGTCAGTATGCGGTTGATGCGTAAGGCTGCCTGCGTCAGTTCTTCGGCTCGCCCCTCGATGCTGCGGGTGATGTATTGCGCTTCGATATATTTTTCAAATTCAATGATTTCTAAGGCAATGGTATAAAATTTACCTTTCAGTGCTTTAGCTTTGGCTTTGTCGAGTACGTCGAGGCTTTGGCGGTAGAGGCCCTTGTCGTAGAGCACTCGCGCATGGTCAATCAGTTCGCGCAGCAAAATATCTTCTACATGATTGCGATTGAGTAGCCGCAAGCTGGTGAGCAGTTGTTTGTACAAATGTGCTTTCAGGTTCGATAATTGGCTCTTTTTGATGGCCGGGAGCTTACGCAAAATCAACTCTTCGTCGTACTCCTTGTGCTTGTCCAATACATCAAACAATTGTAGAAACAAAATATCGTCCGAGGCTTGATTGCGCCCTACAAACAACCGAAAATGCCGCTTTTCTGCTCGCGTCAGCGAATTTATTAACTGTACCAAATCGTCCGTCTTCTGCTTGGGCATTGTAGTTTTTTTTGGTTTAAAATACTGATAAATAGCTATTTGTAAACAAATAAAACCTTTGCGGTATCGGATTATTTTCTGTTTTTGAATTCGCATAGCAATATCCGAACGCTTACCTTTGGTATTATCCAAAAGATAAAAGGCAAAATTTCATCAGTTCGAAGTTATTATAAACGATTTGAGTTCATTAAGTAGCGGCGCTTCAGGGCGCCGTTTCTTTTTTTGCAGATTTGTCCGCCCGAAGAAGTCACCTTTATTTCCTGCCCAAGCGTAAAAATGCTAAATTTGCTTGAATTAATCAGCAAATATAGCCTTGATTGACACGCCGCACAATATTTTGAAAAAATACTGGGGGTACGATGCCTTTCGTCCCTTGCAGGAGGAGATTGTCCAGTCGGTACTCGACGGCAAAGACACGCTCGCGCTAATGCCCACTGGCGGTGGCAAATCTATTTGTTTTCAAGTGCCAGCGCTTTGCCAGGAAGGTATTTGCATCGTTATTTCACCCCTCATCGCCCTGATGAAAGACCAGGTGCACAACCTGCGCACCCGCAACATCGCCGCCGCCGCTGTGTATTCGGGTATGCACCGTCAAGAAATTGACCGCACGCTCGACAATTGTGTGTATGGCAATACCAAACTGCTCTACCTTTCGCCCGAACGCCTTGTAACGGATATGGCGCGCGAGCGCATCAGCCGGATGCGGGTCAATCTGCTGGCCGTGGACGAAGCGCACTGCATCTCTCAGTGGGGCTATGATTTTCGGCCGCCCTATCTCGAAATTGCCAACATCCGCGAATTGCTACCCAATACGCCCGTGCTGGCGCTCACCGCCACCGCCACGCCCGAAGTAGTGGACGATATTCAAGAACGTTTAGCTTTCAAAACGCAGCATGTTTTTCAGAAAAGTTTCGCCCGTCAAAATTTGGCTTATGTAGTGCTATCAGAAGAAGGTAAGTTGGAAAAACTGCTCGATATTTTACAAAAAGTAAAAGGCGCGGGCGTAGTGTATGTGCGCAATCGCCGCAAAACCAAAGAAATCGCGCAGTGGCTGCGGCAAAAGGGCATTTCCGCCGATTTTTATCACGCCGGGCTGCAGCCGGAAGAGCGCTCGGCCCGACAAGACGCTTGGATTGCCGATCGTATTCGTATCATGGTGAGTACCAATGCTTTCGGAATGGGCATTGACAAACCCGACGTACGCGTGGTGGTGCATATGGAGCTTCCCGACAGCCTCGAAGCCTACTTCCAGGAAGCGGGCCGCGCCGGCCGCGATGGCAAAAAAGCTTATGCTGTTTTATTATATAATGATACCGACCGGCTCAATTTAGAAAGAAATTATGCCTTAGCTTTCCCGGAGATGAATGAAATTCGGCGGGTATATCATGCTTTGGGCAGTTATTATCAATTAGCCATCGGAGCCGGGGGCGGCATGAGTTATGATTTTGATATTACGGCTTTCGCCAAAAATTTTCAGTTTGCCCCCTTGCAGGTGATGCACATTCTCAAAACCTTAGAGCAGGCCGGCTGGCTGTCTCTGAGCGAAGCGGTTTTCACGCCCTCGAGCCTGCGCGTGCTGGTATCGCGGGAGACGCTTTATGATTATCAGCTTCGGCATCCGCAGTTGGATGTAATTCTAAAGGGGATTTTACGGTCGTATCAAGGGGCATTTAGCTATTCGATTAATGTGCGAGAGGCCCAGTTGGCAGATTTATTAAAAACATCGAAAGCAGCTATTATCAAAGCTTTACATCTTTTGCATAAAGATAATATTATAGAATACCTGCCGCAAACCGACCAGCCACAACTCATGTTTTTGCGCGACCGGGTGGATGCCGACAGCTTAGAAATTGACCACGCGATGTACGAATTTCGGCGCAAGCGCCATTGGCACCGCATTCAAAAAGCCATTGCTTATGCCGAGCATCCGACTTGCCGAAGTCGGCAGTTATTACATTATTTTGGTGAAAAAAACGACAAACACTGTGGCGTCTGCGATGTCTGCCTCGGGCGCACCAAGGCCGCACTTTCCAATGCAGATTATGATGCTATAAAAACTCGGATACAAACCGAGCTGACCCGGCGCAGCCTATCTTTAGAGGCACTTTTGGAGTTATTTACTTCCAGTAATCAAGAAAAGGCCTTGCAGGTGCTAGAATATTTAGTAGATGAAGGCTTTGTGGTGCAAGACGGGAGTATGCTAAAGTGGCAATAAATTATTTTTCGGATGTAAGTAATGTTTAGAAAGGTTTAGAAGGGTTTAGAAGGGTTTAGAGGGGTTTAGAGGGGGGCGAACAGCAAACAGCGAACAGCAAACAGCAAACAGCGAACAGCAAACAGCAAACAGCGAACAGCAAACAGCAAACAGCGAACAGCAAACAGCGTCCCGTCCTAAGGTCTGGCATCTGGCATCTAATTATTGATAATCAGCTGTTTATGTACTTTTATGTTTAAAACAATTATGTCTGGATACTTGAAAAATTTAATAAAGAAAATTTAGGAGCAGGATGAGCACAACAAGTCAGGAAAAACGTAGCCGGCAATTCAAGCACGTGGGGGAGGTGATAGACCTGATACCAGCCATGAAAAAAATGCCGGTGGTAGAAGTAGGGGAGATGCTGGCGGAATTGGCAGAAGACCATTTAGTGGAAATACTCGATCGGTTTTCGCCGAGCGAACAGGGTTTCATCCTCGCTGAATTTCCGATGGACAAGCAGCTTGCTTTTTTTAGGCATGTAAGTAAAAAACGTTTTGCGCTTATTTTCGAGCACATGTCGTCGGAATATCGAGTGGATTTATTTCAGCATCTTACGCCGCGCGAGCAGGCAGGCTTATTGCCCTATCTGTCGAAAGTAGTGCGCGAGGATGTCATGGCGCTGAATGCTTACCCACCGGACACGGCAGGCGGTATTATGAGCACAGATTTTGCAACAGTGCAGGAAGACATGAGCTGTGCCGAAGCCATTGCAAAAGTACGGATAGATGCCCCCTCCAAACGAACGATTTATTATATCTATGTAGTAAATGATAATCAGGAATTGCAGGGTTTTATTACACTCAAAAGCCTGATTATGAATGAGCCGGAGACACTGGTGAGCCAGGCTATGCACCGCGAGTTTGCTTTTGCTCGTGCAGATGAAGACCGGGAAGAGGTAGCGCGCTTGATTGAAAAATACGATTTGGTGGCATTACCTGTGGTGAATCACAAAAATCAATTGGTAGGTATTGTGACACACGACGAAGCGATTGACGTCATTCGGGCTGAGCATACCGAAGATATGGAAAAATTTATGGGTATCGTGCAGACCCAAGAAGAGTTTGACTATATGAAAACCAGCACCTGGCAGCATTTCCGGAAGCGGGTAGTCTGGTTGGTATCTTTGGCGGCACTGGGCATTATATCGGGTATAATTATTCATCAATATGAAAGCGCATTGGAGCAGTTATTAATTCTGGCTTTATACATGCCCATGATGGCAGATACCGGCGGCAACTCTGGGAGCCAAGCCGCAACGGTGATTATTCGGGCGCTGGCCTTGGGGCAGGTCACGATAGCACATTGGCTACGCATTATTTGGAAAGAGGTGCGCGTGGCTTTGCTGTTGTCGGTATGTTTGGGCTTGCTGGCGTATGCCAAAGTGTTGTTTTTGAGCTGGGAAACAGAAATTCCGGCGGTGTACAGCCTCGGCAAAATTGCATTCGTGATTGCTTTGGCCTTAGCCTTGCAAGTGATCTCGTCCACTATAATTGGCGCTGGTTTACCCTTGATTGTCAAACGGCTCGGCGGCGACCCCGCCTTAGTGGCCAGCCCTGCCATTACGACAGTAGTGGATGTCACGGGTTTACTTATTTACTTTGGCATGGCGACCGCTTTTTTTAATCTGTAAATATGCCGCGCATCATTTGTACCGTCACTAATGACCTGACTTATGATCAGCGTATGATACGCATCTGTACGAGCTTAGCCTCGGCGGGTTACGACGTGCAACTCATTGGGCGGCAGCAACTTGATTCTCAAGCACTTGTAGCGCATCCTTTCGAGCAAAAACGCCTGCCTTGTCGCTTCAAGCGGGGCAAGTTATTTTACATCGAATATAATATTCGGCTATTTTTTTATTTACTTTTTGTAAAATTTGATATCATTTGCGCCGTAGATTTGGATACCATATTGCCAGCAATTGCTACGGCCAAACTTCGGCGCAAGCGCTGCGTATATGATGCCCACGAGTACTTCACCGAAACGCCAGAAGTAGTGCGGCGGCCAAGCATCCAACGCGTTTGGGAGTGGGTAGCCCGCATCGCCATTCCGCGAGTGGACGCAGCTTACACGGTAGGAGAGGAGTTGTCGAACATATTGAGCGAGCGCTACGGTAAAGATTTTCAAGTGGTGCGCAATGTGCCTTTTCAGCAAAGTGCTGTGGCCCACCCCGACCCTACGCAAGCGCCCGTTATCCTGTATCAGGGCGCCCTGAACGAAGGCCGCGGGTTGGAGGCTGCTATTGCGGCTATGCACCACCTTGAAGGGGCTGTACTTTGGCTGGCTGGCGAGGGAGATTTGTCTGCTGCCTTACGGCAAATGGTGCACGCGCAAGGGCTGGAGCAACGGGTTCGGTTTTTCGGGTATGTGCCGCCTGAAGATTTGCGCAAGCTCACCTTGCAAGCTACAATTGGACTTAATCTCTTGGAAAACAGCGGCTTGAGTTATTATTATTCGCTTGCCAATAAGGCTTTTGATTACATACAGGCGGGGCTGCCTTCTTTACATATGAATTTTCCGGAATATCAGCGATTGAACGAAGCACATCATGTTTTTTTGTTATTGCATCAGCTCGACCCGACCCTTATTGCCCATACGATTCAGCTGCTTTTAGACAATCCAGAGCGGTATGCTCAGCTTCGCGCCAACTGCCTGCGTGCCCGCCAGCAACTCATTTGGGAAAAAGAAGAAGCTCGGCTGTTGGCAATCTACGCAGCCTTGTGGTAAGGAGAGGGGGGGCAGATAGATAGCATAGGTACTTTGAGTAATTATAATATTGTTATACACGAAATCAAATTTTACACAATGGCAAATACATATTCACAAATTTACATTCAGGCTGTCGTAGTGGTGAAAGGCAGAGAATGCCTGATACAACCCGTTTGGAAACAGGAATTATATGCTTACATGGCGGGAATCATCAAAGCGAAAAAGCAAAAACCTATTATCATTAATGGAGTTGCAGACCATGTGCATATCTTTTTTGGTTTGAAACTGACTATGGCGATTGCCGATTTAATGCGGGATGTAAAGAATAATTCTACTAATTACATCAACAAAAAAGGTTGGGTGCGCGGTAAATTTGCGTGGCAGGCGGGCTATGGGGCCTTTTCCTATAGCCATTCGCAGATAGATCGGGTGTATCAATACATCCAACGGCAGGAAGAGCATCATCAAAAGCAAACATTTCGGTCGGAATATTTGGCGTTACTGCAAAAATTTGAGGTGCCGTATGAGGAGCAATATCTTTTTGATTGGCTGGAGCAGGATGAATAATATGATGCGGAATGTATGTCACCCCTTCGGGGTTTTGCGGTTTGCCTTTTCGGGATTATATAATAATGTCAGCCCTACGGGCTTTCGTTAATTAAGCTACTAAAGCCGCAGGCTTGATATAATTGTAACGACTAAAGCCGCAGGCTTGATGTAATTGTAACGACTAAAGCCGTAGGCTTGATATAATTATAGATTACGCCAGCTTTACGTAGTAACCCCGCAAGGGGTGACATAACTGTGGCAGCGGTGATTATCACCTCTCTGGGATTAGTTATAGGCAGTGTGCAACCTCGTCTTCTCGTTCAAAAAAAAAGCCTATTTTTGCGCTTGCCATTGACAATTGACCTTTGTAGCGCAATTCGCTATTTGTGATTCGCTTTTCGCAATACAAATATTTGATAATGAGTGATTTAATGGCGATTTTAATCAAAGAACACTTTAAATTATACACATGAACGAAGTTGTAAAACACGCAGATATTACAATTACCATTGGTTTGAATGCCGAGAATGTACCCGTAAGTATGCAATGGCAGGCGCCCGACGGACCGGCCACAGGAGCGCAGGACTGTAAGGCAATGCTGCTTTCGCTTTTCAGCCGCGACGAGTTGGACACCCTCAAAATTGATCTCTGGACCCAAGATATGCAGGTGGTGGAGATGGATCGTTTTTTCTTTCAAACCTTGCGCGCACTGGCGGATACCTATTATAAGGCTACTCAAAATGCTCAATTGGCAGGCGATATGCAGCGTTTTGTACAATATTTTGGTGAACAAACCGAAATTTTGCCGCCCGCTAATCCAGGATAATGGCGAACAGTTGAGGCTGTGCCGTTTTTTGTTTTGCTATATCATTACATCATGCATCCACCCGAAATATTCATGGCCACGGCCATTCAAATGGCTAAAGCAAATGTGGACAACGGCGGCGGCCCTTTTGGCGCGCTGATTGTACGTGGCGATACAATCGTCGGGCGTGGCGTCAATCGCGTTACCCAGCACAATGACCCTACTGCCCACGCCGAGGTGGTTGCTATCCGCGATGCTTGCACACGGCTACAGCGCTTCAAGTTAGAAGATTGTGTCATTTACACCAGTTGCGAGCCTTGCCCGATGTGCCTCGGCGCCATTTACTGGGCGGGCCTGTCGCGTATTTATTTTGCGGCCACGCACCGCCAGGCTTCGGAAGCGGGTTTCGATGATTCTTTTATATACAAGGAAATTCCGTTGGCTATTCACGAGCGAAGCATTCCAACTACACAGTTGGCTTTGGAAAATGCCGCTGCGCCTTTCGTCGCTTGGATTGCCAATGCAAACCGGATAGACTATTGAAAAGGCGTATTGCCAATGGCAGAATGCAGCGATTAACAACTTTCAGATTCTTCATTATCCGCCGGCTCCGGAGTGGGCGGCAACTTCTCCGCTGGCGGCTTCACAAAACCATAAGGACAGTGCCGGCAGCCACTCTGGCAGCAGTAGCCACGTTGTAGCAAATATTCGGCAGTGAAAACGAATAGTCCGTTTTCGATATAATAATCCTTGCCTTCCTGAAGGGGTGCGGGTGACATGGCCGTACGTCTCAGGCCGGTTGCAAAGCTGGAAAACGCTGCTGTGCCCAGGCGAAAGCGCCAAACAGTACACCACAGAAAAATAAATCGCCAAGTACGCCATTGAGTAGAAAACCGAGCGGGGGCGCGAGTTCCATGCTGGCAAAGGGCAATCCGGCGGCGTAGCAGGCCAGCAATCCGGTGAGGTTTTGTGGATAAAGAGGCGAGCCAAGCCATACCCCAAAATTGGTGACTAAAAAGAAAATAACCGATGCTAAAATACTGGCTACGAATACGTTACGCGCATTGACTCGGCGCAGCAGCGCAAACCCCAACAGCACAATCAGACCAAAGGCCGCATATACCCAGCCGTGCCCAAACCATTGAAACCCTTCATAATATTGGCTATACACCACATTGGTCAGCACTAAATCGCTTATCCATAGCGCAGCAAAAGGCAAAGCAAAAGCCAGCCAGCGGCGGCTGAAGTGCGCGGCTCCAAACAAACCCATAGCCCCGATAGGCGTAAAATTATAAGGGTGTGGTAACAGCCGGCTCGCGGCTGCCGCGAAGAGGACGATTGCTAAAATACCGATGCGAAGCTTTATCTTGTTGTTCATTATGCGTTTTTAGTTTTATTGTCAGAATGCAAAGGTAAGGCAATTGCCCCGGATTTGCCAATATTCGGCGGAGAACTGCTGCGGCGAGCGGCCTTTTTTATGCGTTTTTGCAGCCGTACAAGGGTTTGTGAAAAAAAAGTCCCGGCATTTCTTATTTTTGACGAAATAAAATGTCTAACTACAAAATGCGTTCGATTTTGAAGGGATTTGTTTTACAAAACGGTGCCTCTATCAATGGTGCTGCCGATGCCTTTCCATTGCAGAGCGGTCTTGTAAATTCGATTTTATATTGCTAACCAAAACGATGCTATGCGAATGAAGAATTTTCTGCTTATGTGCTGTATCCTGACCGGGATTGCGCAAACTATAATGGCCCAGCCCGAGCGCTGGCAGCAGCGGGTATCCTATCAAATGGAAATTGATTTTGATGTGACAACGCACCGCTACCAGGGGCGACAAAATTTGGTATATATTAATAATTCACCCGACACTTTGCATAAAGTTTTTTACCATTTGTATCTCAATGCTTTTCAGTCGGGTAGCGTAATGGATGTGCGTTCGCGTACCATCCTTGACCCTGATTTTCGGGTGCGCGATCGCATTGCCAATCTGAAACCCGATGAAATTGGCTATCAACGTATTCAAAAATTGCAGCAAAATGGCCTGCCGATCGAATATAAAGTGGAGGGCACCATTCTCGAAGTGACGCTGCGCGAGCCAATCCTGCCGCACAGTTCTACTATATTTTATATGGAATGGGCTGCGCAAATTCCGCTGCAAATCCGGCGCAACGGCCGCGATAGCGACGAAGGCATCGCTTACTCCATGGCGCAGTGGTACCCCAAAATGTGCGAATACGATTATCAAGGCTGGCACGCCAATCCGTACATTGGCCGTGAGTTTTATGGCATTTGGGGCGATTTTGATGTAAAAATCACCATTGACAAACGATACACTGTGGGCGGCACCGGCTATTTACAAAATCCGGAAGCCATCGGGCACGGTTACACCGACCAGCCCGTAACGCCTGCGGGCGATAAGCTCACCTGGCATTTCATTGCACCCAATGTACACGATTTTATGTGGGGAGCTGATCCCGAATATACCCACGATAAATTGGAGCGCCCCGACGGCTTGACGATGCATTTTTTCTATAAGAAAAACGAGCGCACTGCCGAAAACTGGGCGATGCTGCCCAAAATCATGGACGAAGCCTTCAATTTTATCAATAAAACCTATGGGCAGTACCCTTATCGGCAATATTCCTTCGTGCAGGGCGGCGATGGTGGCATGGAGTATCCGATGGCGACGCTCATCACAGGCAACCGCCCGCTGGCGAGTCTCGTTGGGGTATCTGTACACGAGCTGATGCACTCTTGGTATCAAATGCTGCTGGGCACCAACGAAAGCCTCTATGCTTGGATGGACGAAGGCTTTACGACCTATGCCTCGAATGTAGTGATGAATCATCTGCGCGAGCAAGGACTACTGCCGGGCGCCAAGCCTCAGCCCAATCCGCAGGCGAATACCTACGCGGGCTATTTTGCGTTGGCGCGCAGTGGCCGCGAAGAACCCATGACCGTGCACGCCGATCATTTTCTGACCAATTTTGCCTACGGCGCTGCTGCCTACAACAAGGGCGCGGTTTTCTTGCACCAGTTGGAATACGTCATCGGTAAAAAAGCTTTCGATCAGGGCTTGCGGCGCTACTATTATACCTGGCGCTACAAACATCCTAATGCCAATGATTGTATCCGTATTTTTGAAAAAGAATCGGGGCTGGAGCTCGACTGGTACAAGGAGTATTGGGTACACACCACCCACACAGTGGATTATGGCGTGCAGTCGGTTGTTGCCGATGGCAATAGCACAAAAATCACATTAGCCAAAGTAGGCGCTATGCCTATGCCGCTCGATGTGGAGGTGACGTATAAGGATGGCTCCCGCGAAATTTTCAACATCGCCTTGGACATTATGCGCGGCAACAAACCGCAGGAAGACGCGAAAGTGGCTTACACCATGCTCGCAGCCTGGCCATGGGTAAATCCGACCTACGAGTTTACAATCAACAAAGCGTTACGCACCATTGACAAGGTGGTTATTGACCCTACCAGCCGCATGGCTGACATCAGCCGGGAGAACAATACATTTGTAAATGAATAAGCAGGTGTAAAGTTAGGGTTTTGTCCATAATTACGCATTCAGATTTTAATCAACCCGACCGGGACTTTTTCAGAAGGGCAATTAGCAGATAGCGAGCGCTCGTCGGAAAAGCCCCGGTTTTTTTATTGCAGTCACGCCGGAAATATTATATTAGCCCTGTAAAACGAACAAAGATGAACACCTTTACCGCAGAATTGATTGGCACCGCTATCCTAATTTTATTAGGCAATGGCGTAGTGGCCAACGTTGTATTACAGCATTCAAAAGGCGCTAACAGTGGTTGGATTGTCATTACCTTTGGCTGGGCCATTGCAGTGTTTGTGCCAGTTTTTATGGTCGGCTCGTACAGCGGAGCGCACATCAATCCGGCAGTGACACTGGGTTTTTTACTCAAAGGTACGGTGACGGCAGCCGAGGCAGGCGTCTATCTTGCCGGGCAAATGCTGGGTGCCATGCTGGGCAGTTCATTAGTTTGGTTGCATTACCGGTTGCACTTAGCGGCTACCCCCGACCCAGATTTGAAGCGGGCCTTGTTTTGCACCAGCCCGGCCATTCCGCATACGTTTCAGAATTTTATTTCCGAAGTGATGGGCACTTTTGTGCTGGTACTGGCGGTGTTTTTTATCACTGGCGCAACGGTAGGCGACCAAGCAGCTTCGCTGGGCGCATTAGATGCCTTGCCGGTGGCTTTGGTGGTGCTGGGCATCGGGCTGAGCCTGGGCGGTACGACGGGCTACGCGATTAATCCTGCGCGCGACCTGGGGCCACGCATTATGCACCGTTTACTGCCCATGCCCAACAAGGGGTCGAGCGAGTGGCATTACGCCTGGATTCCGGTGGTGGGGCCGCTCACGGGGGCAGCTTTGGCGGCGCTATTGCACAGTGTATTGGTGGGTTGAGTGTTACGACTTTCAGAGGGGTTTTTACAAAATAGGTATCATGTCTTATGCTTCTTTTCGCACCGAGCTGCCACCTTTACAAGGGGAATGCCGCATCAGCCACCACGACCGACTGCTGAGCATAGGCTCCTGCTTTACGCAACATATTGGCGGGCGCTTGCAAAACCTGAAATTTCGCAACCTGATTAACCCTTTCGGTATTGTTTACAATCCGCTTTCCATCGGCAATATGTTGCATTATCTATTGTCGGATCAGGTTTTTACAAACAAAGACCTGCTGCAACACAATGGGCAATGGCATAGCTGGCTACACCATAGTAGTTTTTCGGGAACGGAGCCAGCGGTTACGCTGGCGGGCATGAATCAGGCGCTGGACGAGGCGCGCGCGTACCTACCTGAAGTCAATCGCTTGTTGCTTACCTTGGGCACGGCACGGGTATTTGTGCTGCGCGCTACCGGAGAAGTAGTGTCCAATTGTCATAAAATGCCAGCGGTAGCTTTTACCTCACAGCGGCTGCACATCCGCGATATTGCCGAGGGGCTGGAGCCTGCGCTCCGCGAGTGGAAGCGGCGCAATCCGGAGCTGGAGGTGATCCTTACGATTAGTCCGGTGCGGCATTTACGCGAAGGTATGATCGAAAACCAACGTAGCAAGGCGGCTTTATTGATTGCTATTCAGCATCTTTGCGAAGATTTGCCTTATGCACATTACTTTCCCGCTTATGAAATTATGATGGATGACCTGCGCGACTATCGTTTTTACGAAGCCGATATGATTCATCCGAATGCAGTAGCCGTTGACTATATCTGGCAGCGGTTTGGTGCAGCTTTTTTTACCGAAGCTACTCGGCATTTGCTGACAGAAATTGAAGCGGTATTGCAAGCGGCGCGGCATCGTCCGTTTCAGCCGGAATCTCAGGCGCATCAGGCTTTTTTGCGAAAGCAAGTAGAAAAAATAGCCCGTATAGAGGCGGCGCATCCTGAGCTGGACTTTGCGGCCGAGCGGGCACAGTTTGAGGCGGGTTTGGTAGCGCCAGAACGCTAATTGCTACTTCAAAACACAGGACAGCTCACCCGTCCGTTGCGCGTTGCCTGGCGCCCTTGCAATGCGGACTGAAAAAGCGCAGGATTCAGCTTCAACGCTACGTAAAAATCGGTGCGATGGAAGTCAGATTTTTTGAAAATGCTTGCCAAATCATCCGTTCCGAACCAAAGCCAGCCCGCCCGAGCCGCCAGCCCAGTGCGCCAGTGCTGCCAGTTGAGCCAAGAAATCGGCGCGGCAATTTCCACCCAGCGCGTTTCCAACCGAGGCGTAATGGCCAGCAGGTTGTTGCGTCGAGGTGCAATATCTTGTATTGCAATACTTTGCACTAATGTAGCATTGATAAAAAGTGCCGGTGTGGCGCACCAGTCGGCTTGTGCACTGAAGCCCGTGGGTAGTCCCATGGTGAGGCCTTGGCTGGCGAGAGAGGTCGCCGGGTTGTCTAAAAGTTGTGTGCTGAGGTTTTGCAAAACATCACCTACATCGCCCATTTCGGTAGGAATTTCAAGTGCATCAATCTGAATGACGCGGGGCGCTTCGGTGCGGAGTACGTGTTGTTCCGCCGATCGGTGGAATCGAATAAAGCCAAAATCTAAGAGCGAAGCACCCAACCTCCAACGATACGGCTGTGCTCCGTAGCCAGGAACGGTATAAACGACGCCCGCATCTATGCCCAGCCCGTGGCCATTGACCTGCGGCCGCCATTGCGCGTGGCTCAGCGCGGTAGAAGCCAATCCATAGCTGATGTGCAGGGGGTCTCCACCAAGCTGATTATCAGGGAATTGTGTTAAGTTGAAAGTCCTGTGATTGCGGGCATAAGCCGATTCGTAGCCTTGGAGCCATTTTAGGGAAAAGCCGAAGCTCCAGTCGCCGGTATAGCCGGATTGATGCCGGGCATAATTCAAGCCGATTTCTGACCAAAGTAGCGCGCTGCCTTGCATAGGTTCAATGCTAAGGGGCACTTCAAAAGGTTGTAAATTGTAGCGATAATAATCGAGCGTGGGGGGCAAGTCGCGGATGTCGAGCGCAGCACGCAGGCGAGTAAATAAACCAACCGAGCGGCTTTCATCTAAATGCAAAAGCAAGGATGGCCCAAGCACTGAGGTCAGGCTGCGGCCGTATTTCAGTTGCTCATTTTCATAAAAATCAAGCACGGAGCTTCCGGCAGGAGCGCTGCGATGTTCAGCTTCCAACACTGCGCGGATTTCGGTATTGGCGATGCCGGGCCAGAGATCGAGTAGCCGAGTGTTTTCAAGGAAGAGGTAATTATTGTCAAAAAATTGTCCGAAGGTGAGCAAATTAGCGTCCCAGCGAGTAGGTAGCGTTTGGCTATTGGCAGGATTGAGCAGTAGCGCGTTGACGCCGCCATAATTGCTGATGCCGATTCCGAGTTGTTCCTGAGCGGGCAGTTTACTACAAATGATGGCCAAGGCAGCGGCCAACAGGATTAGTCGTCTTTTCATGATGTAAATAGTGTTTTTGTGGTTTGGCTTAGCCAATCATAGCCCATATTCTGGGCAAAAAGAGCCATCCGCCAACGGCTATTGCACCGATGGCTGCCAGCAATACTCCGGCGGCCGCGGCGTCTTTTACTTTCCCGGCAAGGGGATGATACTCCGGCGACACGAGGTCGGTCAGATATTCTAATGCTGTATTAAATGCTTCGGCGGCCAGCATCAGCGCAATCGTCAGGCTCAGCATGCACCATTCTACGGGCGATAATCCGAAAAATATTCCAATACCAATGGCACAAGCTGCGGCCAGCAGGTGTATGCGGATGTTGGGCTGGTTTTGTATCATATCGCTGATGCCAGCGAATGCATATTTAAAACTCTTGAGCCGTTTGTTTAACATCGTTTTGTTTGTCTTGAGTAGCAAATTCGTAGGTGCCTACAATGCCGAGGTGGAGCGTAGCGGCACTACTTATCGTCTCAAAACTAATACATTTGAAATGATCGGAATAAAATATGTGGTCAAACGGATGATCAAAAAGCGATACATAACCATGTGGCGTGGTGGGTGTCATGCCCCGGCGGCTGTCGCGCAGGTTGGCGGTGTTCCGGAAGGACTGGATATCTTTGGCCCACGACACCATTTGGTAATCGCCGAACACGAGCAGCGGTGCGCGTATGCGGTTGAGTTCTTGAGCAAAAACATGCAGGTTTTCCCGGTTTTGTTCATAAACGTCGGTCGTATTATCGCCGTAGAAATGCGCATTGAAAAAGTAGAAAGAATGTAGCTCCCGGCCTGGTACTTGCACCTTACCTACTATGCCCGGCGCCTGCGGGAAGTTGATGCCGCGTACAAAATCAAAGGCATAACGCGAATAGACGCCAAGTGCCGACTGACGGGCGCTGTCCACTACGCATTCGAAATAGGGATAGCCGCAGCAGGTAAAAAAGTTGGTCAATGCGGTGATTTGCTCCGGGCGCACATTTTGAATGGAAATCAAATCGGAGGCAGTGCTGAGAATAGCGCTTAGTTGCACTTCATCGAGGTGAGGGGCATTGCTCATACTGAATTGCCCTATCCGAAGTTGCTGATCAGTGTTCGAGTCGGCGTGGCGCAAGGGGGCATTAGTGCGCTCATCCAAGAGCAGGCATAGGGCCGCGCAGCCCGCAAAACTCAGCAAGGTAAGCCGCGGAAAGTTAATGAAAAAGAATGCTAAGCCTATGGCCAGCAGCCCCAGCATTACGAGCAGGGTATGTGCTTCCCACCAGCGAAAAAATGGCCCTTCCTCCGGAAAGATGCACAGCAATACCCCTGGCACAATCAAGAGCGACATAAAGAATTCGAAGAAAAGCCGGTGATTTGACTTTTTGAACATAAACCTATCCTTTTGGTTGATTACCAATCTTTACGTTTGTAAACCAGGGCAAGGTAAGGTTTGTGAAGGTTCCGATGAGGGTCAGATAAAGTGTTGTCTCAGTCAAAAGTATCTGAAAAAGCATTGCAATACCTTACCATTCGGATTCCATTAAATGCACTGTGCGGGCGCAACAAGGGATTTGTGAAAGCTACATCCGCTCCTTAGCAAGGCTGCTATGTTTGTGTTTGGCAAAGATAATTTTTTTTGTTCAAAAGTGCACGTTTTCAATTCAATTTTCCGGCCAATACGCAGGTTGCGCGTTTGCGCTCTACGCGGCCACCGGGCGTAAACAATTCAATCCAGACCACATAAATCCCGATGCGCGCTTTGGCGCCTTCGTCGTTGGCACCATCCCATTTGAAATTGCCTCGTGCCGCCAGCATTTCATTGTCAACGAGGCGTTTGACTAATCTGCCATTGGCATCAAAAATGCGGATATTAGCCGTCAAGCCCGGCTGGTCGGCATTGTATTCTATGATGAGCACATCTTCGAAGCCGTCGCCATCGGGCGAAAAGGTTTTATTGGCCAATCCGATTACTTGGTCAATCCGACCGCTGCCTGCAAAGAATTGTGAATTTTGATAGCCTGGCGTAGCGAATCCAGCGGTAGAAGCCGCTGAGTGCCAATTACCTGGGTTTTGGGTAGGGGCGCTGGGGTCGAGGCGTTCGAGCGATACCCCCCGGCGGCTTCGGAGCAGCGAAAAATGGAGGTCGTCCCGATAGTCGAACGAATCAATGGTGAGGTTGCCTCGGCGAATGGTGACGTTGCCAGAGCCGGTTTCAAATACCGGCACATTGTTTTGTACAATATTACCAGGCTCCGGGGTATTATAGCGTTGCACAATGTCCGCCGGGCTGTCGGTGATGGCTACGTACGCGTCGGGCAGCAGCAGGAAGTCGCGCTGGATGCGTTGACTGACATTGCCGGTGGTACGTTGGGTATTTATAATATCTAATCCTATGATATTGATGATTTTATCCGATTTGTTATACAATTCTACAAAGCGACTGCCGCCCGTATTCGGCTGGTAAAGCAGTTCATTGATGACCAGATCTCCGGGCTGGGCTAATTGCACATCAAAAAACACGATTTCCTCGGTTTGTATGGGCATAGCATTGCCGCTCAGGTCGCGTATGCCACTGACAGTCAAGGTATAAAATATCGAACTTTGCAAGGGGGTAGCCCATTCTACAAAAACGATGGTAGGCGCTACGAGTATGGCTTCGGCCGGGTTGCCAATGCCCTGATTGATGGTATAATTGGACAAATTTTGCACGGAGGCAGCGTCGAGCGGCTCGTCGAAGGTGAGTTCTATGGACGTTGCAGACAGCACTTCAGTACTCAGCAGGGTAGGGGGCGTATTGTCCACAAATAGCGGATTGATAAATACATCATCGAAGAAAAACAACTCGCTGCGCGTGCTGGTGTAGCGACAGTAAAAGCCGAAATAATTGCCCGAAGCGTGCGTAGCGTCCACTGCGCTACCTTCAAGTGCATAATCTGTGCCGCCGTTGTAATCGGCAAAAAGCGTCCATTCGCCTTCCGTAGAGCGGATGATGCGTACCCTTGCCAGCGCAGGGTCTTCGCCCACGCCGCCTGCGCGGCCACTCAGGATGAGCGTATTGCGATTGCCATCTTGTCGAAACAATTCGAGGGCATCATCATTGCCTGTAATGCCGCCGATGCGCAAGAAATAGCCATTGAGATTGCCGGCGAGGTCGGGCTGAGAAGCCATCAGATAGACCCGCGCGAAATTGGTGGTGGAGGTAGCAAATTGGAGGCGGACATAAAATTCCCAAGTTGTTTCATCGTTGATAGAAGTAGCCGCAGCCACCGACAGATAGCTGGTATTATTGGCAACGGGCGTTCTGTCTTGGAGTTGCAATTCGCCATTGGCATTGACAATAAAGCGGCTGGTATCACCAATCCACTGTGGGTTGGAACTAAAATCGCCGTCGGAGAAGTTATCTGTAAACTGACTGTACAGCGGGGTGAGTGCCAGCAGGCTGAGTAGGAGAAAAATGACTGGTTTCATGCCATCAAAAATAGTAATAAAATTGAGAATGGCTGTTATCTTTGCGCGGCAATTTTTATAACGCTTAACCGGCGAAAAGCACCGGAATTGCTTTTTCAAAAACATTTGACCATGAAAGTAGCTGTTGTAGGCGCCACCGGCTTGGTGGGCGGCGTGATGCTCGAAGTGTTGAAAGCACATCAATTTCCTTACGAATCTTTGCTCTTGGTAGCTTCCGAGCGCTCGGTGGGCACCGAAATCACCTTTGATGGCGTGGCGCATAAGGTCATAGGTATGAATGATGCCATCGCTGCGCGGCCCGATGTGGCCATCTTTTCGGCGGGGGGGAGCACCTCTTTGGAGTGGGCCCCAAAATTTGCGGAAGCGGGCATTACCGTCATTGACAATTCTTCGGCTTGGCGCATGGATCCGACCAAAAAATTGGTAGTACCGGAAATCAACGCTGATACGCTCACCGCTGAAGACAAGATTATTGCCAATCCAAATTGCTCTACCATTCAAATGGTGCTGGCCTTAGCACCGCTGCATCGCGCGTATGGCTTGCGCCGCATTGTGGTCTCCACTTATCAGTCGTTTACCGGCACGGGCATGAAAGCTGTCAAGCAGTATAATTTAGAGAAAAAAGGCTACGAACCCGCACCAGAGGAGATGGCATATCATTATCCAATTTTTGAAAATGTTATTCCGCATTGTGATGTGTTTTTAGAGAATGCTTATACCAAAGAGGAAATGAAAATGGTGCACGAAACCCGCAAAATACTGGGCGATCCCGGTATTCGTATTACGGCTACGGCCGTGCGGGTGCCAGTGCATGGTGGGCATTCTGAGGCAGTCAATATTGAGTTAGAACGGCCCTTCGAGTTGCCGGAGGTGCGTCGTTTGCTGCGCGAAACTCCCGGCATAGTGGTGCAAGATGACCCCGCGAAGAACGAATACCCTATGCCGCTGCTGGCCAAAAACCGCGACGAGGTGTTTGTCGGGCGTATCCGGCGCGATGAGTCTGTTGAAAATGGTCTGAACCTCTGGATTGTAGCCGACAACCTGCGCAAGGGAGCCGCCACCAACGCAGTGCAGATTGCAAGGTATTTGCATACCCAAGGGCTGATTGGCTGAGGCAAAGAATAGTCTCCGTTTCGGCTATTGTCAGAAAAAACCGATAAAAATTGGCGCTTTGGCCAATATTTTGTTAATTTTGGAATATAATCAATACTTTGTACAAGAAATCAGGACGCAAAAGCGCGTGTTGTAACGTTCTACAATTGGTGAAACACATTGATTATATGAATATCGGGTACAAATGATTAGAGCATTAGGCATAGCTAAAAAACGAACCCCGTAGGGGTGGCATAATTATAAGGATATAAAAAGGCGATTTAAACCCCAGCGGGGTGATAATATTATACGAGCACAGTGTCACCCCCTTGGGGTTCAAAGCCGTTGATTATCAATTGTCTATAAATTTTTCATCCCTTCGGGGTTAGCTCAGTATTCGCATTGATTGTATTTATGGTGCGTTGAATGACGTTTAGCGAAGCAAATTCGACTGCAAAAGCCATTGAATATTTATTACGTAAATATCGAACAGTGAACAGCAAGTAGCCCAAAGTGCTACGGATACCATTTTATAACGAAAACTACGAAAAACATCTATGAAACCCAGGCTTGTACTGTGGGGAAATGATGCCCAAGACGAACGTGTACTGATTGCATTGGAACTGCGAGCAGATGACAATAAGGTGACTATTTATACATTTCCCGAAAACGTCGTTACCGAAGAATTCCATCAAAAAATGATGGATGAATGGCGCATTGGCAATGTGCTTGATTTCCCGGAGGGCTTCACCGAAAGCGAACGCCCACTCGCCGTCACTGAAGATCTGCTGCCCGCCGACCTGCGCGTGGAGCGCACTGATGTGGTGCAAAGAGCACAAACCGAGTGGCATTTTACGGTGCTTTCTACCAAACTCAACGAGGCTTATCACGCAGAGTTGAGTGCTCTCAAAGACCGAATCGAAAAGCTCGAAGCCTACGATAGTAGCATCTGGAGTGAACTGAAAGGCTTCTGGGACAAGGTACAAACGCAGGTGCGCGACCGCAACCTCATCCGCGAGCATTCTGATACGCTTCGCAATGCGACCAACGAGTTGTTTGCTCACATGAAAAATATGCGCTCCAAGCTGGATGAGCAATTCGAGCAGGTATCCGAAGAAAATTATAACCGCTTTATGGAAATGCTCGCCGCTGTGGAGCAAAAAGTAAGTGAAGGACTGCGCTTGGCACCTATTTTCGATGAATTGAAAGACCTTCAGCGCAAATTTCGGGATGCAAAGTTTGGGCGTGAGCACCGCGCCAAAGTATGGGAAAGACTCGATGCTGCTTTCAAAATGGTCAAAGAAAAACGCTTTGGTGCCGCTGCTGGTAGCAATGACGACAAATCGCCGCTCGATCGCCTCCAGCGCCGCTACGAAGGGCTGATTTCTGCTATAGAAAAAATGGAGCGCTCCATCAAACGCGACCGCGATGACCTCAATTTCCAGAACCGTAAAATAGAACGTACCGACGGACAGCTCGAAGCCCAACTGCGCCAGGCGAAAATCAAGATGATCGAAGAACGTATCCGATCTAAAGAGGAGAAACTCACCGAAATGACGAATACTCGCGCCGATCTGGAAAAAAAATTGCAGCAGCAGCAAGCCAAAGAAGCCGAGCGCCAGAAAATAGCCGAAGCCAAACGCTTGGCCCAAGAAAAAATCGCGCAGGAAATGAAAGAGCGAGAGGAGTCGCTCAAAGAGGAGGAAGATAAGTTAGTCAAAGCCGCCGAGCAAATCTTGGGCGAAAAGACCGAAAGCCCCACGGCACCTGAAGAAGAAGCGCCCGCAACCGTGGAAACCGCCGCTGAAGCAATGCCAGAAGCGACCACCCTCGCCGAGGAAGTGGAAGAGGTGGTTGAGGAGGTAGCCGAAACAGTGGAAGACGTTTTTGAAGAGGCAATAGAAAAAATAGCAGAAATCGCCGAGGAAGCGGTAGCAAAAGTGGAGGAAGCGGTAGAAAAAATTTCTGAAAGCAAAGATGAAGCACCTGAAAGCGAAGATAAGACGTAAAAGTTTGATTATCAAGTGAATACAAAATAAAAATAAGAAGCCTTTGATGCAAAATCGGAGGCTTTTTTTATTTTTGAGGCTGTGCAGTAGTGTTTTTTTTATTTTTTCTATGAAAAAAAATTTATTTAATTTTTTCACAAAAAAAGGTTAGAAATACTTATCCGATTGAATTTAAATCAATATTTCGGAAATAAAAATTTTCACAAAGGCTCTATTTTGTCTTTGTCCTTGATGAAAAGTCGGTGCATATTTGTATCGTGATTGATAAGCAAATGAGGGCGAGTGAAAAGGCAAGCAAAAAGTGCTGCTAAAATTGACAAGAGAATATGTTCATGGGATTATAATTTGTTGGTGGTAAGTCGTCCCGAACGCAAAATTCGGGACGGCGCACACTTTTCAAAATTACATCCCTACTCAAAGATACATTCGCATTAAAAAAAAGAGGCGAACGGGAATTCGCCTCTCTAACTAGGTCATGCTCATGGGATTATGCCTGTTATTCAGGCTTTGAGATTACAATTTGTTGTGATAGCGTAGTAATGATTTTCTTAATGTTGATGCGAAGATACACCATGCTTCTGTCATACGCAAAGAAATGACGGATATTTTTTTGGTGTTTTTTTTTAAATTTGGATATGTTCATGGGATTATAATTCAGGGGTCGTTCCGCTTTTCCAGTGGCACGACTTTTTTTTTGCACAAAAATCTGACAGCCAGCTTTCTCAGAAGAATAGCTCTTGCGCCAGCCGAAAAGTATTGGCGTGTGCCTCCACAATGTGGGCAATGCGCTCGGAGTAGCCGCCGCCCATGCTCACGGCCACCGGTACTTGGTTGCGTCGGCAAATGTCCAACACCGTTTCATCGCGTTTGCGACACCCCGCGAGGCTCATACTTAGCCGCCCTAATTTGTCGGTTTCCAGCACATCTACCCCGGAGAGGTAGAAAACGAGGTCTGGCTCCACGCTGTCCATTAGAGCAGGGAGCGTATTGCGCAGTATTTTCAGGTATGGCCCGTCGGTAGTTTTGTCGGGCAGCCCAATGTCCAAATCGCTTTGCTCCTTGCGCACCGGGTAGTTGCGCGCACCGTGCATACTAAAAGTAAAGACCCGGTTATCATCCCGAAAAATCTGTGCAGTGCCGTTGCCCTGGTGCACGTCGAGGTCCACCACGAGTATTTTCATGGTCGGATTTTGTTGCAACAAATAGTTTGCTGCAATAGCAATATCATTGAAAACGCAAAAACCTTCGCCGCGGTCGCTGAAAGCATGGTGCGTCCCGCCAGCAATATTGAGCGCTACGCCATATTGTTGTGCATACAAAGCGCATTGAATGGTTCCGTTGGCGATGTGCCGCCCCCGGTGTACGAGTGCAGGCGTCATCGGGAAGCCAATAGCGCGGATTTCCCGCCGGTCGAGTGCCTGATTTTTCAATTTCGACCAATATTCGGGCGTGTGCGTCAGCAGAATAGTTGCTTCGTCGGCGGCGGCTGGCTGAAAGAAATTTTCGTCGCGCACGGTGCCTTCGTAAAGCAGTTGCTCCGGTAGCAATTCGTATTTTACCATCGGGAAGCGGTGCCCTTCCGGCAATTCGTATTTATAAACAGGATGAAACGCGATTTTGAGCATTTTTTGGTTTTCCATAATAAAAATACGAAACACCTGCGGTCAATTGTTGTTGAGATTTTCCAATACAGATATAAAAGCTATTTTTGCGGAACTTTTTAATAGACCACCATTTGCGGCGCAGCTATTGTTGCAAAGTAAATGTTTTTAACCAATAAACGCCATGCACTTGAGCGAACAGGAAATTGTACGACGCGATAATTTGCAAAAAATCATTG